>CAYWWK010000045.1:0-2132 GCA_964462135.1 uncultured Eggerthellaceae bacterium | reverse complement strand
CGAGGTCATCGCACGCCAGATGCTGCGCAAGGTTGCCGTGCTGGATGCGGGCGACTCCGACCTTCTGCCGGGACGTCAAGTGAACCGCTTCGAATTCGAGCGCGTCGCCAACGAATTGATTGCCAACGGCCAGGAACCCCCGGTGGGCCAGCCTTTGCTTCTGGGCATCACGAAAGCATCCTTGGCAACCGATTCATGGCTGTCCGCCGCATCCTTCCAGGAGACCACGCGCGTTCTGACCGATGCTGCCATTGAGGGCAAGACCGACCACCTTGACGGCCTCAAGGAAAACGTCATTATCGGCAAGCCCATCCCTGCGGGCACGGGTCTCAACCGCTATCGTGATGTGGAGCTTACCTACAAGGGTGCGCCTATCCAGAAGAGCGGGGAGAAGGGCGAGGCTCTGCCGGATTATGCGCCCGATGCGCTGCGTGAGATAGAGGAACTCATCCCTCAGCGCGATGAGTTCATGTTGGATGGCGAATACTTCGGCGGCTCTTACGGTGGCTACCTGAATGGCTTCGCGCGCATGCATGCCGGTCACAGTCTGTCAGAGGAGGAGGCGCGCCTCTACATCCTTGACGACTTGGGAGTGTCCCAGCGTTGGGCGAACAAGTTCTCAGAGGCGGGCATCGAAACCGTGGCCAACCTCATCGGACACACCGAAGATGACCTGCTTCGCATTGAGGGCATTGGTGGCAAGGCCATGGAAGAGCTGAAGGCGGGCTTGAAGGAACACAACCTGCTCCATGTGATCGAGGATGACCTGACTGCCTCTTCCGATGACATGTCCCAACTGCTTGACATGGTGTTCTCCCCTGATGACACCATCCTCATCGGTGGAGACGAGCCTCCCACCTTCAACACCGATGATGAAGAGATGTTGGGCGAATCACTGCCTCCGCGTTCTTACAAGCGCAACTTGGAAGAGTTGGATGCGCTGCTGGGTTCTGTGGGCGGCTTGGGTGAGCTTGGTATCTCCATCACCGATGCCGATGAAGATGATTCCTCTTCCGATGAAGAGGAAGGCGAGTAACGTATAATCGCAAAGATGACGAAGATGAGAGAAGGAGCATTTCCGATGAAGTTATCCAAGAAGCTCGTTGCCGTGCTCTCAGCAGGCGCGCTGGCCTTCACGATGTTCGCGGTGACAGGTTGCTCGTCCTCCGAGGATGCTACACCTGTTGAGAAGACCACTGAAGAGCTCAATGCCCAGGATCTTGAGGTTACAGAAGTTGGTTATACCGTGCTGCCTGACCAGACGGTCAGCTATGCTTTCACGGTTGAGAATCCGAACGAAGGGTGGATCGCCAACAGCGTGACCTTCACCATCGAGGGGTACAGCGAAGATGGTGTGATGCTCATCGGCGGTGGCGAGACGCTGCAGGAGATCTACCCAGGTATCACCACGGCGGCAGCTGGCACATCGTACCTGTCCGATACCAGCACGCCCATTGCCCGTTTTGAGGTGAAGCCGCTGATGGAGTACATCAATTGGACTTCCACCAAGGAGACTCCCGAAGAGCTGAACAGCACCTTCCAGCTTTCCGAAACCGAGGTCACTGAAAGCGATGGCGTTATGACCATCACCGGTGATATCTCTGCGGATCTCGGCCCGATGGACAGTTCTGATGCCACGGCAACGTTGAGCAATCGCAAGGATGCCCACGTGGTCGCCATCCTCCGTGATGCTGATGGCAACATCATCTGTGGCGGCACTGCCATGAGCGTCATGCTTGATCCGTCGATGACCCCCATCATCACCGGTGCCACCGAAGGTGCTGTCCCCGGATCAGTGGACGAGGATGGCAATCCGGTTGAGTCCTCTGATGCTGGCACCACCGAGCCTCCTGCCGAGGAAGAGGGTGAACAGGAAGACAACACGGCTACCACCACGTATACCATCACCATTCCCGGTATCGTGCAGTATGCTACGGTCAGCGTGTACGCAACTCCTGGCATCTGATCGAATCTGACAGAATGATTCATGAAGGGGCTGCAGCATTCGCTGCAGCCCCTTTCTTATCCGTAGGGGCGGATTGAGAATCCGCCCCTACGGATAATCTGGCAGGTCGTTCGTAGACCAGCTATCATAAGTCAAGCCCCAATTCAGGGTCTTTCCCCTAAGCCGT
>CAYWWK010000044.1:0-5349 GCA_964462135.1 uncultured Eggerthellaceae bacterium | reverse complement strand
TGTCATGCTTCTCTGACGTGATACCGGAAAGCGGCTGGAACCAATGGGTGTAGTGGGTGGCGCCTTCCTCTATCGCCCATTCCTTCATGGCATGGGCCACGACATTCGCCACTTCGATGTTCAGCGGCTCGCCCTCCTTGATGGTGCGCATCAGCTGCTTGTAGGTAGCCGACGGGAGGCGCTCCTGCATGGTGTGCTCATCGAATACCAGCTTGCCGTAGATCTCCTGTACCTTTGCCATGTCCTGCTCCTTGTTCCCCTGGCGCACCCGCTCAGCAGGCAGCGTCGATCGACTGGTCACATTCTACGGTAGACGCACGATGTTTCAAGGAGTTTACGAGCAGCGAAAGCCATTATTTCGAACAGGAGACACGGGAACGGGGTCGGGCGTGAGGGCGATGTGTCTTCCATTGTCAATGTAGCGCAGGTCGTCCACCGTAGCGTAGGTCGTCACGCGCCAGCGTGCGTCTTGCCCCCACCCGAAACAACCCCTCAGCACAGGGGCATCATGGACGATCAAACCCAGCTGCCATCAGCTAGGAATTCAGGAAGGCCTCAACGTCTTGGGAGAAATACCCTTCGGGAAGGTTCGAGCAGATGAAGTCGATGAAGCGCCGCGCCGAATCATTCAGAATGCGTTCCGAGGACCACGCAAGGAGAACCGGATACCACATGGGTGCCGTATTCACCTTGAATCGCACGATATCAGGATCTCCCTTGTAGCGCATATAGACGCATTCGGGAACGGAGCACCAGCCAAGACCCGCCTTGACGCCTTCGATCATGGCCTCGTGGGTATCGAAACGAGCGACCATGTTATGGTCAAGGAGAGAGACGCCATACCTTTCGCGAAAATGGCGATTGCCTACCATATGCCGTCCCGAATGCCATTCATAGATGATCATCGGCCACGTCAGAAGCGTCGCCACGGGCAAGGGATGCGCAACGCGGTTGTAAGGCGACTTGTTCGGACCGATGAAAACCAGCTTCGTGTATCCCAGAAGTTCCATGACAAGCCCGGGTTCTTCAGGAGAATTCTCGAGCAGAGCGAAATCAAGATCCCCCGAATGGAGCTTCGCGATCAGCTCGGGCTCGTATCCTGCCTCAAGATGCACACGGGCATCCGGATCCTCCTTTTCCATATACTGGGCGACCAGGGAAGGCAAGAGCGCCACCCCATCATTCAAAGACATCCCTACCTCTATGCTGGCATTGAAGTTCTCATCAATGGCGGCAAGCTGCGCGGCGAGCGTCCGTTCCTGGTTGGCGATATTCCGGGCGAAATTGGTGACCAGTTCGCCAGCACGCGTCATCTCTATTCCCGTCGAGGTGCGATTGTAGAGAATGGTGCCCACCCGATTCTCAAGATTGGTGATACGCTGAGACAGCCCAGGTCGTGACATGTAGAGTTTGTCAGCCGCTTGGGACAGACTCTTCGCCTCTGACAGGACGATCAGCACCTGCACATCGTCGAACAGCATGGCATCTCCCCTCCGATCGTCGTCGCCATTCCCGATTCCTCGTCGCGCGACAGCCAGCAACGCATGCCACCCACTGGATACAGCTATCCATAATTAAATCATGCCAGCCACGCCATAACGATACTTGGAAGGCGTTTCGATGACGGTTTCCTTTACAGCCACAGGAAACTTAATCTTCATGCACGTTTCCTTCCCATTCCCTGTCAGCAACTGCTGCATCGAATCTCCAAACGAGCCGGTACGCCTTCATTTTTTCTCCATATACTCCACTCAGGTCACGAACCAGCCGATGCAATCGGCTCTCACATTGGCCGGTTCGCCCCGGAAGAGAAGGAGGAAACATATGGATAAACAGGGCATCATTGAGTCCAGCAGGAAGCGCCGCGAAGGGGAGCGGATCTTCTACACGACATGCCCAGCCAATGGGTGCTGGGACTCTTCATGCGTGCTCAAATGCCACCTGAAGGATGGCAAGCTCTTCGCCGTTGAGCCAGATGACTCCGTCAATCAGAATGACAGCCGCGAGGACTGCGGCTGGGAGAACCTGCTCAAGGGCAATGTGCAGATGCGCCCCTGCGCAATGGGGCACTCGTGGAAGAAGGAGCTCTACGCCGAGACGCGACTGCTCCATCCAATGAAGCGCATCGGCAAGAAAGGCCCCGGACAAGGCTATTTCGTCCAAATCAGCTGGGAAGAGGCTCTCGACACCATCGCGGAGAAGATGAAGGAGATCAAGGCCAAATACGGTCCCTACGGTATCTTCCATTCCCAGTATCCGAGTTTCGAGAAGAACGGGTTCCCCCTGGCTCCATGGTGGGAAGCCGGCTTTGGCGCATGGGGCGAGCACTCCACCTCAGGACACGCAGCGGGAGAGATGCTGCATCTAGGGGTTGACCTGACGAAGGTGACTCGCGGTCTGCAGAATGCGCTGCCAGGCTTTGAGGCGCCTGATCTGTTCCATTCGAAACTGTTCGTCATGTGGGGCATGGACCCGGTTGTCGCATGGTTCGGGCCCACATCGTACTACATGCAACTGGCCCACGAGTTCGGCTGCAAGACCATCGTCATCGATCCACGCTATACCCAGTCGGCTGAGCTCCTTGCCGACCAGTGGATCCCCATCCGCCCTGGCACCGACCTCGCCATGATGCTCGCCGTGGCTCAGGTTCTCTTCGAGGAGGACATGATCGACCACGACTTCATCGAGAAATGGGTCGACCAGGAAGGCTTGGACGAATGGAGAGCCTATGTCATGGGCGAAGGTGAAGATGGCATCAAGAAGACCCCCGAGTGGGCCGCTCCCATCTGCGCCGTACCCGCTGAGACGATTCGAGAATTCGCGCGTCTCTACGGCACGGAAAAGCCCGTGCATCTCCAGTACTTCTATTCCTGCGCCAAGCGCCATATGGGTGATTACGGTGCATCAGCCTCAATGATCCTGCAAGCCATGACCGGCAACATCGCATGCCATGGCGGCTGCGAATCAGGTGCCTGCCTGCCAACGCCCGGCCGTGTGCCAGCACCGCTTGCCAATTGGCAGCGCGACCCCGGTGATTACAAGGTTCCAGTGCTGTTCAACAACAATTGCCTCACCGAGATATTGGCGAAGCAGAAGGACTACTGGGAAGGCCGCATCTCTGAAAGCGAATTCCGTCATTTCATCGGCTCCCCTACGAATGATTGTCCACTGCCAAACATTCAGATGATCATCTTCGAGAACAACTACGCCAATAACCATTCAAACGTCAACAAGCGCTTCAAGGGTATGGCTGACACAGAGTTCAACTGGGGTTTCCAATGGCATATGAACCAGCCCACCGCTGAACTGTGCGACATCATCCTTCCGGCACCTGTCTGGCAGTTCGAAGGCATGGACGAGTACATGTACGGGCATCAACGCTTCGTCAGTGGTCCAAACGGCATGCGCAACTACTTCACCTTCTGTGCCCGTGGTGCCGATTTCCCCGGTGAGGTGCGTTCCAAGGAATGGGTGTGGACCCAGATAGCGAAACGTCTGGGTGACGAGGTGGTTGAAGGCTACAACCCGCGCATGAAGGATGTCGCGTGGGAGGATTGGGTGGACGAGCAGGAGAAGGTCTACAAGGAGGCTTTCGAGGAATGGGCATCCAATGAGACCGTCATGGCCTATCTGGAATATGACCATCGACCCACATGGGAGGAATTCAACGAGAACCCCGTCATTCGCACGGAAATCGACGAACCCTATTATCCATTCCAGTCCGCGATCGAGCGCGGCGAAAGCCCCTTCAACACGCCCAGTGGAAAGATCGAGCCATCGTCACGCTTCGTGAAGGAACACGATATGACCGAGACCCGCTGGCGTGGGCATATCGATCCAATGCCGGTCTGGAGTCCCAGCTACGTGGAGGGCGACATTGGAAGCGCCTCGAACGATGGTTTCTACAATCCGAAGGTCAAGGACTATCCGCTGTCGCTCGTTACGCCTGTCTCCATCTACCGCCAGCATTCCTCCAATGACAACAACCCGTTCATGCGCGAAGACGTCTATCGCCATGGCGTATGGATCTCAGGTGTGGATGCAAAGGCGCGCGGCATCAAGGACGGCGACCTCTGCCGCGTCTACTCCGACCGCGGTGAGGCCATCCTTGCAGCCTATGTCACCAATCGCTGCATGCCGGGCACCGCAGCCATCCATCATGGCGGCTGGTATCAGACCAACGGGGAGACCTCCGAGATGAACGCATTCGGTCAAGACATGCGCGGCACGCCGAACATCCTTCTCGATGACGGTCACCTGCCCCACATTCTGGGCGCCCTCATCATTGCGGGCCTCGTCAATGTCGAGAAGGTTGCAGACGGCGATGCAGAAGGATTCGGCACGGAGGCGGAACGTGGTGGCATGCGTGGAGCGAAGGTAGCCATCGCCGCACGTGACAAGCTTGCAAAGAAGCACGGCGGCCGCGATGCGGCAGCACTGGGCACGAGCGTCACCGATGAAGCCGAGGCGCAGCAATTCAGGATTGGCAGCGACCCGACCACTGCAGCACAGATCGCCTGATGGCAGAACCCCAGCCCAGAGAGGAAGAAGAAATGACCCAATACGGATTCATGTTCGATATGAACCGATGCTACGCATGCCAAGCCTGCAGCATCGCCTGCAAGGATTGGAACGGCATCGAACCCGGCGCAGAGAAATGGATGACGGTCTATGAGTGGGAGAAGGGAACCTTTCCGAACATCCGCCTGAGCGCGCTTGCTTTCCCCTGCGCCCATTGCGAGAACCCCGTCTGCCTGAAAGCCTGCCCCAACGGCGCCATCTATAAGGAAGAGGAATTCGGGGCTGTCCTGGTGGATCAGGACAAGTGCCAAGGTTGCCGGAAATGCTACGAAGCCTGCCCCTACGGTGCCCCCAAGTTCGCCACGGACGCACCTGATTGCAAGATGAGCAAGTGCACCATGTGCGTTGATCGTCTCGCCGAGGGCATGCAACCCATCTGCACGATGAGCTGCCCGCTGCGCGCTTTCGATTTCGGCCCACTTGATGAGCTCATCGAGAAGTACGGCGATGTGCGCTACTGCGAGGGCATGCCAAGTCCGGATACGACCAAACCCGCATTCATCATTTGGAATCCCCGTGAGAAGAAACAGCTCATTCCCTACGACGTCGAGGAAGCCATCGCGCTCAATCAGCAGCGCGGCGATCTGGGAACGATGTTCGAAAGCCCTGAGGATCTGACGACATTCGACGAGGGGACCATCCGTCGCGACGAGCTGAAGATGAAGTTCGACAGCACCACTGAGTTCATGCGCGCGACGCGCAACGACATGGCGTAATCGGCGATACCGACCAGAGGAGGAAACAACATGGAGTGGATAGGAGTAATCG
>CAYWWK010000043.1:0-6165 GCA_964462135.1 uncultured Eggerthellaceae bacterium | reverse complement strand
TTGAATTTGAAGGGAAGCTCGTCGTAGAGCGTGCAGAACTTGCAGGCGCGGTGCGTGCAACCCGCAGTCGCTTCCAAGATGAGTGAATCAGCCTCATAAGGTGGTCTCCAGATGGTTCCTGTGTAATGCATGATATGCTCCTTGCTTCAGATTTCCATATGACGATTAGGCTTTCTGCATCCATCATGCAAATGAAGCTTTAGAATTGGAAGTACTGATATTTTTTGCAGTACATAGGAGTTGGGTTTATGGCAAGAAGGCGGGGCGAAGAGATAGAACGCTGCAAGTCGGTTTCCACGCTTCAGCGCATGATCGGCGGCAAGTGGAAAATCGAGATACTCTTCTACGTTGCGCTCAAAGATGTAAGGCATTTCGGACAACTTCGGCGCTGCATCGGCAACATCTCCGAGTCGACACTCTCCAAGCAGCTCAAGGAACTCGTGGATGATGGTTTCCTCGTGCGCACTGACTTTGGCGAGGTGCCGCCGCGCGTCGAGTACAAGCTGACAAAACAGGGTGAAAGCTTCGTGCCCATTCTGCTCGCCATAAAGCAGTGGGGCGAAGAAGAGCTGGGGTTATGACGATTTAACTTCATCGCAATTTGTTGAGAAAGAGGAAAATGCTTGATGCCCTGAACATCGCGGAGCAGGTATGCATGCTCCGATGCCCGAACAACCGCGACGCCTACCGTGCCTTGCGGTCACTGCAAGAGGCAAGCGATTTAGGCGCTGCCGTCTATGCGCACATCGACGTTTTCATCGAGATGATGCGCGATTCCAATTCATATGTTCGCACCCGTGGGCTGACATTGATCGTCTTCTATGCGAAATGGGACGAGGCGGGAAAGATCGATGGGATCATCGACGAGTATCTGGATCACGTAACCGACGACAAGCCCATCACAGCCCGGCAGTGCATAAAATCCCTCCCGAAACTTGCCCAGCCGAAGCCGCATCTTGTGCCGCGGATCATTTCCTCGCTCAGGCATGCCGATACATCGGCGTATGCTGACAGCATGAGGCCGCTTGTCCAAGACGATATACGCAATGCGCTGCTCACTCTTGACTCCATGAAATAAAGGGGCATTAACAAACCCCAGTTCAGCGGTGCATGTAAAGACCTTTTGACATAGCAGGGCGCTTCCAAACCAACGATGTAGAGCCGTCTTTCATGCTCACGGCAACAGGCTGCAGCTCAATGACCTCCCCGCTGCGCATGTAGGCGATGATCGGCTCTAGGTATTCTCGCTTTGTGCCGTCGAAGCCATCCTTCATGACGCGCAGCATTTCTGCGGCTTTGGGGTCGGACTCGGCGGCTTTCGCGTTAGCCTTGAAGAACATTCTCATGGCAATCTTGTCGGGAAGACCTAGGCGGTTGTAGTCGAAGCCGCCCTGGCAGTAGAAATGGGGAAGGTTAGGATACTCGCTTTTCGGGAACGTCCTTTCGAAGGCAGCCTCCATCTCTGAGGCTGGCCACATCTCGCATGGCATAGGGGTGGCTCCTGTCGCGAGGATGACCGCATGAAGGCTTGGGTGATCACGGGGAGTATCTTCTTCATCCAACCCGCTCCCTTGATGGATGCCGCATGGAACCAGCTGCAGAAGACCAGTACATCCGTTTTCGCAAGATCCAGGGTCGATCGCTTTTCGTAGGGGATGGCCTTGCCTCCGAGATCTTCAGCAAGTCACTCAGCGTAGCGTTTCGTGAATCCTGTCTGAGAGCAATAGATGATGGCAATGCTTCGATCAGTCTTTGCCATTTCGCATCTTCTTTCCTCTATGCAGGGCGATGAACTCATTTAGGTGTGCCTTGATCTCAGCCGAGGCCTCCTGCCAGTCCTTATCTGCCATGAGAAGCAGGAATACGCTTCCATAGAACTCGGTGGCGGTGAAATGGGGATCGTATTCGGAAAATATTTCCACTTTGGTCAACTGGGCGAAGATGGCGCTTTCGATGGCCACCGGCTTCTTGATGAATATATCGCGAAAAAGCTCGTTGAAGCGCTCGTCCGCGCAACGGTTCGTTTCGAGCATCCGTCTCAGGCAGACAACCCGCTCGTCTGTAAAGAACGGGCGAAAGCTATCCAGCACGACTGCAGTCAGGGAATCCATGTCCTCGATCTGATACGGAAAGGTGGCATCTAAAGGGTTCGCCATCGCTCCTGTCGCTTGTAGAACCTCAGTAAGATGGCGAAGCTCCTCATCCACCACTGCTTCGAGGAGGTCGCGCTTGCCCTTGAAGTGATTGTAGATGGAAGCGTCTTTGATGCCTGCAGCCGTAGCGATGTCCTTCATCGTGGTGGCGGCATAGCCCTTCGTGGCGAAGAATCGCATTGCCTCTGCCATAATGCGCCCTTCGCGTTTTCCGTCGCACCTCTCGGTCGAGCCATGATGAGTCCTCCTATAAACTAACAAACGCTCGTTTATAGGAAAAGAGAATTAGCAGCAATATCAAAATCGGAAATCGCTTTTACTCGGAATATCCCTTTTGCTCAGTTGATTTGTGTAAATTACGATTGACACTTTAGTAAAATTATTCTAAAGTGAGAAACGTAATTAACACTATTGCATGGGAGGTCAGCAATGGTTGAGATGGAAGGTAAACTCATACCGCGGCCGGCTTACGACGTTCTCCTTGACTCGTATTTGGACACCGAACCTATAAAGGTATTGAGCGGGGTACGTCGTTGCGGGAAGTCTTCGCTGCTTCGTATGCTCACAGAGCGGTTGCTGGCCAAAGGTGTTCCTGAGGAAAATATCCTCTACAAAAAGCTCGACAGTTTCGACATTCCGCTCGAGCCGACGAGCGCTTGGCTGGATGATCTTATTCGCCAAAAGCTTACCGAACGCAAGAAATCAAGCCCTTTCTATGTGTTCCTTGATGAGGTGCAAGAGGTTCCAGGCTGGGAGAAGGTAGTACGTCGTCTTCATACGGAGCAAGTGGCGGACATCTATCTAACCGGTTCGAATGCGTTTCTGCTGTCGTCTGATCTTGCCACCTATCTCTCCGGTCGCTACATCGAAATTCCTGTATGGCCTCTGTCCTTCTCAGAGTACGTGGATTTCTCGCACGCCATTGACCCTTTCGCAAGTGGGCTTTCGCAGAAGGATCTCTTTTCCCGATATGTCAGATATGGCGGCATGCCTGGCCTCTTTGATAGACCCGGTTTTGAAGAGAGTTTCATAATGAAGGAGCTGACGGCAATTCATGACACGGTGATCCTCAACGATGTTGCAAAGCGGTTCGACTTGCGCGATATCGATCTGCTAGAGAAACTTGTTCGCTACGTTTATTCGACATCTGGAAACTTATTCTCGGCGCGCAAGATCGCCGATACGCTTACGAGTATGGGAAAAAAGACCAACTCCGCTACGGTTGATTCCTACCTAAGTGCCCTTCGCCGAGCCTTCCTTGTACAGCGCTGTGAGCAGGAAGGCATTGCCGGCAAGGCGGTTCTTCAGCCGATGCAGAAGTTGTTCGCCCCCGATACTGGCCTGCGCAACCGCGAGATCGGGTTTAGACCCCAGGACATCGGATATCAGCTGGAGAATGTAGTATTCTGCGAGCTGCGAAGGCGCGGATATGAGGTACATGTGGGTGCCGGAGCATCCGGTGAAGTCGATTTCGTGGCTGATCGGCAAGACGAAAGACTTTACATCCAGGTCAGCAGCAACATCGTTGAAGAGGAAACTCTCGAACGCGAACTGAAAAGCTTAGAGGCAGTTCATGACTCATTTCCCAAGATCGTGCTTACGCGTGATTCTCTCTTTTGGGGCACGACAGAATCCGGCATCGTTATCCGAAACCTTATAGGATGGCTGTTGGACAACGCTTGACGGAAAGCTTCTCAAGCAGAGTAATATGTGAACAGGGGACGGGTCTGGCGTTCATTCTCTCAAGACGATGTGGCGGCCTGAAAGGGGGAGTTGCCTCCTTGTCGTGAATGAACGCCAGACCCGTCCCCTGTTCACTTCGGCCATGGAGATGAAGGGCAACGCAAGAGGGCGGTTTTTCGCAAGCTGGAACAAGAGAGGCAAAGAGAAAGCCCGCCGACCGGATGGCCGACGGGCGTGATGGGGATGGACGCACGATCACTCGCGGTATGGCTGCGGGGAGCGCAGCCTCTCGGCGGTAGCCTTGTCGATAAAGCGGCCAAGGCCCAGGTCGAAGAAGGCGCACAGCTTGATGAACTCGTCCAACCGCATCTCGCGCTGCCCATTCAGCACGTACCAGAGACGTTTCTTGTCGATGTCAATTCGGCGTGCAAGCTCGGCGACGCTGATGCCTCTTTGCTGTCGCTTCGACTCAATGAAGGCGGCAACCTCCCGACTTCCTGCTATAGGCATAGGTTGAAGCTCTCAGCGCCTAGGGCAATCCCTGCTCGGGCAAGTTTCTCTTCGACCATAGCCGGAGATACGCGAAGCCGATGATGGCGGGCAGAACCGGCGCAGCCGCCTGCGCCGCATAGACACCGATGAATCCGCAGCCTAGGGGAACGGACAGGAACCACGCAAGCCCCGCTCGGATGACGAAGGCGTCGATGAGCGAGTTAGCAAGGGCCAGCTTCGGTGCGCCCGAGGCCAGGGCGAACGAATCGAGGGCGTACATCGACGCGTAGAAGATCCCATTTACGCTGCAGGTGATGCGAAGGTAGAGGATCGCCGCCTCGGTGAGGCCCTTGCCCGATTCTCCGAAAAGGGAGACGAACCATTCCGCGCCGAACTGCACGACAACCTGGATGCCCACGGTGACGACGATGGACATGAGGAGGCCCGACTTGGCGAACGTAACCGCCCGCTTCGGCATCCTGGCCCCGATGCTCTGGGACACCGATGCGGAGACGGCCTGCCCGATTCCCCAGCAGGGGAGCCCAGCGATGGTGCTTATCTTGAGGCCGACGCCGGAGGCAGCGGCGATGGTCGGGCCGTAGGAGTTAAGCCATGCGGTCACGAAGACGTAGGAGAGGTTGATGACGGCCTGTTGCACGGCCATGGGGATGCCGACGCGAAGCACGTCCCGTGTGGCCGTGAGCACTTCCGCTCGCTCTTGGACGTCTCGCACGAAGCGAAGCAGACCGCGGGCAGAGGGGTATCTGCGACGCACTAGCCACAGGGCGAAGACCGCCCCCGCGCCTTGGGCGGACACGGTGGCGATAGCGGCACCGATCACGCCGAGCCCGGCACCGGCTATGAGGACGAGATCGAGGACCACATTCGCGACGGCGGAGAAGGCCATGATGGCGAGGGGACCGGCGGAGTCTCCCTGCGCTCGCAAGAACGCGCACGCGGCATTGAGGAGGAAGAGGCCGACCGCTCCTAGGGAGACCACTTCGAGGTAGGCGGTCGTTTGGGCGAGCGAGGCGTCCGGGACGCCCATGAGCGAAAAGATGGGACGGGCGAGCGCCGTTCCTGCCAGGGTTATCGCCGCCGCGCCCAGAAGGGCGACCCCGATCCCTGCGACGAAAGCGCGGCGCTGCCCCTGCTCGTCGCGCGCGCCAGCGCGGTTGCCGACCGCGATGGTGCAGCCCGACATGAGCCCTATGGCTATCGCGCTGATGATGAAGACGATGGTGGAGGCGTTGGTGACCGCGACGAGCCCCGTCTCGCCGACGACGTTGCCCACGATGCCCATATCGACGAACTGGTAGACGTACTGGAGAAGATTCGCCGCGACGAGCGGGGCGGAGAATGCGACTAAGCGCCTCGGGGCGCTCCCTTCCAGAAGGGATGGCGCATGATCTGTGGATGCTGACATGGAAAGCCTTTCGATGGGGGTAAAAACAAAAAAGAGAACGGACGCCTGCCCGTTCTCGTGCCCATCGTTCATGTGCGCAAGCCGAAACAACTCATGGCGAGTTTTCACGGCCGACGATTGTTCAGGCTCTGCTCCGGTCAGCGTCTCGTCCGTATGCTCCCGAAGCCATCCCAATGCAGAGTTTCATGGCTGTTCCTGTCGATGTGCTTGAACACAGGAATTATCTCATCGGGCGAACATGCTTGCAAGCAACCGTTGTGAACCGGCATTCGCATAGCACGGGAAAGCCCGACGACCGGATGGCCGACGGACTTCGATGGAGTTGCGATCGCTTAGGCTGCGGCCTGCTTGTTTCTCGGGCGGATGCGGGCCATGTCGCCGTGGACGTAGTTGTTGCAGTTCCACGAGAAG
>CAYWWK010000042.1:0-7307 GCA_964462135.1 uncultured Eggerthellaceae bacterium | reverse complement strand
AGGATGCTCTTCACCTTCGGGATGTGACATTGTTTATTGTAGGAGGGGTCGATCCAAACCGTAGGGATCGATCCGAGCGTAAGTCACCACACGTAGCGAAGGCTTCAGCCTTCGTCGGTTGCAGGGGAGGGCGGCACACGCAGGCTAAAGCCTGCGCTACAGAGCGTGCCGCAAGCCTTACAGCAATGTAAGGCATCTGTAAGTCAATTCGATGGCATCGGAAGCGCACCATCCATAAAGTTCTCCTTGTCCGAAACGGCGTAAGGAGGATATCGTGAAGACCTTCGGAAAAGTACTGGGATGCGCAGCACTCGTCGCTGCAGTGGCAGCGATCTTCTACGAGCTGCCGCGGATACAGAAGGTGGCAAGGTAACATGACAGAGATGACGGCAACTCCCCAACTCACTCCCCACTCAGAACGCACCATCCTGTCAGTTCGCCAAGTAGAGAAGACGTTCGGCACCCGCGATTCCATAACTCGGGCTTTGGCGGGTGTCAGCTTCAATGTAGCAGCGGGAGAATTCGTGGCTGTGATGGGCCCATCCGGTTCGGGCAAAACCACGCTGCTCAATTGCGTCGCCACCATCGACCGCGTGACCACGGGTCAGATCCTCGTCGCGGGACGCGATATCACTCAAATGGGCCGTCGCAGCCTTGCGAAGTTCCGTCGAGATGAATTGGGGTTCATCTTCCAGGATTTCAACCTGATCGACACGCTCACGGGATTCGAGAACATCGCCATGGCGCTCACCATCAAGGGAGCGCCAGCAGCAAGCATTCCCGATCGGGTGCGCACGATGGCCAACACGCTTGGCGTCATCGGCGTGCTTGATCGCTATCCCCATCAGATGTCAGGAGGAGAGAAGCAGCGCATCGCAGCAGCACGCGCCGTCATCTCCGATCCGAAGCTGATCTTGGCCGATGAGCCCACCGGTGCCTTGGATTCCCGCAGCTCCGCCGTCATGCTGGAGGTACTGGAAACCATGAACCAGCAGTTCGGCGCCACCATCATGATGGTAACCCATGACAGCTACGCAGCCTCCTTCGCCAGCCGCGTCCTCTTCCTGCGCGACGGAAAGCTCTTCAACGAGATACGCCGTGGCGCCATGGCACGTGAGGAGTTCTTCGCGCGCATCATGGAGGTGGTGAGCTTTTTGGGAAGCGAAGCCACGCCGAAGCGGACCGTAGCCTCCGAGATGCGGACCGCAGAAGGAGCCACTTCCCAGGAGGCGCATCATGCTGGCTAAGCTTGCGATGCGCAACGTCCGGAAGTCCCTGCGTGACTATGTGATCTACTTCGTCACGTTGGTTTTGGGCGTTGCCATGTTCTATGCCTTCAACTCCATTGAAAGCCAAGAGGTCCTCTTCGATGCCGAAGCCACCGCCCGCGTTGATGTCTTCGAGGACATCCAAGGCCTCATGGGCATGTTCTCAGTGGTGGTGGCCTGCGTGCTGGGCTTCCTGGTGCTGTACAGCAATCGCTTCCTCATCCGTCGCCGCAAGCGCGAATTCGGCACGTATGAGATCCTGGGGCTCTCCGCCGGGCAGGTCGCCCGCATCATGCTCTGCGAAACCGTGGTCGTCGGACTGGGCGCTTTGGTCGTGGGCCTGCTGATAGGCATCCTCATATCCCAAGGTCTTTCGTTCGTGACCGGGCTCCTCTTCGGCGCGACCATCAAGAACTACCAGTTCGTCTTCAGCGAATCGGCCTGCATGAGCACCATCATCTGCTTCGCTGTCATCTTCGTGCTCATGGCCCTGTTCAACACGGTCACCGTCAACCACTACAAGCTGATCGACCTTCTGCAGGCAGGCACGAAGAGCGAGAAGAGCGTCGCCCGCAACCCATGGGCGTGCCTGGTGGTGTTCGTCTTCGCCTTGGGCATTCTCGCCTTCGCCTACTACGAGTTGGCTGAAAGCGAGATGGTGATGCTTGATGACCCCCGCTTCATCGGGGCCACGGTAGGAATGCTGGTAGGATCTTTCCTCTTCTTCTGGTCCGTTGCCGGGTTCGCCTCCCTGCTCATCACCCACGCGCGCAGCTTCTATCTCAAAGGAGTGCGCCCCTTTACCGTACGCCAGATCACGAGCCGCATCAACACGGCCTTCGTATCCCTCTGGGCCGTTTGCGTGCTCCTGTTCTTCAGCATCACGGTGTTCTCCTCAGGGATGGGGCTGGTGAACGTGTTCGTCGGTGAAGTGGAGGCGGCGAATCCCTTTGATGCCTCCATCAGATCAGATGTCTTCTGGAAGGAGCTTGCTGACCGAGCACGACCACCCTATACCGAATTGGGGCAGCGGGCCGCCGCCTTCCAGGCGGATGACCCGGAGCGCTATGCCTTGGGCGTGGAGCACGACTGGGATATAGCGGCATGCCTGGAGGATGCGAACCCTGAGCTTTGGAACGAAACCGTGGCGGAGAGTGCCCAGATAAACCTCTACGATGTCTTCGGCGTGACCTACGCTCAGCTGGCCGAACAGCTTGACCCCGCCGTCCGCGATCAGATCATGGACAGCCCCGCTCTCACGGATGCCGTTGGTGCCAACTGTCTTGCGGTGGCTTCCGTCAGCCAGATGAATGCCATCCGCCATCTGACAGGAGCCGATCCCCTCACCTTGGAGGATGACCAGTTCATGCTTGCGAACAATGCCGCCTTGACAATGGAGTTTGCAGAGGCCTTGGCTGAAGCGGGCGCCTCAGCGGATATCTATGGCACCCAGCTTACCTGCGCCCCGCAGATCTGCGACACCCAGCTGGAAGACACCTCCATGCTCTCCACCGCCATGCTTCTCATCGTGCCCGATGCCGTCATAGATGACATGGTCGGTCAAAACGCCCTTCCCCACTGGGAGTACACGGGTATCATGTATGCTGACAACGGCAAGACCGAACATGAGAACTTCTTGAACCTTCAGCGCGTCATCGCCGCCGTACAGCCGCTTGAACCCGATGCCATCGAGACGATGGCTGGCGAAGAAGATGAGCCGAACTACGCCCTGTACACCTGGCCAGTGACCATGGTCATCAGTGGCGTTGAGATGATGCAGCAGTCCAGCGGCCTGCGTATGATCATCACCTACCTGGCGCTCTACATCGGATTCGTGTTCCTCATCTGCACAGCCGCCATCCTGGCCATCCAGCAGCTGACCAACGTCGTTGATTCCCAAGGGCGATACCGGATGCTCTGGCGTCTGGGCGTGGGAGAAGGGAAGCTCAACCATTCGCTGCTGACGCAGATCATGATCTACTTCCTCACTCCGCTGGCGCTTGCCTTATGTCACAGCGCCTGGGCGCTGCGCATCATGAACGAGCAGCTGTTCGCCGCCTTTGGAGGGGACGTGATCACCTCGGTAGGCATTTGCGCGGTGCTCGTGCTGGTGATCTACGGTGGGTATCTCATGATCACCTACCTGGCAGCCAAATCCGTCCTCAGACCGACGATGAGGTTGGGTTAGATGACGTTGCGCCCCCCTCTCCCGTCGTCGATCCGAACTGTAGGGGTCGATCCGAGCGAAGCGGAGATCGACCCAACCGACCCAACCGGACCCTAGAAGGTTGCCTTGTGCAGGGCCTCTCGCATCTTGCGGGAGGCCTTTTCGTTCATCATGGGAATGCGATGCTCCATCAACTCTCCCAATGCCGCCTGGCTTTGGGGAACCATGCCCTCGAAGCGCACGATATCGGTGTCATGGGAGCAATTCACCAAGGTCTTGCACGTCAGGTTCGCCACGAATGTCTGGATCTCACGGGCCATTTCCACCTCTGCGGGTGGCGTCCACAACCCCCGAGCGATATCCTTCGCCAAAGGCCAGTGCTGCGTAGGCGTAAGCGTGACCACCAGGATGCATTCAGGAGCCGCTTCGCTGAACACCTTCGCTGAATCCAAGGCATTCCGCTGTCCGTTGCCCGCACCTGCCATACCAGCCAGATAGAAGAACGTGAAGCTGATGCCCGCCTCATGCAGACGGCGCCCCTGCTCGATGATGTCAGCCGCCGTATGTCCCTTCTCCATGAACGCCAGCGCTTCGTCATTGCCGCTTTCTGCCCCCAAGACGATCCGATCAACGCCGCGACTGCGCAGAAGCGCCAGTTCCTCATCGGTCTTGGCGGCCACATCCACGATACGGCAGAACCCGCCATAGCTCCTGACAGTGGGGATGCGTTCCTCCGCCGCATCGAACACCTCGATCAGTCGATGGGTGGGCAGCGCGAAGGGATTCCCACCGGTCAGGTAGATGCGCTTCGTGAGCGCGGTTGCCGTCTTCGCAATGCCCTCGATGTCAGCCATCACCTCTTCCATGGGAATGGCCGAGAAGGGCACGCCTGTGAAGATGTCACAGAAATGACACTTCCCATGGCTGCAGCCGGTGACGATGGCCAACATGGGGCATGCCATGTCATAGGGAGGCCTGTGTTGTGGCGATTCGATGGGCATAGGGCGGCTCCTTTCGAACAGGGCCATTATGCCATGAGTGAAAGCGCCGGGAAACGGCTACAAGCTGCCCGTTTGAAGCGATCCGCGGCTTCTCGCGATCCTCGCCATGACCTTTGCGGGCGGCAGCTGGGCCAGGCAGGCTCCTCCAATGATGCAAGCCACTCCAATCAGCTGGAGCCCCGTCATGGCTTCCCCCAGGATGATGGCGGAGAGGACCACAGCACCAAGCGGCTCCAAATAACCCAGCACGGCCACCGACTGGGCATTCATGGTGCCGATACCTGAGAAGTAGAGCAGACAGGCAGCTCCTGTTCCCACGATGCCCAGCTCCAGCATGGCCGGCACACTGTGTATGGGAAGCGTCACGACTGCCTCGCCCTTGACGAGAAGCACCGCGAACACCGCGACCAAGCCAGCGACGATCTGGATGGCGGTGTTCTCAAGCCCCTTGATGGCAGCAGCCTTCTTGGAGAAGGTGACCATGACGGCATAGAGCACCGCAGCTCCCAAACCACATGCCACGCCGATGACATCGAAGTTGCCCGTGGCCGTTCCATTCAACAGCAACACGCCAGCCACCACCACGAGGATGCCCACCAGCTTGTTCCACGTCATGCGCTCCTTGAATATGAAGGGCGCCAACGCAATCACGATGATAGGCCCACAGTAATTGAGCAGCGTTGCCATGCCCACGCCAATGTGGTTGAAGGCCTCGAAGAGGAGGAGCCACTGCAGCCCCATGGCACAGCCTGAGAGCACCAGGAAACCGAAGGCACGTCTATGTTCGAAGAACGTCCAATCCTTTCGCGTGATGGCGAATGCACCGAGAAGGACAACGGCACCAATGAGCACCCGCAGAAAGACGATCTGCGTACTGGTGGCATCCACATAGCTTGCAAAGATTCCATTGAACCCGAAGATGAACAACGATGCCAGATACTTGAGTGTGTGCTGCATGGCTCCTCCTTCTCTCCGGCAGCAAGCGTCATGCGTCCGCACGGGCTTGACGTCCGGTTGTCTTGATATGTTGTCTCGAATCCCCTTTGGACGGGCATATCCGCATGATGATGCAAGCCCGTTTCTCTGGTTCGCTTCATATGCGTTCAATGAACGCCGGGATAGTAAACCACTTCATGATTTAGAATGAAAGCGAATGTTTATCATCATTTTCATGATGAATTGGAATGGATGAGGATATACGAAATATCAGAAACAGGATGGCAAGATCATGGAAAACGTGCTTCAGAAATACGAGGCTTTCATCGAAGCAGTGGACACCGGCAGCTTCACCCGCGCTGCCGAAGCGCTGTCCTACACGCAATCCGGCATCTCCCGGATGATCGCTGAGCTTGAGAGAAGCTGGGGCATCAAACTGCTCGTTCGCGGACGCGGCGGCGTTGAGCTCACCAGCGAAGGCAGAATTATCCTTCCCTATGTGCGCGATGTCTGCGCCAAACAGCGCAACCTGCAGATGGAGATCGACAGTCTGTCCGGGCTGGCTTCCGGCGTCATTCGCATCGGGACGTTCTCGAGCGTGGCAGCACAGTGGCTTCCCAACGTGATCGAGCGATTCCAAGCGGACTACCCGAACATCGACTACGAACTCGTCATCGGAGACTATGCCGAGATTCGTGAATGGATCGCATCCGGCCGTGTTGACTGCGGGTTCCTCCTTCTGCCCACCGAAGCGGACTTCGATACGATCACCTTGGGATCGGACCGCATGCTCGCCGTTCTGCCGCCTGACCATGCCTTGGCGAAAAACCCTGTCGTGAAGCTGGCTGACTTGGCTCGAGAACCATTCCTCTTGGATGAGCAGGGCAGCGACACCATGGTGGTCGACCTCTTCCGAGACGCCGGCATCACCCCCGAGATCCGGCTGAAGACCCCCGATGACTACGTCATCATGGCCATGATAGAAAGCGGCCTTGGGGTGAGCATCCTGCCCGAGCTCATCTTGAAGCGCGTTCCCTACAACCTGACCATTCGCCCCTTGGATGTGGACGCCATCCGCGAGATCGGCTTCGCCGTGCGCAATCAGAAAAGCGCCAGCCTGGCCGTACGCACCTTCGAGCAGTACCTGAAGCAGGATACGTGGCTGTCGTGAGGGCCGGTCCGTGCTGGCTGTAGGTACTGCCCTGGCAGCACAGGGCAAGCCACACACTGTCGCGTGATGGCTTCCGCTACACTTTCAGGTCTGGTTCGATAGGGTTGAGGTCGATCCAAACGTCGTAGGGTCGATCCGAGCGTCGTAGGGGTCGATCCGAGCGAAGCGGAGATCGACCCAATCGACCCAACACCGTGGCAACAACGGTGATACTGCTGGACAGACTCAAGAATCCGCCCTACGAAAAAGGGCGCCGCAGGGGAAGACGGCGCCCTTCGAGATGAAGCATGTTCGGCAACGTGCCTATGGTCTACTCCCGCTGGTCGGTCTCCACTTCGACCACGGTCTCATCTGCATCCTTCGCCACATAGACATACCCCACGGTTCCATCCACGGGCAGCTCGTTGTAGGCCACCATCTCAGCGATCTCCGCAGCTGTCGCGCTCTTGGGCTCGGTCTCCAGCAGATAGGCGGTATCAGCCCTGCGTGCCATAGCCTCGCGGAAGTCCTTGGTGCCCACGAAGACCTCCTGCTTGTAGGGGTTCACCTTGAGCTTCTTGGAACGATAGACGATGTAGGCAAGAGCTGCGATGTTCGCCACCAAGGCAATGACGGAAACCACAGTGTTCACAGCCGGATTGTTCACCGATTGCACAGCGAAGACGGAATCGTTCACGAACATCGGCACCATCTGGCAGAACATGCACCAGATGTACAGCGTGAATGCCCGATTCTGGATCCATCCACCCTTGTTCCAGATGAGT
>CAYWWK010000041.1:0-8113 GCA_964462135.1 uncultured Eggerthellaceae bacterium | reverse complement strand
ATCGTGCGAAGCACCACGTCTTTTCGCAGCCTGAAGCCAAGGCTGAGCACCCCTCCGCGAACACCACCGCCACCCCCAAGGCCGAACGCCTTCATGTGTTCATACACCGCCGCCACCCACGGGCTCACGATACAATATGCGCATGCGTACCCTTCTGACCACCCTTTCAAGAAAGCAATGGCTGCAGCTGGCGGTCATCTCCTTCGTTCTCGCGTTCTGCTGTGTCTTCGGCACCTCATACACCTTGGGAGAAGGGTTTGCGTCGCTTCCCCTTCCGGCGGAGATCGGTCTCACCGTTCTTGCCATGGTCCCCTTCGCGGCCTTCCTCTTGTTCTCAGACTGGGCCCTCGCCAAAATTCGCCAATCCTCCTCGAAGCGTCCCGCGGTGTTCAAGGTGCTTTTCCTGCGCCATCCCTCTCGAACGGCATTCGCCATCATGCTGCTTTGCTGGCTGCCGTGGCTCGTGGCGAATTTTCCTGGCAGCACCTATTGGGACACCTATTGGCAGATGTGGCAGGTATATCCTGAGGCGCATCCGGTAGCGCTCATTCAATGGGCACCTGTGCGCGACAGCACACTCACGGATGCGTGGTTGGTGGACCACCACCCCGTACTCACGACGCTGGTGTTCGGAGGCGCAGCATGGCTGAGCGATCAGCTCACGGGCAATTGGATGGCTGGGGTGTTCGTGCTGTCTACTCTCCAGGTTTTGGGCTATCTTGCCCTCTTCACCCACCTGCTTTCGGTCTTTCAGCGTTGGAACACACCGCGTGTCGTTCGTCTTGCGCTCTTCGTCTTCTTCTGCCTGATGCCCGCGGTTCCCACGTGGGCCAGCTGCGTGGTGAAGGACTCGCTTTTCGGCCTGGCCTTCATTCCGTGGTTCCTCATGCTGGTGGAATGCTTGCGCACGCAAGGAGGCAATCTGTCCGGGCGCAATGTGGCATTGTTTACGATGCTGGCCCTGCTGATGTGCCTCACGAAGAAAACGGGTATCTTCATCGTGCTGATCACCACGGTGATCTGCTGCCTTCTTTTCCGCAAACGGATAAGATTGTTCGAAGCGCTCGCGCTTCAGGGCGCAAGCTGCTTCATCGTGATGGTCATATTGATGCCGCTCGTGGTGTTCCCTCTGGCGAACATCGCACCGGGGGGCGCTCAGGAAACGCTTGGGCTGCTGTTCCAGCAGACTGCTCGCTATGCTCAGGTCCATGACCTTTCCCAGGATGAGGAATGCATCATCAATGCGGTGGTGAATGTCGAACGGGTCAAGGATCATTATCAGTTCGACTTCCAAGACGGAGTCAAGTACTACTATCAGGTACGGTCCAGCCAGGCCGATCTTGTCGAATACTTGAAGCTCTATGCGATGCAGGGCCTTGAAGATCCAGAGGCTTACTTCGCTGCCATCATGTCCCAGGCCGGAATGTATGTGGCACCCACCACGTTCCTCAACATCCGCATGGTGACAGTGGATACGAAGATCGGCAAAGAAGATCGCCCGGTCTTGTGGAACCCCGATGAGCTCGATGGGCTGCGGGAGTGTCTGGATGCGGCTTATGGCACCATCGCTTCCGTACCGGTGGTCAATACACCCTTTCTGACCGTGCTCTACGTGCTTTGGCTGCCCGCAGCCCTGTTGTTTTCGAACCTTCGCAGGAAGCGAGGGTTGGGTGCTCTCTTCGTGCCAGTAGGGGTGATGGTGGGCTTCTGCGTGATCGCCCCCGTCTTTGACGCCCGCTATGTGTGGCCTTTGCTTTTGGCCTTTCCGCTGCTGCTTGGCGCGATGACCGCATCCGAAACGACTCGGATTGAATACGGAACACCCGGCGAATCGGAAGGGCAGAATGAGAACTTCATGGCTTCTGAACGTGACAGCGCTGTTTTCCCAAGGGATGCACCCTTTGACAGCGAAGGGTCAAATGTTCTCTTGGCGACGTCAAAGTAACGAACCGATGCCGCTTTTATCCCTCAACTGAATAATCCCTCACAGCTCCTATTCTGTAGCGAAGCGTTTTGGCGCCATTTGCCACGCTAGGGGAACGGGAGAGAACGTGGACCAAGCTCAGAGAAGCTCGACTGTCGCTACGCGAGCAATGCACATAACAGCGGCGTGCGCAGGGCTTTTTCTTGCTGCGTTCTTTGTGGTTACGCTGAACAACATGCTCACCATCTCTTCTCAAGTAGAGGAGATGAAGGACGGACCGTTCCCCACATCAGTGGCTGCCGGGCATATCGAAACGGACATCGCGCAGATAGAGACGCTTTCCATTCATCTGGCGCATTTCAGCGTCTTCCCCGAGAGGATCTCGGAGATTCGCCAACAGCTTCATGAGGTTGACGTCAACATGCGCGAACAGCTCAAGCTGATAGACCCTGACTCACTGCTCAACCCAGCGGATGCCCGTATCCTCAACGCTGATTACGAGATGCTCTATGTGCAGATAACCCATGTGCTGTTCCTTATCGAGAACGGCTCGGACGCTGGCGCATCCGCCGAAGCGTACGTGGCAGACAACATCACGCCACTGTCGAACAAGATGCTTGCTTTGGCGAACAAGATCCTCGACGAGACCACCCAAGAGGTTGTGGGAACATACAACGTGGTCAATGCAGCCTGCCTGCAGACCATCGTGTTCTCCTGCATCCTCATGGTGTGCGTCGTGGTGATGATCGTCTTCTATCTGATCATGTTGCGCAAGAAACAGCAGCAGGAAGACCTGCTTCGCAAGCATCTGGAGGAAGCGGTTGCCTTCGCCCAGAAGGCCAACGATGCGAAGAGCGACTTCCTTTCCAACATGAGCCATGACATCCGAACGCCCATGAATGCCATCATCGGTCTCACGCGCATCGCCGATGACAATCTTGATGATCCTCTGCGGGTGAAGCAATGCCTTACCCGCATCATGACATCCTCCAAGCATCTTCTTTCCCTGATCAACGACGTGCTGGATATGAACAAGATCGAAAGCGGCAAGACGGTTCTTTCCGAAGAGAGATTCAGCATGCCTGAACTTGTGGCAGAGCTCATCACCATCGTGCAGCCGCAGTCCTCCGAGAAGAACCTGCAAACCGACATCATCATCAACGACATCCACCACGAGGAGCTCATCGGTGACTCGATGCGCCTTCGCCAGATTCTGCTGAATCTTTTGTCGAACGCCATCAAGTACACCAATGACGGGGGAATGGTCCGTCTCATCGTGACGGAGGATGGACCGGCTGACGGAGACGTTGCCACCATGCAGTTTGTCGTGGAGGACAGCGGCATTGGCATGAAGGAGGAGTTCATCCAATACGTCTTCGAGCCATTCGAACGCGAATCCAACGAAACCACGCCATTCGTCGAAGGGACTGGCTTGGGCATGGCCATCACGAAGAGCCTCGTGGGGTTGATGGGTGGGACGATCCATGTTGAGAGCCAGGTGGATGTGGGCACCAAGTTCACGGTCACGCTGCCTTTGAAGGTGCAGCCGAACACAGGGTCGTTTGATCTTACCGGCTTCGACAAGCTGCGCATCATGGTGGTCGATGACAATTATCTTGTCATGCAGAATGCCTTGCATGCCCTTTCGGAGTTCGGCGTTTCCGCTGAGGGAACGACGGATCCTCACCGAGCAGCCTCTCTCGTCCTTGAATCCCAAGAAGCTCAGGATCCCTTCGACCTCGTCATCGTTGATCTGAAGATGCCGACCATGAGCGGCGAAGAGTGCGTACGCAGTATCCAAGAGACTATTGGCGAAGAAATGATGCCGACGGTTGTCCTTGCCGCATACGGAGAGAACGTGCAGGGTGATGCTGTTGTTGCAGAAGGGTCTTCAGGCACCATCTCCAAGCCTCTCTTCCGGTCGGTTCTGTATGCTGCCGTGCAACGGTATTGCATCAACAAGGGTAAAGCCCCTGAGAGTTCCACGCTCAAGAAGCGGAAGTCGCTTGCTGGACGGGTACTGTTGGTGGAGGACAACGAGATCAATCGAGAGATAGGCGTTGAGCTCATTTCGAAATTCGGTCCTACGGTTGAGACCGCCGTTGATGGGATCGATGCGGTTGCGAAGGTGGCCGACGTTCCCGATGGGTACTACAACCTCGTCCTCATGGATTGCAAGATGCCGCACATGGATGGCTTCGAAGCCACGGAGGCGTTGCGGCTCTTCTCCAAAGAGCGCGGGCGCAGGCATTTGCCGATCGTCGCCATGACGGCGAATGCTTTCGAGGAAGATCGCGAACGGGCTTTCGCAGTCGGCATGGACGGATTCCTCACCAAACCCATTGACATGGCAGAACTCGAATCAACCTTGCGTGAATACCTTGTGTAACGCACGCGTTGCCCCACTTGGATTCATATTGTTGCAGCACGCCCCCGCCTGCCTCTGTGTCGAAATGACAGGTTGCCCATAGCGCAGGCTGATATCCTGCGTCCCCCTTTACGACAGGTTGACCGTAGCGCAGGCTCGTAGCGCAGGCTGATATCCTGCGTCCCCTGCGTTCCCTGCGTCCTTTCGCAAGCTAAAGCTTGCGCTACGGAGATAATTCATTCGTGCAGCGAAGGCATGTAGGGGTCGATCCGAGCGAAGCGGAGACCCGAATCGACCCGAGTCAACCCAATCAACCCACCTTGCCCGTTATATCTGACGCAGCACTTCCATCACGAATGCCGTGTTCTCGGCAAGGGTCTCCTCCGAAAGGTGCTCCATCACATCGTCAGCCTGGGCGGCAAAGGCTGGCTTTCCGCCCTCCATCCCCGCGATATGCAATGTCTGCAACCCGTGGACAGCCGTACAATACGCACCTGAATTGCGCCAGCGCATCTTCCCTTTGCCCAAGGAGATCCCAAGGGACGATGATGCCTTGTTGACATAGCGCTTCAATCGAGCCGACGGTTTCTTCGGCTGGAAGATGCCGTCCTCTTCGATCAGGGAAAGCTGTCCGGTGCCCAAACCGTCAAGATCGATGACGATGGAACCGCGGAGCTCGTCGGAATGGGCTTCCAAGAACGCCCTGATTCCCGCATTGTTGGCCAGTTCCGCCCCTACGGCAAGGAACCAGACTTCGCAGGAGATGGGACCATTGTGGAACTGCTGGATGATTTCCCGCTCTTCAAGCGTGATGGAGGTGAGGGGAATATCGCCAAACGGGTTCTCGCTTCGCCGACTCCTTCGGGCCCTGCTGCGTTCTGCGCGATCTTCTGCATCATCGCCGTCTGTCCGAGCGCCTTTCTTGTCAGAACGATTCGCCAGCTCGCGAACCTTTGAGAATGCGCCACCTTCCCAATCCGCATCCATCTCATCCTCGCGGAAACTTTCCCAGCCGCCGCGGGCAGCCCCCGCAGAACGGGCCTCCCAGCTTTCATCAAGACCGTACGCTTCGCTGATGGAGACGTCTTCCGTCTTCTTCTTGCGACGGAATCGACCGAACATCCGCGATGCTCGGGATTTCGGCATCTCAACATATCCGGGTCCGGCAGGAGCACCGGTAGCGGTGAAGTCCACTGCGTAGTCTGAATCGTCAGCATCCTCGATGTAGAGATCCTCTTCCCTCACATCCGCGATCAGCTCATCTCCCACGGGTTGGAACGTGGACGTCTCGCTCGCAGAGACGAAGGATCCTGCGGCGCTGATGGCTTGGGTCTTGTCTGCATCGGGAAGGTCTTGCGAATCAGGGTTGGGAAGCGAATTCGCAAGCCTTTCCTGTCGCGCTTGACGTCGTGCAACCTGTGCTTCTTCCGAGGGAGTGCGTTCTTCTGACAAGGGAGCATCCTGTAAACGTGCGTTTACACCTTCAATGGCTCCCGTGAGACTGGGAAGATCGATGGTGCGCCGCTTCCGCCCGTTCGCCGCAGCATCCTTTGGTGCTGATTCGGCCTTGGCTGCGTTCGCCTGCTTGAGTGCAGCACCTTCCCTCGCCACCATCTCGGTGTCAACTTCCACCGGGATGTAGGAAATGGTCTTGTCAGCCACCGCTGCCGCCTGTGCGGCTGCTGCTTGTGCAGCTGCAGCCGCTTCTGCTGCCGCCGCCTGAGCCTCTGCGTCGGGAACCGGCATGGGTCCTGACGCTATCACGGCGGCCGCGGGTGCCTCAGTCGGCTTCGCCGCTGCATCCTCATAGCTGGGCGCATCAGTCATGCTGGAAAGATAGCCGTCCACACCGCCCCCCGCATGCGCCTGGGCTGCAGCTGCCGTGGCAACGCCAGGGGCTCCTGCTTCTCCCATGATGGAGGCGCGCATCTGCGCCAAGCGTCGTTCGACTTCGGACTGCTTCTCCTCGGTTTCGATGGCGTGCGCGCTGACGGCATTCGCATTGTCCAATGCATCAGCGAACTTCGAGCGATGCGCCGCCCCTGCTGCGGCAGAATCCTCATGCTTATTGGCCTTCTGCATGGCCTTGCGGTACCAGTCGGGCACGTTCGGATCTTCTTCGGGTTCCGGTTCAGGAATGCCCTGCGACACAGCTGCGGTATAGGCAGCACGCTGGTCAACGACGGCAGGCGAGACCGCGGACGAAGGACTGGCCTCGACCACGGCTGCTGCGGTGGTCACGGTGGATGCAGCTGCATCGGCTGCCATCGGAATGACCCCTGCTTGGTCAACGCCGACCGTCGCCTCACCAGCAACGACGTTCAGAGGGGTTGACTCTCCCCCCTTCGAGGGAACAGCTGCAGCTTCGAAGATGACGGAATCCGTCGTTTCACCTTCAGGCAGCTCGGCTTCTGAATAGGTAAGGGTCGCCTCATGGGGAATGAGGCCTTCCGAGCGGAGTTCCTCTTCGCCATGCATGACAACATCGCCCATCAACTCTTCCGGCTCTTCGCCGATACGTTTGGCGCATTCCAGCAGCACCGCAACGGCGGAAGCATTCACGTTCGCGCCTCGATTGTATTGCGCTGTCTGATGGATGAGGAACCCGAAGACGGGAAGCAGTGCCAAAACGACGCCTATCACGATGAACACATTGAGAACCACGAGCAATCCGGCCGTGGCGCTGGTGACGAAACGAAGGAGCAAAGCGACGGGAACCAAAGCCATTCCCACCAATTCCAGTATGTAGATGAAGGGAAGCGCAGAAAGCATGGCACCTTTGGCTTCGATGCGCACCTTTCCAGAATCATAGTGTGCAATCACCAGCACCTTGCGCTTGCGTCCTCGCGTGCTGGCATCCGTGGTTGGAATGTACTTCGCCAAGATGTTCTGGCTTATTCCCGTGTTGCCGAAGCGCGCGAAGGGAGAGCGACCAAGGGCGTCCAAGATGAAGAGAATGGCGGTGATCAGGGTGATGATGACCGAGGGGATCACCATCAAAGAGAGGAAGATGGAAAGGATGCCCAACACAGCGGTGGCGATGCAGCAAACAGTGCGAGGAAGTTCGTACCCAAGATTACAGTTGAATTCTTCGACTTCTGTGGTCAGGCCCGCTTCTTCACGGAGGACTTCATCGATGAAGAAGGATGCTTGCTGCTCCTCTTCGGTTCCGGCCGGTCGTGCACCGATGGTTTCTGTCAATCGTGCAGCATAATCTATCGCTTGCGCCATTAGATGCCTTTCGTCGCCTGCTAGGGCATAATCAATCGAAATTATACCTCACCGCTCCATAACACCAAGAAGGATGAACAGGGGACGGGTCTTGCGTTCAATCATACGACAGAGGTCGTTCCGTTTACTGCATTTAGGATAGCTATACGTCGAAGGAAGAATTCTGGGAGCAAGCGATTGAACGCAAGACCCGTCCCCTGTTCATCCGCCCCACCCGGGGCACGCAACAACTCGAACGCGAAGCGATGATCTTCGCCCGAAGGGCGACAGTGAATGCAGAGGTGGTCTGCTGTACCTCAGCAGACCACCGACACACTTTTGCGGCGAGCAGCCGCCCGCGATGATGGTGCGAACCCGATCTTTGGGTTCCGACATCATCGCGGTTGGTTTTTTATAGATGATCAAGCAAAGGGTATGAACACATGAAGGTTGAGGCCGATTCAGCAGGGCCAGAAACCCATGATATACATCATCATGGGTTTCGCCAGCCCGATGCCAAGGCCGAATGCCTTCATGTGTTCATACACCACCGCCCCCAAGGCTGAGCACCCCTCCGCGAACACCACCGCCACCCCCAAGGCCGAACGCCT
>CAYWWK010000040.1:0-9748 GCA_964462135.1 uncultured Eggerthellaceae bacterium | reverse complement strand
GCCGCCCTCTCAAGGCGGAGGTCGCCGGTTCGAATCCGGTCGGAGCTACCAAGACTTTCCAGGGCTGCCTTTTCGGGCAGCCTTCTTTATAGGAAGAGGCTGTATGACCGCCCAAGCGCCTTCAGACTTTCCGGATCAGGATGACAGGGGACGGTTCAGATGTCATCATTCATGCGAACATGCGGCAGAGGATGTTTTCCTTGAGGAGGGGAAGTGGCAAGACAAGCAAGGGTGGATTCACCAACCGGAATACAGCATGTTGCATCAAGGGGAGCAGGGAGAAGGGCTATCTTCGAAGACGACATTGACAGAGTCCGTTATCTTGAAAAGCTTCGAGAATTCTCGATAAGAGATGGTGTGAACGTACTTGCTTGGTGTCTCATGGAAAACCATGTGCATCTTCTCCTCAAGAGTGACACCGGTTCGCTCGAGTCGCTGATGCGCTCCCTCAACATTTCCCACGCTCAATGGTTCAATGGCCGCCATGGACACGTCGGACCTGTTTTCCAAGGGCGGTATTCATCCACATCAGTCGAGAACGAAGCCCATCTTGTTGAGTGCGTTCGCTACATTCACAGAAATCCAGAAGTTGCAGGCGTGGCAGAAACCCGTCGCTATCCGTGGAGCAGTTATGGTGAATACATCGGAAGCACTACCGGATACATGCCCGGTTTATGCAGCACATCCCTCGTTCTTGGGCTGATCGATGATTTCGAAGGCTTTCATGACGCCAATGGCATAGAAACCGACTTTGTGGAAACAGTGCCCGCTCGTCGCGTTATTTCTGATGGAGAAGTGATGGCGTTCGTCAAGAATTTGTTCGGCGAGGAATGCATAGGGTCGATTGCTGCTATGGAGAAATGCGAAAGGAACCGAGCACTGATGCGGCTCTATGTCGCAGGAGCTTCCATACGGCAGCTGGAAAGGATAACGGGCATCGGGCGGGGCGTCATCCAAAAAGCGGTGAGAAGATGACAACTGAACCGTCCCCTGTCATTTGCTGACTCATCATCCGAGATCCTGGCACTCTATTGCTCGATCATGAAAATGGACGGCAGCAGATGGTGCGTGGGATCTGGTGATGAAGCTGACAGCCAACGGATGCCGAGGTATATTCTGCAACGCCTCCTTATCCCCTTTGCGCTGGCTTACGCTTTGCTACCAATCAGGGCGTTCATGCTTCTGCAGATGCATCCTGACCTACAGTGAGGCGTGCAAGAGGCAACTTCTGTTGGATACAGCATCTTATGCTTGCTGATCAAGGGGTGTTTGCTATGGATGACGTGCAAGGGAAGAGCAACATGGATGCGCCTGAGCACCCACAAGCCGTTCTCGGATTCACACACTTTGGCCATTTGGAGCTGAAGGGGGTGGACAATGCGCGGGATCTGGGAGGGATGCCCACCAAAGATGGGCGCCATGTCAGACCAGGCCGATTGATGCGCTCAGGTGATCTGCACGATGCCACCTCCTCTGACATGCGGGTACTTGCCGCCCATCATGGTCTCGTTCACGTGGTTGATCTGCGCACATCTACTGAGGTCAAGCAGAAGGAAGATCCTTTTGGGATGATGCCAGACATCACATACGTGGACCTTCCCGTGCTGACAGAACAGGCCATAGGAATCGACAGCATCGCTGATCGCAAGGCGGATGCCCATGTTCTCAAGGAAGTGCTGGCGCATTCTGATGAATTCCTGCAGGAGCTCTATCGGAAGTGCGTGCGGGACGAAGCGGGCATCGCTGCCTATAGGCGATTCCTGAACGACCTGCTCACGGTTGCGGAGGGAGCCACGCTATGGCACTGCACACAGGGCAAGGACCGCACGGGCCTGGCCGCCGTCTTCGTTGAGCATGCTTTGGGAGTGCCGATGGATTTCATCAAGGATGACTATCTGGCCACCAATCTGTTCATCCACGGCTGGATCGAACGCACGCAGCGTCTCCTCGCTGACAAGCCGGGTGTTAAAGGCATCGAGAAGGTATTGGAGGCGTTCGGCTATGCTCGCCTCATCTATCTGGATGCGGCACTTGAGGCCATCGACGAAGCCTACGGCTGTCTGGATGATTACTTGGCTGTTGCTCTTGATTTTGGCGAAGACAAACGCAAGAAGTTCCAAGAGCTCTACTTGGCATGAAGGCACAGCAACCGCACCAAGGATGATATGGCTGGAGCGGTTTCATCATGAGGATCGTCTGCACGATTGCAGGATCAACCTGCAGCGTTTGGATCTCAATCTGCACCTCAACGGGTGGTTACCTGGGAGTTGAGCCATTCCTTCCAGGCGGGAAGTTCACGGTTGCACTGGGCTGAACCCAAGCGGTACGCGTTGCATAGGGCGTCGTAATCGGTCGTTCTGTAGGTGACGGGCATGCTGTCGGGACAGAATACGTACGCCGTCCCGCTTGCGCGCAGGCTTTCCAATTGGTTGAGAAGCTGGTTGTAGGCATCCGGCCTTTCCTCAAGGGCGCGCACAACCTTCGGGTATTTCGCATAGGCAACGTGGTAGGCACTCTTCTTCTCAAGGGATAGCTCAGGCATTCGGTAGTCGCGCGGTTGTGTTCGCACGATGAAGAAGCGTTCGTATCCATCCTGCATAGCCGCCTGAAGGCAAATACCATGGCTTCTGCCCATACCGCCATCAATGTACCTTTGTCCATCGATCACTGTTGCTTGAGTGAAGAGCGGATACGAACATGATGCGCGTACCCGCTCCATGCAATCTGTCATGGTGGACATATCGCTTCGTGTCCATGCAACCGTTTCACCGGACTCAATATTGAATGCTTCAATATGGATGTCCGTTTGGCCTTCTTTGAGTTGTCTGAAGTCGAAGGTCCATTCGTTGTCCTCAGACGCGTTCATCTCAGAGAGACCTTCGAAGATGTATTGCAGATCGAACACTCCTTCGCCTTTGAAGAGATTGGCAAGCAGGTTCTTGCCAACTTTCAAGACTGACTCCGTAAAGGTGGCATGCGCACGCTTCGGGTTGCGGGAAGCGTAGAAGGCTGCCAATGCAGCCCCAGCCGAGATCCCATACACTTTGGGGAAGACGATGTCGTTTCGCAGGAGTGCGTCGACGACTGCGGCGGTATATGCGTTACGCATCCCACCACCTTCGAAAATCAGGGCTACGTTATCGTATGGCATGCTGGATCCCTTCATCGGTCCTTCTCATGATGACGCAGGACGGGGATGGGGATGGTGCGGGGCGATGACGATGTCACCCAGTCGCTATCCTATCTTCGCTTTGTGTCATCTTTCTGCAAGGAATCGACCCTCTGAATCGTGTTATAAGCAGAGGGACGGAAAACGACTGGTCGAATGGCAGGATGGCGATTGCGCACGAACGATGACATTGAGAAGGCGATAGATGACTTCGGGTCGACGGTCTGGCGCGTGTGCGTCAGCTTCTTCGGGCGCGAGCAGGATGCGCAGGATGCCTTTCAGGAGACGTTCCTGAAGTATGCGCTTGCCGATGCGGTGACGTTTGCTGACGAAGAGCACCGCAAGGCATGGCTCATAAAGGTGTCATCCAACGTGTGCCGTGACATGCTGCGCGCAGCGTATCGAAAGGACGTTTCTTTTGGTGATGAAGCTGAGGGCATTGCGTGTGATCAGTCATGTGAAGTGAACCACCCGCAGTCGCGCCGCCTCGAGATCATCGAGGCGTTCAGATCGCTCGCCGACCCTCCCAGGCTGCCGCTGTATCTCTCCCTTTACGAGGGCTACACGGCACCCGAGATAGCGGAGATGATGGATGCCCCGGTGAACACGGTCTATTCTTGGCTGTCCAGGGGCAAGAAGGTGCTCAAGGAGGCCTTGTCGTGAATGATTGTGAGCTGGAAAGGGAAGTCAAGGACGCCTTCGGTAGCGTGGAAGTTCCCGAAGATGTGAAGAGACAGACACTGGATTATGTGCTGGCCCATGGGCAGGCGCAGCTGCAGGATGACGCGCAGGCGAAGCCGAAGGGCGATGCGCAATCGTCAGCCCCACCGCAAATGCATGCCGTTTCTGCGGGTGTCACTCAGTGCGACCCGGTGGAGTCCGCAGTCGCGATGGCGCCAGCCAGACGCAGGAAGCATGGGCGCTGGAAGGTGGTCAGAACGGTGGGGAGTGCCATTGCGGCATGCCTCATCCTGACGCTTGCGGTGTTCGGGGTCACCCAGTTTCCCAGCCTGATGTCCCAGCCCGTTTCAAGCGAGCCGCCTGCAGTCGAGATGACGGCAAGCGAACTGTCAGTACCCGAATCGCCTGCTGCGTCGCACTCTGATCTTGAACCCACGGCATTCGTTGACATCGATATCAACCCTTCCATTCAGCTGAGGCTGAACAGCTCTGACTGCGTCGTGGGCGCGGAAGGCATCAACGATGATGGAACCAGTCTGCTTTCGTCGGTAGCGGTGGACGGCCTTCCTTACGAACAGGCTCTGCGCGCGCTGACGAGCAACGAGGCACTTGCACCATTCGTCGACGATGATGCCTTCATATCGGTGAGCGTTTCCTCCGAAAACCAGGACCAGGAGCGCATCCTGACTGATGTGAGCGAAAAGTACTTGGCTGATTGCCCGTACAGAGGGTCATGCAACGGCGTGACCCAGCAGTTCTACGATGAGGCTCACAGCCATGGCATGGGATGTGGGCGCTACGCCGCGGCTGTGAAGCTGTGCCAGTTAGACCCCAGTCTTTCCGTCGATGACTGCACGAGCATGCCCATGCGCGAGTTGTACGACCGCATTGCGGAATGCGAGGCGACGGGCAGCGGGCAAGGTGGAAGCGGTTCAGGCAATCAGGGACAGGGCCAGGGCAGCGGCCCTGGTTCTGGCAATGGACCAGGTCAGAATGGCGGCGCGGGTTCAGGTGGTGGCCAGAACGTGCCCCCGGGCCAAGGCTCTGGTCAGGGCTACGGCCATCACGGCGGCCATGGCGCGCATCACGGATCGAGCTAGCGGGATGTTGGCAGGGAGTGAACAGGGGACGGGTCCGGTGTTCATTCTCTTAAGATACCGTGGTGGCCTGACAGGGGAGTCGCCTCCTTGTCGTGAATGAACACCAGACCCGTCCCCTGTTCACTTTACCCTGTTCACTTTATGCTGGCAGGTAACATTCGGAAAGCGAATGGGCAGGCAGCTTTCTTTGGGCGCATCTTTGGACTAGATTGGGCGAATGGGCCGAATGGAGTCGGGCGTGCGCTGAAGATTGGAGATGCATCATGGATGTTGCTGAAGCTTTGAAGGACAGGTTCTCCTGCAGGAAGTTCACGGATGAGCAGTTTGCGGACGAAGAGCTCAATGCCATCTTGGAGGCAGGCCGGATAGCTCCTTCTGCATGCAACAATCAACCTTGGCGCTTCATCGTCTTGCAAGGTGATGACCTTGCATTGGTGGATGACTGCAGCAAGTGCCGGTACAATGCGCCCACAGCGATACTCGTCTGCTTTGACAAGAACGAGTCAGCGAAGAACCCAGATGTCACGCCAGATTATGGATGGATTGACTGCGGGCTTGCCATCATGCAAATGGCACTTGAGGCGCAAAGCCTTGGATTGGCGTCTTGTATCGTGGGTGCCTATGAACCTGCGGTCGCGCGCGAGGTGCTCAACATCCCAGACGATCTGGTGACGTATCAGTTCCTCATGCTTGGACATGCAGAGAAGGGCCCCATGCGCATGCATTTCGATCGTCGTCCGATGAGTGAGGTCGCCAGTTACGGCGCGTTCGAGTGAACAGGGGAGTGAACAGGGGACAGGTTCGGTGTTCACTCTCTCAAGATAGCGTGGCGGCCTGACAGGGGGTTGCCTTCTTGTCATGAATGAATATCAGGGCCGTCCCCTGTCATATGCGAAGGGACTCGTCCCCACGACTCACCCTACATCAACGTCTTGCCTGCATCCCACGCGCCTGCAACCTCTTCGCCCACTACGCGATAGATGCGGCGGGTGGAGTCATAGACGATCGGCTCCATCTTTCCGAAATCTACACGGCCTTCCTCATCAAGGATGCGCTCATCCACACACGTGTTTACGATCCTGCCAATGAAACGCTTCTCACCGCCCCAGTCTTGCACCTCGCTCACTTCGCATTCCATAGTCAGCGGAAATTCCTCGATCACAGGAGCATCCACGAATTCAGACTTTATGAATGTAAGCCCCGAGCGCTCGGCTTTGTTCACCTTGCGGCCTGTGGCCATGCCAAAATAGTCAGCTTCTACCACATGTGCGCGATCAGCCGGCGCCACTGTAAAGGCGCCGCGAGCCAAGATGTTATCGGTTGTCTTGTGGTCGCCTATGTTTATGGCGATCTCGTTGCGCGTGCATTCGCCTCCCCATGCTACGTTCATAGCGTTAGGAACGTTATTCTCGTCGTAGCTTGCCACGATGAACACCGATTGCGGAAATAGCTCACCTGCTTGCCCTAGATTCTTCTTCATAGGAATTCCTTTCGCTTTTTTCTTGTGAGCTTGCCTCGAAGCCAGTATCTTTTATTGGAGAAGGAAATGTAAGTACCAACTTTAAAGATAGGTACTATCCTTATTGAAAGTGTAATATCTTTGAATGGGGTGACAGTATGACCGGCATCGACAAGGCGGCCTTCGAGGAGACGGGCTACAGTTACACGTTGTCTTTGATCCAAGGTAAGCACAAAATGGTCATTCTTTACTGTCTAATGGAGTTCCAGCCGGTGCGATTCAATCAGATGCGGCGGTATTTGGGGCGCATCTCCGACAAAACGTTGTCTCAGAATTTGAAAGAGCTTGAGGCGGATGGCTTGGTCACCCGCCATGAGTACCCTCAGATTCCACCGAAGGTCGAGTATGGGCTGACCGAGCGGGGCGAGTCGCTCATGAAGGTGCTCGACCAGTTATGCATCTGGGGAGAAAAGAACAGAGTGTAAGGGGAGAAACATGTGAGTCAGGGGACCTTGACTCACCCTACAAAAACCCGCAACCCACAGGAGCAGGATGGCGGACGCATTCACGGCTACTCCCCCTATCCAAGCCACGATCCTGTAGGAGCAGACAGCCGCCACAAGCGATGCCAATGCACAGTATCCAAGCTGAACGAGCGCGGAACGTCCCCTGTCCACTTGTCATGGGAGCATTCCGCTGACTCCGGAAGCCCTCTCTGTCGCCTCCGAACATGCGCCCGCGTCATTGCTAGCGGCTCATCATCCTTACTCCGAGTTTGATCAGAGTTGGGAGGCCGGGAACTTGAAGGCGACGTTTCACCGATGTCAGTTCGTCCGGGATCTTGATATGCTGGGGGCACTTATCAAGGCAGGCGCCACACTTGATGCAATCGCTTGCGAAATGGGCATCGCCCACCATAGCGCCCGATGCCGTGATGTACTGATGCATTCCCTGATACCAGCCATGAGCGAAGGATGTGTTGTATGCGGCGAAGCACATGGGAATGTTCACGCCCCTGGGGCAAGGCATGCAGTACCCGCATCCCGTGCAGGGAATTCTATAGTTCTTTGCGATGCTCTCCCGCGCTTTCTCCACAGCAATGATTTCGGCATCTTCGAGCGAACCTGGTAGCGCTCCATCAGCCGTCGCAATGTTTTGCAGCAGTTGCTCCTGCGTGTTCATTCCCGACAGCACCACGGTAACCTCCGGGTGGTTCCATACCCAGCGCAAAGCGAGCCTTGTTGGGTCATCACTTATGTCAGCATCAGTCAGCACGCTACGTGCCTCTGCTGGTAGCTTGGCTGCCAGTTTACCCCCGAGAAGCGGTTCCATGACAATGACGGGCAGACCCCGCTCCGCCGCCGCCATAAGCCCAGCCGTGCCCGCTTGGTAGTTTTCGTTCATGTAGTTGTACTGGATCTGGCAGAAGTCCCAGTCGAAGGAGTCCAGCAGCAGGGGGAAGTCGGCTTTCGATCCGTGGTACGAAAACCCAATGTTTAAGATGCTTCCCGCGTTCTTCTGCTCGTTCACCCATTCTTCGAAGCCGAGCGCACTCAGACGCTCCCATGCCGCTGCACTTGTTACGTTGTGGACGAGGTAATAGTCGATATGGTCGGTGCGCAGCCTTTCAAGGGAGCGCCCCAGATACTTGTCGAAGTTGGTTGCCGCCTCGCATCTTGCCATCGGCAGCTTAGTAGCAAGATGTACTTTGTCCCTCAGGCCAGGGTTGCGAGCGAATATCTCACCCAAGGCTGCCTCGTTTCCGTTGTACAGGTAGGCCGTGTCGAGGTAATTCACGCCTCTTTCAACGGCCTCGATAATAAGCCGATCAGAGGCATCGATATCTATGCGCCCCGCTGTGGTTGGGAACCTCATGCAGCCGAAGCCCAGCGCCGACAGTTCGTTTCCATTCTTGACATCGGTTCTGAATTGCATGGCAGTCGCTCCTTGCATAGAATTAGTTTCTCTTGGATCTGTCGATCTGCGTTTCCGGTCTCCTCCCTGCAACCCATCCGCTTCCCATCCAAAGCGCCGCCTGCGAGGAGACGGGCTACCCGATTCCGTCCTGCGAGCAGTCGTTGCGCGATTTTCTGACTATCCAACTTATTGGCTATAGAGCGTTAAAGGGAAAGTAGGATAGCTCGCAACACCGTAACTAGATGGTAGCTAACATAATACGCCCTCTGTATTGTAATGGCACTGAAGAGAAGGAGCAGCATGCCTCATATCACAGTCGAATCCGGAAAACTTACAGATGAGCAGAAGCGCGCCTTGGTCGATCGCCTTACCGCAGCATCTTCCGAGATCATGAACATCCCGCCCAAGTTCTACAGCGTTACGATTCATGAGATCGATGATGCGAGCTATGACATCGGCGGCAAATGCATCGATGTTGTTAAACAAGAGTACCTGGAGCAACATGCACGTCCACAATGAATGAGCTTCGTATTTCATTAGCGATTGATGCACAGAAGCATGCACATCACAGATGCTTCAAGTTCGTGCGATAGTGACGCAGCCTGTCCTCTCCGATTTCATTTATTATGCGGTCGAGAGTTGCGACGATTTGTGCACGTTGCTCGGGTAATCTGCCCTGCAACATCACGGGGTTCGACGCTCCCAGCATGGCGAATTCCACAGGGATCTCCAGTCCTTCCACAAGAGCTTTGATCTCCTCGTACTTCTCGATCTCCGTTTCTTCCTCCCAGTTGCCAGCCATCATTTCTTGGTAAAGCTCGGAATCTTTATAGATGGTGAGCATGTTCGCACCAATGAGGGAAGGGTGCATTTGATTGCAAACCGCTGCCGTATGCCGAGCACCTTCGATACCACGCCCCTTCCCTGAGAAGCCAGCAAGGTAGAAGAATGCATAGGCAATATCCGCAGCATCCAAGCGCGCACATTGCTCGATGATGTCTTGCGCTGCATACCCTTTGTTCATGAAGGCAAGCGCCTCGTCATCTCCCGTTTCTATTCCGATGGTAAGACCGGTATATCCAGCTTCGCGAAGGACTGCAAGCTCTTCGTCAGTTTTTGAAGCAATATCAGTCACGCGCGCGAAGCAACCGATTGTCTTGCACGTTGGAGAATACTTATGAATAAGGTCAGCAATTTCAAGAAGGTGCTTTGTCTTTAGGGCGAACGGATTCGCACCTGAAAGAAAAACACGGCAACGTTTGGGCGTAGGCAGGTTGAAAAGGCGTGCCTCCATCTTCGATAGAGGATCGTGGGACCACGTCTGTGCCTCAAGGAGGTCGGCTTCCATTGTGGAGAGTTCCGATGCCTTGAATTTGAAGGGAAGCTCGTCGTAGAGCGTGCAGAACTTGCAGGCGCGGTGCG
>CAYWWK010000039.1:0-12912 GCA_964462135.1 uncultured Eggerthellaceae bacterium | reverse complement strand
CCTTACACGCTGCCTTCCTTGTTCCCTGCGACGCGGATGGTGTAGGTAAGCCGTGCCACGTCGATGTCCAGAAGCTCGGTTATGGGGTTGCCGAGGAAGGTCTTCGGCAGCGCCACCCGGTAGGTGAGCTCAAGCTCTGAGGGGTTCGTGGCCGTGCCTGCACTGAGGATGTATCCCACCTCAAGCGGGGTGGCGTCCTCTCCCTCTCCTATCACTTCGGTGGTGTTGTTGATGGTGTCGGTGATGCGGCTCACCACACCACCGTGCGTCACATCCATGGCGGCCTGCACGCCCTTCGATTCGATCACGAGCTCGGTTGCATTAAGGGCACTCCTCACAGCACCGGGATATATCTGCCAAAGCCCCAGGCGGTTCGCATAGTCATCGCGTCCCGTCCAGTCGGTCTTCAAGGATGCGATCTCGAGGGGCTGCGGCGTTGAGGAGGTGACCTTCGCACGCACGGCATCCACCGCTCCATACGAGCCGCCCTCCGTGGCAGGTGGGGCATACGGATCGAAGCTCATGACAAGGCGTGCGGGAACGGTGCCGATAAGCTGGACCGCCCACTGCGAGTACAGCCTCACCACTCGCTCGGAGGTGCGCCACGCATCACTTTCCACACTGTCAGGTGTCGGATCGAGCGCATATCCGCGCATCTTCACGCCCTCGCCTGCCGCCTCTCCGCGCACTTCCGGTATGCCCTGGGCCGCTGAGGCCGCCTCAGCGATGACATCCTCGAGCTTGACGGGTGTGCCCGGCAGGTAGCTCACCGATGCCGTCTCATCGATGCCCCAGGAGGTAAGCGACATACCCTGATAGCTCAAGTCATTCTGCAGACGGGGCGTGATGGTGCTCTCGAAGGTAAGCCCTGAGAGGTAGCTTGCCCGCGTCCACGTGCCTTCCGCACTCTCGTCAGGCACCATGAAGTCGACCCGGTAGGGGGCATACTCCCAGATGGCCTGCATCTTGACCTCGCTTGCAAGGCCTGCCTGCATGGCGGATAGGGTGACGCTCCACTCATCGCGCGGGGTCTCATAGGTGATCTTGACCTCTTCTCCTCCCTGCATGAAGCTCCAGCCCGCAAACACATACCCGGCACGTGAGAAGGGCTGGAAGACGCCGTCTGTACCCTCATCATCGGGAAGGGCCTTCACACTGTCATCAACGCCGGTTGCCACGAGGGTGGTAGCTGACAAGGTGGCCCCCTCAGGAAGGTCTGTCCTCACCTGTCCTCCGTTGGCCTCAAGGACGAGGGTCTGGTAATCGGTCTTCGTCCAGTTGGCACGCAGGGTGACCGTCTCCCCATCAGCTGTCGTGAGCGCCTCTGCCACCGATGTCGCCGCACCGAAGAGCTGGCCTGCCTTCAGGGGCGTGCCATCTGGCCCGTACGCGCTCCAGCCCATGAAGCCGAATGACGCGTTCGGATCGGTCGGGGCCTTGTCTGGCGTTTGCCAACCCATCCCGTAGGTGGCCGCATACGTGGGAGTCGTGCCTGTGGCCTGCCAGCCGCTCTCATCCGCCTCACTTCCAAGACCGAGTGAGGCTGCCGAGACCGCGCCTGCAAGCCGTGCCACATCATCGGCATCAAGCGTGATGTCATCTCCTGTGACAGGGGTGGCATCCACTGCAATCGTGTAATGGATGGGCTCCCAGGTGGCATAGAGCGTGGCCGTGGCTGTGGAGTCAGGGACGAGGCGGGAGTTCAAGCCTTCTCCCTCGAAGATGAGGTTTGCGCGCACGGCAGCATCCCCTGCCGGGAGGGCGACCGTCGACCAGGCGAACGCCGCACTTCCCGCATCCCCTTCCGTCCGCTCATAGCGGCGCATGGTGTATCCGGTGGCGGTGATGACATCCGTCCCTTCGGGGATGTGCGTGCAGACGACACTCGTCGCGGCTGATGCGAGCGCTTCAGCCATGTCCTCGTTGAAGGCAGAGCCCAGATGCTCCTCGCTTGCCCAGGCGCCGGTGGCATACCAGGTAAGCGTCTCTTTGGCGGGAAGGGTGACACCAGTGACGCCTGAGATGCCGCTTCCTGCCACGAATGACACATCATAGACCCATTTCGCATAGAGCTCGACGGGCGCGAAGGTGTCCTTCGGGATGCCGGTGGGATGGGCGCCGCCTGCGATCTCCGCTGCCGTCGCATAGATGCAGGTGTCCGCCTCATAGGTGGGTGAGGTGTACCAGCCAGCGAAGCGATACCCCGTCTTGGCATTCGCCCCCAGTGCGGGAAGCTCGCTTGCGACAAGGCCCCGCTCACCCCAGAACTCCGTGGGCGCGTCAGCTGGGATGCCACTGTCGGTTGTGAGCGGGTGGTAGACGATCCGCTGCTTGGAGGAGCCCCAGACCGCATACAAGGTGATCTGGCCTTGCGAGTTCGCGGTGGCGCCATGGGCGAGCATGTCGTTCACTGATATCGCCTCACCCGGGCGCCAAAGCGCAGTCAAGGTGCCGCCGACGTTGGACTTGTTCTGCACGTCCCACCCGGCAAGCATGTGCTCAGGATACTTCACGCCCCACGTCATCTCAGGCAGCGTGATGCTTGCGCTTGCCGGGTCTGTGATCTCGGAGTATCCCTTGGTGAGGTATCCGTAGTTGACCGAACCTCCTGCAGGCTCATATACCTCGAACCCTTCCTGCGTGCCGATGTTCGCGCTTCTAAGCTCGAACTTCACCGAGAAGTCGTTCATCTTCCAGTTCGCACGGAACACAAGGTTCTGGTCCTGACCGGCGGGGCGCGTCGTCTTTGCGGCCTGGGTGAGCTTGAACGTCATCGACTTGGCACCTTGAGCAGGTGCGGCCACAGGACCGCGCAGGCCTACCGCCTCGAGGTCTCCCTCATCTCCCGACCAGCCGAGGAATTGGGCGTTTCCGGAGGCGGTGGTCAAGGTGGGGTTCGGTACCGTGATGTCTCCTGAGTCGACCGAGTAGCTCGTCGGTCGCTCGAATCCCACCATTTGTCCTCCTCCGAGCTCCCAGGTGATCGATGGGGTATTCATGCGCCACTTCGCCGTGATGGTGACATTCCCCATGGAGCGCGCGGGAATCTTGGCATCAGGTGCCTTCACGGGATCGGACCCTAAGATCGAACCCGTCCAGCCCTCGAAGTCATACCCCGGACGCACAGGATCGGGGATGGAGATCTCGGGCGAGGTTATGTAGTAGCGGTCCACGATATTGGGCAGGTCTTCTGTCCTCCAGTCGCCGCCGTCTTTCAAGTAGGTGATGGTGTATTCCACCTCCTGCCAGCGGGCCTTGTACGACTTGTTGCCCCAGGTATCTGCCGGGATCGTGAGATTGGGATCAGGGGTTGCAGGCGCGATGCCGCCAAGGCCGACCCAGCCTAAGAACCTGTATCCGGGGCGCGTGACGCGCGGGATCACCACAGCTTTTCCGGTGAGGTAGGAGTCAGGTCCTGCAATGCCGCCCTCCCAGCCCCAGTCGGTGCAGTCAAAGTCATAGGTGATGCGGTTGACATTCGGGGACCACTGGGCGTCTAAGGTAACGTTTCCGGTGGTGCCGATGGGAAGACGCCAGACGCCTCCTGTCATCTCAACCGCGTTCGTCCAGGCGCGAAGCGTGTATCCGGCGCGGGTGGGAGTCGGGAAGATGGGTTGGGTCGTCACGGTGTAGGTGGCCTCGATGACCTTCGCAGCCGAGCCTGCGACCGCGCCCCCGTTCAAGTTGAACGTCGCCTTGTAGGTGATGAGGTCCCATGCGGCCGTGATGGTGTTTGAAGGCTTGGTGTTGTCGCCTTCGGCCGCGGCCGGGAAGAGCGCCTCGATGGCGCGCTGATTCAAGTGCGCCATGTCATGGAAGGTGAAGGCCTCACCGGCGCGAGCCGCACCCTGCCAGTCATACTGGATATTCCCCTCAGCATCCCGCCAGGTGACTTCCACCCCTTCTGTGTCGCGTGCCCATTTGCCTGACCACTCCTTGAAGGAGTATCCCTTGTAGGAGAAGGTGCGCCCGCCTTCAGGAAGCGTGTATCCCGCATCGGTGTCACGCACCTGAGCAGGCGTTGCGTTCTCATCGCCTGAGAAGCCCGGAGCGAAGTTCAACAGATACATCGCAGGACCTATCACGCGGTAGAGGGTGGTCGTCTTCTTCACGTCCCAGGTGCGGTTTTGCTTGAGCAACCCCTCAGGTGCGATCGTCGCTGCCGCATCCGTTCGCCAGGAGGTGTCTGATTGCGTGCCCTCGACATAGGCGTTCGGCACATCGACCTCGAAGCGGGAAAGCCGTCCCCACCCGGCCTTGGCACCAGGGGTCGCCTCACGCACGGTGCGGGCCGTCTGAGAGAGGTGTGCCACACCGTCTGCCAGCTCGTTTTCGGGAAGCGTGGCGACCTCGCCTCCGGTTATGTTCCCCTGGGCGTTTGTGGCAGCGCCCTTCACATAGTAGGCCCACTCGGTGCCCTCGCCGACGAGCGTGAGTCCAGGTTTCGGGGTGGCAGCGGCACCGTCTTTGGCACGATAGGCCCGCCAGGCGTCGGAATTGTTCACGCGGAAGGTGACGGTGGGCTTGTCCGCCCACTGCGCGTAGAGCACGGCCGGTGTCGAGGCATATCCCGACATCGCCCCTCCCGTGACTGATACCACATCACTTCCGTACTCAGCGGCACCGACGATCATGCCGGGTGAGAGGTAGGACTCATCGGTCCAGTCATCGGTGACGCGTGCGACTTCCGTCGTGGTCCAGCCCAAGAACTCCTGGTTTTGGTGGAAGCCACTTCTCTCCTGCATCCAGTTCACCTTGACGGAGTTGGTGGCAGCGCCATCAGCGTTGGTGTTCAGGTTCGTCGGATCAGGAAGCGCAAGCCAGCTTGTGCGCCCGCCCTCCTGGCTTGCGAAGTTCAAGGCGTAGTGACGGCGTTGCGTGGCAGACGATCCCGCATTCGGCGTGGAGGTGGCGCCTTGAGGCCAGGAACCCGTCGACCAGTTGTAGGCGCGCCCGGTCGTGGGGTCGCGGAAGATCACATCGTATGAGATCTCCGCCTGCTTGCAGAAAAGCGTGAAGGAAGGCGCTGCCGCATACTGCTGCACCTCCTTGCCGTCCTCGCCGGTGATGGTGACGGGGCGGCCATTTTTCATGAGCGGCAAGGGCCCGAAGACGTTCGCATCGAACAGGCGCACATTTCCGGGGCGCCCGCCATTCACGGAGAGCTTCAAATTGTCCACCGAGTCCCCCGCAGCCCAGGTGTAGGCATACGAGACGTCTCCCCCCTCGTCATAGTAGGTGAACGACCCCGACTCGGCGAAGTACCAGGCCACCTGCTCGATCGTGTCGGCGGACGTGCCCTTCGCGTTGGCTGCCGTGAAGCCATAGGCCGTGGGCATCGTCACCCCTGATAGGACCTGCTCCTCGTTCATCGACTTGCCGGCCTTCTTCTGGTAGGCCCAGTATCTCCGGGTCGCGCCGTCCTCGCGGCTTCTCACGTCATACTTCGCGCTCTTGAGAGTGCGCGTCTGCGCCTCGGGCGAGGAGGCGAGGGTATTCCCCGCCACATCGGCCCAGCCGCGCGAGACCGCGCCTGATGTGTCCGTGCGTCCGGTCGTGAACGTGATCGACACCGACGGCATCGGGGTTGAGAAGTATCCGCGGTAGGTCCAAAGCTCAAGGCCAGCGTTTTTGCCCTTGGTGTTGCGCGCCGTGGCGGCGCCGTCGACGAGCGACACCTCGCCGAAGTAGTTGTAGCCGCCGACATTGGGCCGCTCCATGAGTGCGGAGACCTGGCTTGGGTCATCTGATCTCCCTGCCGCATACGGGCCGCCATAGACATACACGTTCGACTTGATGAGGTAGTCAGGACGCACATCGGCCAAGGTCCTGCTTGCGAAGAAACCGTTCAAGATCTTCGTAAATGCTGGGCCTATCGTGATCTTGGAGGTCTCTTCAAGCTCATCCAAGACATCGGTGTCATCGTTGGCTTTGGCCTGCTCGAACCTGCGGTCTGCGGGACTTTCGGGGTCATAGAGCATGCGCGTGCAGCCGGCGAACATGTCCTTCATGCCGGACTCCGCCGTGCCCCACTGGTTGACTGATCCGGGCACCCGCGAGGTGCCGACCCCGGTAAGGGAGGCTTCCGTCAGACTCACGCATCCCTTGAACATCGACCTCATGTCGGTGGCAGAGCCGATCTGGTTGGCGACCGATGTCGCAGCCGCATCCGTCGTGCAGAAGACGTTCATCGAGGCTGAGAGCAAGGCTTTCTCAAGGGAGGTGCACCCCTCGAACATGCTCGTGAGTGCCACGCCCACCCGCGACTGCGCGATGCCGGGAAGGTCGACGGAGGCAAGCGCGGTGCATCCGGCGAAGGCAAACGAGAAGTCGCACGCATTGTCCCAGAGCGCATCCTGGGCAAGGAGGATCCCTTCGGTCACGTACTTCGAGGCGAACCCGGCGCGCTCGGCCTTGTCATTGCCGAAGAAGGCATACGCCATCGAGCCTCCGCGCACGTTCGCGCCCGACCCGGTCCGTGCGACCCCGCCAAGGCCGGTGAGGTCGATCGTCTTCAAGTGCACGGGATGGTCCAGATCGCGCGCAGCGAACAGCGATGCCGCTGACTCAACAGGAGCCTTCACGGCTGCGGTGTTCTCGAAGGCCACCCGTCCCCACTCGGCGCTCTCATGGGTGAACGCCCCTTCGAACATCGAGTCGAGCACGCATCCGGCAGCGACTGCGGTGTCGGTCAGGGTGAACGCAGGGGATGAGTCAGGATTGGTGGCGACCGCGGCGAAGGTGCGCGCATAGACCGAGTTCTCGGCTCCGAAGTCGGTGGTGACAACCGTTGCCAGGCGTGCGCAGCCTGCAAACGCGCCTGTGGCGTCAAGTGCCTCTCCGCCCACACGGGTGAGGGCAACTCTCGTAAGCCGCGGCAGGTTCGAAAACGCTGATGACATCGAGGAGGCACTGCCCGTGCCCACATCGGTCAAGGTGATCTCTTCCAAGACCTCACACCCACTTGCAAAGGACGCCATCGACATCGAGGCCCCCTTGCCAAGGCCGTTAAGGTTCACGGTCCTGAGCGTGCGCATCCCGGAGAGCATCCCATCAGCGCTCACAAGCGCGCTTGTGGCCATGGAGGGCGGAAGCAGGCACTCGCCCCATCCGGGCGTGCGCTTGCCGCCGTCAGACACGCGCGCATCGGTGTTCGAGACTGTCGTGATCGTCGCGCATCCTGAGAGCATGTTCGCCATCGACCTCACCGGGATGGCGGGGTTCTTCACGTTGCTCCCCGTCTCCACGAGCGGGTCTTGATCGATGATCTCAAGTCCTCTGAGATCCATGCTCTCCGCGACCTCAAGGCCCTGGAAGGCGCTTGTGAGCGAGCCTGTGCAGATGACGGTGCCCACGACTTCCACGCGCTTGATCTGAGGCGCGTACCTGCCGGCCTCGCCCAAGGACGACCAGGGAGCGGCGCTTGCCTTGTCAGACCCGAAGGCGCGCATGATGCCGGTATCCCCGGTCGTCGGATAGATCTGCAAGACCTTGGTCTCGGTGCCCGAGCCCGTCTCGTTGATGATCGACCACTTGACCGAGCTTCCGTCCTGGTCAGCCCCGCCGTATCTGCCTTCGAGTCCCACATACCCGGTGGCAAGCGCGGTCGTGCCGGCTTCGGTCGTGGCGGAGGCCACGCCGAGCATCTTCATGTTCATGTAGCGCTGCCCGGTCCAAACGCCCGTCGCCTCCACAGCGCGCGTGTTCGCGAGGTTCACATATCCCGTGTATGAGTACTCGGGCGTCTCGCCCTCCACCTGGGGTGAGAGCTGGAGATCCGTCGTCTTCTGCGGGCCACCGTAGACATCCACGTTGGCGCGCAGGATGTAGGCATAGGGTGCGCTCGCGGATGTCTTCGCACCGAAAAATCCTGAGAGTACCTTCGTGGTCTCAGGGCCGAGCACCACCTCAGGACGTGCGCTCCGCTCATAGTCGCGCATGTTGGAAGTGCCTGCCGGAGGGGCGCCCTGGCCCGTCGCGATCTCTTCTGTGGTGCGCCTCGTCGAGCGCTCATCGGTGTATCCGGCCTTCTCATCTGCCGGGCGCACCAGCATCTCACACCCCGCAAACATCGCATCCATCTCGGATGCGGCACCGAAGGACGCATCGGTCCCTTCCATCCTCGTGCCGAGCCCGAACATATCCAGGTAGCGCAGGCGCGCGCATCCCTCGAAGGCATGGCGCAGCGACGAGGCACGTCCGGGAAGGGCATCAGCCGGACGACCTCCTGTGCGCGTACCCGCCTGGCGCGAGGTGTCTTCCACACTTGCCCAGTCGAAGGTGAAGTGTCCCCCACCCGGCTCATCGAAGACGACCGCCGTCAAGCGCGGGCATGCGGCAAACGCGTAGTCCATGTTGGTGCCGGAGCTTGACCGCACGAAGTCGAGCGTATTGACGAAGGCAAGCGAGTCCATCCAGGCCGCCATGTAGGCGAACGTCGTCACCGCGGAAGTGTTCCAGGTGGCGGGAAGGGCGATGTATCCCTCATCTATGGTGTCTGCCGACGAGACACTGTCACCCAGATTGTTCGTGAGGCAGCGAATCTCGCCCATGCCCGCGAACAGGTGGTCTGCGGTGTTGGTGCCGAGCACCGGCGGCATCGTGCGGATATCCAGCCGCCCGAGTCGATTGCGCCTGCCTGCGACAACAGCCTCATCTCCCGCATACATGAAGCGGGAGAGCGCCGATACGGAGTGGCGCGAGGGTGAGTCAGTCTCACTTGCGCCCGTAAAATCGAAGCGCACCTGGCTGCGTCCAGGGTCGACCTCTGCGGACAGGAACGCCCCTTCGAACATCGATGAGAGGTTCGCGCCATCTCCTGCCGCGTCTCCCCCGCATCCCACGTTGGTGAGCTGGTAGGTGACATCCGTACCCGCATCGATCGCGCCGTCACGGGCGACGACCCCGGTGAAGGCGTAGGTGAGATCGGCACTCCTGCCGTCTGCCACATGATCAAGCGAGACGTGCACAAGGCGCGGGGCGCCGTGGGCCATGTGCGAGAGGTTCGCAGATGTCCCGCGTCCCACATACCCCAGCTGGATGTCGGTCAAGTGCTCCGGCACACGCGTGAGCGCAGATCCCGAGAAGAGGTATGAGAGGTTCGCACCCGCACCTGATCCCACGTTGATCAAGGTCACCTTGTTGGGGTCTGTCGCATCGGTCGCGGCCTCGGCGAACGAGCCCTCGAACATGTATGAGAGGACGACGTTCTCGCGTGAGAAGAGCGCGCGGGTCTCATCGGCCTCCCCGCTCTCGGCAACGCCACCTGTGAGCTCGACCGTATGCAGGCGCGCCATGTCCGCGAAGGCGCGGGTCGCGTCCACCACACCGCTCGTGTCGAAGAAGGCTGACGTCAAAGAGTCGCTTACCGTCGGTGTGGCGGCGTTCAAGATGACGGCACCGTCTTCTTCCACCTCGATCACATCCGTTGCCTGGAAGATGCGCTCGATTGCGGAGCATCCCTGGAAGAGCCCGGTCATCCTCGTGGTGTCAGATGATATCTGGAGGTTTCTCAAGTCTATCGTGCGCGCGGCCTCGCACCCGTTGAACATCGCCTCGATGGACTCACCTGCCCTGACACCAGGAAGTATCTCCACTTCCTCGATCGTGCGGTAATAGGAAGATCCTGCCACGCGCGTCCAGGGGGCGAAGTCCCCTGAAATGAACGAGCGCATACGCCCCCACCCGTCCGCGGTGGGGAAGATGTAGAGGGTCTGGCGGACATTGCCGTCTGAGTCTTGTGTATGCAGCGACCACGCCACCGATCCTCCTGAGGCATCCGCCGCAACCGAGATGCCATCAGGTCGCGTGAAGGCGCCCTTCTCACCGATGAGTCCCCAGTCGATGAGCTCGCCGCATCCCGGATCGATGGTGGTCTCACCCTCCTCGATCGAGATGTTGAGGTAGCGGCGTTCAAGCCAAAGGCCACGGCGTGCCTTGGCGGTCTCAAGGTGCACCGTCGCGTCATAGTAGGTGCCCGCATAATCCGGCCGGTACATCAGATTCTCCGCACGCGAGGGACCCGCATAGACCACATTGCTGCCGTCAGTGCCGTTTATGAGGAAAAGATCGGCATCCAAGATGTAGTCGGGGTCGGTGTTGACCGATGAGCGGTACCAGAAGAATCCATTGAAGATCTTCGCGAAGGATGGCCCTATGTTGATGTAGACTTCCGCGTCTTCCGTATGCGCCTCGCCGAACTGCTTGGTCAGGCGCGCACATCCCGCAAACATGTCGTTCATGCCGGTGGTGGTCACGTTCTCATCATCGGTCGCGCCATCGATCTCGCTTGTGTTCACACCGGTAAGATCAAGGGAGGCAAGGGAGGTATCCCCCGCAAACATCGAGATCATCGATGAGACCTTGCGCGGATCGGTCGCAGGCGCGTATCCCGCATCCGTGCCTGCATAGTTCGAGGCGGGAAGTTTCACGCTCACCAGTGCCGGATCATCGGCGAAGGTGCGCTCAAGGGAGAGCTTCGTTGAGGAGGTGCCCGCGCAGATGCCTTTAACATCAACCTCCGTGAGTGCCGGCATCGAGGCGAACGCCTCGCGCAGCGTCGTCACGCCCGCGAAGCTGAAGTCATCGCCTAGGCACAAGGTGTTTGCCTGCGCACCCCCGCCGCGGGTGACAGATGTGATGGCATCCATGCCGTAGGCGATGCGCTCGGCTGAGCCAGCCACACTCACGATGCCCGTAAGGTCGACCGAGGCGAGGTGGCAGCGGACATCCACGCCCTCTGTCGCCACCCCTGACACATCGTCTTCAGGGGCGAAGAGGTTCGCAAGCGTGGCCACGGGACCTCGTGCAGCGCCTGAGGACGCCGTGATGGCAAGCGAGGAGGTGGCCAAGCGCTCCTTGTTCGCCGCATCTCCTGCAAACGCGCCCATGAAGGCGTGACTCAAATCCGCATTCGCGTTCACGCCGAAGTCCTCGAGGGTGTAGGTGAGTGCATCTCCTTCCGCGATGTCACGCGCGCAGTCCTCAAACGCATAGGAGAGGATGACACCCTCACCGCTTGCAAACCCTCTCGTCGTGACGTGTGTAAGGGCCTTGTTCGCGCGGAAGGCCGCCGTGAAGTCAGACGCGCGCCCAGACCCCACGCCTTCAAACTCGACGCGCTTAAGCCCGATCGTCGGGGAGGCGGGGTCGGTCGACTGTCCCGCGAAGTCGGTGAAGTCGGCCTTCTCGCGACAGGCGAAGTCGGAAAGCCGTAGCACGCCCTCAGCCGCGGGGTTCCCATCAGCATCTTGCGTGAACGAATCCTGCACAAACCCTGACACGTCGGCCTCCGAGCGTGCCGCGAAGGGCTTCTCAAGGCCGGTGAGGTCAAGGGTTTGAAGTTTGGAGCAGGCGGCGAACATGCCGGATGCGTCCTTGACGTAAGAGAAGTCGGCACTCGTAGGGATGATGAGCGCGCCGTCTATGTTCTCGCCTGACGCGACATCCGCACTCGTCACCACGCGCCTGATCTCTGAGCATCCGCGGAACATGTCGGATGTGTTCGTGACCTTGCTCGTGATGGTGAGGTTTCTAAGGTCGATGGAGGTTGCCTTCGAGCACCCGTAGAACATCGCCATGAGATCGCCCGAGGTCTCGATTTTCGTGCCATCTTCGGCGGTCTCGACGACGACCCGGGTGAACTGGCCTTCAGCCTCCCCACCTGGCGCCCACGGAGCGGCATCTCCTGCCGGGTTGAAGCGACGCATCACAGGAGGGGTGTCGCTTGTCGCATAGGGGCGGATCGTAAGCGTCTCTCCCTGGAGTACCCATTCGACGGACCTCCCATTGTAGGTCTGGCCGTTCAAGGTCACAGGCGCGTCGGTGGAGCCCAAGCCTATGAAGCCGGATGCGAGGGTTTCTGACGAGATGCCGGATTCGTTTCTCACACCTCGGAACAGGCGTGCATTCCAGACCGAGTTCTGGAATGAGAGGGCAGAAGAGTCCATGAGGTAGACGTTCTCGGAAGCGAAGTGCACAGGCCAGGGCTCAGCACCCACGCCCTCACGGGCGCCCGGGCAGATGACGATGTTCGCCGCTTCCCTCACGCCTCCGAAGACATACACCTTCGCGGCCAGCACGTAGTCGAAGATGGGAGCATCCTTGGGATCACTCGTCTCATCGACTCTTCCTGTGTCCTGGGCGAAGAAGCCGTTTGCGATGAGCGTCGTGTCGTCTCCTATGACGATGCGCGATGAGGCTTGGGCATCGCTCGCCTCACCGGTATCCGAGATGAGCTTTGTGCACCCGCGGAACATATCCGTCATGCCGGCAGAGGAGGTCGAGATGTTCTCGCCATAGTCAAGGTATGCCGTGCCGATGCCCGAGAGGTTCACCTCCGTCAAGTTCTCACATCCCGCGAACATCTCGCGCATGGAGGTGACAGAAGACACCTGCGCACCGGTTGTCAAGGGAGTGAGAAGGGAAGCGTGGTGAAGGGATGTGCAGTCCTTAAAGAAGCCATCGAAGGTGGCACGGTTTCCTTGGGCAAGGCCGGGAACCGAGAAGGTGACAAGGTTCGAGCATCCCTCAAACATCCCCTCCATCGACGTTGAGGTGGAGATGTTCCAGTTGTAGGGAAGGAGGAGTCCGCCCCCTGTGATCTCAATGTCAGCACTTGCGACGGAAGGCACCTCTGACACCGGAAGGCCTGAGACGTGGGTCGGGCGTGAGCCGTCCGATGCGGCTTCGGTCACCCACCCGATGCGCGTCAGGTTCCTGAAGGCATGGGCATAGCTTGGCATGCCGGAAGGCGCGTTGGAAAGACCTGTGAGATCAAGCATCGGCATGAGGATCTCAGCCGTCTCCCCTCCCTCGAAGGCACCGGTCATGTCAGCGAGGTTCGCAGCCGGGGTGTCAGATGATCTCAGAAGCGAGAAGGAGGAGTCCTCTGACATCTCCCGTGTGAAGGCA
>CAYWWK010000038.1:0-13060 GCA_964462135.1 uncultured Eggerthellaceae bacterium | reverse complement strand
CGAGCCCGCATCTCAGTGAGGATGCGTGCGATGTCCTTCTTGACCTGCTTGACGCGCGCAGTGTTATCAAGCTGGCTGGTTGCCATCTGAAAGCGCAGATTGAACAGCTCCGCTCGCGCGTCTTTGAGCTTGCCCGCAAGATCCTCTTGGGAAAGCTCGTGGATCTCTGATGCTTTCATCTATTCCTGCCCTTCCGTCTCGCGAGTGACGATCTTGCACTTGATGGGCAGCTTGTTGGTGGCAAGCCTCAGCGCCTCACGCGCTGTCTCGTCGTCAACGCCGTCGATCTCGAACATGATGCGGCCGGGCTTGACTACTGCTACCCAGCCTTCCGGATTGCCCTTGCCTGAACCCATGCGGGTCTCAGCAGGCTTGGAGGTGATGGGCTTGTCCGGGAAGATGGTGATCCAGACCTTGCCGCCACGCTTCATATGCCTGGTCATGGCAATACGAGCAGCTTCGATCTGACGATTGGTGATCCAGTGCGCCTCTTGGGCCTGCAGGCCATAGGAGCCATGGTTGAGCCTGGTGCCTCCCTTGGCCTTCCCCTTCATAGAGCCGCGCTGTACCTTGCGGTGCTTAACGCGTTTGGGCATCAGCATGTTAGTTACGCCCCCTGTCATTGCGGCGGCGCGGCGGCCTGGACGGACCCTCAAGCGCCGGGTTGTTCATCTTCTGATTGGGCATGACTTCGCCGTGATAGACCCACACCTGCACACCGATGGCACCCATCTGGGTGTTGGCGGTGGCAAAGCCATAGTCGATCTTCGCACGAAGCGTCTGCAGCGGCACACGGCCTTCGCGGTACCACTCGCGGCGGCTCATCTCAGCGCCACCCAGACGACCGGAGCACTGGATGCGGATGCCCTTGGCACCTGACTTCATGGCGGACTGGACAGCCTTGCGCATGGCGCGACGGAAGGCGACGCGGCCCTCCAGCTGCTCGGCGACTGATTGGGCGATGAGCGTGGCATCCAGTTCAGGACGCTTGACCTCGACTACCTCCACTGACACGGTGCCATTGGCGATCTTCTCAAGATCCTTGCGAAGGGCATCGATCTCAGAGCCCTTCTTGCCGATGACGACGCCGGGGCGGGCCGTGGTGATGATCACCTTGATCTTGTCACCAGCGCGCTCGATCTCGATTTGAGAAACGGCGGCACGCTTGAGGCGCTTGTCCAAGAACTTGCGGATGGCCAGATCGTTTTCCAGCGTCTCTGCGTAGTTCTTGTCAGCGTACCAGCGGCTGCGCCAATCCTCCGTGATCCCCAGGCGGAAGCCTGTGGGGCTTACCTTCTGACCCATGCTAGGCCTCCTCTCTTGGAGCAACGATGATGGTGATATGGCTTGTGCGCTTGTTGATGCGGCTTGCAGAGCCCTTGGCACGCGGACGAATGCGCTTCAGCGTTGGTCCTTCGTCCACATAGGCCTTCTTCACAACCAGCGTGGATGGATTGAGCTGGTTGTTGTGCTCGGCATTGGCAACGGCGGAATTGAGGACCTTCTCCACGGTCTCAGCAATGCCGCGATTGGTGAATGCGAGGATCTCCCGAGCCTGCTCAACGGACTTGCCGCGAACCAGGTCGACCACCACGCGGGCCTTGCGGGGAGAAACGCGCACGTACTTTGCCTGTGACTTGACTTCCATCTTCTCCCCTCCTTATTTCTTGCCCTTGTCGGCAGAATGACCGCGGAAGGTTCTCGTCGGTGAGAATTCTCCCAGCTTGTGGCCGACCATGGATTCAGTGATATAGACCGGAACATGCTTGCGACCGTCATAGACGGCGATGGTGTGACCGACCATCTCAGGGAAGATGGTGGACGCGCGCGACCATGTTTTGATGACTTCCTTTTCGCCTGCCTCGTTCATCTTTTGGATTCGACCGAGAAGGCGCGGCTCAATGAATGGGCCCTTTTTCAGACTTCTGCTCATTTCTCTCCTAAACCCGGTTACTTCCTGCGACGACGGATGATCAGGCGGCTTGACGCCTTCTTCTTGTTGCGGGTGCGATGACCCTTGGTGGGAACGCCCCACGGAGTGACGGGGTGACGGCCAGAGGTCTTGTTCTTGCCCTCGCCACCACCATGGGGGTGGTCAACCGGGTTCATGACCGTGCCGCGGACAGTAGGACGGATGCCCTTCCAGCGGTTGCGGCCAGCCTTGCCGATCTTGATGTTGGAATGCTCCGCGTTCCCCACTTCACCCACCGTGGCGCGGCAGGTGAGCAGCACGCGACGCATCTCAGAGGAAGGCATGCGCAGAATGGCGTACTTGCCCTCCTTGCCCATGAGCTGGATGGAGGTGCCGGCGGAACGGGCCATGGATGCACCCTTGCCTGGCTGAAGCTCCACGCAGTGCACCAGGGTGCCTACGGGGATGTTCTCAAGCGGCAGGGCGTTTCCCGGCTTGATGTCAGCCTCTGGGCCGCTCATGACCGTATCGCCCACCTTGAGGCCCTTGGGGTGGATGATGTAGCGCTTCTCCCCGTCAACGTAGTGAAGCAGCGCGATGCGCGCAGAGCGATTGGGATCGTATTCGATGGTGGCGACCTTCGCGGGCACGCCATCCTTGTTGCGCTTGAAATCGATGATGCGGTAGCGACGCTTGAGACCGCCGCCCTTGTGACGCGTGGTGATGCGTCCGTTGTTGTTGCGACCTGCCTTGTTCGGCTTCTTGGCCAGAAGCGATTTCTCAGGCTTCGAGGTGGTTATCTCCTCGAAGTCAGAAACCGTCTGGAAGCGCCGTCCAGGACTTGTCGGCTTGTACTGCTTTACTCCCATGCCGATATAGCCTTTCTTGCCTATCCGACCTTTGATGGCGCGCCTCTCCGCACTCCAAAGGCCTTCCAACATTCCGTGGTGAAGACGATGGCCCGATCAAGCAGGATGGAGGCTCCTACCTGCGACTCCGCCTTACCACGCGTCCGGGTGTGCCCATAGGCACACAGACGCAAGGACGAATATTACCACAGACTCAGGCGTTTCTCACCAAGCATTTCGGGCCGCGACCGATGAGGTCGGTGCGCCCCGCCCGCTTGAGGGCCTCTCTGACCAGATGCGCGTTCTTGGGATTCCGATATTGGATGAGCGCCCGCTGCATGGCCTTCTCATGGGGTGAGGTGGGAACGTAGACGGCATCCCCCGTCAGGGGATTCATACCAGTGTAATACATAGCCGTGGAAAGGGTGCCTGGTGTGGGGTAGAAGTCCTGGACCTGTTCAGGGTTGTAGCCCATGTCACGGACGAACTCCGCAAGCTCTATGGCAGCTGCCAAAGTGGATCCCGGATGCGATGACATCAGATAAGGCACCAGGTACTGCTTCTTTCCCACCTTCTTGGTGATGGAGCGGAACCGCTTGGCGAAGGCGCGATACACCTTCGCCTTCGGCTTTCCCATAAGGGCGAGTACCTCATCATTCACATGCTCTGGTGCCACCTTCAGCTGGCCGGATACGTGATGTTTGATCAGCTCCTCCAGGAACCCCGACTCCTCATCAAGCAGCGCATAGTCGTAGCGAATGCCACTGCGCACGAAGACCTTCTTCACCCCTGGAAGCTCTCGCAACTTGCCCAAAAGGTGGGTGTAGTCATTCTGACTGGTGTCCAAGTTCCTGCATGGATTGCTGCCCAGGCAGCGACGGTGGGTGCATGCTCCCGTGCTTCCCACCTTCTTGCAGGCATCATGACGGAAGTTCGCCGTGGGACCACCCACGTCATGGATATACCCCTTGAACTGAGGGTGCTGGCAGATCAGCTCCGCCTCTTCCAGAATCGATCCATGGCTGCGGGCTGATACGTGCCTGCCCTGATGGAACGTGAGCGCGCAGAACGAGCATTCACCGAAGCAGCCTCGACTGCTGGTGAGCGAGAACTGCACCTCCTTGAGCGCGGGTACACCCCCAGCCTCCTCATAGGCGGGATGGAACGTGCGCATATAGGGAAGCCGATAGACCGCATCCATCTCTGATTCCGTCAGCGGCTTCGCGGGTGGGTTCTGCACCACGAAGATGCCATCAGGGTACGGCTCAACCAAGCGCTTGCCGCTCACAGGGTCAGCGTTTTCGTACTGGATGGAAAAGCTCTTGGCGAAGGCCGTCTTCCCTCCAGGCCCCGTAAGCTCCTTCCATGACGGGAGCACCTCATAGTCAACTACCCCATCAAGGCGATCAGTGGCATAGACGGTGCCATCAATGAAGGTAAGGTCCTTGACATCAAGTCCCGCATTGAGCGCATCGGCTATCTCGACGATGGAATGCTCCCCCATGCCGAAGGAGATGAGATCAGCCCCTGAATCCAAAAGCACCGAGCGCATGAGGGAATCAGACCAGTAATCATAGTGAGCGAGCCTGCGCAAAGAAGCCTCGATGCCGCCTATGATGATGGCGGCATCCGGATAGGCTGCCCGAATCAGGTGACTGTAGGCGATGACAGCCCTGTCTGGCCGCGCACCCATGGCTCCACCCGGCGAATAGGCATCGCGCTTGCGGCGCTTCTTGGCCACCGTGTAGTGATTGACCATTGAGTCCATGTTTCCGGCTGACACCAGAAAGCCCAAGCGCGGACGTCCGAATTCCTTGACGGAATCAGCTTCCATCACATCCGGCTGGGCCAGTACGGCAACCTTGTAGCCCTCCCGCTCAAGCAGCCGCGTGATGATGGCCATGCCGAAGGAGGGATGGTCCACATAGGCATCCCCGGATACATAGACGAAATCAGGAGCTTCCCACCCAACATCGCGCATTTCAGAAGCGCTTGCGGGCAGGAAGCCGTGAGGTTCGATGAAGCTATGCGCCATCCGCTTGCGCAACCGCCCCCGCAGCCTCACCGGGTTCGATGACCTCGATGGTTGCCTGCTCCACCAGATGCTTGTTCGCCTTCAGCCGCTCTGCTGATTCGCGCAGGGCGAATCCGTGACCAGACTGCTCTGCCTGCTTGCGCATCTGCGCAGGGTTCACCTGGGGGTTCATCGCACGACAAGCCTCCAGGATGTCCTGATCGTCAATGGAGAGGCCCTCATGGCGGAAATAGGCATCCAAGGCGAAGCCTTGGGTGAGCATCTGACGCACCTGCAGCATGAGCATCATGCCGAATTGCTGCTCACCACCGTTCTGCTCGACGAACTGATCCCACGTCATGCCCTGCTGCTGCAAATCCATGCGGATGTTGGTCACCATCTGATCGCGCATGGCCTCATAGACCTCATCGGCTATCTTGCCTTCGAAGCGGGTTGCCAGTTCCTGGGCCGCCATCTGACGCACATAGGCATCGTATTCCATCCTGCCCTGCTGCTCCATCCCACGGCTCATGTCCCGCTTGAGGTCATCCAAGCCCTTGTACATGGGCATGTTCTTCTGCACCCATTCGTCATCAATGACAGGCGCCTCCTCCTTCTGGAAGCCCAGCACGGTGACCTTGGCATCAACCACCTGGGTGCGCTCGTTCATGTCCTCGTCGAAGTCAGGGCCCTCGAAGGTGAACTCCTTGGTCTCACCCTTCTTCATGCCCAGAATGGCGCTCTCGAAACCCTCGGGCATGTAGCCCTCACCGGCAGTGTAGGTACGGCTGTTGGTGGAAAGGCCCTTGAGTTCCTTGTCGCCCTCCTTGGCCACCATGGAAATCTTGATATGGTCGCCCTTCTGCACGGTGCGGTCATCGGGCACGTTCTCGTCATCCACGTAGGCGGTGTAGCGGGCGCTCATCTCCTCGATCTGCTTCTCCACCAGAGAATCATCCATCTGGAAAGGCGGCACCTTGATGCTGACTGGCTCATAGGAGGTAAGCTCGTATTCAGGCTTCAGATCAACATCCACCTCGAAGCGGAACTCGGCATTCGGACGCAAGCCCTCCTTCGCACGTGCCTTGGGAGGGAAGGCGGGGGTGAGCCCGCGTTTGTCAACGGCCAGAGGTGCCAGCGCATCAATGGCTGAAGCCTCCACGATGGAGGCCAGGTTCTTGATGCCCATCTGCTCTTCAGCGGCCTCATCGATGGTTTGTCCTTGGGCGGGCGGCTTCATGCCCATTGACTGGGCGAAGGCCATCTTCGCCGCCTGCAGTGCCTGAGCGGCCTCTTGGGCGGTGGCCACCGCTTCCAAGGTGATCTTGTTGTCATCCTTCTTGATCTGCTTTACCTTCATGGGATTCTCTCTCCTGTTTGGTATCGGCGCACGCTTTCGTGCTGTCCTCTTTTTCGCAGTGCATTCTAGCACGCTGAACGAGCCTTCATGCGTACCAAGACCGTAACAAGGGTCACGCATCAAGGTATGCGCAATGACCAGGTTGCGTAACGACCAGGCTATCCATAGCGAAGGCTTGTAGCGAAGGCTTTAGCCTTCGTCTCGTCGCAAGCTAAAGCTTGCGCTACGAAGATATCGACACTTGAGAAGGCTCGTAACGCAGACTTGTAGCGCAGGCTTCAGCCTGCGTCCCCCTTCGTCATGCCCAAAAATGCACCGCAACACAGCACTTCAGTGCTGCTTGGCACGATGGCGCCAGGTATAGAAGGCAGCCAGGATCAGCATGGCTGCTTCGATGACCACCATGATGAGCACGGTATGCTGGAATCCCGTCACGTAGGCCGTACCCTCCGCCACGCCACTGTGCACGAGTGCTTCCATCTCGTTGGAAAACGATCCCACCAGAAGCGATGAGGAAAGCGAACTGGCCAGTTGGATGGCCACCGACGCGATGGAGGCGCCAGCTGCAAGGTGCTGGGCATCCAAGGCCTCAAGGGCCGTGGCGCGGTTGGGCGAGTTCTCGAATCCCACGCCTCCCAGGATGAAGACGCAGGCTATCAGAAGTGGGATGACCAGCTTGAGTTCGGCAAGACCAAACACCACCGCGAACCCGGTGGCTATCACCAGGAAACCCAGAGGTACGATGGGCCAGATACCGTGCTTGTCCGTCACCCGGCCCGCCACCATGGCTATGCCGGAGTAGGCCAGCTGAGGCAGCAGCATGAAGAGCCCCGCCTGGGAGGCATCGAAGCCAACGGCTCCTTCCAAATACAGCGGCATGGTCAGACGAACGGCATGCTCTGCCAATGAACCGAACATCAGCAGCAAAATGCCTGCCAGAAACGCCTTGTTGTGCAGGGGAGCCAGGCTCAGCAACGGTACGGGGATGCAATGCTGCCGCCACGCGAACAGCCCCAAGATGACGCAACCTGCCGCCATCATGCCCAAGGAAAGCAACAGATTCCGATTCAGCTCAGAGATGCCGAACATGAGGGAGGCCAGGCCAGCGAAGATGAGCACGACGCTCAAGGCATCGAGGGATGTGCCTGCCGGATCCTTCTCGCCGATGGGTTTGATGGCGAAGAAGCTGGCCACGCAGCAAAGGGCTCCCGCCACAGCTGTGGGAATGAAGACCGCGCCGACGCCAAAGTGCGTGAGCAGCAAACCCGAGACGAAGGGGCTGACGGCGAAGCCGATGCCGCCGAAAGCCGTGAACAGGGAAAGCCAGAGCGCCCGCTTCCCTTCGGGGGCTATCTTCAGAAGGGCCGTGCTGGCTGAAGGGAAGAGAAGACCCGCTGCACCGGCCTGAAGCACGCGGGCTGCCATCAGCATCCAATAATCCTGGGCCAAAGAGCCCACCAAGCCACCGACTGCCATGAGCGCCGTAGCCAGACAAAAGATGACCTTCACGCCCCAGCGATGCAAAAGACGTGCGCCCATGGCGATCATCGTTGCCCCGATGATCGTGAAGGCCAGGATGACCCAGTTCGCCATTGACACCGGCACATGGAAGGTGCGCGAAACCTCAGGCAGGGTGACCGACATGAGCGTGATCATGAACCCATTGCAGAACATGACAGCGATGATGACGATGGTCATGGCTCGCGTATCATGCGGAGAGAGGCTCGCTTCGCCTTGCCTCTTCTGTCTGCTGTGGTCTGTTGAACCCGTCACGACATACCCTTCCCAGATGCGCTTCCTGCTTCAGTGTATGTCCGCAAGCGCCCTGCACCCGGCGCGCTCATGGATGGATGCCAAACAGTCACCTCGCAGGGAAGGTTCGTAGCGCAGGCTCGTAGCGCAGGCTCGTAGCGAAGGCTGCAGCCTGGGTCCACCTGCGTCCTTTCGCAAGCTAAAGCTTGCGCTACGGAAAGAACGTACTGGATGAGACCGTAGCGCAGGCTTCAGCCTGCGTCCACCTGCGTCCACCTGCGCTCCAATCACGCTCATTGACCCTAGATGAGCAACGGTTGCTTGAGGTCGCACGTCTCGCGTATCGCCTTCATGTCTGACTGCGTGAGCACGGAATCCTCATAGAGTTTCCTGGCGATCTTCGCCAGGAAGTCCTTGTTCTCCGCAAGCGACCTCTTGACCTTGCCGTAGAAGTAGTGCAAAAGGGTCGCGTTGGCCACTTCCCTCATATGGACCTTCTGATCCGTCTCATACATTACAGGAGCAGAAAAGATATGCCCACTAAAGACATGACCGTTATTCAGAGAATCGATCATATGGTGCGCCGTCTCCAGATCATCTCCCGCGCCATCATCATCCACACCCAATATCAGGTCCACTGCCGCTTTCCCAGCCAGTGACGCCATGACGCGCATCGTCCCTCGAGCATGATCGCACGGCGGCATCTCCTCGGTGGATGACTTGACGAAACCGCGGGCAAACTGGTCTGCGTTGGCGTAGGCGAACACGACGCTTCCGGGGAGCAGCAATTCATCCATAGCCGCATGACCCGCTTCATGCCAATAGACGCAGCTAGTGGTATTCCAGAGCCTTTTACGGCTCCGATCCTTGACCGCAAGACAATCCAGAGGGACATCATGGAACTTGATCAGGCACGCGTTGATGACATTCTTGAAGGAGATGCGCTCCTCCCGATCATACCCCGCAAGGATGCCTGCCTGGTTTATGACTGATTCCAGGTCAGCGCAGGACCGACTGCCCAAGAGGGCTGCGATGGTTGAAGCATCCACGTCATCAGCAACAGGCTTGTTCTTGAGGTAGTGCTCGACGATGCGGACGGCATCGTCACCTTCAGGCTTCTCCATCTTGATGACTCGATCGAACCTGCCTGAGCGTGTAAGCGAATCGGGCAAGTTTCGCAGGCTGTTGGTGGTTGCCAACACGAAGACGCCTTTGCCTTTGACATCATCGATGCAGGCTTGCACGGTCACATATTCCTCAGAATTGCGATGCCCTTCGTCACCATTGGCGAACTTGTCCATGTCGTCAAGGAGCAGCACTGAAGGAGCGCAATCCAGCGCCTCGTCAAAGGCACGCTTGATCTCTTTGACGAATTCCCCATTGGGAGTGAGCTTCTTGCAGACAATGGACGGCAAGCCAACGGCTTCCATGAAGCACTTCGCAACGGACGTCTTGCCTATTCCCGGTTCCCCGTGGAGCAGAATGCCCTGAGGAACCGTCACACCCAGCTTGGCATAACGTTCTGGATCCCTAAGGACGTCGATGACACGCGCCAACTCTTCCTTGACTGGCTCATAGCCTATGATGCCACTGAATTCATTCATCATGGTCTCACCTCATGCCTTTCGCATTCGAACTCAACGGCGATCATGCTATGGGAGATGATGCGACATTTATTACCCATCGAATCAGGAGAATGGCAACCAGAATGCCCCTGCTATGCAGAGACGCGTGAAACCCACAGAAAGCAAGAGGAGGCCTCATGTTCACCATCGAAGGCAAGCATGGAACTGCAGCATGCTATGCAACCAACATCGAAGAGGAATGCGTTCAGCAGATACAGACGATGTTGGACATGCCGTTTGCGGAAGGAGCGAACACCGCCATCATGCCCGATGCCCATTTTGGGATCGGCTGCACCATCGGCACCACCATGAAGGTGACTGACAAGGTGGTTCCCAATCTCGTGGGCGTGGACATCGGATGCGGCATGCTGACAGCGGATCTGGGCCGCAAACCCATCAATCTACCCGCCTTCGATGATGCCTGCCATGAAGTGCCTTCGGGTCGCAACGTATGGGACGGTAGACGCGAGCGGTTCGATCTTGAAGAGCTTCGCTGCTACCGGCAGCTCAAGGACACAAAACGCATGGGACGATCCTTGGGAACACTCGGAGGCGGGAACCACTTCATCGAGATTGATGTGGCATCCGACGGCATGCAGCGCTTGGTCATCCATTCAGGATCACGCAATCTGGGTAAACAGGTGGCCGAACACTACCAGAAGCTTGCCGTAGAGCTTCATAGCGGAAAGGAAGAGTTCTTCCAGCGCAAGCAGGAGATGATCGATTCCTACAAGGCACAAGGCAGGCGATCAGAGCTGCAAGAGGCCATCAAGGCGCTACACAAGGAGTATTTCTCCAAGCAGCAACAACCCGATGCCCCCAAGGATCTCTGCTGGCTGTATGGAGGCTACATGGAAGACTACCTCCACGATGTGGATATCTGCCAGCAATTCGCCAGGCGCAACCGCGAACGGATGATGATGGAGATCCTCCAGCGCACAGGGCTGGATGCGTCATCAGTCTTCCACACCATCCACAACTACATTGATGTGGACGAGATGGTCCTGCGCAAGGGTGCCATCGCCGCTCATGTGGGAGAAACGGTCCTAATCCCCCTCAACATGAGAGACGGTTCGGTCATCGCGAAAGGCAAGGGGAACAGCGCTTGGAATGATTCAGCACCCCACGGAGCGGGACGCGTCATGTCTCGCAAGCAAGCCCGGGAGTCTTTAAGCTTGGATGACTACCGGAACGCTATGGAAGGCATCTACTCCACATCCGTCTGCGAGTCCACTATCGACGAGGCTCCTTTTGCCTACAAGCCCATCGAAGACATCATCGAACCCATAGCCGACGCAGTGGACATCATCGATGTCATGAAGCCCATCTACAATTTCAAGGCATCCTGACGACACCCGCAGCGAGGGATCGAAGGCGCGCAGGCCCGTAGCGAAGGCTTTAGCCTTCGTCCTCCTTTCGTTCCACTTTCGCAAGCTAAAGCTTGCGCTACAAAGACAAAACGTTCCTGTCGGGACCGCAGCGAAGGCTTCAACCTTCGAATACCCTCACCTTTGTCCTGCCGCAAGCTAAAGCTTGCGCTACGAAGACGACCAACTCCTGTCGGCACCCGTAGCGAAGGCTTCAGCCTTCACCCTCGCGCGATCCCTCCCCAAAAAACTGTCTTCCACACCTATCGCAGACGCTTGAACCTCTCCCCTTCATAGACCCGCACGGGGTTGCCTCTTTCCAGCTGATGGTGCTTGATCCAGGCATCCTTGTCCTGCCGTTGCTGTGTTTCAAACGCCTTGAGCGCTAACATGGCCGCAAGCTTCTGCTTCGCCTTGCGCCTGTTCTGCGTCTGACTTCTCTCCTCAGTGCATGTGGCCACAAGCCCGGATGGCTGATGGATCAGGCGCACGCCTGTCTCCACCTTATTGACGTTCTGACCCCCATTGCCGCCAGAATGGAATCTCTCGAAGAGGATGTCGCTATCATCCAACGTGGCCTCTGGCGGCAATTCCGGGATGATGCTCACATCTATGTACCAGTTCTTGCGCTTATGATGAGGCCTGAAGGGGCTTCGGCATATCCATTGGATACTCCCGCTGAGCGCTGATGCATCTTCCTTCGTTGATACCAGAACTGATTTGAAGCAGCCCGCCACTGTTCGCTTCGAATGACGAGCCTCGATCACGCTGCAAGAAGGGTCCTCTTTCTTGAGCGTTTCCAAGAACAGATACACAGCCCTTTCGCACTCCAGAGGTCCTTGACCTGAGCTGACTTGCACAAGCATGGATCCTACCTCCTTCTCCCCGTATTCTGCTTACCCTTCCCACGACCATGGAGCCTTGGTTGGCGTTTCATGGATTTGGGTGTGCTGCCCTTGGCGTTGCCGCCAGCCTTGTAGTTGTAGACGGGTCTCAACACCTTCTCTATGGAAACCGTTTCTTTGATTGCGTTCTCAATGACAGAAGGGTCTCGGTAAGCGAAGGGCGATTCATCCAAGGTGCCAGCATTGATCGATGGGCTGTGGATGCCTTTCATGGCCGCTCTGTACTCAGCGACCGTATGGCTGTTCTTGACATCACTCCTCCGCGTAACACGACCCGCTCCATGTGGGGACGTGCAGTTCCACTCCTCATTGCCAAGTCCGCGTCCTACGAGCAGCCCATCTCGCATATTGAGCGGAACGACCACCTTCTCCCCTTGCCGGGCGGAGATCGCACCCTTGCGAAGCATCGGAACATCACCGCTCATGTCAATGTAGTTGTGGCGGCAATCGAACGAGTCGATGGCCTTCCACTTCATCCCTCTCAAGATCTCGTGGACTATTGCCTGACGGTTGAGTTGAGCGAAATCGCAGAGCAGCGCCTGATCATGCAGGTAAGCCTCCTTCAAGTCCCTCTCCAGATAGGTCATCTCGTAAGGAACATCTATCCCGCGAGCTTTCAGACTATCGTGTCCGACCTTGTTGTAGTGGTCTGCAACTTGGCTTCCAAAACCCCTGCTTCCGCTATGGACCACCAGGAAATGCTTACCTTCGTCATCCTTGTCCACCTCGATGAAATGGTTGCCTCCTCCCAGTGTGCCCAAGCCACACACCGCACGATCTTGCTTGACAGACTTGAATGCTTCAACGGCATCGAAGTCGAAGCGCTCTGCGTAGTGATGGGCAACCGTCCGAACATCGAAACCCGATGGCACGCGCTCCTGAATCACTCGCGTCAGCTTCTGGAAGTCGATCCGATCAGCATCGATGGCAGCCACCATGACGCCACATCCGATATCAGGTCCCACGAGATTGCTGTTGACCTTATCCCCCACGGTCATGGATAACCCAACGGGACCCACGGCACCCGGATGAGCGTCGGGCATCATGACAATGGATGAACCTTCTGCAACAGGGTCATCACAGATCATCTTCACTTGCGCCTTGGCATAGTCTTCCATATCAGTGGCGAAGACGTTCGCTTCGGCATATCTTCCTTTGATGGTTTCCAAAATGAGTTTCCTTTGCTGTAGCAGGCAAACGAAGGTTAGGCTCCTCACACCGCTCTTCGATGCTCCTATAGATGTCAAGACCTCTTCTGCCGGGCTCTCCTCGGTTCT
>CAYWWK010000037.1:0-14702 GCA_964462135.1 uncultured Eggerthellaceae bacterium | reverse complement strand
CCTCTGCATTCACTGTCGCCCTTCGGGCGAAGACCATCGCTTCGCGTTCGAGTTGCTGCGTGCCCTGGATAAGGTAAGCCGCATGCTTCGCATGACGAAGGCTAAAGCCTTCGCTACACGCTACGAGGGAGATGCGAGGTTCATCCGGGTGGGGCAAGTCTGCGTTGCGTGTTACGAAGACCTCACGGTATCGATAGCCTCCTGAACGCCGGGTGCGATCCCCTCGCGTTCGCCATCCTCTGCACTGCCTGGCACAGGAGTGCCTGCCGCCTCCTCACGGGCAATCTGCTCCTCGAAGGCGCGGTCGCCCTCTGAGAGGCGAGAAGGTGGATCAACGGGGAACTCCTCGGCCGGAGTGATCAAGCTCACCACAGGCACGATGATAAGCGACAGGATCATGCACAGCGCTCCGCAGTTGATCGGGCTGGCAATGAGCGGCGTGCCTGCAAATCCCATGCCCATGTTCACGGCGGTCAGCCCCACGCCCACGATGAAGGAGCACCAGACCGCCGCCTTCGACACCTTCTTCTTGTAAAGCCCCCAGAGGAACGGTCCCAGGAAGGCGCCAGCCAGCGCGCCCCAAGAGTATCCCATGAGCTGGGCGATGAAGACGATGGAGGAGTGATACTGCACCAATGCGATGACCGCCGAGATGGCGATGAACACCACCAGCAACCCCCGCATGCTGATCAGCTGCTTCTTCTCGTCCATGTCCTTCACGAAGTTGTCCTTGATGAGGTCGATGGTGAGCGTGGATGACGAGGTGAGCACCAGCGAACTCAAGGTTGACATGGATGCCGAGAGCACCAACACGATGACCAGGCCGATCAGGATATCCGGCAGTGTGGAGAGCATCGTGGGAATCACGGAATCATAGATGGGCGTGCCGTTCGCGGCGTATTCGATCTGGCCTTCATAGAGGCGTCCGAAACCACCCAAGAAATAGGAACCCCCCGCTACGACGAAGGCGAAGATGGTTGAGATGATGGCCCCCTGCTTCACGGCGGGACCGCTTTTTATGGCGTAGAACTTCTGCACCATCTGCGGCAGCCCCCATGTACCCAGACTGGTCAGCACCACCACGCCCAGCAGGTTGAAGAGGTCTGGACCGAAGAAGCTGACGAATGGCCCTTGCATGGCCGAGCCATCAGCCGGAATCTGCGACAGCTGTGTGATGGCTTCGCTGAAGCCCCCGTTCGACATGATGACTGCCACGATGACTGCCGTGATGCCCAGCAGCATGACGATTCCCTGAATGAAGTCATTCATGACGGTGGCCATGTATCCTCCCACCACCACGTAAACGCAGGTGATGACAGCCATGCCAATCACGCAGACATCGTAGGGCAGGTCAAAGGCCATGCCGAACAGGCGCGAAAGGCCGTTGTATACGCTTGCGGTGTAAGGAATGAGGAAGACGAAGATGATGGCTGCGGCTGCAATGCGCAACGCCTTGGAACGATAGCGCTTGCCGAAGAATTCCGGCATGGTCTGGGCGCCAAGCCTATGGGTGAGCTCGCGCGTGCGGGGCCCCAGCACCCACCATGCCAGAAGGCTGCCAAGGATGGCGTTGCCGATGCCAGCCCATGTTGCCGCGATGCCGTATTTGAAGCCGAACTGCCCTGCATAGCCGACGAACACCACCGCTGAGAAATAGCTGGTGCCGTAGGCGAATGCGCTCATCCAGGGACCTACCTTGCGACCGCCCAGGACGAATCCGTCCACCGTGGTGGTGGAGCGACGGCAATAGATGCCAACGCCGATGGCAATGGCGATGAAGACAAGGACGAGCAGTATCTTCGCGATCATCTGCGGTTCTCCTTCTTGAGCTTGATGGAATTGCGCGCTGTTCGTTATACACAGAAATTGTTTCCAAACAGTTGAATAGTGCTGAACGGGGGAATATCGAATGTGACAGGAGCGACAGAACATACATCGAATGTATAAAAGAAGGGGGTTCCGCTCAGAAGCTGCGCAGCCTTCGCTCCACCTTTCGTTTTATACATAACCAGTATGTCAGAGATGCTTCGCTGCAAACTTCGCGCAGAAATCAGAGGGGGATTCGATATCATGGCAGGGTCGTTTTCTGAAAGGATTCTCATGGCGAACAGATCTTTGGCGAAGGCCCCTCAGGACACCACCGTTCTGGTTACGGGAGGAGCAGGCTTCATCGGCAGCCATACGGTAGTTGAGCTGCTCAACGCCGGATACCGGGTGGTGGTGCTGGATGACCTGAGCAATTCATGCGAAGAGGCCTTGGATCGCGTCCGTCAGATATGCGGCATTGAACCCGATGACGATCAGCTCACCTTCGTTCATGCATCCATTCTGGACGAGCAGGCGTTGAAGGATACGTTCGACACATTCGATATCGACGCCATCATCCATTTCGCAGGCTTCAAGGCAGTGGGTGAGAGCGTGGAGAAGCCGTGGGAATACTACTGGAACAACCTTGCGGGAACGCTGGTCCTCGCGGGGGTTGCGCGCAGTCACGGCGTGAAGAACCTCGTATTCTCGTCGAGTGCGACCGTGTATGGTGATCCTGACGAGGTCCCTATCACCGAGATGGCTGTGAAGCACGAAGCCACCAACCCCTATGGACAGACCAAGAGCATGTTGGAGCAGATCCTCTCAGATCTGTATGTCGGCGACAATGAGTGGAACATCGTGCTCCTTCGCTATTTCAACCCCATCGGTGCACATGAAAGCGGGCTCATCGGGGAAGATCCCAAAGGCATCCCCAACAACCTCGTGCCTTACGTGGCGAAGGTGGCAGTGGGCAAGTTGCCCGAAGTGGGGGTGTTTGGTGATGACTATCCCACTCCTGACGGCACGGGGGTGCGCGACTACATCCATGTGGTTGACCTGGCGCGGGGCCATGTAGCGGCCATCGATTGGATGGCCGGACGGGTGGGAACGGGCAATGCCACCGATCCGTATTCCAAGGTTGGTCAACCGGCTGCTGACGGAACGCGGCGCGGAGTGGGTGTCTTCAACTTGGGCACAGGTACCGGGTCAAGCGTCCTTGATGTGGTCCGCGCCTTCGAAAGAGCCTGCGGACACCCCATTCCCTATGCGATCAAGCCACGCCGAGCGGGGGATATCGCCGAGAACTACGCTTCTTGCGAAAAGGCGCGCACGGAACTGGGATGGGTTGCAGAATTTGACCTTGACCGGATGTGCCAGGATTCCTGGCGTTGGCAGAGCAACAACCCGGATGGTTATCAGTCCGACAGCGACAACTGAAAGGGAGAAACCATGTCCGAAGATCAAGAGAAACAGACATCGATCGAAGCGCAACCTGATGACGCGCAGGCAGGCATCACCTTCACCATAGAGGACGAGAATGGAGACGAGATGGAGTGCACCGTTCTCTATTCCTTCCATATGGAGCACAACGACAAGTTCTACTTGGTATACACCACCGGAAAGGTGGACGAGCACGGCGATGAGGTCAGTGCGTTTCGCTATAACCCCGAAGAGTTCGAAGCGCTTGCTCGGGGCGAGGAAGTGGCCATCACCGTGGAGCCGCTTACGACCGAGGTTGAGTGGGCTGTGGTGGCCGATACCCTGAAGCGCCTTGCAAGCGACGGTTCCACCGTCGATGCCAGTGCGGTTGTCTCTGAGAAGGCGTTGCAGAACCTGGCCGAGACAGCAAAACCCGAATAGGGAACCACCGATCCTTCTCGCTGCTTGCCTTGAGGGGGATGGTGTTCACGGAGGGGTCTCGCCTTGGGGGCGGCGGTGTATGAACACATGAAGGCGTTCGGCCTTGGGGGATGGCGGTGGTGTTCGCAGAGGGGTGCTCAGCCTTGGCTTCGGACTGGCGAAACCCATGATGATGTATATCATGGGTTTCTGGTCCTGCAGAATCGGCTTCGACCCCTCCGCGAACACACCTTTCTGCAACTTATTAAAACCAACCGCGATGATGCCGGAACCCAGAGATTGGGTTCCGGCATCATCGCGGGCGGAGGGCTTCAGGAGTGCGGATCGTTCCGGGTGACGCGTTCCTGCACTTCGACTGCGGTTTCCTCAATGGCTTCGCTGTGGCCTGACAATGCTGCGAATGGCGCGAACTGAGCTGCACGATCTTCCATTGACATAGGTGGTCGTTCAGAGGGCGGCCGCGTGAGATGAATGATGTCGTCATACTTACCGCGTTCTCTTCTCATGCCGAATGCCCTCCAATCTGCTGGTTGCGCTGTCGTGCCGTAGCGGCATCCTGCAGACTGGCAGCCTTCAGGACGGCGTTCTTGCCAAAGCGTTCCTTGATATCCAGCATGGTTTTCTGCAGCACCTGCTCACGCTCCAGCTCCGCTGGGGGAACGTCCTCTTCATCTGCGAAGAGAGACAGCTGGCTTGGGTGTTGCCGGATCTCCTCTTCGGTTACGAGACGCTCAGCAGCGATGCTTATCTTGCGGGCAAGGAACCGGGGGTTGACCAATTCATCAAACAGACCGAGCACCGCCCGCGCTATCTGCTTTCCGGAGGAGGTAGGCGTACGCAAGCGCTTCGTGCCATGAGCAGGCTTGGGCACGACGCGCCCGTAATGATCCGTCACCACTGGGCAGTCTTCAGCGTTTTCTCCCACTCGCTCCAAAGAAAGGCTTTCCCGGTCGTAACCGACCGTGAGTACGAGGGTGTCGGTCTTCAGCCCTGCACCGGTCAGATCAAGGCCAAGCTGCTCAGCCATCTCCCAGGCAACCAGACGGGCATCCTCGAATTCATAGGGCGCGTGCAGAACCTGTCCAGCAACGGTGCTGCGCACATGAGGTTGGTACTTCTTGATGTGGGCCATGGTGACCGGTTCAGCACCCCAAGCATGGTCGATCAACAATTCGGCGTTCTTGCCGAACAGGTTGAACAGCAGGTCCTCATTGAGGCGATCGTGGGGTCCTCCCAGGGAACAACGGGCCACATCGCCCATGGTGAGAAGGGAATGGGCTGCCAATCTGCGAGCATACCCCCGGCCCACGCGCCAGAAATCAGTAATGGGCTCGTGATTCCATAGACGGTGCTTGTAGGCATCCTCGTCCAAGATGGCGATACGCACGCCGTTCTCGTCCGGCTCTTCGTGCTTCGCCAGGATATCCATGGCAACCTTTGCCAGATACAGGTTGGTGCCGATGCCTGCCGTTGCTGTGATGCCGGTGGTTTGCAGGATGTCGGCAATGACCCTGGAAGCCAATTCGCGAGCATCCAGCTTGTAGGTGCGCAGGTAGCTGCCAGCATCGATGAGCACCTCGTCGATGGAATAGACATGGATGTCCTCGGGTGCGAAATAGCGCAAATACACCTCGTAGACACGGGTGGAGTAATCAAGATACAACGCCATGCGTGGCTTGGCCGCCAAAAATGCAAGCTGGGCTTCAGGATGTTGACGTACCAGCGTGTCGTCGAAGGAAGAGTAGGCGAATTGACGATGGTTCGTCCGGCGCTTGAGCGTACGCAGACGGTCTTCGTTGATCTGGCTGACCCGCTGGGTGACTTCGAAAAGCCGTGCACGACCACTGATGCGGTAGGCCTTGAGCGAAGGTGACACTGCCAGGCAGATGGTCTTCTGCGTGCGCGAGACATCAGCCACCACCAGATTGGTGGTGAGGGGGTCCAGCCCACATTCCTGGCATTCCACAGATGCATAGAATGACTTGAGATCGATGGCTATGTAGCGAAAATCCGAACGCATGTACGCAGTATACACCGCCTGTACCCACATGGGGGCTCAGCCTTTGCGAGCACGGCCGACAGGGGACATTGGATGTGGACCTTCTGCCTCATTTAAATGGCTTCTTGACAGAATGGGAATCGTCTCTTGCGTTCTGCGGGCATGCACTACAGTGTCCAGTGGGTGCCGTTCGGACAACCATCCTGGCAATGCCAAACGGCTTCGCAGGCTCAGCTGGACAAAGGGAACAAGGCGATGCAGCGGGAACACGAGATAGTCAAAGCCAGCATCTTTGGCATTGCGGGGAATCTGCTGCTGGTTGCCTTGAAGCTCATCATCGGCTTCGTGTCCCATTCCATTGCCATCATCCTTGATGGGGTGAACAACGCAACCGATGTGTTGTCTTCGGTCGTCACCATCGTGGGTACGAAGCTGGCGGGAAAACGGCCCGACAAGGCTCACCCCTTTGGATACGGACGCGTCGAATACCTCTCTTCCGTGGTCATCGCCGTCATCATCCTGGCGGCAGGTCTGGTGTCATTGCGCGAATCCATCCTCAAGATCATCCATCCGGGAACGCCCAGCTATTCTGTTATCACGATCACCATCATCGTGGTGGGCATCCTGATCAAGATCGTGCTGGGCCTCATGTTCAAGCATTACGGGGACAAGACCCATTCCGAGGCGCTCATTGCATCTGGAGTGGATTCCAACAACGATGCCATCATCTCAGGCGGCACCTTGGTGGTTGCCATCGTGCAGAACCTTTGGAGTGTCAACATCGACGGCATCGTGGGTCTGGCCATCTCCTTCGCCGTGATCAAGGCTGGCGTCGATGTGCTGCGTGATTCCCTAGCCCCCATCATCGGCACTCCTGAGGACAAGAAGCTGGTGGCCTCCATCAAGCGCTACACCCGTCAGTTCCCCGAGGTCCATGGTGTGCACGATATCATCCTGGACAACTTCGGACCGCATAAGACCATCGGCTCGATGCGCATTGGCGTTGCGGACACCATGACGGCAACACAGATCAGCGAATTGACGCGGAAGATGGCGAATGGGCTGCATGAGAACTTCGGTGTCCTGGTCACCGTGGGCATCTACACCGAAAGCACCTCTGGGAAGGATGCGGCCATGCATGAGGAACTGCAGGAGCTGTGCGCCAAGGAACCAGCCATCCTGAATGACCATGCCTTCTATGTCGATGATGATCGCAAGACCTGTTACTTCGATCTTGTCTTGGATGTTGATGCCAAGAATGAGTCGGCTGCGCATCAGGTGGTTTCCGCCATGGAGGAAAAGCACCCCGAATACCACTTTGACGTGCAGGTGGACACTGACTATTCGGAATAGGGGGTAACAGAATCTACATTGAATGTATAAAAGAAGGGGGTTCCGCTCAGAAGCTACGCAGCCTTCGCTCCACCCTTCGTTTTATACATAACCGGTATATCAGGATTGCAACGCTCTTAACAGTACAAAAGGAACGTTTCGAATCGCAGGACTGAGTCCGTAGCGCAGCTTCGTAGGGGCGGATTCTCAATCCGCCCGAAATGGTAAGGACCATGTTCACAGAGGGGTCTTGCCTTGGTGGCGGCGGTGTATGAACACATGAAGGCGTTCGGCCTTGGCATCGGGCTGGCGAAACCCATGATGATGTATATCATGGGTTTCTGGCCCTGCTGAATCGGCCTCAACCTTCATGTGTTCATACCCTTTGCTTGATCATTTCTGGAAGCAGGTGCGATAACAGAATCATCAGTCTATCAGGCTCTCTTGCAGGGCTTTGCAACCAGCGGTAGCCTTGTCTTGGCAAGAAAGAACGCGTCGGTTGATGGCATGCACCGTGGGTTTTCCCATAATAGGATCTCGCGAACCACGTTCTGCACCCACTGTCCCGATCTTGCTTTGAAAGGCGAAAAACGATGAGCTTTCGTGAGAACCTGCTCCATTTGCGTGCGACGCATCACATGACCCAAGAGCAGCTTGCTGTGCTGCTTGGGGTCAGTCGGCAGTCTGTGACGAAATGGGAATCGGACAAGAGCTATCCCGAAATGGACAAGCTCATCAAGATGTGCGAGATATTCGACTGCACATTGGATGAGCTGGTGCTGGAAGATCTGACTGATCGCGCGCCTGCTTCACCGGATGCAGCCGATGAAGGGGAACTCGCAGTCCTGCCCACTGATGTCTTCGGGTACGACGAGCATATGCGCAGCTTCGCGAACCGTATCTCCAGCGGCATCATGGTCATTCTCCTTGGAACGGCGCTGTCGGTCATCTTCTACAACCTTGCTGAAGCGGAGCAGCTTGCCTTCATTCCCCTTGCTGAGAATGTGGCTGATGCCATAGGGACGATGCTGGTTCTTGCGGGGGTGGCTCTGGGGCTTCTGCTGATCATCCCAGCAGGCATGAACCATGCTGCCTTCGTTCGCCAGCATCCGCGCATCGATGACTTCTACACGGAGGAGGAGCGGGCGAAGACGCGCAGCCTCTTCATCTACAACCTGATCGGTGGGATCGTGCTGATCTTCGCGGCCACCTGCATCGTGATCCTGTTCTCAGACACTCCGCTCGAGGGAATTGTCGGGGTGCCTCTCATGATGGTGCTCATCGCCTTCGGTGCGCGGTCGATTGTCTATGGTTCCATTATGCTCGGGCGTCTGAACATAGGGAACTACAACGAAGGTGCTGCTGAAGTGTTGGCCTCCCAAGAGATAGAGCAGCTGGATCTTACAGATGAAGAGAAGAACCGGATGAAAGAGCATCGAACAAGGGACCAGAAAACAGGTGCTCTCTGTGGCAGCATCATGATCATTGCCACCATTGCCGGTCTGGTCATGCTCTTCGTGCCGGAATACCAAACGCCGCTGTTCTGGCTGGCATGGCCTATTGGAGGGCTCTTGTGTGGGGTGGCAGCCAATCTGATGAAGCTGGCGAAATGAGGCACTTTCAGGACAGGACGGCTCCGAAGCGCTTCACCTCTGCAGCGTGCGGCGCAACCTCGTAGCGAAGACTCGTAGGGGTCGATCCGAGCGAAGCGGAGATCGACCCAGAACGCGCAGCAGCGGCTTGCCTTGTGCCACCAAGGGGGGCACTCGCAGGCTAAAGTCTGCGCTACGGATCTCCCCCACTGGACAGGTCGACCCGTAGCGAAGGCTTTAGCCTTCGTTGGTTGTGAAGAAGAGAATTCGCAGGCTAAAGCCTGCGCTACGAAAATCGGGAGTCACCTCCGAAGGTCGCAGATTAAAGCCTGCGCTACAAACCTGCGCTATGAGTCTATGTTGCAGACGCATGCATCTTCCATTATCAGGGTAACGGAAGCTGTCACGGGGCATGTCACGGTTGCGTGAAGATGGTCAAGCGTCGGGTGGCGCGGGAGATGGCCGTATACAACCGACGACGCGTCAGCGGGTCTTCAGGATCGAGCCCTGCAGGGGCATTCGCAATGACCACCTCATCGAACTCAAGCCCCTTCGCCAAACCAAGCGGAATCACGATGACTCCCCTTTCGGGGAGAGGGGTCTTGCCGTCCATCACGATAGGATGCACATCCAAGGGGGCCAGCTGTTTCGCTAGGCGTTTCGCATCCTGCTTCCAAGGAACGATGACAGCTGTGATGCCCGGCTGCTGCTCTGCGCACTGGATGACCCGCGCCATCTCAGGCAGGTACTGTTCTTGAGAAGGGGCCAAGATGACCGGGTCTGTGCCACCGCGCTGGACGGATTGGATGCTCATGCCAGTGTCCGTCTCCGCCAGACTGGCGAACAGACGGGTAATCTGCGGCGTGCAGCGATAGCTTGTGGGCAGCGTGCATTCAGAAACCGGTCCGTGGTTGACGTTGCCCCGAGGCTGTCCGAAGATGGTTCGGATGTCATCGAAGGATGCCGTTCCTTCGGCGATGGCTTGGTTCGGGTCGCCCAGCAGTAGGAAATGAGCATATCTGAAATAGCGGGCGGCCACCATGAGCTGGGCTGCGGTGTAGTCCTGCACCTCGTCTATCATGGCATAGCGAACCTCTTCAGCAGCCAAGCCCGTGAGGCCCATCTTGAGATAGAGCCATTCCAGCGATGTCAGGCCCTCCCGTTCCAATAGACGGTAACCCATGTGGTCCACATCGATCCATGCATCTTCTTCCACAAAAGCGAAAGCAGGTTCGAACCGATGGTGAACGAATTGGCGTGCTGCGGTTACGGCCTCCTCTTCAGTCAAAAGTTCAACGGGACTTCCGAACTGGGCGATCTGCTCATCCAGCGTGAGGGCGGCCAGCTGGTCTTGCGTATCATCCTGGGAGGCGATCTGGTTCAATCGCGCATTCAGGCGCTTCAGAATGGCTTCCCTCATCATGGTGACGCGTCGGGGGCCTGCGGGATAGTTGCTGTGCCTTGCTGAGATCTTGAGAATCTGGCTGGCACTGACCAAGCGAACGCCATCCCACGCTATATCGCGGAAATCCCCCGGCTGGAACTCAAAATGCTCAAGGGCCACATCAATGGCATCCAGCCGATCAACCGGCACATTCGCATCCCCGATACCGCGTCCTTCGGGCAGCAGCTGCCCCATGAGTCCCTGCCACGTCATCATGGGGGGATTCTTCTCTCCCAATTCCGGCAGGACATCTTCGATATAGGCGCCGAAGACTGCATTGGGTGTGATGAGCGCCACGTTCTCAGGTGCCAATGAATCACGAAGCTGGTAGAACAGGTAGGCGATTCGCTGCATCATGACAGAGGTCTTGCCACTGCCTGCGGCTCCGATGACGAGCAGAGTGGGCACGTCCTCATGTCGGATCACCGTGTTCTGCTCCTTCTGGATGGTGGTGGTGATGGCTTCCATCCGATCGGTCTTGCCGCTTTCGAGCGACTTCAACAGAAGGGGATCCTGGATGGCAACCGTCGTATCGAAGTACTGAAGCAGCCTGTCCTCAGTGATGCTGAATTGCCGACGCAGCTGCAGGTCGGCATGAATGGTGCGACCGTTGGCCTCATAGGAAGTGGGGCCAGTGCCTTGGTTGTAATAGGTCTCCGCAATGGGAGAGCGCCAATCCACCACCAGCTTCTGGTAGTTCTCATCTGAGATGCCCGCGGCACCGATGTAGATCTCCTTGACATCCTCGAATTGGGGGAATTTGAGATTCACCTTCGCGAAGTACGGCTGCTTGAGCAGAAGCGTGATGTCTGCCAGCCGTTGGGCATCCATGGTTTGCGTGAGGTTCGACATCTCCACGATGGTGTTCATGGCGGCGAAATCAGCATAGGTTTCCATGGCATCGGCATAGTTCGCCAGATTCACGGAGAGTTCCTCAGCCATGGCACGCTTGTCCTCCTGAGCTTGGGATGCGGTGCGCTCCATGCGCTTCACGCAATCGGTCCCCAACCGTTTGAGTTCGGCGTAGACATAGGTGAGGTGAGATTGTTCCTGTTGAAAGACGTCTTGTGGCATAGGCGGCATTATAACGACTCTGGATTCGACTTCGCGGCGCAGGTTCAATATGGCTTTCGACCGCTCACGGTTGAAGGTGATGGACGAAAAGGATCGTTGTGCTATCATCTGCGCCCAAGCGAACAGGAAAGGGATCATGAAAGCATTTGCAGCGCATATCGAAAAGACGGCCATCGTGGCCGATCTTGCTGCATGCACCCGCGTTCGCATCTCCCGACGACGACTTTTCTAAGTCGTCTTCTTTTTTGTCTTGAGGGCGGTCTGTCTTCGTCGTCAGCCCCAGACCCTCGTACCCACCCCTTGTACCACCCTTGCACCACCCTGCGCACCATCCAGAGGCAATGCCGTCTCTCTGCGCCGAACCAAGACAACAGTTTCAGCCTCTGGCTGACATGCACGCGAAGGAGCATCATCATGGAGAAAGAAAAAGTCATCCTTGCCTACTCTGGCGGTCTGGACACGTCCGTCTGCATCAAGTGGCTTCAGGAGAAATACGGCCTTGACGTGATAGCGGTGGCCGGAGATTTGGGCCAAGACCACGAAGGGCTGGAAGCCATCAAGCAGAAGGCGCTCGATTCGGGAGCCGTGGATTGCCTGGTCGTTGACATGCGTGAGGACTTCGCCAATGAATACCTGACCAGCGCCATGGCAGCGAATGCTGCGTATGAGAACAAGTATCCTCTGGTGAGCGCCCTCTCACGGCCGCTGATTGCCAAGCACCTGGTGGACGCCGCGCACATCTATGGTGCGAAGTACATCGCGCATGGCTGCACGGGCAAGGGCAACGATCAGGTTCGCTTCGAATCGTCCATCCTGATGCTCGATCCTTCCCTTGAGATCATCGCTCCCGTGCGTGATTGGGATCTGGGCAGTCGCGACGAGGAGATGGCGTGGGCAGAGGAGCATGGCATTCCCGTGCCCACCACGAAGGCCTCTCCGTATTCCATTGACGACAACCTCTGGGGTCGGGCTATCGAATGCGGCGTTTTGGAGAACCCGTGGGCTGAGCCGCCAGAGGACATCTACACCATGACGATTTCGCCGCAGGCGGCTCCTGATGAGCCGACCTATGTCGAAGTGGCCTTCCAAGCAGGCGTACCCTGTGCGCTTGACGGGGAGAACATGAGCTATCTGGACATCATCTATGCCATGAACGAGATAGCTGGTGCGAATGGTTTCGGGCGCTTGGATATGATCGAGAACCGGCTCGTAGGCGTCAAAAGCCGGGAATGCTATGAGGTGCCCGGGGCCTTGGCTCTCATCTGTGCCCATAAGGCATTGGAGGATCTCTGCCTTGAGCGCAGTGTTCTGCATTTCAAGTTGGGCATCGAACAGGCTTGGGCCGAGCAGGTATATAACGGTCTTTGGTTCTCGCCCCTGAAAGAGGCGCTGGATGCATTCCTGGCTGACACGCAGCAGTGCGTGACCGGCACCGTGAACCTCAAGTTCTACAAGGGCAGCTGCACAGCAGTGGGCCGGAAGAGCAACTACTCCCTCTACGATCTGGGGCTTGCAACCTATGATGCCGATGATGCCTTCGATCATGATGCGGCGAAGGGGTTCATCGACCTGCATGCGCTCTCCTGTAAGACATGGGCGGAGAACCGGCTTTCGCAGGGTGCCAAGATGGATCAGTTCGAGGCCGTGAAGGAAACGAAGGATCAGTTCTCGAACTAGGCAACAGAGGTACGCTGTGGCATGCAGAATCGGAATGGTTACGCTCTGAAGCGTTGCGGTCTTCGTTCCACCATCCCGATTCTGCTTATCAATTTGCTAACCTAGGCAACAAGTATCTGTCAACGATATGCATCAAGTGTGCAGATATCAATAAAGGAGATGTGAGCATGGCGTTGTGGTCGGGGCGATTCGAAGAGGGTGTGGATGAGTTCACGCAGCGATTCGGGGCGTCGCTTCCGGTGGACAAGGTGATGTTCCGGCAAGACATTGCTGGTTCGAAGGCGCATGCCACCATGCTGGCGGCTCAGGGAATCATCTCTGAAGACGATGCCGCAGCCATTCGCGAAGGCCTTGATGCCATCCAAGCTGAGATAGAAGCGGGTGCCTTCCCCTTCGACATCAACGACGAAGACATCCACATGGCCATCGAACGCACCTTGACGGAGCGCATTGGGGATGCGGGTGCACGGCTGCATACCGGGCGTTCGCGGAACGATCAGGTTGCAACGGACACGCGCCTGTTCGCGAAGGAGCGTTGCGATGCTCTCATGGCAGCGAACAAGGCTCTGCGGGAGGCGCTCATAACCCAAGCCGAAGCGCATCTTGACGTGGTCATGCCGGGTTACACGCATCTGCAGCATGCCCAACCCGTGCTTCTTGCCCATCATTTGCTGGTATATACGTGGATGCTTGCCCGAGACTTCGAACGCATCGCAGCGGCGAAGCGTTCGGCTGATGCGTCACCGCTGGGGGCGGCAGCCTTGGCGGGAACCACCTATCCGCTCGATCGGTTCGCCACCGCCCAAGCGCTGGGATTCGATCGACCCATTCCGAATTCCCTCGATGCTGTGTCCGATCGTGATTTCCTGCTCGATCTGATCTATGCTGCCAGTGTGTCCTGCATTCATCTGACGCGACTGTGTGAAGAGCTCATCCTCTGGTCCAGTGCCGAGTTCGGATTCATCACCTTGTCCGATTCCTACTCCACCGGATCTTCCATCATGCCGCAGAAGAAGAATCCGGATTTCGCGGAGCTCATTCGGGGGAAAGCAGGACGCGTCGTAGGCGATCTCATGGGATTGCTGATGACGCTGAAGTCGTTGCCGTTGGCGTACAACAAGGACCTGCAAGAGGACAAGCAGGGTGCATGGGATGCCGCTGACACTCTTGAGGACTGCTATGTATGCGCAACGGGGATGATAGCCACGATGCAGGTGCATGCAGATGCCATGATGCAGCAAGCGCACAAAGGGCATCTGGCGGCTACCGATGTGGCCGACTATCTGGCGAAGCGGGGGATGCCGTTCCGGCAAGCGCATGAGGTCGTGGGACATCTGGTGCTTCTCTGCGAGAAGCGCGGGTGCAATCTGGATGACCTGACACTGGAGGATTTCCAAGCAGAATCGCTGCTCTTTGAAGCGAATATCGTGAACGAGCTTGATCTGCGACATATCGTCGATGCGCGGAAGACCTATGGGGGCACGGGTTGCGAGGCGGTCAAACAGCAACTGGAGGAAGCCAAAGCGCTTCTGGGACGGTCCTGACAGCGCAGTGCCTTTGTAACGCGCAGCAAAGGTTCGTAGCGCAGGCTTTAGCCTGCGTCCCCTGCAAGGGGACCTGCGATCAACCAGAACAACCTCTCGGGATAACGGAGACGCGAAAGGCAGGCAACGGTCAGAAGCTTCGCCCTAAAGGACTAGCTCCGCGTCGCAGCCTTCCCTCTGCCCACCTTCCATGTCTTTGAAAAAGGATGCTGTCCTGCTTCGTAGGGGCGGATTCTCAATCCGCCCGATGTGGCAATGGGTGGCGGCGGTGTATGAACACATGAAGGCGTTCGGCCTTGGGGGGTGCGGTGGTGTTCGCAGAGGGGTGCTCAGCCTTGGCGTTCACGGCCGTCAAGGCACGCTTCGCTCTG
>CAYWWK010000036.1:0-17186 GCA_964462135.1 uncultured Eggerthellaceae bacterium | reverse complement strand
GTGAAGCTAAATAGTGCCTCTGAACTGGTAATTCTCACTCCCACTCAATAGTCGCAGGCGGCTTGCTGGTGATGTCGTACACCACGCGGTTCACGCCAGGGACTTCGGCCACGATGCGGCTACTTACGCGCGCGAGCACGTCGTAGGGCAGCTTCGCCCAGTCGGCCGTCATCGCGTCGCTCGACTCCACGGCCCGCAGCACGATCGGCCGCCCATACGTCCTCTCGTCGCCCATCACGCCCACGCTGCGCACGTCGGGCAGCACGGCGAAGTACTGCCACACCGGGCGCTCCACCTCGGGACCGCCAGCGCCTGCCCGCGCAAGCTCCCCCGCACGCTCCCACGTCTCCAGATACAGCGACTCGTTGTACGCGTCCAACTCCTCGCGCACGATGGCATCCGCGTCCTTCAGCATCTCCAGCTTCTCGGGCGTCACGTCACCGATGATGCGGATGGCTAACCCCGGCCCCGGGAACGGCTGCCTGTGTACGATGTGGTCAGGCAGCCCCAAGGCCGTGCCCAGCGCGCGCACCTCGTCCTTGAAGAAATGGTCAAGCGGCTCGATCAACTCGAAGCTGACGCCCTCGGGAAACGGAATCAGGTTGTGATGACTCTTGATAGTGGATGCCTTCCCGCCGGTCTTGCGCGCGCCGCTCTCGATGATGTCGGGGTAGATGGTCCCCTGCGCCAGGAACCGCACAGGCTCTCCACCTGCGGCTACGTCCTCCGCCACCGCGAAGAACTCCTTCCAGAACTGCTCACCAATGATGCGCCGCTTCTGCTCAGGGTCGGTCACGCCCGCAAGCAGCTGGGCGTAGCGATCCTCGGCATGCACGTGCACGAAATCCACGTCGAACTGGCGCGTGAACACCTCCTCGACTTCCTCGGGCTCGTTCTTGCGAAGCAGCCCGTGGTTCACGAACACGCACGTCACCTGGCGCCCGATCGCCCGCGCGCAAAGCGCGGCCACTACCGACGAATCCACACCGCCGGAAAGCCCTAGGATCACGCGCCCATCGCCCACCTGCTCGCGGATGGCCGCCACGGAATCCTCGATGATGGAATCCATGGTCCAGTCGCGCACAAGCCCGCACACTCCAAACAAGAAGTTCGAAAGCATCGCATCCCCAAAAGGCGTATGGCGCACCTCGGGGTGGAATTGCGTAGCGTACAGTCTGCGCTCGGCGCATTCCATGGAGGCCACCGGACACACGTTCGTGCGCGACGTCACAACAAACCCATCCGGCACCTGACTGACAGAATCCCGGTGGCTCATCCAGACCGCCTGCTCGCAAGGCGTGCCTGCGAACAAGGCGCTATCGAATGAGTCAGGAGAACCGTCCCCATGACTCCGGATCAAAGCTGCTGGTCCGTATTCGCCAACATCCGTGTGCGAAACCACCCCTCCCAGCACTTTCGCCATGATCTGCTGGCCATAGCAGAATCCCAGCACCGGCACACCCAACTCCAGTATTCCCGGGTCCAGGGAAGGCGCATCTTCGGCATACACACTGGCCGGACCGCCCGACAATATGATGGCCGCAGGCGCCATGTCCCTTACCTCGTCGGCGCTCACGTCACACGGCACGATCTCGGAATACACGCCCAGATCACGCACGCGCCGCGCAATCAGCTGACCGTATTGGGCACCGAAGTCAACGACGAGAACAGTCGGGTTCGAAGGGGCGGCGTTGCTCATAGCGTTCCTTTCGCAAGAGGGAAGGTTGTCACGATTATACAAGGGGAACACGGTCAAGGAACACAGCTTAGCTGAGGTAGTGCTCCTTCAGGGAAAGGATGCGGCGAAGGGACTCATCGATGCGCTCCTCGCGGATGAAGCCCCCTGTCACCGCCGCAAGCAAAGCATCGAAGGCCGCTTGCAGGTTCGCAGGCATCAGCACGATATCACAACCAGCCTTGATGGCCTCAACCGCTGCATCACCGGGGCTGTGATAATCAGTCACCGCGCGCATCCCCAACGAATCCGTGATGACGACGCCCTTAAATCCAAGCTGCTTGCGCAAGACGTCATTCACCATCACCTCAGAAAGGCATGCGGGCGTATCATCACCTGTCACCTGCGGAACGGACAGATGGCTCATCATCACCAAAGGCGCCCCCGCTTCGATCCCTGCCCGAAACGGCTTGAGCTCAGAGGATTCAAGCCCATCCAGATCATCCTGGATGCTGATACGTCCCGTATGGCTGTCTCCTTCCGCACTGCCCAATCCTGGGAAATGCTTGAGGCAGCATGCCAGTCCTTCTTCTTGAAAACCGGTTACCGCGGCTGCCACCATACGGGCCACCTCATCCGCATCGGCCCCGAACGACCGCCTGGCCATGGTGTCATTTTCAGGATTGTCCGCGATATCGCACACAGGCGCGAAATCGGTATTGAATCCGAGCGGCTTCAGGTATCCGGCTATCTTCTCAGCCGCCTGCTTCGCCAGATCCGGATTGTCGCCTGCCCCAATGTCAGCCATGTCTCCCACATTCACGACGCCGAACGAGTCATTGTTCGCAATGCGTGCAACACGGCCTCCTTCCTCGTCAACGCACAGGAGCGGTTCGATCCCATTGACCGCCGAGATGCATTCACGCAACTGCGCAAGGAACCCCTCAGTCTGATTCGGGTCCTCCAGATTCTTCGCGAAGAAGGCGAAACCACCTACAGGCATCGTGGCAAAGGCCTGCCTCATATCCTCCGTCAGTTCCGTGACGGGCTGGAAGACGGCTGGGGCATCATCACTACCAGACACGCCCGCACCTCCAGAGGCCCGCTCCCCACCCTCCGTTTCCACCTCTTCATCCTCAGCCTGCGCTTCTGCCCGGTACACACCCAGCATATCCTCAGGACGCACGACGAAGAGCTGCGATATCTTCTGCTCAAGGGAAAGTCCCGCGATCAATTCCTCCAAAGGGTCGGGCGGCAGAACCCCTTTCGCTTCCCCCTGCGTCTGCTGGGTACCTGCATCATCCGAGGCGCATCCCCAAAGCGTCCCCGCTGACAAGGATGCCATCCCCAGCGCTGCCGCCTTCATGAATGCGCGCCGTGTGAGAATGCTCATCAGCCGCCTTCTCCCTGCACCCTCAAAGGCCCACAGCGGTTGCGGCCGCTTCGGCCTGTTCTTGACTGAATCCCTCATAGAGCAATTGGTCTACCAAATCCGCACGGGTGAATTCCATCGTATCAAGATACTGCGTGGCCATCTCGACGGCTTTCGCATTCCAATCAACGTTGAGTCTGTCAACGGCGAACACGGCATCGTCATGGGAGTATCCCTCACTCTCAAGGACGGATACCAAACCAGTATGGGAATAGGGCATCTCCGAGATATGCAGCTTTGCTGCCATGAAGGCGTTTTCCTGGGACGACGTCAAAGCAGCCTGACCGCCAGAGTCAGATGGCGCGCTTCCATCCTTTCCAACGCCCCCTGCTGCGGCCTCTTCGGCAGACACCGTGTTCCCCCCAAGCAACCCGGCTCCTTCAGATAGCGAAGAAGCATCCTCCGAAGATGACCCCCCTTCGCTTGTCGACATCGATCCAGACTCCACGGCAGTTCGTTCCATCTGAGCGGATGACGCTTCCGAAGAAGCGCTCCCAACAGCCTGGACCAGCATCACGATGAACAGCGCGAAGAGCACTGCCGCCAAAGCAATGGCCGCAGTCCAAATCTTCCACTTCGGATGCTTGACCAACACGCCAGCCAAGCGTGATGGTGCTTCAGAAGGCAGACTCACTTACACCTCTTCCAGATAGAGCTCCCGAAGAGTCTGCTTCTCATGTTCCCCAAAGTCAAGTTCTCGCGCCATATAGGCATCAATCGAACCGAACACCCCATCCATGGCTTTCAGGGCTGCGTTGAAATACACCCGGTGCGCATGCACGTACGCCTCAATGCCCCGCGTGAGGTTCTTGGCAACGTGAAGCTTGCGAAGGACTTTCTCCAAAACGACGATGCCGCCGCGCATGAACAGGTTGGTTGCCAGATAATCAGCGATGATGTTCTCCTTCGACACGCCCAAGGCATGTTCCACCAGAATAGCAGCGATACCCGTGCGGTCCTTCCCTTGGGTGCAATGCCAAAGGATGGCACCCGTCTTCGCCTCAAGCAACTCATGCAGGAAACGCTTGTATGCCTCGATGCCCATCTCTCCCAGAAGCGCTTTCGGATAGAGGTCCATGACGGTTTCGAAGGGATGATTGGTGAATTCCCCCAGCAGCTTTCGGTCCTTCGCGATGCTGGCACGCCCGATGGTCACAATGGCGCCATCTGGCAGCGACGGTGTATTCACGTATTCCACACCGGTGAGCAAGGGTATTGGGTCAGGACTGCGATCCACCTCGGCCGGAGCGCGGAAATCCACGACGTATTCCATGTCATGCATGCGCACCAGCTGCTTGATGTCTGCCGCAGTGGCTGCTTCCAGTGCCCCTGAGCGCAGGAGACGCCGCTTGCGAATGCGACGTCCATCTGCAGTGGGCATGCCTCCCAAATCGCGGGCATTGTCAACTCCCCGCAAGGCCATGTACCCGAAGTTCGCAAACCCTGGTATGGGGTCGGGCAACTCAGGCGCCACAGCCTTCGGCTTCTGCGGCTTCACGTTTGCTGATCGCACTGTTGGAGCATTCATGGGCACCTTCCATTCGCAATGCCTGTGATGATAGTGCAGCCCGCGCAACCCTCTCAACAACGTGAACGATTCGTTGACCATTGCAAACCGGGCGACTTGGTTCTATACTTATGAACAGTTGTTCATATGTTTATCTATTGAAGGGTGCCCAATGAACCAAAACCAACCCATCATCGAAGAGGCCCAGAGCATCTTGAGCTCAACGGCCATAGACAGCTGCCACTTCAGCGATGAGATGCCAGAGGACGAATTGCTCTACGAATTGGCAGACCTATTCAAGGTGTTCGCCGACACCACGCGCATCAAGATACTCTATGCACTCATGGAGCAGGAGCGCAGCGTCAACGACATCGCAGGCATCATCAGCGCCACCCAAAGCGCCGTCTCCCATCAACTGCGCCAGCTGAAGCAAGCGCATTTGGTCAAATTCCGACGTGACGGAAAGAGCGTTATCTACTCGTTGGCCGATGCCCATGTCTATACGATGCTGGCCCAAGGCCTCACGCATATCTGCGAATAGGAGTCATCATGTGCGAAGCCTGCGAAACCCTCAAATCCTCCCATACTCATACCGAAACCTCAGAAAGCGCCGCGCATCACGACCGAGATCATGGATGTAGCTGCAGTGATGGCCATCACCACGAGCATGACCACGGAAGTGAAGGTGACGCCCATCTCAAGAGCTGGCGCAATCGCATCATCTTCTCTTTGCTGCTCTTCTTCGCCATCCTCATCTGTGAGGGCACAGGGCTGATCGAGCGCACCGTCGGTGCCAACAATGCACTCTACGTGGAGTTCGGGCTCTTCCTCATCCCGTATCTGATCGCTGGCTATGACGTTCTTGGGCGAGCCGCCAAGAATCTCCTCAGAGGTCATGGGCTTGATGAGAACTTCCTCATGACCATAGCGACCTTGGGAGCCTTCGCCTTGGTGTTCTTCCCCGATTCTGAGCCCCATATGGCCGAAGGGGCAGCTGTCATGCTGTTCTATCAGGTGGGAGAGCTGTTCCAAAGCTACGCGGTGGGCAAGTCACGCAAATCCATCAAGGCCATGATGGACATCGTTCCCGAATTCGCGAATGTGGTCGAGGATGGCAAACTCGTACAAGTGAAACCCGACGCCGTAAAGGTGGATGATGAGATCATCGTGAAGCCTGGCGAACGGATCCCCTTGGATGGCATCGTGATTGCGGGGGATTCTCAAGTGGACACTTCGGCACTCACCGGCGAAAGCGTCCCTCGCCACGCCCACGAGGACGAAGAGGTCATCTCAGGATGCGTGAACCTGACCGGCACGATCACCGTGCGCGTCACGAAGCCCTACGCCAACTCCACGGTGAATCGCATTCTTGAGCTGGTTGAGAACGCGGCAGACAAGAAGGCGCAGACAGAGAACTTCATCACGCGGTTCGCTCGATACTACACCCCCATCGTGGTGGGCCTTGCCGCCATGATCGCCCTCGTGCCCCCCTTCATCATCGGAGGCGCATGGCCCGACTGGATTCTGCGCGGCCTCACCTTCCTGGTTGTGTCCTGCCCCTGCGCCTTGGTCATCAGCGTCCCGCTTTCGTTCTTCGGCGGCATCGGCGGTGCATCGAAACTGGGTATCCTCATCAAGGGGTCGAACTATCTGGAAGCCCTTTCGCAGGTTGACACGGTGGTGTTCGACAAGACCGGAACGCTCACCTCAGGCACCTTCGAGGTGACGGATGTCATTCCTGCCTCTGGGATATCCCCTGAGCGTCTGCTGGAATGGGCAGCGGCCGCGGAATCTCTCTCCAATCATCCCATCGGCCAGTCGATCACGCATGCCTTCGAGAAGCCCATCCAGCTTGATCGCCTGAGCGAGGGGCAGGACCTTTCGGGACGCGGCGTGCGCATCCGCTTCGACGATGACGTCATCTTGGCGGGCAATGGACGCCTGATGGATGAGAACGGCATCGCCTACACAGCGTCTGATCTCGTAGGCACTCAGGTGCATGTGGCGGTGAATGGTCAGTTCGCGGGCACCATCATCATCGGTGATGTCATCAAGCCAGACGCAATCGAAGCTTTGGACAACCTGCACAGCATGGGAGTGAAACGCACGGTGATGCTCACGGGGGACCAAACAGCCGTCGCCCATGCCGTAGCTGACAAGCTGGGAGTCAGTGAGGTGCGCTCAGAGCTCCTTCCCCAAGACAAGGTTGAGGAGGTCGAGCGGCTGCTGCAGCATGACGCCAAGGGCAAAGTCGCCTTCGTGGGAGACGGCATCAATGATGCACCTGTGCTGATGCGCGCCGATGTGGGCATCGCCATGGGCGCCATGGGCAGCGATGCCGCCATCGAAGCGGCTGACATCGTGCTCATGGACGATCGTCCCACCCAGGTGGCGAAGGCGATACGGGTAGCCAAGAAGACCATGCGCATCGTCTGGCAGAACATCATATTCGCCCTCGGCGTGAAGTTCGCAGTGCTGATCTTGGCCGCTTTGGGCATCGCGAACATGTGGATGGCCGTATTCGCCGATGTGGGAGTGGCGGTGATAGCCATTCTCAATGCCATGCGCGCCATGAGCGTTCGCGCCAGATAGCATGCAGGCAAAAGGATATTCTCAGTCACAGACGCGAAACCTTTAGTCAACAACTCTGGGCAAGCTTGGTTCTTGATTCCCTGCGTGGCTATGCTTGATTCATCAGCAGTATGAAGACGCTGCTTCGTACAGCGCATATAAAGGAGGCCACCTATGAGAAAAGAACGCATCCGTGAGCTGGCAGACCACATCCATGTCACCACGTTCCAGCCGAAGGCTTTCGTGAACGAGGCTCCTGCAGGCGGCCCGCTTGTTTCCATCTACGTACCCATCAAACGCACCGAACGGGAAGACCGCCAACAGGACTGGGATCGTATCGAATTCAAGGATCTCTGCAAGGAGGCATATCGCAGGCTTGCGGAGAGCTATCCCGAGAAGGATTACGCTGGCATCCAGCAGAAGCTTGATTACATCCTTTCCCATGAGGATTTGCCGCTTTGGGTGGATGCTTCCCAAGGGTTGGCATTCCTGGTCACGAATCAAGACGCCTATGTGATCAACATGAACACCGCCCCTGAAGCTGTCGTCACGGTTGGGCCTCAGTTCTATTTGAAGCCACTCTTCCGTGATGCCATGTTCGAGATGAGCTATAAGCTTCTGCTTCTGAACACCGACTTCTTCGCTCTCCTGGACGGGGACTACAATGGGGTCCATTACGTACCCCTTCCCGAGGATGTGAAGAACTACTTCGCAGAGACGTTCCCTGAGTTCGACGGCGAGACCACAGCACTTGACTACTACAGCCTGACCGACCACGAATCTCCCTACCACGACCACAAGTCACGCAGGGAAGTCACGAAGGAGGAAGCTGAGAAGTTCTTCCGCTATGTTGACAAGGCTATGAATGACAAGCTGGTGCGCGAAAGCGACGATCCGGTCATCTTGGTCACCGCGCCAGAGCATGAGCATATGTTCCGCAAGCTCTGCACGTTTGAAACGCTGCTTCCCGAAGGCATCAGGAAGGATGCGCGTACGCTCTCTGGTCAGGAATTGAGGGATGACGCCGTGGCCATCATCATGAATCAGCGCGAAAAGGGGCTTGCAGAGGCAAACGAGGACTATGCCTTCAAGGCCTCCAAGGGCAAAGCAACCAATGATCCTTCCCAAATAGGGTTCGCCTTGGTAGAACGCAAGGTCGACTTGCTGTTCTTGGAAGAGGGCAAGGGCATTCCGGGCACCTTCGATGACAAGACCGGCACGGTCACCGTTGACGGCTCCGTCAACCCCGTTGATGACAAGGAACTGGACCCAGCAAGTCCTGACATCGCTGGGGCGTTCGCCGAAGCTGCCGTGCTGCAGGATGCCAAGGTCATCGTCTTGCCTCATGGCAGAATGCCTGTTGAGAATGGTGTTGCAGCAACCTATCGATTCTGACTTTGATCGTTGCACATACGGCACAGGAAGGGCGGAGAATGCATCTCCGCCCTTCTTTTATGCCTGAATGGGCGAACGAAGCCATGTATCATAGATGGGTTCATGCTATGCGTTTCAGCTTCATTGACTGACCGAACCAGCGGAGGGATAACCGATGGACATACAGGCAACACTGGCGTCGAACATGCGGTTCTTCCGAAAGAAAGCAGGTCTGACCCAAGAGAAGCTGGCAGAGTTGTGCGGACTGCACAGAACCTATATCGGAGGAATCGAACAGGAGCGCATCAACGTCAGCCTGAACAACATCACGAAGATCGCCACTGCCTTGAAGGTGAAGCCAGCGGATCTGCTCTCAGAGCATCATGACGAAGATGACGCACTTCGCAAGGCCATCCTCGATCACGGTATCGTAGGGGATTACGCCCTCTGCGAATTCGATGGAGATGATGTCAAGGTCAAGCCACTTGACATGCAGGATCCTGATCTGGGGGTGCAGATTCTCGTCTCACTCATTCAGGACGGCATCACCGATGAGACGGAATTGGCTGAGCGGTACAAGGAAACGGAACGTGCCCTGCTGAACTACTTCAAACAGGATCGATCTGAACCGTAGGGGTCGATCCGAGCCGTAGGGGCCGATCCGGGCGAAGCGGAGATCGGCCCAAAAGCGCACCAACGGCTTTCAATCCTGTTCCCGAAAAAGCAAAGGGCTCGGATGATCCGAGCCCTTTCGCATGATGTGTGGATGCAAGCTACTTGATGGTGACAGCAGCGCCAGCCTCTTCCAGCTTGCCCTTGATCTCATCAGCCTTGTCTTGCGGAACGCCCTCAGCAACAGGAGTGGGAGCGCCCTCAACAGCCTCCTTGGCCTCCTTGAGGCCCAGGCCAGTGATCTCACGGACAACCTTGATGACAGCAATCTTGTTGTCACCGAAGCCCTCGAGGATGACATCGAAATCGGTCTTGCCCGCATCAGCGGCACCAGCATCGCCACCGGCAGCCGGAGCAGCGGCCACAGCCACAGGAGCAGCAGCGCTCACGCCAAAGGTCTCCTCAATGTCCTTCACCAGCTCAGAAGCCTCCAGCAGGGACATCTCCTTCAGTGCTTCAAGAATCTCTTCACGAGTTACAGCCATGTTCTTTCTTCCTTTCGGTTGGCCAAGTCTCACCTTGGCTCATCTGTTCATGTCATGCAGCCCTCATGCTGCTTGGAAGACTGCTAGGCAGCTTCCTTCTGGTCGGCCACCTGGCTGATGGCCTGAGCGATCCCGCTGGGAACACCGTTGATGGATGTCGCAAGACCACGGGCCACACCGCTGATAGCACCAGCGATCTGCGCCATGAGCACCTCGCGAGACGGAAGGGATGCAATGGCTTCCACTTCTGCCGCACTGACAGCCTCTCCATCCATGAGACCGCCCTTGATGGTCAGGTTCTCGTTCTCTTTCGCGAACTCCTTCACGGCCTTGGCTGAAGCTGCCACATCCTTGCCTGCGAATACGAATGCTGACGGTCCAGCCAGCAGATCATCAAGGGTGGGAAGCTCCTCCTGAGAGAGCGCCAGGTGCATGATGGTGTTCTTGTACACCTTCATCTGACCATCGGCCTCTCGGATGTTGCGGCGAAGCTGTTGGATCTCCTTCACGGTAAGACCGCGATAGTCAACCACCCAAACAGCACCGCTGGCTTCCAAATCCGCCTTGATGTTCGCAAGCATCTCTTGGTTCTGTGCGTTCGGCATTAACGTTACACCTCCTTACATAGCGCATCACGTTCTGCCAAACTCAGCAAGGCTCTTCATAGAGAAAAGGCCCCTGCGTCTCAAGACGACAGGGGCCGACATTCACATGTCTGAAACCACCTCGGCTGGCAGCTTTCGCTCTTAAACCTTTGCAGGTACCAGCTGTCTTAAGCAGCAGAACTTGTCTTTCATTTTCACCGCCTTTTGGGCAGCCCGAGCATTGTAGCAGAAACATCTGCCTTCGTCACGACCGAAGGCTGAAGTCTTCGCTCTACGAGTCTCCCTTGCTACGCGGCAGCCTCTTGGACGGCGGCTTGATCCACTGCCTGCTCTTCAGCGTTCGCCTCCCCGCTGTCCGTTTCCACCTGCATGGTCTGCTTCTGCCCATCCGGTCCGATGATGGAATAGACGGTGTTCATGCCCTCCGTCTTCAGATAGGTGAAGGTGATCTGGTCACCCACTTGGTATTTCAGGATATTCAGAAGCCCCGGCAGCGCGAAATCGTAAAGCGTGTCCTCATCGTCAATGACCGCATAGAAATGGGAATTGCCATCGATGACCGCTTGAGCCACTGCTGTGATGGTGCCGGTCTTCTCCTCCACGTCCGTAAGATCAGTCTCATTCGTCAGCACGCCGTTGGTTGCCAAGAGCGCCTCATAGGCAGTCTGAGTGTCTGCCACGGTGTCCCCCACCGCTACATTCTGATAGCGCTGGATGTCGATCATGGCGAACTTCTTGGGCAGTGCCGTCGCATCCTTCAATGCCATGAAGTACGTCGGCTGGTTCGCGACATTGATCAACAGCGGGAAGCTGGCTGTGTAGCGCAGATTCTGCACTTGGCCTTCAGCCGAGTTCATCGCCGATGCCTCGGTCGCACCCGATACGCTGTAGAAGTGGGATTCCTGCGTGCGTTGGTTCATCAGCACGAAGCCGATGATGGAATTGTCAGCCGTGGCCGAAGTGACGCCGGTATACACCCACACGTCATCGTCCTTGGCAATGTAGTTGTAGCCAGATGTGCCATCGGTTCCGGGTGTCGTGCGCACCACGCCCTCCTGACCCAAGAACGAATTCAGCCATCCATTGAGATACGTGCCATACCAGTTGTACTGTTCGATGAGAAGCTCAGCCGGGAACACCCGGTCGACCCATTGGGGAACCTCCTCGATACCCATTTCGGTGCACTCCCCTGACGTGGCATCGCAAAGGATCACCTTGTCGATGGTATAGCCGCCGAACAGACCGATGGTGAACGTGCGTACCGGGCAGATCCACCAAGCATGGCCATCCTCGTCGATCTCAAAGGAGAACTCATCGAAGATGTAGAACGGGTACTTCAGCTGCACGTAGCGGTCGATGTTGCGCGCAAGCGGCTCGCTTTGCGAATAGTAGATGGGATTGTCGCCAAGGCGGACGATCTCAGCATCCTGCGTTGTCATGTTGACCAGGGAATAGGCCGGGATGCCACCTTCACGATTGGTGAACCACTTGAACAGGTCAGCATAGCCCAAGGGGCTTACCCGCACCGGTGCACCCTTGTAGTTGATCTGGCTGTACAGTGAAGATATCTCGAACTGGCTCACGTATTCAGGGATGGAACCCATCTCGCGATCGCCGATCTGGATGGCTGATTCACGATCGATGACGGGAATCTGATTGTAGTCCACCTCTTGGATATCCTGGGCGAACTCAAGGGTATCGGTCTTGAGTACGTTGGTGTACTTCTCTGCGTTGCCTGGAATGATGGCGTTCGACATGATGCCACCCAACACCCCAACCAGGATGACGACGATGGGAATGGCGAAGAGCACCGTGAAGCGCTTCTGCTTGCTCGGGCTCTTCTCGAATTTGCCGGCGCCTGTCTTGTATGCTTGGCGGCGATAGTAGAAGTAGGCCGCCAATATCAAGCAGACAAGGCCGATGAACATCCAGAGGTCCACTGAATTCAGACTGATGGCTGGATGGAACCACCAATAGGCACCAGCCAGCAAAAGCACGACAACGATGGCAAGCACCACCCATCCCGCCTTGCTCTTCGGACCATGCATCTCCTCCAAGAAGGAGAAGTCTATATGGGGAACGTCGCCCTTGCCGCCATGCCCTTTTCTGCCGCCTTTGCCAGCACCAGCAGCGTCGCCACCCCCGCTGTCTGAAGCCGCACCATCCTTGCCACCGATGTTGTCGGTGTTCATGCCTGAGTTCTGGAGTGCCTCCAGAAGGGATTCGAGTCCTGATGCCACGTCTGTCTCCTATGGTCGAAAAAGGTTTCAGACATGGTACACCATGGAAGAATCCCGAGGAGCCTCAAGCCGCAGCAAAGCAGACTATGCAAGAGACCTGAGGACGTACTGCAAGATGCCCCCATGGGCGAAATAGCTTCCTTCGGTGGGGGTATCCACGCGGACGGTCGCCGAGAAGCTACCTTGTGAACCGTCTGGGCGAATGAATGCGACGTTCACCTCCGCCGGGCTTGGCAGTCCATCCGAGAAGTCCACTGCCTGGATGCTGAACGCCTCATCACCCTTCAGCCCAACCGTTTCCGCATTCTCCCCTTCCTTGAACTGCAAGGGAAGGATGCCCATGCCGATCAGGTTCGAACGATGAATGCGCTCATAGCTCTCCGCGATGACGGCACGCACTCCCAAAAGCTTTGGACCCTTGGCTGCCCAGTCACGGGAGGAGCCACTGCCATACATCTTCCCCGCGATGACGATGGCCGGGACTCCCTCAGCCATGTAGTGCTCGGCCGTTTCGAACACCGTGGCGACCTTGCCAGTCAGAAGATCGCGCGTCCAGCCGCCTTTGCGCCCCTCTGCCAGCTTGTTCATCAGCTTCACGTTGGCGAAGGTACCCCTTGCCATGACCTCATGGTTGCCTCGACGGCTTCCATACGTGTTGAAATCAGCATCAGCCACCCCACGGGCACGCAGGTAATCAGCGGCAGGCGAATCCAGCGCAATGGCCCCCGCCGGAGAAATGTGATCAGTGGTGATGAAGTCACCGAGGAAGAGTAATGCCCGAGCACCTTCTATGACACCGGGAGCGCTGGCATCAGAGGTCATGCCATCGAAGAACGTTGGCCGACGCACATAGGTTGAATCCTCGGCCCACGCGAATGCCTCCGTTGCGTCTGCCGAAAGGGCCTGCCAGGCGGCATCTCCCTCATACATCCCTTCCGTGCCCTGAGCATACAGATCTGCGGTCACGCACGCCTTGACCACAGCATCGACCTCGGATTGATCGGGCATGATGTCAGCAAGGAAGACATCATTGCCGCTTGCATCCTGCCCCAGGACCTCCGTGGTGATATCAGCACCCACCGTGCCCAGCAGCGCATAGGCGATCACATGCGCCGGTGTGGTCAGGTAATTCTGCGAGACATCGGGAGAGATGCGTCCCTCGAAGTTGCGGTTTCCGGAAAGCACGCTGGTCAATTCGATCTTGTCAGCCACTTCATGGATGGGAGCAGACAGGGGCCCTGAATTGCCGATACAGCTCATGCAGCCATATCCGCACATATAGAATCCGACCTGTTCCATCCCTTCCATGCAGCCCGCACGTTCAAGCAGAAGTCTCGTAGCATGGCTGCCAGGTGCAAGGATGGCCTTCACCCAAGGTTTCGCCTTCAACCCACGCGCTGCCGCGTTCCTGGCAAGCAGGCCTGCCTGGATCATCATCTCAGGATCGGTGGCTGTCGTGCAGCTGGTCACCGCTGCAATGGCGATGCTGCCGTCGGTCACTTCGCATGGCTCACCCTGCATCTGGATGCTGTGAGGCACACGGCCGAGCGAGCGTTCCTCGCACAGTTGGTCAAAGCGCTCATGCACCTTCTCGATATCCATGCGGTCGTGTGGGCGAGAAGGTCCCGATACGCTGGGGCGAATGGCAGAAAGGTCAAGTTCGATGACATCCGCATAGGAGCGCCCATTCGCATCATTGCTGTTCCAGAAACCCTGAGCCTGCGCATAGGCCTCAACCAAGGCAATCTGCTCTTCAGGACGTCCGGCCGCGCGCAAGAACTCAAGGGTGCGCTCGTCAGTGGGGAACAGTGTGCAGGTGCTGCCGTATTCCGGCGTCATGTTCGCGATGGCTGCCCGCTGCTGTGCGGAGAGTGCACTCACTCCCGGACCGAAGCATTCCACAAAGCACCCCACAACCCCACGAGATCGAAGAATCTCTGCGAATGTCAGCGAAACATCCATGGCTGCCACTCCAGGAGCCAGCGCACCAGTCAGGTGGATGCCGATGACCTTCGGCACCAGCGTGGTGATGGGCTGTCCCAAAGCGGCGGCTTCGGCTTCGATGCCGCCGACGCCCCAGCCCAAAACCCCGATGCCATTGGCGGTGGGGGTATGGGAATCCGTCCCCACAAGCGTATCGAAATAGGCAACCGCATTGCACTCCTCGTATGAAGAGGCGGTAACCACGTTTGCAAAGCACTCGATGTTCAGCTGATGGCATATGCCCTGCTCGGGTGGCACGATACGCACGTTCTTGAAAGAGGATTGAGCCCACTTGAAGAACTTGTAGCGTTCTTGGTTGCGCTCGAATTCGATCTGAGTGTTTCGCGCGAATGCATCCGGGCTGCCCGATGCGTCAGCAATGACCGAATGATCGATCACCAAATCACAGGGGATGTTCGGATTGATCCGTGCAGGATCTCCTCCAAGGGAGGCGAAAGCCTCACGCATGACGGCGAAGTCCACAAATACGGGGACACCCGTCAAATCCTGATAGAGAACACGGGCTGGCATGAACTCCACCTCATCGCCCGCCTGCCCTGCCTGAGCCGCATTGACGATGCGCGCGGCCATGGAGGCGGCAGCCTCTTCATCTGACACGTTTCGCAGCACGTTCTCAAGAACGACCTTGAGCGAGAACGGAAGGATGTCTGCATCCTTGATCTGGGAAAGGGGATAGTAGGTGTATTCCTTGCCGTCGACAGACAGAATGGATTGGAGACGCTTCGCCATGGAGATCCTTTCTAAGCCAGTTCACGCACGAGAGCGGCAGTGAATTCAGTGGTGCTTGCCGGGGTCTTTGCCTGTCCTTCAGCACGACGGATATCCCCCGTGAGCACCTCACCGCGCCCATACACCGCTCGAATGGCTGCGCGAATGCGGTTGGCCGCCTCATGTTCGCCCAAGTGGTCGAGCATCATGGCTGCCGAGAGGATCTCAGCGGTGGGGTTCGCCAGATTCTTGCCAGCAATATCAGGAGCAGAGCCGTGAACCGCCTCGAAGACGGCATATTCCTTGCCGATATTGGCTCCGGGGGCAAGTCCAAGACCTCCAACGAGACCTGCTGCCAAGTCAGAGGCGATGTCGCCATAGAGATTCGGGAAGACGATCACGTCGAACTGGGAGGGATCCATGACCATGTTCATGCAGAAGGCATCTATGATGCGATCATCGAAATCGACCCTACCCTCATATGCCTTCGCCACTTCGCGTGCTTCACGCAGGAAAAGCCCGTCTGAATGCTTCATGATGTTCGCCTTGTGTACGGCGGTCACGTTCGACCGACCATTCTTCAAGGCATAGTCGAATGCGAATTCCACGATATTGCGGGTTGCCGTGATCGAAATGGGCTTGATGGAAATGCCTGAATCCTTGCGAATGCTTCCCTTGCCCATCTTGTCAATGAACGAGATGAGCTCAAGGGCCTCTTCCGTTCCCTCCTCGAACTCTATTCCCGCATAGAGGTCTTCGGTGTTCTCACGCACCACGATCAGATCGACATCGTCGTAGCGCCCCCCTGCTCCCGGAATAGACATGACGGGCCGCAGATTCACATACAGATCAAGCGTCTTGCGCAAAGCCACATTCACACTGCGAAAGCCAGTGCCAACCGGGGTGGTGACAGGGCCTTTGATAGCAACCTTGTACTGCTTGATGGCATCAATGGTTTGGTCAGGAAGGGGCGTGCCGAACTCATCGATCACTGCAGCTCCTGCCTGCGCGATGAGCCAATCTATCTGAGCGCCGCTCGCCGCGACGACTTCCTGCATGGCAGCAGATGTCTCTGGCCCAATCCCATCACCGGGAATGAGCACCACCTCATGACGCGTCATGAACATCCTCCTATTTCGAGAGATTCTCTTCGATCTGAGCTGCTCGTTTGCCGAGTTGGCCTTTGCCGTTCTCGGCATCGAATTTCATCCGAGCCGCCAACTCCTCCTTCACCTGCGGCGCCAGCTTACCGGCGGAGAAGTCGATCACCGCAACCAGCATATCAAGGAATTCCAGATCGCCATGGTAGCACTGGATGGCTTCATCCAAGAGAGGCCAGACCTTCTCGGATCGGTTCTCAGTCGTGGCACCCAACGTGCAGAGGAAGCGCATAGCAGACAGGCGCAATGGCCCCGAGTCCTCATCGAAAAGTGCTGTTTCAGCCCCAAGCAATGCCTTGTCGCATGAGCGCGAATCCAGCGCGACAAGCGCATTCAGTGCATCGAGGACCTCCCAGCGCGTCTGCGCTTCCGGTCGATTCAGAGCATCAATGATATCCGAGATGTACGGTGCGATCTTTTCTGGGGATTCCTTCGCCACTACCGCGATGACGGCTGCTGAGCTTTGCCGTTCGCGCCGTGAGGAGCCTGCGAGGTTCGCCACATGCTTCTCCAAGGTCTTCTTGTTCTTGATGGCTGCCGCTGCGGCCTCCTTGACATCATCACTGCGTGTGCTCATGGGAAAAGCTCCTTAAAGATTGGCAAAAGGGTACAGAAACCCAGAGTGCATTCATTATATCAAGAGGAGCAGTTGCCATATCGTCCAAAGGAATAAGCGGCACGACACCCCTGCGCCCCAATGCGCCTTCAGGAGGCCTGGAAGAAGATATCTCCAGACACGCAAAAAGCGCCCCT
>CAYWWK010000035.1:0-18304 GCA_964462135.1 uncultured Eggerthellaceae bacterium | reverse complement strand
AAGGCACACGCTTCGCGTGATGCCTTACGCTACGGTCAACCTGCCATGCCCTTCGCAGCGCAAGCTTCAGCTTGCGAAAGAACGAAGGGGAACGCAGGCTGAAGCCTGCGCTACAAGCCTTCGCCACACGCTACGGTCAATGGGTCAGGCAAGAACGCATTGACTTGCACTTGGAATGTTCCCGCATGACAATAGGGGTAAACCTCTTTTGTTGCATTGGATAGGAGGATGCATGCGGTTTGTCTCATGGAACGTGAATGGCATTCGCGCTGTGCTGAAGAAGGACTTTTTAGAGATATTCGCGCAGTTCGGAGCCGACATCTTTGCGCTTCAGGAAACGAAATGCCAACCAGGCCAAGTCTCTATTGATCTTCCAGGGTACCACCAGTTCTACAGCTATGCCGAACGCCGTGGCTATTCGGGAACCGCCCTCTTCACTCGTGATGAACCCCGTCAGGTGCTTCACGGACTCGGCGATCCCTACCTTGATACAGAGGGACGCATCCTCGCAGCTGAATTCGATGACTTCTGGTTCGTGAACGTCTATACCCCAAATTCGCAGAACGAGCTTGCCCGCATAGATCACCGCATGCAATGGGATGATGCCTTTCGCGAATTCTGCCAAGGCCTTGAACAGGGACTGATTCCCTCGAATGTTCCTGTGAGCCGTGCTGAAGATGGGCAGACCGTTGACGAAACCGAAGCGCAGGCGTTCGCCGCATGGCTCGAAGCGAAGGATGCGGATGCGGCCATGGATGCACTGCCGCGTACAGGCGAGGCTGAGCGCACCAATCCGAAACCGGTGATCATGTGTGGCGATTTCAATGTGGCGCATCAGGACATCGACCTCAAGAATCCGGGCCCGAACCGAGGCATGAGCGGGTTTTCTGATGAAGAGCGCGGCAAGATGGATGCGCTCCAGGAAGCTGGGTTCGTCGACACCTTTCGATACCTGCACCCAGATCAAACAGGGGCCTACACCTGGTGGAGCTATCTTCGCAAGGCGCGACGCACGAATGCAGGTTGGCGCATCGATTACTTCCTGATCAGCAAATCATTGCAAGACAAGATCGTCGCCGCCTCCATCTATGATGAAGTGGAAGGAAGCGATCACTGTCCTGTCGGGCTGGAGCTTGACCTGTAGGCGAGCCCTTGCAACTGACGCAGGCTAAAGCCTGCGCTACGAGCCTTCGCTACACGCCGCATTGATAATGGAAGACGCTGCATGCAGGCAGAAATGGTATGATGACCACTCACCTATTTACCTGCTGACACAAACGCAACACGAAGGGGTGAGGTCAACGCCATGGGCTTCCTCTCCAAGTTCGAAGGCAAGATGGAAGACACTGTCGAAGGAGCGGCGGAAAAGCTAGGCGGCGCATCCATTTCTCCCGTGCAGATTGCCAAGAAGGCTGAAAAGCAAATGAGACGCGGGAAGGTCGTGGGAGCAGGCAAGCAGTTTGCCCCTACCCTGTACACGGTTCTCGTCTGTCCCGAAGACGATGAGCGCATGTTCAATTACTACCCTACGATGGCGGGCGAAACGGAAACGTTCCTGCTGGCCAAGGCCTCTGAGATGGGCCTTGCCATGGACGGCCATCCGCTCGTGCGATTCATCGCCGATGATCAACTCAAACGCGGCAAGTTCGATGTGGTTGCCGAATTGGTCGCTTCGCAGATCATCGAGCGCCTTCGTGCCGATGAGATGGCGCGCTACGGCATCGCTGCTCCTGCTCGGGGAGCGCGCATGCAGGGCGGCGCGTCGGCGGCCAGTTCCCGCCAGGCAGGAGCTGGGGCAGGTGTCGTGGCAGGAGCGGCTGCAGGAAGAGCTGCCCGATTCGGGGCTGCGGGAGCTTCCAGACTTGCGCCACGAGGCCAAGCATCGCCTTTGCGGTCTGCAGCGCCTGCACAAGGCGGCACGTTCGTTCCCCTTGCTCCTGACGACGATGGCTATTCGCAGGATATCTACGACAGCCAGGATTTCGATGTCCGTGACGTTGAATACGGCTACGACCCTTCCGAATACGACCCTGAATATGATGAGATCCATTCTGCGAACATCGCAGAACCTGATTATGCCCCTGCGCCCGTTCCCCAACCAGAACAGCCCATGGCTAATCGGAAGCCCACGCCTCCTCCTCCCGAAGGAACGCCCCGTGAGGTGTACCTTTACGACGAGGCGCGTGACTGCGCCTACCAGCTCACCGGGTCCCCCGAGCGAATGGGGCGCGAATCCTCGAACAGCATCATCATTCCTGACATCAACGCTTCACGCGTGCATGCGGAGATTCGCTGCGAACCGACGGGGGCCTGGGTCATCACTGACCTGGGTTCTCTCAATGGTGTCTTCGTCAACGGTCGTCGCATCAAAAGCGCACCTCTGCGCGATGCGGATATGATTCGCATCGGCACCACCGAGCTGGAATTCCAAGACTTGGAGCAATAGCGGATGATAGACATCATCTTACTGATAGCGCGACTGCTCTTCGTGGTGCTTCTGTATCTGTTCCTTTTCGCCATCGTGCGCACGGGCATCGGTCAGATCAAAGGCACACGCAATGCGGGCAAGAGCTGGACCATATCGGTGGAGCAGGGACCGAAGGAGCTGCGCGGCGTGCAGATGCCGGTCACGGGACCGGTGGTCGTCGGGCGTGCTCCTGGGGCGGACATCGTGATCGGCACGGGATTCGTCTCCGGTCGTCACGCGCGTTTCCAGTTGATGGGACAGAATCTCTTCGTGGAGGATCTGGGTTCTCGCAACGGTACCGTCGTGAATGGCGAGGTCATATCCGACCCGGTTGCCTTACGCAACAAAGACGTGGTGAACATCGGTGATGTTTCCATTCGGGTGAGACACGAATGACCGTCATGAAGCAGAAGATGTATCAGGCAGACGAAGCGTACGGGGCGCGAACGGACGTCGGCTACGTTCGTGAGCATAACGAGGATTCCCTGCTCGTTCGTCCTCCGCTGTACGTGGTATGCGATGGCATGGGTGGTCACGAAGCAGGCGAGGTGGCATCCGAGATCGCCGTTCGTGAACTTGAACGGCATGCGCCCAAAAGCCCGGATGCCGAGGCGCTTCGAAACGCCGTCGATGAGGCGAATTTGGCCATCATTCGCGCCGTCTCTGAGGGAATCGGCCGCGAGGGCATGGGAACCACCTGTACGGCGGCTCTGCTTGAAGGAGACCATCTGGTCATAGCGCAGTGTGGGGATTCTCGCGCGTATCTGCTCCACGCGGGACGCCTGCAGCAGCTCACCCGGGACCATTCGCTGGTGGCCGACTTGATCGAACGGGGCGAGATCAGGCCCGAAGAAGCCCGAGGGCATCCTTGGCGATCATACATCACGCGTGCGCTGGGGCTTGATCCCCGCATCCATGCTGACACCTACGAATTGTCCGTTGCTGCGGATGATCGACTGCTGCTTTGCTCGGATGGTTTGTACTCCATGGTGGAAGACGATCGCATCGCCCAGATCCTTTCGAGCAATCCCCGTCCTCAGCAGGCCGCTGACGCACTGGTGGAAGCAGCGCTTCAGGCGGGCGGGTCAGACAACGTGAGTGTGATCGTGGTTGATGCCACTGGTTCGAAGCGGCATCGACGCAAGCTGGCGCGCAAGACGCGCATCGCCGCCATCACAACCATCGTGGCGCTCATCCTTGCCATTGGAGGGGCGGGGTTTGCCGTCAATTGGTGGATGACCAATTCGGCCTATCTTGGCGAAGTTGATGGCAAAGTCGCAGTGTATCGAGGCATTCCCGGGCAGGTTCTGGGCATGGGATATTCAGAATTGGATGAGGTGACCGAGATTCCCTTGGACGAATTGCAGCCAGGGACCGCCGCCCGCATTCGTGAACAGGATATCCGCTGTGAATCCTTGGAGGCAGCCCGTCATCTGGTGAACGAATATCGCGAAGAGGCTTCGAAGTGAGTCGGCGCAGCATCGAGCTCCTCCTGCTGATCGTGGCAGCTCCTATCGTCATCGTGCTCTTCGCCATGTTGGTGGTGACGGGTGGTCAGGAACTCTCGTTCAATACGCTGGGCGTGCCCATCGGTATCTTCGTCGCCTTCATCGCTGCTCATGTCGCCGTTCGAAAATTGGCACCGAATGCCGATCCAGCCCTTCTTCCCATCACGTTCGCGTTGTCAGGCATCGGCATCGCCTTCGTCACGCGGCTGGCACCCAACGCCGCGCCGCGCCAATTGATGTGGCTGTTCGGTGGGGTCGCCATCCTTATCATCATGCTGATCGTCATTCGCAACATGGACAAGCTGGCGCAGTACAAGTACACGCTGATGATTGTGGGCGTACTGCTTCTGCTGGCCCCCATGCTGCCGGTGATCGGCACCGAGATCAACGGCAGTCGCCTGTGGCTACGCATCGGCGACCTATCGTTTCAGCCTGGCGAACTGGCGAAGATATGCATCGTGCTGTTCCTTGCGGCCTACTTGGCGCAGAACCGGGAGATGCTGTCCATCTTCACGTGGGAGGTAGGTCCCGTTCGCCTTCCATCGCTTGCCACGCTGATGCCGCTTCTGTTCATGTGGGCGTTGGCGTTTTTGATCGTCGTGCTTGAGAAGGACTTGGGCAGCGCGCTTGTGCTGTTCCTCGTCTTCCTCGTGATGCTCTACGTCGCCACGGGCAAGAAGCTCTACCTGGCAGTGGGCCTGGTGCTTGCCGGCATCGCGGCTGTGGCACTCTATTTCATGTTCGGTCACGTGCAGACGCGTGTGGCCATCTGGCTTGATCCCTTCGCGGATGCGCAGGACAAGGGATACCAGATCGTGCAGAGCCTCTATTCGCTGGCCGACGGTGGCCTGTTCGGCCAAGGCATCGGACGGGGCATGTCCACGGATATTCCCTATGTGGAATCCGACTTCATCTTCGCCGCCATAGGTGAAGAGACGGGCCTTCTGGGAGCTGCTGGCGTGCTGCTGCTCTACCTGTGCTTCGCCATTCGCGGTATCCTGACGGCGGCACGGGCGAAGAGCGACTTCAGTTCGTTCACGGCCGTTGGTGCCACGTCCATCGTCATCCTGGGAGCGTTCATCATCGTTGGCGGCGTGACACGCCTGATTCCTCTGACTGGCATCACGCTGCCCTTCGTCAGCCAAGGCGGTTCCTCATTGCTGGCGGGCTTCATCATCGTGGCCCTGCTTCTGCGCATAGGCGACCAAGCTACGGGGCGCGAAGCCGAGATGACCTCAGCCACCAGCACCACGTTGCATGCGAACAGCGTGCTGGGGCGCGTGGCGCTGGGCCGTCGCCTGACGGGGACCATCATCATGTATTCGGTCCTGTTCGCCGCGCTGGTAGCCAACCTGACATGGATCATGGTGGTGGATGCGGAAGCCATCCAGAGCATGCCGGGCAACAACCACACCATCGCGAAGGAAGAGCATTCCGAGCGTGGCACCATCTCCACCTATGACGGTGTGGTGTTGGCTCGATCCGTCGAGCAGCCAGACGGCACGTATGAACGGGAGTATCCCGCAGGCACGCTTGCCACCCATGTGGTGGGATACTATTCGGGCACCTACGGCATGAGCGGTATCGAAGCCTCCATGAACGATACACTGCGCGGCCAAGAGAACTATGCGAATTGGACCGATGTCATCAATTCATTGGCGGGCATTGGGAACCCGGGCAACGACGTCACGCTTACTTTGAATTCAAAGGTGCAGACGGCGGCCCAAGAGGCTTTGGAAGGTTTGACGGGCGCCTGCATCGTGATGGACCCCACCACGGGCGCGGTGTTGGCCATGGCCTCTTCGCCCACCTACGACGCGGCCGCCTTCGATGAGGTCATCGCGAATGCGAGCGCGGATTCGTCTGAACTGCTGAATCGTGCAACACAGGCGTTGTATGCACCGGGTTCCACGTTCAAGACCGTCACCCTTTCGGGGGCCCTTTCTGACGGAGTATGCACGACCGATTCCATTTACAGCGCCCCCGCCACCATGGACATAGGCAATGCGCCGGTCACGAACTTCAACGACAAGAGCTACGGGGATATCACGGTGGCGAACGCGTTCGAGGTGTCTGCGAACACGGTGTTCGGACAGATTGGCGTCGAAATGGGAAGCGATGCTTTGGTGCGAGCGGCAGAGGCGTTCGGGTTCAACAAGGAGATCAAGTTCGATCTGCCGGTTGCGAAGTCGCTCATGCCCGACCCGTCCGAGATGACCACATGGGAGACCGCATGGGCGGCTGATGGCGAACCGGTTGGCGAGCACGCATCGCCAGCTGGTCCACAGGCCACCGTGCTGCAAATGGCCCTGGTTGGTTGCGCGGCGGCCCATGGCGGCGAGGTCCTTTCGCCTTATCTGGTGGAAGGCATCTACAGCGCCAGTGGAGAGCGAAGCTATTCGGCTGCACCTTCGAAGTTCGCCGATCCCATCACCCAAGAGGTTGCCGATGAGGTTCTGGACGTGATGCGTGGCGTGGTGTCACAGGGGACGGCGACCGATGCGGCCATATCGGGTGTCACGATTGCAGGCAAGACGGGAACGGCCGAAAAGGAAGGCCGCGAAGATGACAGCTGGTTCGTGGGTATCGGCGATGCCGATGGCGAACGAAATGTCGTGGTGGCCATCATGGTGGAAGATGCGGGTCGCGCCGTGCATGCAGCCGGGTTGTCCCGTGAGGTCATGCGTGCAGCCTTGGAGGTCCAAGGTGCCCTGTAGCGTGCAGCGGCGACTTGCCCTACCCGGAATACCCTCTTCGGCTCTCTCCCGTAGCGTAGGTCGTCCGCGAAGCGGCGGCCTGCCCCACCCGAGGGGGCAAGGCACACGCTTCGCGTGATGCCTTCCGCTACAGCATGACGGCTTGCGCTACGAGCGAGATGGACTCTGTTCCGGATGAGGCAAGCCGCACGTACGGTTGCTCCCCGTTGTCTGCGCCCCTTCGTGACTAATATCGACTGTCGAAGATGCGCTTCGTCTTCTTCTCGGAACGCGGCAATTCACCCAAGGGCACACCCTTCGCTTCGGGCGTGCACCCAATCTTCGCCTTGAAGATGGCTGCCAACTGCTCTTCGGCACGCTCCCGTTCCTCACCTTCAAGACCTGTCTCGAAGAGCACCGTGAGAACATCGGTCCCGCTGATGTTCTCGATCATGACCTGGTATTCACTGGAGGTGCCATCGGTGATGGCGATGACCTCTTCGACTTGGGCCGGGAAGATATTGCAGCCCTTCACCTTGAACATATCGTCGGTGCGCCCCGTCAGTGTATCGATGCGGGGGTGACGTTCGCCACACGCGCACGCGCAGGAACCGGGGATGATGCGTGTCAGATCATGAGTGCGGTACCTGATCAGCGGCGCGCCCTGCTTTCGCAGCGTGGTGATGACCAATTCACCCACTTCGCCATCGGGCAGCACCTCACCCGTTTTCGGATCAACCACCTCTATATAACAGTAGTCTTCGAAGATATGCATGCCCGCGTGCTGTTCGCACGAAATGCCGATGCCGGGTCCATAGATCTCGGTCAGGCCATAGATGTCGAAGATCTCGATGCCCAGCTCATTCGCGATGCGATTGCGCATCTTCTCGCCCCAGCGTTCAGAACCGATGACCCCGCGACGCAGCTTCAGCTTATCGCGAATACCCCGACGGCTGATCTCTTCTGCCAGCAAAAGCGCGTAGGAAGAGGTGGCGCACAGCACGGTAGACCCAAGATCTTCCATCATGCGCAGCTGTTTTTCCGTGTTGCCCGGACCCATGGGAATGGCCATGGCCCCCAGCCGTTCGCACCCAGCTTGGAAGCCGATGCCTGCTGTCCAGAGGCCGTATCCAGGAGTGATCTGCACGCGGTCAAGCACGCCCACTCCGGCTATCTCGAAGCAGCGGGAGAACTGCACCGCCCAGTCGGTGACATCTTGGGCGGTGTAGGGAATGATGACCGGAGTGCCTGTGGTGCCAGATGAGGAATGGATTCGTACGATCTCAGCGTCGGGGACTGCCTGCAGTCCCAACGGATAGGCAGCGCGAAGGTCATCTTTTTCCGAGAAGGGCAGCTTCTCGAAATCAGCTTGAGTGGACACATCGGCCACATCGATACCCTCGAACTTCTTCGCATAGAAGGGGGAGCGATCCTTGATGGTGCGGAGCTGCTCGCGAATGAGTTCCATCTGGTCCGGCTTGATCTGCATGGCATTCCTTTCGATTGGCGCACCTATTGTAGCGCAGCAATCAACCCCTCCCTGGGTCACCTATATCGGCTCCCGTAACGTGTAGGGGTCGATCCGAGCGAAGCGGAGATCGACCCATACACGCCTTCGCTACACGTTACGGTCAACCTGTCGCATTGTGCATGAGGGTAAGCAGGTACGGTAGACATGCTGTTACAAGCGTTCAGGCTAAGATGGGGTATCATCACAAACAGCAATGAAAACAATGCCCTGGCTAAGAAAGGCGAAGGCCTGCGAACGCGGATTCGTCGAAAAGGAGGACGCAATGTACAAGAAGGTTCTGGTTCCGTTCGATGATTCTGAACCCGCGCGTCGGGCACTTCAAAGTGCCATGGACTTGGTCAGTGGGGTGGACGAGCCTCAGGTCACCGTTCTGAATGTGGTCGAATGGCATGATTACAACGCTGAAACGTTCAAGATCGCATCGCGCATGAGCGGGGTTCTTGGTGATTCGCTGGACATGAATGCCATCTCTGAGATTGGCGATGAGGCTGAGGTGCGCGAGATGGATCGCATTGCAAAGAGCATCGCTGATATCGTGGGTGATGCGTCATTCGTGGATATCGCCATCGTCAACGGCAGCCCACATGACACCATCGTCGCCTATGCGAATGACCTTGATTATGACTGCATCGCAATGGGGCATCGTGGTATGGGTGTCATTCGCGGCATGCTGGGTTCGGTTGCCTACTCCGTGCTTCAAAAGGCGAACAAGCCCGTTCTGGTGGTGAAATAGCCTCATGTGCCTTGCCATACCGGCGAAGATCACGAAGTTGGACGGCGACGGCTTGGCCACCGTTGACATCCTTGGCGTTACCCGTGAGATATCCGTTGACCTCACCCCCCAGGCAGAGGAAGGCAACTATGTGCTGGTGCACGCGGGTTTCGCCATCGAAGTGGTCGACGAGCAATTCGCCCAAGAGACCATCGACCTCATTCGGGAATTCCCTGATCTGGCGGGTGAGAACATGCCTTCGGAAATGACGGATGAGCCAGGATTCACTCCCTCTGTGGCGGGAGGAAGCATGGCTCAGGCCTTCGCAGATACCTTCGGTGATGTTCCGCAGGAAGCGAATCACGCGAAGGAAGCGCAGTGACGCGCATGGCTGATCCGCTCCAAGACGAACTGGCCGCCTTCAAGGATCCGGCTCTTGCGCAGGGCTTGGCTGAGTCAATCAGACTGCTTACTCCACAGAAGCCTGATGGAGCCCCCATCAATCTCATGGAAGTGTGCGGTACTCATACGGTGTCCATCGCACGCAATGGCATTCGTTCACTCATGCCCAGCAATGTCAGGTTGACCTCAGGTCCGGGATGCCCGGTTTGCGTGACCTCCAATCACGACATCGACAAGGTCATCGCTCTGGCCCGGATACCGAATGTCATCATCGCCACATTCGGAGACATGACCAGGGTGCCCGGTTCAACCTCCAGCCTGCTTGCCGAACAGGCCGCAGGGGCGGATGTGCGCATCGTCTATTCACCATTGGATGCCCTGCGCATTGCCCGGGAAAACCCTGATCGGGAAGTCGTATTCGTGGGAGTTGGCTTCGAAACGACCACGCCCCTGGTAGCCATGGCCATCAAGCGTGCTCGTGCGGAAAAGCTGGCGAACTTCAGCGTATTCGCTGCTCACAAGAACATGCCGGGCGCCTTGGAAGTCATCGTGAACGATCCCGAGCTTTCTGTGGATGCACTCATTCTGCCGGGACACGTCAGCACCATCATCGGCGTCGAGCCTTATCGGTTCTTGGCCGAACGTTACGGCATTCCCGGTGTGATCACAGGGTTTGAACCCAACGACATACTGCAGGGTATAGCCATGATCATGCGACAACTGCATGAAGGTCGCGCAGACATAGAGATCGCCTACGCACGTGGTGTCATGCCAGAGGGAAACCCAGTTGCCCTTGCTGCCATCGACGAGGTGTTCCGTACCTGCGATGCGGTTTGGCGTGGCATTGGCGTGATTCCTGGAAGCGGATATGAGATCCGTGATGAATTCGCTGCGTTCGATGCGCTGCGCCGGTTCGACCCCGTCATAGAGGAAACGGTGGAGCATGCCGGGTGCCGATGCGGAGACGTACTGCGCGGTGTCCTGCGTCCTGATGAATGCCCCTTGTTCCGCACCGTCTGCACGCCGGAGAACCCGGTGGGTCCGTGCATGGTTTCCAGCGAAGGTTCCTGCGCCGCCTATTTCCGTTATCTCTGAGCAGCGACCTGCGCTCAGTCCGGTACGTTCTTTCCGTAACGCAGGTCCGTAACGTAGGTCCGTAGCGCAAGCTTCAGCTTGCGAAAGAACGAAGAGGACGCAGGGGACGCAGGCTAAAGCCTGCGCTACGAGCCTTCGCTACGGTCAACCTGTCATATTGTATATAGGGAAAGCCCTCGCTTAGGCAGGCGGGAAACGGAGGACCAGATACCCTGCGGCGATGACGGTGGTCAACAGCATGATGGGGAAGCCCACCTTCAGATATTGGATGAAGGTGATAGTGTGACCGTTCTTCCGCGAGATGTCCGAAAGTACCACATTCGCCGAAGCGCCGATCAGAGAACCATTCCCGCCGAGGCAGGCACCCAAGGAAACCGCCCACCACAGGGGCGTGACGTCCATGCCCGTTGCCTGCATGGATGCAAGGATGGGAATCATGGTTGCCACGAACGGAATGTTGTCCAAGAAAGCCGAGATGATGGCCGACCCGAACACCAGCACCAGCATGGTGAGGAACACGTTGCCGCCAGTCACATCCACCAGCCAGGTTGCCAGCATGTCGATGACTCCGGTTGCGGTCATAGCGCCCACGATGATGAACAGACCGGCGAAGAACACGAGCGTGGTCCATTCCACCTGGGCAAGGGCATGGTCGATCTGCGCACGGGAAAGCAGCAGGATGAGCCCCGCCGCACCCAAGGCGATGACGCTGGATTCCCATCCCAAGGCGCCGTGGCACATGAAGCCGACAACCACGAGCCCTATCATCACCACAGAGATGCGCATCAGGCGATGATCCTTGATGTAGTCAGCCGGGCGCAACTCCAGCACGTCGTCTATCTCTGACTGAGGCGCCGTCAGCTTGCGCCCGTAGAGGAAGTAGAACACCACGCAGATGATAGCCAGGATGATGATGACCGCAGGGGTGTCCACCATGATGAAATCCACGAATCCGTATCCCGCCGCTGACCCGATCATGATGTTCGGCGGGTCCCCGATGAGCGTGGCTGTGCCGCCGATGTTCGACGCCATGATCTCAGTGAGGAAGAAGGGGACGGGATCAACCTTGAGCAGCTTGCAGATGTTGAGCGTCATCGGACCGATCAGCAGCACGGTGGTCACGTTATCCAAGAATGCGGAAAGCACCGCCGTCAGCAGCACGAATATCAGCATGATGTGCCATGGCTGCCCCTTCGCGATATGCGCGCACTTGACAGCCAGATACTCAAACAGGCCAGACAGCTTCACGACACCCACGAAGAGCATCATGCCGAAGAGAACGCCCAAGGTGTTGAAATCAATGTGTCCGATGGCCTCTTCGAAAGGCATGATTCCTAGCATCATGACCAGCACGGCACCTGCAAGCGCAACAACGGCGCGGTGCACTTTCTCTGAGATGATGACCGCCAATGCAATGACGAAGATGGCAACTGATGTCAACTGTGCGATGTCCACGAACGCTCCTTGCTCCGTTTGATGACTCATTCTAGCGGACTGTATACTTGTCAGTAAGGAAATCCGATTTGTCACGGCAGTGGCACTGTGAAGGGATGCGGAGGTCACGATGGGCGTTCGAGCGCAGGTTGCTCAGGCGGCAAGTGCCGTTCTTACATGGGGGCTTCGCCATATCGCGCGCAGGCCGGCTGCGAACCTGCCTGGGATCGTCGGCCTGAAGATAGACCCCCAGCTGATCTGCGAATTGCGCACGCGCATCCATGATGGTGCCATCGTGGTGGTGGGCACGAACGGAAAGACCACCGTAACCAACCTCATTGCCGATGTGCTGGAACGAGCGGGTCTCAGTGTTGTCTGCAATCGGACGGGTGCCAATCTCAAAAGCGGTGTGGCCTCGGCGCTGCTGCACACCTCTGGTGCCGATTGGGGCGTCATCGAATGTGATGAGCTGTGGTCGGCGAAAGTGCTTCCTGACCTGCGCCCTACCTATCTGGTCCTCTTGAACCTCTTCCGCGACCAGCTGGATCGTTGCGGAGAGATAGACCGCATCCAAGATGCCATCGTGGCGGGATTGGAGGCCTCGCCGAAGACCACGCTCGTCTACAATGCGGATGACCCCTTGTGCGAAACCATTGCGCGTCGTGTTGCCTCTGCCCCCTCCCGATCCAATTCCCCCGCTTCCATATCGTTCGGCGTAAAGGAATGCATGAATCTGGAACAGAACGTGGTGACGGATGCCACCATGTGTCAGGCCTGTTCCACGATGCTTCGCTACGAATACCGTCAATATGGCCAACTGGGTGCCTACACCTGTCCGCAGTGTGGGTTCACGCGGCCTTCGCTCGACGTTGCAGCTGTAAACGTTCATTTACATTCGCACGGCCTCGACTTCGACATTGATGACAGGGGCCGGGGGTATTGTCATCTGACAGCCAAGCTTTCGGGCACCTATATGGTCTACAACCTGCTTGCCGTATTCGCCGCTGCCACCTTGGCTGGTTGCCAGCCGAAAGTGATACAAGCGGCCATCGATGCGTTCAACCCGAAGAACGGGCGTTTGCAGGAATACGTTGTGAATGGACGGCGGGTGCTACTGAACCTAGCGAAGAACCCGACCGGCTTCAATCAGAACCTGCGCATCGTGGGCACCGATGAGGGCCCTCGCGTGGTGGCCTTCTTCATCAACGATCGCGATGTGGACGGGCACGACATCTCATGGATCTGGGACATTGACTTCGAAGAACTGCTGTCGCAACCCAACATCCAAGCGGTATTCGCGGGAGGTTCGCGCAAAAACGACGTGCAGGTGCGCTTGAAGCACGCTGGCGTCCATGCCGAGTTGACCGATGGGATAGAAGAGGTGTTCGCGCGCATCCAGGACCTTCCTGCCATATCTGAGAATGCGTCCGTGTATGCCATCGCGAACTACACGGCGCTTCCTCCGGTGCATGATGCCTTGGATCGGTTGGGGGGCGAAGGCAACAAGGAGTTGGATGGCGAAGGGTCAGGCGCCGAAGCAGATGACGAGGGGGTAGCCTCACTGTCAGCCACCGCAGGTGCCGGTTTGCCAACACATCCAGGCACGCATGCAGAACTGGAGGTCAACACGCTCAAGGAACAGGAGTGCGCCAACAAAGGTGCGCCTCTGCGCATCATTCACGTTCTTCCTGATCTGCTCAACCTCTACGGTGATGGGGGCAACGTGCGCATCTTGGCGAATCGTCTTCGGTGGCGAGGCATTCCGGTTGAGGTGCAGGAGGTCCGATTCGGAGACAAGGTTCGCTTTGAAGAAGCTGATCTCGTGTTCATCGGCGGCTCGCCAGACCGTGAACAGCGTCTGGCCAGCGAAGTGCTCGCGGGTGTTCGCGACGATCTGGCTGCCTATGTGGAAGAAGGCGGCCCGGTGCTGGCTATCTGCGGCGGATTCCAGATGCTTGGCCGCACATGGTTGCTGGATGGCAAGGAGGTACCCGGTCTTGGCATCCTTCCCATGGAAACGCGACGTCCGGGAACGTCGGCTGATCGGCTCGTGGACAATATCGCCTTGACATCCCCGCTGGCCACGCTGCCCGTGATCGGGTATGAGAACCATGCGGGGCGTACCGTCCTGGATGCAGACGCGCACCCTTTCGGCACGGTCATTTCGCATACCGGCCATGGAAACACCGATGAGGTGGCCCACGATCAGTCTGCAGACGGCATCCGATATCGAAACGTGGTGGGTACATACCTGCATGGCCCGCTGCTTTCGAAAAACCCTCAGGTGGCTGATTGGCTACTCGAACGGGCTTTGGAACGTTGGTCTGCCCGAACAGGGTGCGAAGCGGCGGACTTGGTTCCTTTGGATGATGCTGTCGAAGAGGCCGCCAACAGCTTCATGGCGAAGCGCATCATCCGCTAGGAGTCATCCATGCTGCATCTTCGCGTGATTGCCATCGGCCAACTCAAAGAGCGGTTCTGGCGAGATGCCTGCGCCGAGTACCTGAAGCGCCTCTCGAGTTATGCCGCAGTCAATGTCGTGGAATTGCCTGACGTTGATCCAGCGCGAGCAGGTGGAGAAACCCAAGCGGTGCTTCGCGAAGGAGAAGCAGTGCTGCAGGCTCTGCGGTCGCAGGAACGGGGAACTCGGGAGCATGTCATCCTGTTGGATATCGGCGGGAAGGAAGTGACCAGCCCCGGCATTGCCGATGCGTTGGAAAACCTTCCCTTCGAAGGCGTGAATGACGTTGCCTTCATCATCGGGGGATCATGCGGCGTTTCTGAAGAGGTGCGCAAGCGGGCTGATCTGCGGTGGTCCCTCGGGCGCATCACGCTGCCTCACAACTTGGCACGGGTTGTTCTTCTGGAGCAGCTCTATCGTGCCTTCAAGATCCAACGTGGGGAACCCTACCACAAGTAGTGTGTCAGAGGGGACGGGGTTTCTGACACACAAAGACGGAAGACAACAGCCCCCATTGCCCACACTTAAATGACAGGTTGATCGTAGCGAAGGCTTCAGCCTTCGTCCCCGGGGGGGGTTGCCAGCAATCGCAGGCTGAAGCCTGCCCTGCAAACCTGCGCTACAAGCCTGTGCATCAAACCCGCGCTACAAACTGCTCGCGCAAGCCAGAAAAGACTCTTCGCAAAAAAGAGGCGCCGGGAGGAGGTAGGTCCACGGCGCCTTCGAACATCTGGGTGAGTTGGTTGGAATCTTTTGCCGGCTGGTCAGACCGGCGTGTCAGTTGGTCAGGCTGACGTGGTTGTTAAGATTCACCCGGATTCGGTTGTCAAACTGCGTGACCCGAACTTGTCAGTTTCCTGATGAGCTTCGCGCCACGCTAGTGCTGGGAAACACTGTCATGCAATATACGCTTGCTACCTTAAAGTTTCCTGAAACAAGGTTTGTGTTTTCAGGTTGGTTTCAGGTAGCTCCCCTTACCTCCTGCATCCTCCGGCGGTAAAATGATTGAAACCGAGGAGGAACACCATGCATGTTCTCATTGCTGAAGACGATGAACGGCTTGCTGCGGCACTTGAAAAGATCCTTGTAGACAACGGTTACGATATTGACAAAGTCGAGGATGGCCAAGCGGCTTTGGATTACGCGACCGTCGAATCCTACGACGTGATCGTCATGGATGTCATGATGCCGAAGATGGATGGTTTCGAAGCCACCCGTCAGATTCGCCGCGCCAACATCTCAACACCCATTCTGCTCTTGACCGCCCGTGACGCGGTTGGCGACAAGATCACGGGTCTTGATGCAGGGGCCGACGACTACATGACGAAACCGTTTTCGCCGGCTGAGTTGATGGCCCACCTGCGAGCTCTCTCGCGCCGGCAGGGTGAGGTGCAGTTCGAAAGCCTCAAGGTGGGCGATCTCACTTTGAGCCTTGAGAATTACGAATTGAGCTGCAGGGACAAGTCGCTGCAGCTCAGCTTCAAGGAGTTTTCCATTCTGAAGATCCTCATGAGCCAGCCTGGCGCCATCGTGTCGAAGGACACGCTCATCCAGAAGGCATGGGGCATGACTTCCAGTGCGGGGGACAACAATGTTGAGGCATACATCTCATTCTTGCGCAAGAAACTCAAGCATGTGGGCAGCACATGCAAGATAGAAACCATTCGTCGCGCTGGCTACAAGTTAGAGGCCTGATCGTTCTATGGAACAGGGTGTCATCAAGCGCCTTCGCGTCAAATTCATCGCCATCAACATGGGGCTTGCCCTGCTGATATTGCTCATCACCTTCGGCACGGTATGCGTACTTGACTATACGGCCAGCGTGAATACCGTGAACACGCATCTTTCCTATGTGCTGAGTCGTGTGGTTTCCGCCACTGCACAGACGCAGGCACCGCAGGTCCAAGGCGTGCAGCGCTTGGAGCGTACGGCTGTTGACAAGGCGGATATCTCACTTCTGGAAACCGAGATCTCCTCCCCCTCTTCTTCTCGCAGCGAATCCGGCATCGAAACGAAAGAAAACGCTCAAACGAACGTGGAGAAGGCAGACGATTCGGTTATGAGCGCCAAAGACAGTGATGCCGTTCTATCCGATGCCGATGCCGCCGATGGGCAATCGGTTGAGACGCCCAACAACAATCTCATCGGCACGGGCAACACGGCTGCTCCTCCCACCATCGGAAGCGCAGATTCAGGGGCGAGCATCCTGACGGCCGTTTTCAAAGTGGAGGAAAGCGGCATCTATACCTCGATGCCTGCCTATACTACCGCCACGCTTCCTGAGAACATCCTGCTGCGGGCTGATGCCGAAGTGCTCGAGAGCGGCAGCAGCCAAGGCTATCTTCCCCGCTATGACCTGCGATACGAGAAGGTTCCCACCGATGGAGGCTGGTTCGTTGCCTATGCCGATGCCTCAAGCACGCATGGGTGGCGCACGCTTGCTGGGTTGCTGACCATCGTAGGCCTCATCGCCCTCGTCGTGTTCTTCCTGATCAACCTCGTGTTCTCCAATTGGGCGCTTCGCCCCGTCGTACGCAGCATTCGCCAGCAGCAGCAATTCACTGCCGACGCGTCCCACGAACTGAAAACACCGCTCACGGTCATTCTGGCAAACCTGTCCATCCTTCGATCCGACGCTTCTGCCACGGTGGCAGAGCAGATGCAGTGGGTGGAAAGCACCGAAACGGAAGCCCGGCGCATGCAGCTTCTCGTGAACGACATGCTCAGTCTGGCTCGTCCGAAGGATCACAAGATTGAAGCCGCGAAGGCGCAGGAGCTGCTCAAGCCGGTGGATCTCAGCGATCTTGTCGAAGGAGAGGTGCTTCAGTTTGAATCAGTCGCCTTCGAGCACGGGGTGCTTATCGAAAGCAACATCCAAGAGGGCATCCAAGTCATGGGAGATGCCGAACGACTCGGACGCATGGTGGCCACGTTGGTTGACAATGCCTGCAAATACGTTGATGAGAACGGCCAGGTCGATGTGACGCTGAACGTGCAGCCATCCAAGACGATGCTTGAAGATGAAGCCTGCCTTCGGGTGCACAATACGGGCCAACCCATCCCACCAGAAGAGCAGGAGCACCTCTTCGACCGATTCTATCGAGCCGACAAGGCACGCACCGGCGGCAAAGGTGGTTATGGGCTGGGGCTTGCCATTGGGCAACAGATTGCCCATGAACACAACGGTGAAATAACAGTTGATTCATCGGCAAGCACGGGGGTCACCTTTATCGTCAAACTTCCCTTGTACGAAGACTGATCTTCTCAGGGCAACCCGTCATAGCTTCCTACACGGTTTTTGCAACGGCTCTGACAAGGTCGGACCGGACACGTTGCAAGCATCGATAAAAGGAGGCACCATGCGCGGCAAAGGGCTTGTTGAGGAATTCAAGGAATTCATCAATCGAGGCAATGTGATGGATATGGCGGTGGGCATCATCATCGGTGCAGCATTCACGGCCATCGTCACCTCTCTTGTTGACAATATCATCAACCCGTTCATCACCTTGATCACCGGTGGCAACGGCACGAACGTGGGAGGACTTGCCATTCCGGTGACCGACACGCAAAGCATCGATTTCGGTGCGTTCATCAGCGCCATCATCAATTTCCTGATCATCGCGGTGTGCGTCTTCTTCATCGTGAAGGCATTCAACAAGATGAAAGGGCTTTCCGTTATCCATAAAGAGGATGGCACGGAAATCGTGGAGAGCGCGCCTGTGTGCCCCTTCTGTCTGGAAGAAGTGAACGTGGGGGCCACACGCTGCTACCATTGCGCCGCTGATCTGCCTGAACCCGCAGAGCCCACCCTGCAAGCGGAATAACCATAGGTCGTCCTTGTAGCGTAAGCCGTCTCCCGGAGCCGTAGGGGTTGATCCGAGCTTGCCCCATGCATAATGTGGCAGGTTGACCGTAGCGAAGGCTTGTAGCGCAGGCTTTAGCCGGGGGTGCGCCCCAATCACTGGAGACGCTAAGCGACCAAGCCTAGCGATTTCCTG
>CAYWWK010000034.1:0-19130 GCA_964462135.1 uncultured Eggerthellaceae bacterium | reverse complement strand
AGACATCGTATCAGCACCGTCTCCAAAGCGCCTTCCATTATCAGTGTAGCGCAGGATCGTAGCGCAGGCTCGTAGCGCAGGCTTCAGCCTGCGTCCACCTGCGTTCACCTGCGTCGTAAAGGGCACCGCTTATATTCGCAAAACTGTACCTTGCTTCCCTATATGTATTACGGTAATATCATTCGTGAAATGAGGTGAACCATGGATTCAATCGTCACAGCCCGCGTACCGGCAGGCATCAAGGATCAAGGACGCGTTGCCCTTGAACGCATTGGCGCCACGCCCACTGATCTCATCAATGCCGCCTACCGTTATGTATTGGCCAAGGGAAAGCTCCCTGATGCAGAAGACCAGATGGAGGGACTGAAACCGGGCGTTCGAAGACTTGATGAGAAGCAGCGCCAATCGCTGCGCGAAAGCATACAAAGAACCACCTTCAGCATACCCTCCTCCTACTGGGAGGGTGCAACTGATGAAGAGCTGCTCCAGCAAGCGTTGAAGGACAAGTATGCGTGTTCTGATTGACACCAATGTCTTACTGGATTACTTCGGAAGAAGGATGCCATTCTTCTCTGCTTGGGAGAAGCTCCGTGCCATGGAAGCCTTCGGTGATGCTGAACTTTGGGCGGCTCCCCAATCCTTCGCTGACGTGTTCTACATTCTGAACAAGAAGGTCAATGCAGCAGATTTGCAAGACGCCTTCGTAGAAAGCCTCGATTTCATCAACGTCTGCAATGTCGGCAAAGCGGAAGTTGCAGAAGCATGCACCAGATCATGGGATGATTACGAGGACTGCCTCATCGCTCTCAGTGCAGAGAACATCGACGCAGCATACCTGCTCACGCGGGACAGAAACGGATTCCAACATTCCAAGGTTCCCGCCCTTTCCCCCAACGAATTCTTCGCCATGCTGGAATCCGATCACGGATTGGTCTACGACACCCAGAACCTGGACTTCTAGGAAGGGAGATGGTCCGCAGCAAAGACTCGTAGCGAAGGCTTTAGCCTTCGTTCTTACGCACCCCCCCCCGTCGCAGGCTAAAGCTTGCGCTACGAAAGGCGTACGATAGGTTGACCTGTAGCGCAAGCTTTAGCCTGCGTTCACCTGCGTCCACTTACATTCATCTTCATCCAGCGAAAGGAGGATCTTATTCAACACCGAAATCCACGAAGGCGCCTCAGAGGATGGGATTATTCCACTCCCGGTACGTATTTCGTGACCTTTTGCACCCATGATCGCAAACCATTGCTTGGATGCATCGAATCAGGGCAAATGATATTGTCGCGTGCAGGATGCATTTGCAATGACATCGTGCGAAGATGGGCAGTATCTGACACCTCGGTGAGCTTGGATCACTTCGTCATCATGCCGAATCACGTACACCTGCTCATCAGCATCAACGGCATTTCACAGGCATCCCTCAGCAACATCATCCGCATGCTCAAAGCTGAGATGACCCTCACACTTCATGCAAACGGCATCGTCGGGAAGATCTGGCAGCCAAGCTTTCATGATCACATCGTTCGCAACCAAGCGGACTTCGACAGATTGTATAAATACATCCAGAACAACCCCCTGAGATGGGAACTTGACTGCATGTACGATCATCGCCTTTCGCAGGCTGAAGCCTGCGCTACGGAAGGCGTACGATAGGTTGACCCGTAGCGAAGACTCGTAACGAAGGCTTTAGCCTTCGTTCTTACGCAAGCTAAAGCTTGCGCTACGAAGAGCATAAAGGAAGTGCGATCCCCGTAGCGCAGGCTTTAGCCTTCGTTCCTTCGTCCCAACGCAGGCCGCAGGCTGAAGCCTGCGCTACGCTTGTATCGCGAATTTGCTGACCTCGGATACGGTCTCTCGCAATTCAGCGACTGGGCATGTACCAACTTTTTCCCATGGCTTGGTCATATCGTACATTTGTTCCTTGAATGAAGCGTGACAAGCTTGGAGCAGCATTGACAACGCCCCCCCCCCCGTAAAATCCAGACTGAAATGCATCTGAGACCTCAGATGCAACCCTACCGGAAAGGACGTCATCATGACCTATTCCAAGCCGAAGATCATCGCCGAGAACAAGAAGGCCGGCTCATTCGCTGCAGGATGCCCCACAAAGGACAAATGCAGTGGTGGATGCAAAAACTGCGATTTGGGAGCGTAAGACGTAGTATTTCGGCCTATCGGTTGAAATGCTATAGAATCAATGTAATCGGTTTTAAATGTTTTACGCACTTAACAAGGACACATTTTTTCGTTCCTATGGCAATGTAGGCTATATCACATCCACCGGTCTGTTCACGGACAGACTGGTGGATACTGCAGGAGCCATATTCCTCGATGCGCTTTCAAGTGATCCGATGTCTATAGATGACCTATCCAAAGAGATTGCATCCTGCTTTATAGATTCTGATACAGAAAGCATAAAACAGGATGCAATCGAGTTCTTTGGAGAATTCGTCGAGGACGGCTTTCTTGTTTGTGGTGAAACGCCCCAAGAATGCGAAACGAGTAGATGTGGTTTTACTTACGATACTGTCGAACCAAAGACAATCAAGAGCGACTTTACACCCACAAAAATGCGAGCAAAGTCCAGTACGCAAGCGTTGCTTGAAGATCTCTTCTTGAGATCCCCGCAACTTACCAGTTTTCAAATCGAACTGACCAGCCGTTGCAATGAGCGCTGTCTTCACTGCTATATCCCTCATGAATTGAAGGACGGTGACATAACACCTGAACTCTATAACCGCGCACTTGACCAGTTGGAGGAACTAGGAACATGGCACATCACGCTTTCTGGCGGTGAACCCATGCTTCATCCGAACTTCAAGGACTTCCTTCATGATGCTAAAGAGCGCGGTTTCTATGTGACAGTGCTTTCCAATCTCACGTTACTAGATGATGAGATCATCCAGATCATGTCGGACGGCAACAAGTCCTCCGTGCAAGTAAGCCTGTATAGCATGATCCCAGAACATCATGACATGATCACCCAGCTTCCCGGATCACATGCAAAGACCCTTGCGAGTATAGAGAAGCTCATCAAGGCGGATGTGCCTGTACAGATCAGCTGCCCAACTATGAAAGAGAACAAGGACGATTTCAAAGACGTTCTCCGCTGGGCACATGACCACAAGATCAGAGCAATCACTGATTATTCGATCATGGCAGAGTACAACAACGACACCTCAAACCTCATTCATCGCCTTGCCCCTGAGGAATGCGGTGAGGTAATACGAGACATTTTGGATTGGGATATCGATTATCAGGAGCAGGTCCTTTCTCCCGAATTCGAGCAAGAAGCACGCGAATACGAGGAAGATTTAGATGCCGCACTTTGCGGTGTCGGGATTTCTACCTGCTGCATGGTCAGCAATGGAAATGTCTATCCCTGCGCTGGTTGGCAATCCTACGTATGTGGGAACTTGAATGAGGAATCACTCAAAGACGTTTGGCTGCATTCCAAGAAGATGAATGAGCTGCGTGCGCTTAGACGCAGTGATATGAAAGCCTGCATCGGTTGCGAGGACCAGGCGTTCTGCCATCCTTGTATGGTGCGCAACGCTAACGAATCGCCTACCGGAGACCCCTTCGAGGTCAATCCCTACTTCTGCGAAGTAGCCAAGGTTAACAAGAACCTCGTTATGCAATGGCGGGAAGAGCATCTACCTCAATGAAAAGCCTACTAGCGTGTTCAGATACTGTCGACATGCTTGACAGGCAACAAAAAGGGCGACTCGCTGAGACTATCGCAAAAGCCATCTTCCTTGCAAACAATTTCGAGGTTTTTGAACCTGAATTCGATGATCGAGGAATCGACCTTTTGATACGACCTCCAAGATCATTTGATATCTACGAGATTCAAGTCAAGAGCATCACCAAGAACAACTACACCTTCCTGAGAAAAAAGTTCATCAGCGCAGATGCAAAAGAGCATCGTTTCGTTTGTTATATCCGATTGGATTGCGATCCTGAGCCTGAAGTCTTCCTCATTCCTCTCAAAGCCTGGGACGAAGGCACCGACATCTTGAGGGTCAAGGAATACGACAAACCTGGACAATCTTCAGATCCGGAATATGGAATCTGCTACGCAAAGAAGAGAGCCGACGACTTCGAAAAGTACAAAATCCAAATAGCCCTCAAGAAGTATTTCCCTATTTTGAATCCTACGGATTGATCAAAAGGTATCTGGATGATGGAGCGGGACGCAGTCCTTGAAAACGTTCGGCAGGCGCTCACCTATGAGCAGCTTCTTCATGATCTTCGGGAGAAGATGGAGGAGATCCAGCAGATCAAGCCTACTCCACCGAAGAAGCCCGCACCTCCCAGACTGAAGGAAGCGCAGTTTACTCCCCTTCCCTATCCTGAGATTCCCGTTCCTGATTTAGGACCATCATCTTGGCGCAAGCGCGCAAGGGCTCTTGCCATAGCAGGCTTAGCTGTACTGACGATTCCTTTCATTCTGTATGGAATCATGGTAACTTTCCCCACCCTTTTTGGACTCGTGCTGTCCGGCTCTTCTGCCCTCGGCGTTCTCTTCTGCTTCTTTTTCATTGGACCCGCGCTTCTCATTGGCGCCCTCATCTGCCGCATAGCAGATGCCTTCACTGCTGGTGATAGACATGCTGCCTACTGTACGCGCGTACAAGCCACGCCCGAGTATCAACAGATGTGCGCACGTACTGATGCTGCGAATGCCCAAGCCTATCAACGGGCGCAGGCGCAAGCGCAGCAAGCCCATCAACAGGCACTGCAGCAATACGAGACAGTCACCCTTCCTGCCTATCAGGCAGATCTTGAACGATTCGAGAAGGAGATCTATCCCAAATGGACATCGGCCGTTAAGCATTGCCAAAATGCCATGCGCTTGGGCGAGGAAGAGCTGAAAAGGATATACGCTGCCAAGATCATTCCGGAAGACTACCGCACTATCCTGGCCCTAACCTTTATCGCCTCGTATCTGGGATCTTCGCAAGCATCCCTTTCGGAAGCCATCGCTCAGTACGACGCGAAGGTGACCAACGATCTGCTCAGGCAGACCATGAGCATGTACCAAAACCAGGCGCAGGCCATGCAGGACATGATTGAAGAGCAGGCGATGGCTTTGGATGACTTAGGCGATCAGCTGGAGGATGTGCACAAGGAAGCACGCAATTCCAAGCGCTGGAGCATAGCTGGCACAGCTTTGGCTGGCTATGGCGCATACAAGACAAGAAAGATAGGCAAGGAACTGGAAGAGGAGAGCGATTAGAGAATGCATGAGATCTATGTGAACGGCTTTGCCAAGGACATGCAGCAAAGGCTCAGCCAATATGGCAACATCAGCGTATTCACTAACATGAGTCTTCGTCAGATCGCGCGAGCAGTTGGGGAAAATCGTATACAGATTCCTAGCATCATCCTTGTACCTTTGTGTGGGTGGAATACCCAACCATGCTATACCACGCTTTCTCCAAACAACCAATGGATCCAACGACCATTCGATCTGAATACGTTCCCCCTACGGCTTGGAATAGTTGCCAGAATACTTGCGCCAGATCCACAAAGCGCTCTGAATATTGGAAACATCATTACCAATATGTACAGCAACACCATATCCTTGGCCTTTCAACACCCATATTTCCCCCAAGAGCGCATAGTCGTTCCTTACGCTTCTGGTTCTGCGAAAGGAGATCCCAAGTTCATCGAGGCAGCTGGAATCTACGTGATGCAGGTTGAAGCCAGTAAATCAGAACTTGCCGTACCGTGTTTCTTCAATCAGGAAAGCTTTCAGCTGATAGGTCAGAGTAGACCCGTAGAGGTGGAGCTCTTAAGCTTTGCTGCTGTATGTTCCATATACTCATGTGCTCAGACTGAAAGCCTCATGCAGTCAAAGTACAGATACCTGGTTTCCCCACAGAAGCTGGGGAGGAGAGAGTCCGGAAAAGTCTCCCCTGAGCTTAAGGCGATGCGCAAATCCTATGAAAGCGGTGCGCAGGTTGACCCGAATACGTTCCGACAGGAATTCAACACGTTGCTATGTATGATCCCCGACCTGTATCAACGGGCGATGATGCGCGAGCCTTATGAGACAACGTTCTCCATTTTCCAGAATGCAGCAACCCAGTATCGGGCAAGAAGAGACTGGATCTGCGATCATCTGGGGATTCCCCCACATCTTGACCTGAATATAGATTCTTCAAATCAACCCAGAGAAATAGCTTCTCTTGCACAGATGACAGACGCAATGATAGACGATGAGGATATACATGTTGCAGATGCATACAACACCTACCTTGAAGCCATGCGTGCGCAATCGGCTCAAATAGATCAGATGGTCGATTTCGCTACGAACTTGGCGTACGACCATGTGGAAAAGAAGATCGGCGGACTCGATCTTGGAAATTCCACAATAACCGGCGTTGCGCAAGATATATTGAGAAACAAATTCATGAAATAGCCTGATTGTTTCAGCTTGCAGCAGTTGGTTGCATTCGCAGGCTGTCAGCCTGCGCTACGGAAGACGGAGACACTCGTTTGACTCGTAGCGAAGGCTTTAGCCTTCGGGGACCTCGCTTCGCAGGATATCAGCCTGCGCTAGAGTTTGCGCTACATTGAGCCTTATGTGAGATACGCAATGAGAAATTGCTCGTGCTGACCATTGAGATAGGACATCGCCGAGACGTGTACAGGCGCTGAATGCTTCCCTTTACAAGGGGTGCGCACGTTCATCGCGCAACACACATACTCACAGCATAGATACACTTGTATCCTCTAGTTGGATTCCATCAACCATTCAAGTGCATTGATTCGCTTGATGCCTTTGTAGTCTCCTTCTGGATCATCATCCAGAGAGAGAACGAGCTTAGGATGGTTGTCATCTATGCGCTCCAAAGGACGAAGTTCTCTTTGCAGCGTTTGAGGATCCCGCACAGAAGCAGCTACTTGAATATACGTCACGTGTCCTTGCTTCTCTGCAACGAAATCCACCTCCAGTTCTCCCACTTTTCCGATGAAGACTTTGCACCCACGACGAAGCAGCTCAAGGAAGACGACATTCTCAAGTATGGATCCCACATCAAATCCCCTACCTCCCACAAGGGAGTATCGCAATCCAGGGTCAACGCAGTAATACTTCTCCAATGTCTTGAGATGTTGCTTGCCCTTTATGTCATAGCGCTTCACACGATACAAGATATAGCTGTCAAGCAATGCATTGAGATAGCGCTCGACTGATCGTACACTTGTCTTACGCCCCTCTGATCCGAGGGAGTCAGCGATCTTCTTCGTAGAAACCCTATTGCCAATACTGCTCATCAGAAAACGAACGATGCTTTCGAGAATGAGAGGATCGACCCGTTCTAAGCGATTGATCGCATCTTTAAGGATCACCGTGCTGTAGATTCCCTCAAGGTATTCCTGGATCATCTCAGCATCATCCTCAAGTTGTATCACATAGGGAAATGAGCTTGTTTGAATATACTGACGATACAGGCCTGAAAGGCTGGAAGCGCTCGATCTGGCTTGAGCGAATTCAGAGAAAGACAGAGGAAGCATCTCAATGGTCACATATCTTCCTGAGAGTAGAGTGGCAAGTTCACCTGATAGCAGATTGGCATTCGAGCCAGTAATGTAGATATCTAGGTTCTTTCTCAGATAGAGGCTATCAACGACCTTCTGAAAATCTTGGACATTCTGCACCTCATCAAGGAAGACGTAGGTCTTTTCCTGAGATGTTGCATGAGACATGATATGGTCATGGAGCTTCTTTGGGTCAACCAGATCGATGAAGGAGTAGTCCTCAAGGTTCACAACGATGACCCGCTCTTGGGGAACGCCCTGTGCTATCAGTCGTTGCTGAAACTGGGCCAGAAGCGTTGATTTACCACATCGTCTGATACCCGTGATGACCTTTATGACATCCTTATCTTTCCATTTGTCGAGAATTTGCAGATACTCAATTCGTTCGAGTAATTCCATGATCATCCTATCGCAGCTAGCCCGATTCGTGAAAGACCTCGTTGATCGTGTTGTCGACATTTTTTATCATAAGAGATAAAAAGTACCTAAATTTTAATGCTTTTTTGTCTCTAAGGGCAAAAAGTATCTTCCCTATTTCGCAGGCTGAAGCTTGCGCTACGGAAGGGCGCGTTCCGGTCAAATTCGTAGCGAAGGGTTTAGCCTTCGGGAACCTTCATCTTCTCCCGATTCGCAGGCTGAAGCCTGCGCTACGAGCACACGTAACTCTCAACTAGGCGGGGCAAGCCGCGCGCTGTTGCGCGACGGCTTCCGCTACGAAGGACATAGGAGATGCACTATTGCTCTATGGGACGGCTTGGGTCAGAGATCCAATCGACCCAGCTGCCCTCATAGCACCTGTGCCCGGTATACCCTTGCGATTCCAACAGCGTGCAGGCCTCATTGGCAAGGCCACCATCGTAGCAGTAGACGATGAACTCATCATCAGGTGCGAAGCCGGCATTCCCCACCCACTCGGCAAATACCTCTGCCGTGTCTCCTTCGGCATCCTTGGCTTCCATCAATCGGACGGAGGCTGCTCCGGGTATGCGGCTTTCCTCGTACATGAATACGGGGCGTACATCCAAAAGTGGCATGGTTCCCAGATGATCCAGGACGAACTGGGCATCGACGATGGGGTAAGACATAGTGACCTCCTTGCTTTAGGGCCTTGCATTGCCCATGGATTATACGGATGCCCGTTGACAAACCCTTTACGGCAGAGTATCTATCAATGATCAACCCATATGAGCATGCAAAGGAGGTGATGAGCTTGGCGAAGAGGAAGAAGCGCGTCCCGAAGAACGGAGCAGTTTGGCATCTGAGTGCCGAAGAGGCCACCTTGGCCAAGATGCCGAAGTTCAACGGGCATGCATGTGGCACTGGCATCCATGGTGACACGAAGTACAACCGAAGCCGCAGCAAACGCGCTTGGAAACAGGAATTGGCCAGAGAGACCCGCAATCGCGGGTCTCATTCGTTTGGAAAGGATATTCCTTTAGTTTGGCGCCGGGTGAGAGCAGCGGATCGCAAAGACCTCTGCGGCGCACATATTCGCGCGAAGCGCTTATCCCTCACCGGTATGTCTTCACCCGAGTGTGAAATGACGATCTTCGCCCGAAGGGCGACAGTGAATGCGGAGGTAGTCTGCTATAACCCAGCAGACCACCGACACACTTTTGCGGCGAGCAGCCGTCCGCGATGATGGCGCGAACCCTATCTTTGGGTTCCAGCATCATCGCGGTTGGTTTTATAGAGTTACAGAAAGGTGTGTTCGCAGAGGGGTCGAAGCCGATTCTGCAAGGCAAGAAAAGCGTGGTATCGTGCGAAGCACCACGTCTTTTCGCAGCCTGAAGCCAAGGCAAGACCCCTCTGCGAACATGGCCTCCCTTGTCATATCACGGGCGGATTGAGAATCCGCCCCTACGAAGCAGGACAGCATCCGCATCCCCGTTGGCCCTTGTCTTGTCCCGAGAGGTTGTTCCGGTTGATCGCAGGTCCCCTTTACAGGGGATGCAGGCTGAAGCCTGCGCTACAGGCCTGCGCTACGAACTTACGCTGCAGAGCATGGAGAACGTCACGGTATTTCCTTTAGTTTGGCGCCGGGTGAGAGCAGCGGATCGCAAAGACCTCTGCGGCGCACACTTTTGCGTAAAGCGCACGCAACCGTCTCATTCGTTGGACTTCAGGCTCTCGATCATGTTGATGTGCGCAAGCTTCTTGCGCATGAACAGCATCACCACCACTGCGAACAGGATGGTCACGATGAAGGCGATGACGAAACTCAAAGCATGGATGTCACGTCCGAACATGACGTAGTCCACCTCTGCCGTGACAATGACGAACCCTTCCAGCACCACGCCGAAGGCAAGGCCGATAAGGGCTCCCAGCATGGTCAAGATGATGGTTTCCCGATAGATGTACATATTCACCTCATGAGGCGTGAAGCCCAGTACCTTGAGCGTGGCTATCTCGCGCTGGCGCTCCGTGATGTTGATGTTCGTCAGGTTGTAGAGGACGATGAAGGCCAACGCCGCTGCCGCGATCACCAGCACCACGACGATCATGTTCACACTGCGCAGCATCGTGCGGTAGGAATTGATGGTCTCATCGTTGAACGCCACGGTCTTCACCCCGTCAATGGCCCGCAGCTCCTCACTCAAATCCCTGCGAACCCCGGGATCGTCAGCCACTTCGGCATAGATGGCATTGGGAACGGGGGATTTTCCGAAGGCGCTTTCATAGACGCCCTTCCCCAAAAACACGTAGTTGGCAATGTAGTTCTCCATGATGCCCGTGACCGTGAGCTCCTTATGGTCAGTGGTGGCATTGCCCATCTGATCCTGGGAAGCCAGGGTCAGAGTATCCCCCACGGAAAGCCCCAATTCATTCCCCAGCTTCTCCGTGATGATGACGCTGTCCTCATCCAGAGGGATGGGTTCCTGTCCGATGCGCGTGCGCATGACCCAGAGCTTCTGGTACTGAGTGGCATCCTCAGGCACGATCATGGTGACGCTGAAGTCGGACCCATCAGACGAAACGGCCATCATGGATTCATCGTAGGAATCAGCTTGCGCGAAGACGCGCTTCTCATCGGAGAGAGCCTCATCCACCTTGTTCATGGAGGCCAGGGAGATATCCTCGTCTTCCGTGACGATCATGTTGTACTTGACCGTCTGGCCGAACTGCTTGTCGATGATGTCATTGATGGAATCCTGCAATCCCAACCCCGTCAGCAGAAGCCCCGTGCATCCAGCGATGCCGATCACGGTCATGACAAGGCGTTTCTTGTAACGGAAGATGTTGCGGAAGGTGACTTTCCAAGAGAACGAGACCCTGCGCCAAAGAGGCGTGATGCGCTCAAGGAGAATGCGCTTTCCCTGCTTCGGCGCCCGGGGCAGCATGAGCTGGGCGGGGGTTTCCCGCAGCGTGCTAGCAGCCGCAGCCCACGTGGCAATGAGCGTCACACCCACGCCCAAACCGGCAGAGGAAAGGGCGATGCCTGCATCAATGGGCATGAGGATGCCATGGGGCACGCTGTAGATGATGGCATAGGCCTCCATGATGACTGGCGGCAATACCAGAGAAAGCACCACGATGCCGAGGATGCTGCCAGTGATGGAAGCTACGGCAGCGTAGATAAGATACTTGGACGTGATGCGCATCCGAGAGTAGCCCAAGGCCTTGAACGTGCCTATCAGCACGCGCTCCTCCTCTACCATGCGCGTCATGGTGGTGAGAGCCACCAAGGCGGCAACCAAGAAGAAGATGAAGGGGAAGAACGCTGCGATGGAATCCACCCGGTCGGCATCAGAGGCGAAGCTGACCACTCCCGGATTCTTCGTGCGATCCATGATGAGCCATTCGGGCCTTTCGATGGCGTCTATGTCGGCTTGGGCATCAGCCAGCTTCTGTTCGGCCTCGGCGAATCCATCCTGGGCCTTCGCATATTCCTCCTCATACTCAGCAAGGCCTGTGGCATAGTCCTCTTCGCCTGAAGCCAGTTGCCTGCGCCCATCCTCCAGCTTGGCAAGGGCTGCGTCCAGTTGGGCCTGTGCGGAGGCCAGCTGACTCTGGGCCTCACTGCGCTGCTCATCCAGCGTGCTTTGAGCCTGGGCAAGCTGAGCCGCCCCTGCATCATAGGCAGCCTGCCCGCTCTCGTATTCATCCTGATGCTGCACCAATGCCTGAAGTGCAGCCAGCTTCGCAGACAGTTCCTGAATGAGGGCGGTATTCGCGGGGTCAGCAGGGTCAAGGGCTGCCAGCTGGGCCTGCAGCCCTTGGATGGCCACGGGGGCCTGCTCGGGGGTAAGGCCTGCCGAGGCCCAGGCGCCTGCAAGCTGCGCCTTCGACTGTTCCAGCTGTGCTGCGCTGGCCTCGAGCACCTGCCGCTTCTCGTCTATCTGAGCCTGCGCGTCTGCCATCTGCGCGTCGGCATCGGAAACGCGCTGCGCCAGCTGGGCCTTGCCGGAATCGTAGTCCGCCTGTCCACTCGCCAAGCTGCGCTTGCTCTCTTCGATGGTGGCTGCCGCATCGTCCAGCTTCTGCCTGACATCAGACAGCTGTGTTTCCGCATCAGCCCGCTCACGCTCATAATCCGCTCTGCGCGCATCCAGCTCCTCCTGTGCATCGGCTTTGACCTGCGCCAAGCGTGCCGTCTCGCGCTCCTGCTCGATGCCGTGGAGCTCCTTGATCACATTGTCCACGCAATCCTGATACGCGTCGTTGCCCGACAGCGCTGCCTTCGCCCCAGCCACTTGGATGAAGGCTTCGGTGAAGGGCAGATCAGCGTCGAAGTCGTTGGAGGGAACGTACATGAACTGATCTATGGAACCCGACCCCAAAGAGGTGGTTCCCATAGCCGTGGTGGAGACGTAATAGGACGAATGGGCCAGTCCGACGATCGTGTAATCCCTCTCCTTCAACGTGTCCTCCAAAGGCTGGGTACCTTCATCCACATGGATAACATCGCCCAGAGAGACGGGATTGTTCATCACATTGTCAGCGGATATGACGCACTCATCAGGCGCAGTGGGCCAGCGCCCCTCAACCAGCTGAAGCTGATTCAGAGAATCCTGCGTCTCGCCTTCAGTGACCACCATGGACTCATCCATGCGCTTCGATACGTGAGCCGCGTAGGGCAGCGAATGAACCCGGAAGGCATACTGTTCATCATTGAGCGTGACCATGACATCGGTTTCATAGGCGCCTTCCACCTTCTCTACCCCGGGCACGTCCCGCAAAGCCTGAATGTCAGCATCGGTGAGACCCAAGGTGGACACCACGCGGATGTCCATGAGATTGGAGTCATCGTAGTAGGCATCAGCGGCCATATCCATGTCAGGTGCCGTCATGCGCAGACCCGCGTAGAAGCCACAGCCCAAAGCAACGATGCCCACTATGGCCAAGAAACGACCCCATGACCCAGTGATGGATCGGAGGATGTCTTTGTTGAACGCGCTTCGCATGATGGATGAACCTACCGCATACCCAGCGTCTACCACTTCAGTGTTTCCGCTGATGCAGGATGGTCATTGATCTCGACTGAGGCCACGCTGCCCTCGCGCACATGGATGACCCTGTTCGCGATGGCGCAGAAGTCAGTGTTATGCGTGACCATGATGACTGTCTTTCCTGTGTTCGTGCAGGTATCCTGCAGAAGCTTGATGATGGATGCCCCCGTTTGATAGTCAAGGGCACCCGTGGGCTCGTCACAGAGCAGAAGCTTCGGGTTCTTGGCAAGTGCACGGGCGATGGCCACTCGCTGCTGCTCACCGCCGGAGAGTTGGCCGGGAAAGTTGTCCTTGCGGGCGCCAAGCCCCACTTCATCAAGGGTCTGATCCACGTCAAGCGGATCCTTGCATATCTGGCTTGCCAACTCCACGTTCTCGCGTGCGGTCAGATTCTGCACCAAGTTGTAGAACTGAAACACGAATCCGATGTCATAGCGCCGATACATCGTGAGCTGCTTGGCATCGTAGGAGCTCACCAGATCATCCTCAAGGCGAATGGTGCCACCTGTGCAGCTGTCCATTCCCCCAAGCATGTTCAGAAGCGTGGTCTTCCCCGCTCCAGATGGTCCCACGATGACGACGAACTCCCCTTGTTCGATATCGAAGCTCATGCCCTGCACGGCGCAGACCTTCACCTCGCCCATCTGGTAGACCTTGGAGACGTCTCTGAATTCTACGAAGGCCACCTTCTTCTCCCATCAACAAAACCGCATCGTCATAAGCGCATGCCCTTATCTTACGATTCCTAATGATAATCTAGTTCATGTTATGACTGAAAGGAACCGCCTTGGCTTGTAACCTGGAGAACATACTGCTCATAGCCAATCCCGCCTCTCAGAACGGCCATGGCGCTTTTCTGGCAGAACGGGCTGTGGAAGCGCTGTTCCACAAGATGTCTGATTCCGAGATAGAGGTCATTCTCACCAAGCACCCAAAGCATGCCACCGACATTGCGGCGGATTCCGCCTCCTTCGACACGGTCATCGTGCTGGGAGGAGATGGCATCGTCCATGAGGCCGTGAATGGCATCATGCAGCTGCCCCGGGAGAACAGGCCCCAATTCGGAGTCATTCCCACAGGGTCAGGCAACGATTTCGCAAGGGCCTTGGGCATGCCGAAAGGGCTCACCAATGCCTGCAATGCCCTGTGCTCAGCCGCTTCCATCCCCTCTGATGTCGGGTGCGCCAATGGCATCTACTTCGCTGAGACCTTCTCCTTCGGCTTGGATGCCGCCATTGCCTTGGATACGGTGGAGCGCAGGCGCAAGACCGGGCTCAAGGGCACGCCTCTCTATGCAATGAGTGCCATCTACCAGCTCAAGCACAGCTTCAGATCGTATGAATACACCATGTGCGTGGATGGGTCATCTCCTGAAGAAGGAGAATCCTACACCTTCGCCATCCAGAACGGCCCGTATTATGGGGGAGGTTTCAAGATATGCCCTGAAGCCAAGCTTGATGACGGTCTTTTGGATGTATGCATCTCCCACCCGCCCATTGGAAGGCCGGCCGCCGTGCGCGCCTTCGCATTGGCGAAGGAAGGCAAGCACACCCATATCAAGCAGCTTCAGATCTTCCAGGCCAAGAACCTTGAGATCACCTTCAACGAAGAGCCCCCGTGCCAGATAGATGGAGAGAAGCTCACGGGCACCACGTTCAACGTGCAAGTGAAACACGATGCCATTCGCTTTCTCACACCTCAAAGGCGTGGAGGCCTTTCAAACAACGCTGAAGGTGCCAGCGAAGGCTGATGGGAAGCTAGTCAACCTCGGGCAGCTCAGGCACCTCCGTCGTCCCACGATTGGTATAGAGAGACTTCCGCTCTATCGTAGTCTCATAGGTTGATCCATCATCGTTCGCCACCGTGCCTGAAATGGTGCTGATGACTGATATGAGGCTTCCCTCATCGTCGAAGGTGTATTCCGCGATGCAGCTGTCGATGGTCTGGAAAGCATCGCTCAGGATTCCGGATTCTGCGAGCTTCTGTGGATCGATGATGAGCTGCACCACTTGGGAACCGTCGTTTTGAGCATAGGCGATGCTTTGCGTGGAATCATAATAGGACTGGTACGTCGCCGAATTGTCTTGCGGATTCGCAAGGCTGTCTACGTAGTCCTGGGAAAGCTCAATGGCAACCTTTTCGTCCTTGACCTCCCTCACTCCATCGGTGTTGTGAATGTAGAAGATGGCATCCGATTCAGCTTCGGGCTGAGTCTCAGTCTGTATGTATGCCCTGACGTCATCTCCATTGATATCAAGCATCTTCACCTCAGCCACTTCCTGATAGCCCTCCTGACCTTCTATCACGGTAGCGGTAGTGATCGTGGAAGATTCCGTGTAGTTCGTGGCTTGGGGCGCATTGATGAGCGCTTCCATGAGTTCGCGGGCCTTCGCAACGCTTGCTTCGTCCGTTTGTCCTTGGATGGGCTGAGATGCCTCTTCTTGAGATTCCTGGGCTCCCCCAGAGCTGCAACCTGCAAGACCAAAAGCCAGCGCCAAGGTGCAAACGGCAGCGAATACCTTCTTCATTGGATGAGCCTTCCTGTTCGAGGTTTGCTTGAGGCACAAGGATAATCCATGGAGCAGCCAGATGCCCACGGATTCAAAGGATTCAGTCCTGAAAACACAAAAAGGGCTGGCATGATGCCAGCCCTTCGCGAAGAACGTGCTCTATGCTGAGAACAGTTCGATAGTATCCCCCTCAGCAAGGGTGACCATGGCCTTCTTCCACGTGCGCGTATAGCCTTTCTTCTGATAGCGTACGCGCTTAGGCTTCGGCTTCACGTTCAGGGTGTTCACCTTCACAACAGTGACGCCGAAGATGGCCTCGATGGCCTGGCGGATCTCAATCTTGTTGGAATCCTTCGCCACCTCGAAGGTGTACACGTTGTTGTCCATCACATCATAGGAGTGTTCCGTGATGACGGGACGGATGATCACGTCGCGTGGGTCTCGCTGCATTATGCCAGCACCTCCTCGATGTAGGGCAGGCACGCATCAACGATCACGAGCCTCTTGTTGTCGATGATGTCGTAAGTGTTGATCGCGTTCACCGGAAGGATCTCCACTTTCGGGATATTGCGGAACGACAGGAAAGTGTTGATGTCGTCATCCTTGATGACGAGGTTCACGCGCATTCCCTCAAGTCCCAAGGCCTTGAGAGCCGCGACGGCATCCTTGGTGGACGGCTTGTCGAACTCGAAGGGCTTCACGATGACGATTTCCTCATCAGCCAGCTTCGCAGACAGAGCGCTGCGCATGGCCAACTTGATTTCCTTCGCATTCACCTTCTGGTCATAAGAGCGGGTATGCGGCCCGAACACCGTGCCGCCTCCACGCCACTGTGGGGAACGGATGGAACCCTGACGGGCCCGGCCGGTGCCCTTCTGCCTCCACGGCTTCTTGCCGCCGCCGCTGACGAATCCGCGGCTCTTCGTATTCGCAGTGCCTTGACGCCAGCTTGCGCGCTGAGCCTTCACCGTGCGATGCATCACATGCATGTTCGGCTCAATAGCGTAAACGGCGTCGGAAAGCTCCGCGGTGCCTGCTGCCTTGCCAGCAGCATCCTTGATCTCAAGCTTTGCCATTTTTCCTTAGACTCCTTCAGCTAATCAAGCGTCTTGGTCATGCGAACGCGCACGACTCCGTTCTTAGAGCCCGGAACCGCACCCTTCAGAAGGATGAGGTTCTGCTCTTCATCAACGCGCACGACTTCCAGGTTCTTGACCGTGACCGTATCGCAGCCCATGTGGCCCGGAAGACGGACGCCCTTGAATACGCGCGAAGGCGTGGCGCACTGGCCCACTGAACCGGGTGCACGGTGGAAGTGCGCACCGTGGCCGCCCGGGCCGCCACGGAAGCCATAGCGCTTCATGACGCCAGCGAAGCCCTTGCCCTTGGAAGTACCCGTGACATCAACCTTCTTGGCCTCGGCGAAAGCGGCTACGGTCTGCTCATCGCCAACCTTGTGCTCGGAGGCATCCGACACACGCACCTCACGCAGGTACTTCTTGGGCTGAACCCCAGCCTTGTCGAAATGGCCCTGCATCGGCTTGTTCACCCGACGGGGCTTGATGGCGCCGAAGCCCATCTGCACCGCGTCGTAGCCGTCAGTGTCCTGCGTCTTGACTTGGCAGATGACATTCGGCTCTGCCTGGATGACGGTGACCGGAACGAGAACGTCTCCATCCCAGACCTGCGTCATGCCGATCTTCTTTCCATAGATTGCATTGATCATGACTCGGCCTCCTACAGCTTGATCTCGATGTCGACACCGGCCGGAAGGTCAAGGCGCATGAGCGAGTCAACGGTGTTTGGCGTTGGCTCGATGATGTCGATCAGGCGCTTGTGCGTGCGCATCTCGAACTGCTCACGCGAATCCTTGTCCACGTGCGGGGAGCGGATGACGCAATACATGTTGCGCTCCGTCGGCAGCGGAATGGGGCCGGAGATCTTCGCTCCAGTCTTCTGGGCAGTATCCACGATGAGCTTCGTGGACTGGTCCACGATCTCATGATCATAGCCCTTGAGGCGGATACGTATCTTTTGGTTTGCCACTTGCTTTACCTCAACTCTCTCGGCTTCTCTAGGCGTTTCCGCCGGCTTTGCTGACAATCTCAGTAGCTACGCTCTTGGGCACAGGCTCATAGGAATCGAACTGCATGGTGTAGGTGGCCCTGCCTTGGGTTCCGCTGCGCAGATCGGTTGCGTAGCCGAACATCTGAGAGAGCGGCACCTTCGCAGAGATGGCAACGGCATTGCCGCGCTGTTCCTGGCCTTGGATGATGCCACGACGTGAAGGAATGTCACCCATGACGAAGCCGGTGTATTCCTCGGGAGTCTCCACCTCAACTGCCATGACAGGCTCGAGGATGACGGGATCGGACTTCTTCAAAGCATCCTTGATGGCCATCGATCCTGCCACCTTGAATGCCGCCTCTGAAGAGTCGACCTCATGGAAGCTGCCGTCGATGAGCTCAATCTTGACGTCCTCCACGGGATATCCTGCCAGCACGCCAGAGTTCAGCGCCTCTTTGATGCCCTTGTCCACTGCCGGAATGAATTCCTTCGGAATGACGCCGCCAACGATCTTGTTCTCGAATTCGTAGCCAGCGCCGGGTTCCTGCGGATACATGTTGATGATGGCATGACCGTATTGACCGTGACCGCCGGACTGGCGCACGAACTTGCCCTCGGCGTTCATGACCTCATGGCCCGGACGCTCACGATAGGCAACCTGCGGTTTGCCAACGTTCGCCTCAACCTTGAACTCACGCAGGAGGCGATCGATGATGATCTCAAGATGAAGCTCACCCATGCCCGCGATGATGGTCTGGCCGGTTTCGTGGTTCGTGGAAACCCGGAAGGTCGGGTCCTCCTCAGCCAGCTTCTGCAAGGCGATGGCCATCTTGTCCTGCTCGGCCTTCGTCTTCGGCTCAACGGCGATGTCGATGACCGGATCGGCGAACTCCATGGATTCGAGGATGATGGGGTGATTCTCATCGCAGAGCGTATCACCCGTGGAGGTGTCTTTCAGACCAACCACGGCAACGATGTCACCGGCTGAGCAGTTCTCAACGTCGATCTGCTGGTTCGCATGCATCTGAAGCATGCGGCCGATGCGCTCCTTCTTGTCCTTGACGGCATTGAGCACGTAGCTGCCCTTGTCAAGGCTGCCCGAGTAGCAGCGCAGATAGGTCAGCTTGCCCACATACGGGTCTGTCATGATCTTGAAGGCAAGGCTTGAAAACGGTGCCTTCGGGTCAGCCGGACGCTCCTCTTCAGCGTCGGTCTTGGGGTTGATGCCAGTGATGGGAGGGATGTCCACCGGGCTTGGCAGATAGTCAACGACCGCGTCCAGCATCTCCTGAACGCCCTTGTTCTTGTAGGCGCTGCCCACGAAAACCGGATTCATCTTGCAAGCGATGACGCCCTTGCGGATGGCGTTCTTGAATTCCTCGACGGAGACTTCCTCTTCCATGAGGACCTTCTCCATGAGGTCGTCGTCGCAGTCAGCGGCGGCTTCCAGGAGCTCCTGACGATACATCTGCGCATCCTCCAGGAACTCTGCCGGAATCTCATCCATGGGCTCAGGATAGGTCATGCCCTTGTCGTCTGCCTTGAAGTCCC
>CAYWWK010000033.1:0-19624 GCA_964462135.1 uncultured Eggerthellaceae bacterium | reverse complement strand
GACCAAGATGATCGAGCGCAACACCACCATCCCTACCCGCAAGACAGAGATCTACTCCACGGCCGCTGACAACCAAACCTCCGTCGAGGTTCATGTTCTGCAGGGTGAACGCGAGATGGCGGCTGGCAACAAGACCCTTGGTCGCTTCCAGCTGACCGGTATCCCCGCAGCTCGCCGAGGCGTTCCGCAGATCGAGGTCACCTTCGACATTGACGCCAACGGCATTGTGAACGTGTCCGCGAAGGATTTGGGCACGGGCAAGCAGCAGCAGATCACCATCTCAGGTTCCACTGCGCTTTCTGATGACGAAGTGGATCGCATGGTCAAGGATGCTGAGCAGCACGCCGAAGAGGATGCGAAGCACAAGGAAGAGGTCGAGGTACGCAACAACGCTGAGGCCTTGGTCGGTGCCACCCAGCAGACGCTCTCTGAGCTTGGTGACAAGGTTCCGGCAGACGCGAAGGCTGAGGCTGAGTCCGCCATCGCTGAAGCACAGTCAGCACTACAGGGCACTGATCTGGATGCCATCAAGGCTGCCACTGAGAAGATGCAGCAGGCAGGTTACAAGCTGGCCGAGGTGGTCTACTCCACTGAGGGCGCTGCGGCGGGAGCCCAGGCTGCGGCGGCTGAGACGGCGCCAGCGGATGACACCCTCGAGGCTGATTACGAAGTGGTCGAGGATGACGACGCGGAAGAAGGGAAGTAGTTGCAATGGCTGATCAGAAGACATCATCAGCCGCAACTCCCGTAAACGCCCATGCGGATGCGCCGAAAGGCGCATCCGTTGCGAATGAGACGACGGCTGAGAAGACCCCTGTCGAAGATGCAGTGGAATCTGGGGCGGTAGACGCCGAGGAGTTGGAAGAGGCGGTGCTCGAAGCGGAGGCCGCTGCCATCGTGGACAATGCGCTTGATGAAGTCGAGGCAGAAGCCCAAGCAGCGGATTCCCAGCGTGAAGCGGCAGAATGGAAGGACAAGTACCTGCGTCTCCATGCTGAGTGGGACACCTATCGCAGGCGCACCAAAGAACAGCAGGAGGTCCAGAAGGCGTTGGCGGCTGAGAAGCTGGTGACCAGCCTGATTCCGGTAATCGATGATCTTGAGCGTTCCATCGACTACGCCGAGAAGAACGGCGAAACCGGTCTGCTTGATGGTGTGCGAGCGGTGCTCAACAAGTTCGTTGACACCCTCAAGAAGGATGGGGTTGACGTGATCGATCCCAAGGGTGAGGCCTTCGAGGCCTTGGAGGCTCAAGCGGTTGGCACGGTTGAAGACCCAAGCCAGCCAGACGAGACGGTGAATGACGTGTACCAGAAGGGCTACAAGATTGGCACCAAGGTCTTGAGACCCGCCATGGTGACGGTGACCACCGGCGGCCCGAAGCGGGAGAAACCCGAAGACGAGTCGTAGCACAGGTTGAGGCCTGCGAAAGCAAGGGTCGAGGCCCTTGCTGCAAAGGTTGAGCAACCGTGTGAATCCGCAGTGCGGGCTTGCATCCTGTGAAGCGGATAAAGAAAGATGATGAGGGAATAGGAGGTGGAACGTTTCTATGGCAGCGGCACCTGATTACTACAAAACGCTGGGCGTTCCGCGCACGGCTTCCCAAGATGAGATAAAGAAGGCATTCCGCAAGCTTGCCCGCACCCATCATCCTGATGCAGGGGGTGATGAGGCCAAGTTCAAGGAGATCAACGAGGCCTACGAGGTTCTCTCTGATGAGAAGAAGAAGGCCCTCTACGATCAATACGGAACGGCGAACGAGAACCAGATCCCGTGGGGTGGTCAGGGCGGCGGCGCTGGATTCAACTACGAAGACATCTTCGGTGGAGCCGGCGGCGGCAATACCTACACGTACACCTCTGGTGGGGGTGGCGGCTTTGGCGGCATCGACTGGTCAGACATCTTGGAGAGCATCCGCCATGGCGAAGGTGCCTTCGGGTCTGATTGGGACTTTGGCGCGAATCGTGCGCAGAAGGGCCAGGATATGTCGGTCACACTGGATGTGACCTTCGATGAGGCTTTCAATGGCACCACGAAAATGGTGACAGTGCGCATTCCCGGCAAGACCGAGTCGGACACCATCGAGGTCAAGGTCCCGGCTGGGGCTCGCGAAGGTGGACGCCTGCGCTACAAGGGCAAGGGCGGTCTGGGTCAGAATGGCGGCCCCGCGGGGGATCTTCTGATCACGACGCATATCACCGAGCATCCCTATTTCAAGCGGGACAAAGCCGATGTCGTTGTTGATCTGCCCATCAATGTGGCTGAAGCCGCATTGGGAACCAGCATCGTCGTCCCAACCCCTGATGGCAAGAAGGTGCGGGTGAAGATACCAGCTGGCACTCAAGATGGCAAGGTGCTTACCATCAAAGGGAAGGGCGCCAAGGATATCAAGGCGAAGGACAAGGAAGCCTTCGGCAACTTGAAGATCCGCGTGCGTGTGAAGACGCCCACCGACATGAATGACAAGCAGAAAGAGGCCATGGAGGCATTCTTGGCCGCTACTCCGGAAGCAGTGCGGCCATGGTAGCCGCATCAGACCGCAATCGCCCCCTCTACATGATCAGCGTTGCGGCTCAGTTGGCCGGTGTGCATCCGCAAACCCTGCGTGCTTACGAGCAGAAGGGTTTGGTTACCCCACAAAGAACCAGCGGCAATACCAGGATGTATTCGCAGGCCGACATAGACAGGCTTGAATTGATCAACGAATTGACCGCTGAGGGGATCAACCTTGCAGGAGTCACGCGCATTCTGGATCTGCAGAATCAGCTGGATGATGCAGCAGCGGAGCTCGAGAGCATGCACAAGCGCTATCACCGGCTCGCCCGGCGGGTAGCCGAACTCGACTCGGATGCTCCGGCGAATGCACTCGTCCGCATGTCCGATCTTCCCCCGGTGTTCCACTGGCTGACCAACACTTCCCAGACAGTGAGGTTCTTCACAAAGTGATCTTCGTGGGGGTCAGGACACCGTGGCTTCGGCGGGCACCTGATCTTGTCTCTTGTCTTGAAGTCCCATGTCGGACGCAGCCAATCCGGATTGGGGACAGGGCAATATCAGGTATCCGTCGAATCCTTACAGACGCATGTGGGTTCGTACGATTGAGATACAGCAAAGGAAAGGAAAACCAATGAGGCTTGACAAACTGGCCGTCACGGCGCAAGAGGCAGTGCAGAGCGCGATGAGCGTCGCTGCTGATGCCGATGCTGCCATGATCGAGCCAATACACCTTCTGAAGGCTCTGATGGATGCTGACGAGAACAACATCGCAGCCATCATGAAGCGCATCGGCGCCGATCCGGTGTGGATTTCACAGAACATCGAGGACGCCATCGCGAAGATGCCGAAGGCAACCAGCTCCGCCATGCCCATGGCGGCTCCGTCGCAGGCATTCATCAAGACCATTGACAACGCCGTGAAGATCGCTGAGAAGCTGGGAGATTCCTATGCAACCTCCGAGCATATGCTGATCGCGCTGTCCGAAGGCAATGATGAGGCCGGCAAACTGCTTTCCACGGCAGGGGTCACCCGCAAGAACATCGAAGCAGCCTATGAAGCGCTTCGAGGAGATACCCGTGTGACCTCGCAGACCGACAAGACGCAGTTCGAAGCGCTTGAGCAATACGGACAGAACCTCACCCAACAGGCGCGTGAGGGCAAGATGGACCCTGTCATCGGGCGCTCTGAGGAGATACGGCGCACCATACAGGTGCTGAGCCGTCGCACCAAGAACAATCCCGTTCTCATCGGTGAACCCGGCACTGGCAAGACGGCCATCGTCGAGGGCTTGGCGCAGCGCATCGTGGCAGGCGATGTCCCCTCCAGCCTGCGCGATCGGGAGATCATCTCCCTTGACCTGGGTGCCATGATGGCGGGAGCGAAGTATCGTGGTGAATTCGAAGACCGTCTGAAATCAGTGCTGCGTGAGGTGAAGGAAGCGGGCGGGAACATCATCCTGTTCATTGATGAGCTCCATACCATCGTCGGCGCAGGTGCTGGTGGTGATTCCTCGCTGGATGCGGGCAACATGCTCAAACCTGCGCTTGCCCGTGGGGAATTGCATGCCATCGGCGCAACCACCTTGGACGAATACCGCAAATACGTTGAGAAGGACGCCGCCCTTGAGCGCAGGTTCCAACCTGTCATGGTGAATGAGCCCACCGTGGAGGATACCATTGCCATCCTTCGCGGCCTCAAGGAGAAGTACGAGATCCATCACGGCGTGCGCATCACCGACGGTGCCATCGTGGCATCGGCCGAACTGTCTGATCGCTATATCTCCGACCGTTTTCTGCCAGACAAGGCAATCGATCTCATGGATGAGGCTGCAAGCCGTCTGCGCATCGAGATAGACTCCATGCCAGAGGACGTGGATGTGGCAGAGCGCAGGCTCACGCAGATGCAGATCGAAGAGCAGGCGCTGATGAAGGAATCCGATGAGGCCTCCGCGGAGCGTCTGGAGAAGCTCAGGCAGGACATCGCCACGGCCAGGGAGGCGCTTGATGCCCAGAAGGCTGCTTGGCAAAACGAAAAGGATGTCATCGTCGGTGTGCAGAATCTCAAGGCAGAGTTGGATTCCGCGAAGCTGGAAGAGGAGCGCGCCACGCGCGATGGGGATCTGTCCCTGGCTTCTGAGATTCGCTATGCGCGCATTCCGCAGCTGCAGCAGCAGCTTCATGATGCCGAGGAACAGCTGAAGGCCAGCCAAGAGGCCGGTGCCATCCTCAAGGAGGAAGTCTCCGAAGAGGAGATCGCCCAAGTCGTCTCCACCTGGACCGGCATCCCCGTCACCAAGATGATGCAGGGTGAGATGGAGAAGCTGGTTGACTTGGAAGAGGAACTCAAGAAGCGCGTCATCGGTCAGGACAAGGCGGTGAACGTGGTGGCCGGTGCCATCCGACGCAATCGCGCCGGTTTGTCTGATCCTGAGAAGCCCATCGGATCATTCCTGTTCCTGGGTCCCACCGGTGTTGGCAAGACCGAGCTTGCCAAGGCGTTGGCAGAGTATCTGTTCGATTCCGAGAAGGCCATGATCCGCATCGACATGTCTGAGTACATGGAGAAGTTCAGCGTGCAGCGTCTCATCGGAGCGCCTCCGGGATACGTTGGCTATGACGAGGGTGGGCAGCTGACTGAAGCGGTACGACGCCATCCCTATTCGGTCATCTTGCTGGATGAGATTGAGAAAGCGCATCCGGATGTGTTCAACATCCTGTTGCAGGTTCTGGATGATGGGCGCCTGACCGATGGACAGGGCCGGGTCGTCAACTTCAAGAACTCCATCATCATCATGACGTCGAACATCGGAAGCCAGATCATCCGCGATCATGCGGCAGAGAGCGCCGAGATGGACGCGAATGAGGCTACGGGTGAGACCATGGGCGAGATGATGGAAGGCATCGCGAACATGACCGCTGATGCCGCCGCGCAGAAGCTGAAGGAGTTCACGAACAAGATCAACGATGCGCTGCGCAACACCTTCCGTCCTGAGTTCCTGAACCGCATCGATGACATCGTCACCTTCAACGAGCTGTCCATCTCCACCATCGAACCCATTGTCGATCTGCAGCTTGAAGAGGTCCGTGATCGCTTGGCGAAGCGCCGCATAACGCTTGATGTGACGCCGGCCGCTATGGAGCATCTGGCCATCGATGGCTTCGATCCGGTGTTCGGTGCGCGTCCTTTGAAGCGGCTGATCCAGCGTGAGATCGTGGACCGCATAGCCCAAAAGGTCATCACGGGAGATTTGCATGATGGCAGCCATGTGCTGATCGATATCGATGCAGAGGGAGATTACACCTGCCGGGTTGAAGGGCCTCTGTCCTTTGACTTGGAAGAGCTGTAAGGAACAAGGAGTCATCTTGATCTTCAAGGAAGGGCAGGGCGTCATGCTCTGCCCTTCTGGCATAATACGGATCACGGAGAAGGGAAGAGGTATCTCATGGAACTTTTCGGAATGCAGATCGAACCTTGGATGATCGGTGTCATCATCGCCATCATCGTGATCCTGATCGTGGCGTTCATCGCCAAGGGATTCATCGATGAGATGAAGAAGAAGTAGTAGGGGTCGTATTCGCCGTGAACCATCCTTCGCAGCCTCCCAGGAATCCCGGTGCTGCCCCATGGCCATCCGCAGGGGGGCAGCCCGTCGCGCCTCCGCCTTCTGGGCAGCAGCCATTCCAATCTCCTGTCACCAGGGCCATTCCCTATTCCTCCCAGCCGCAAGGGTCAGGTGTGGTGAATCCGGTTCAAACCTTCTCAGCGGAACAGCATGCAGATCGGCGCTATGGGAAGGGTGCCCGACGGGGCGGTGTGTGGCGTGCGCTCTTCATCATCTCACTGGTCGTCCTGCTTGGTGCGGTGAGTTGCATCGGATACATCTTCTATACGTACTGGGCAGGCCAGAACGAATACGACCTGCTTGCGCAGGAGCATATGCAGATTCAAGATGAAGGGGATGGCAGCATCGTCTCTTTGGGCAGCTTCCAGATAGACTGGGATGGACTGCGCGCCATCAATCCTGATGTCGTGGGATGGATATACATTCCCGACACCCAGATCAACTACCCCATCGTCTGGCGTGAGGATGACGACAACTACTACCTCAAACGCACGTTCGGAGACAATTCCGTAGGCACCTTCGGAGCCGAATATGGCACGGTGATGCTGGCGGGGGCGAACTCCTCTCAATGGAATGACCAAGTGAACGTCATCTATGGCCATCACCTGAACAATGGTTCCATGTTCGCCTATTTTGCCCAAATGGAAGACAGCGACGTGTTCAATGCCAGCAGAACCATCTATGTGCTCACGCCCGTCGGCAACTTCCGCACCACCTCATTCGCCATGGACAAGGTTGTGGGAAGCTCCACTGACATCGTCATCCCGAATTTCCCCACAGAAGAGGAATTCACCGCCTATGTCAGCCAGCGTATCGCCGATTCCATCGTGACGCCCGACCCCGCGGCACCTCCTGTCCGCGATATCAAACAGGTGTTTGCATTCTCAACCTGCAGCCAGCCTGATCACGAGAACCGCCTCATCGTCTTCGCGACCGTGGATGAGTTCCTGCCTGCGGGCTCTGACGTGACCCAAGGCAATGCGCTTGTCGATGAGCAGGATGTTGCGAACGTCCAAGGAATGGTGGACGAACGCCTGCGGTAAAGCAACGCAGCCCTGCTAGAATGGCACTATCCTGAATCCTTTCGAACCGAGGAGTGCCTATGGCTGAAGAAGTCACCTATGCAAGTGCTGGAGTGGATACGGCCGAAGGCGCTCGCGCGGTGGATGCCATCAAAGCCATCGTCAAGGAAACCTATCGTCCTGAAGTCATAGGGGATATCGGGGGATTCGGAGGGCTCTTCAGCATCGCGAAGGCCAAGGATATGGAAGACCCCATCCTTGTCAGTGGCACTGACGGGGTGGGTACGAAGCTCAAGCTTGCGCAAATGGCGAACGTCCACGATACCGTGGGGATAGACCTGGTGGCCATGTGCGTGAACGACATCCTGGCTACCGGCGCAGAGCCTCTCTTCTTCTTGGACTACATGGCCGTCGGCAAGCTGACCGCTGAGGCTGCTGCAGCCATCGTGGGTGGGGTTGCCATGGGCTGCACCATGGCCGGATGTTCCCTCATAGGGGGAGAGATGGCAGAGCATCCTGGCGTCATGGCACCCGATGACTATGACCTTTCCGGCTTCTGTGTCGGCGTAGTTGATCGCCCTTGCATGCTGGACCCCTCAAAGGTGCGGGAGGGGGACGTGCTCATCGGGCTTCCTTCGTCGGGCATCCATTCGAACGGCTATTCACTGGTGCGCAAGGTGGCAGTTGAAGGCAAGGAGAAGGAAGAACTGACCCAGTCACGGGAATGGCTCGATGGCGCTTCCATCCTCGAGGCGCTTCTGCAGCCTACGCGCATCTACGTCAAGCCCGTGCTTGGTGCTCTGAAGGCTTGCCCTGGGGCCATTCGCGCCCTGGCCCATATCACCGGCGGTGGCATGACCGAGAATCTGAATCGTGCGCTGCCATCCACCTTGGATGCCCAAGTCAACCTGGGCAGCTGGCCTGAGCTTCCCATCATCCGATTCATCTGCGATGCCGCCAACCTCTCTCAGGCCGAGGCTTTGAAGACGTTCAACATGGGCATCGGCATGGTGCTCATCGTGGATGCGCAGAAGGCAGATGATCTGATGACCTGGTTCAAGCAGGCCGGAGAGAAGGCCTATCTCATAGGCTCTGTCATACCCGGCTCAGGTCAGGTGGTCTATCAATGAGGCGGCTCAAGATAGGCATCCTGCTTTCAGGAAGCGGCACGAACCTGCAGGCCATCCTTGATGCCATCAAGGAAGAGAGCCTTCCCGTTGAGGTGGTGCACGTCATCTCGTCACGGCCCGATGCCTATGGCATCCAGCGTGCGCAGCGTGCAGGCATTCCCACCTGCGCTCTTGATCGAAGCGTATATGCTGATCCCCTTGCTGCCGACCAGCGCATCGTCGATGAGATGAGGTCAGCCGGGGCAGAGTATCTGGTGATGGCGGGCTACATGCGCAAGCTGACCCCCGTTGTGCTGGAAGCGTTTCCCGACAAGGTGCTCAATCTGCATCCGGCGCTCCTGCCTTCCTTCAAAGGGGCGCATGCCATTCAGGATGCGTGGGATGCAGGCGTGAAGGTGACGGGTGTGACCGTGCATTTCGCCAATGAGGATTACGACAAGGGCCCCATCATTGCCCAGCGGGCCGTTCCTGTTCTTGAAACTGACAGCGTTGATGCACTGGAGGAGCGGATTCACGCTACCGAGCATCAACTCTATCCTGAGGTATTGCGTCTGCTGGCTGAGGGACGTGTGAGCATCGACAGCGAAAGGAAGGTGCGCATCGCATGAGGCGTGAAGCCATCGAAGGCATGATCGAGGATTTGAGAGCCGGAAGGACACCCGCTCTTACGGTGGAGGATGTTCCGGCATTCAGCGCTCAGGCAACTGCTGGCAATGACCATCTGGGGCCGGATTCCCTTGAACTCATCACCAACTCTCTCACGAAAGACGATATTCCCGTGCTTGAGCGAGCGCTTCGAGCCATGGATGAGGGAGACTTGGCATGGCTTGGCTTCAAGGTGGTCTATGACGGAAACGCAGCCCAGGCCAATACTGACAATGAGGTCACGAAGAAGTACGGAGACGAGGGTTCCGCGAACGGGGAATCGTTCCTGTTCTTTTGCAATGATGCGAAGGAGATCGTCTCGGCCCATGATTACAGCCCTCGGGACACGTTCCAGATGAAGGATGTGACCCGGGGCCCTTCCATGCACAACCAGCAATTCGAAGGGTTGACGTGGGCCAGCGTCCCGCTGTTCGATCCCGTGCGCGTGTGGCTTCTGGGCGCATCGGACGTTGCCGTTGACCTTGCGAAGCTTGCCCAGCATGTGGGTTTTCAGGTGAAGGTGGCAGACTACGATCCAGCGTATCTGAACGAGGAGCGCTTCCCCGGCGTTGAGCGCGTGATGCTGCACGGCGGTGATTTCCATGAGCTTTCGAACCTCGCTGCCTCTCCGGATGATTACGTCTGCGTCCTCACGCGGGGCCACATGTTCGATCCGGAAAGCTGCATCTGGGCCTTGGAGAATCAGGTTGCCTATGTAGGCATGATGGGCTGTGCCGGGAAGAACTCCACGGTGCATGATCTGGTTCTGAATGCGGGTATTGCCGAGGAGGACTGGGAGCGCGTGAAGCGTCCCATCGGCTTGGCATTCGGCGCGAAGACACCGGCGGAATTGGCCATCGCCATCGTGGCTGAACTCATCGATGTGCGATACAAGGCACGATACAGTCAAGAGGCGCAGGAAAAGCACGAGAAATCCTTGGGAAGGTAGGAGGGTCATACATGGAAAGCCCGAAGATCAAACGCGTTCTGATGTCGGTGACTGACAAAGCTGGCATTGTGGACTTCGCACGTGCGCTGGTGGAGGAATTCGGCTGCCAGATCATCTCCACGGGTGGCACGGCGCGCGTCATAGCCGATGCGGGGATTCCCGTCACTCCCATTGACGAGGTGACGCAATTCCCTGAGATGATGGATGGTCGGGTGAAGACGCTTCACCCCCGTGTCCATGGTGGCTTGCTTGCCAAGCGTGACAACGAAAACCACATGGCGCAGGCAGCAGAGCATGGCATTGAGATGATCGATATGGTGGTCGTGAATCTCTATGCCTTTGAGAAGACGGCTGAATCAGGCGCATCATTCGCTGATTGCATCGAGAACATTGACATCGGCGGTCCATCGATGCTGCGTTCGGCGGCGAAGAACTTCGCCAGTGTCGCCGTGGTCACTCGCCCAGAAACCTACGATGCCATTCTTGAGGAGATGCGCGCACATGAAGGGCGCACCACCTATGAGACGCGCCAGCAGCTGGCGTTGGATGTGTTCACCACCACCGCAGCCTACGATGGTGCCATCTCCCGTTGGATGGGACGGCAGATGCAATCAGAGGGGGATGGCGGTCTCTTCGCCGCGTCCCAGGAATTGGGCTTGCGAAAGAAGCAGGACCTTCGCTATGGCGAGAATCCCCATCAGAAGGCGGCGTTCTACACACGCGATGATTATCCCAACGCAGACACCACCTTGGCTCATGCCTTGCAACTGCAGGGCAAAGAGCTTTCCTACAACAACTACCTGGACTTGGATGCCGCCTGGGCGGCTGTGCGCGAATTCCAAGATCCCGCTTGCGTCATAGTGAAGCATCTCACGCCTTGTGGCGTATGCGTGGATACGGATGTGACGCAGGCCTACAAGCGCGCCCATGAGTGCGATCCGGTCTCTGCCTACGGTGGCGTTATGGCGTTCAACCGCCCCGTGACAGGCGAAACCGTAGCGGCCATCTTTGACAACAAGCAATTCGTCGAGGCTATCGTTGCGCCGGAGTTCTCGGGAGATGCCTGCGAGATGTATGCCGCCAAACCGAATTGTCGCCTTCTGGCCACCGGTGGTGTCAACCTGCCGGGAGAGGCGGTGGAATACCGCAGCGTCGAAGGCGGTCTTCTGGCACAGGTGTCCGATTCCGTGACCGAGGGTCTGGATGCATTCGAGGTTGCAGGGGATGTGCAGCCCACACCCGAGCAGATGGAAGAGCTCCTCTTCGCGTGGCGTGCTGTGAAGTCGGTGAAGTCGAACGCCATTCTCATCGCCAAGGACCATGCCAGCGTGGGTGCTGGTGGAGGCCAACCCAACCGTGTGAACTCCGCTCGCATCGCTGTTGAGCAGGCGGGGGACAAGGCGAAGGGTGCCGTTGCCGCTTCTGATGCGTTCTTCCCGTTCCGTGATGGATTCGATGTGCTGGCCGATGCAGGAGTGGTGGCCGTGGTGGAGCCTGGTGGCTCCATTCGCGATGAAGAGGTCATACAGGCGGCCAATGAGAAGGGCGTTGCCCTCATCTTCACGGGACACAGGCACTTCCGTCACTAGACTGTTTGATCAGAGATGCTGGTGAAGGCGCTGTGATGCTTCACCAGCATTCATCCTCCTCATCGGACTGAGCGTGGTATCATGTCCGATACGCATTCAAACGCAGTGAAAACGAACAAGATGATGTGTATTTAAGGAGTCAACGTGACTGGAAAAGGTCCCATGACTGGCCGTACCTTTGCTGGACGCTATGAAGTGGGAGAGCGTATCGGCATCGGCGGGATGGCTGAAGTCTACACTGCCACTGATACCACCCTTGGTCGTGTGGTTGCCGTCAAAGTGATGCTCCCTCAGTATGCGGACGATCCTGATTTCGCCCGCCGCTTCCGTCAGGAGGCTGCGGCAGCAGCGAATCTGCAAAGCCCCTACATCGTGAATGTCTATGACTGGGGACATGATGAGGATACCTATTACATCGTCATGGAGTACATTCGCGGATCTGACCTGAAGACGGCCATCCAGCAGCGTGGGGCACTCAATCAGCGAACGGTAGCCAAGATAGGCACTCAGGTCTGCCAAGCGCTCACGGCAGCCCACCAGCAGGACATCATCCATCGCGATGTCAAGCCGCAGAACATCATGGTGCAGCCTGACGGAAACGTGAAGGTGATGGATTTCGGCATCGCCCGCGCCAAGAATTCCACGGCTGACAAGACCCAAGTGGTTTTGGGCACTGCCCATTACGCATCTCCCGAACAGGCGCAAGGGAAGGATCTCTCGGCTGCTTCTGACATTTATTCGTTGGGTGTCGTGCTGTACGAGGCCACCACAGGTGTCTTGCCGTTCGATGGACCCGATGCGGTGAGTGTGGCTTTGATGCAGGTTCAGGATGAGCCGAAACCGCCAAGTGAGATCAACCCGGACATCGCTCCTGAACTCGAAACCATCATCCTCTGCGCCATGCAGAAGGACCCTACGCGTCGTTTCGCCACCGCGAACGACATGCGTCAGGCTCTGACTGACTTTTTGGCCGGACGCCCCCTGAGCGCCGCAGCGACGGTGCCTATCATGGCCGCGGACGGATTCAGCAGCGCAGAGACGCGCGTGATGCCTGCGGTGGGCACTGCCGATGCAACGAAGACGATGCCCATGACGGCGGTGGGAGGAGCTCATGCAGCCGGTGCGGGTGGCACAGCGCGTTCATATCATGCTGTTGATGACAAGCAGGGCATGTCAGGCAAGAAGAAGGCCGGCATCGCCGTTGCCATCATCGCGGTCATTCTTCTGATTGCGGGAGGCATTTTCGCCTTCGGATTGGGAGCAGGTGACAAAACCGAGGTGCCTGATGTCATGGGTATGACCGCCGAGCAGGCTCAGGTTGCCATCGAGCAGGCAGGGTTCAAGGTAGGCGAGGTCAAGAACGTCTACGATGATGCGGCTGAACCGGGAACCGTTGTGGGGCAGAGCCCGAAAGGCGGAGAGCAGGCTGACAAGGGCTCGAAGATCAACATCGATGTTTCCCAAGGCAGTGAAGAGATAGAAGTGCCTGAGGTCGTGGGCATGACTTTGGATGAAGCCCGCAAGGCCATCACCGTGGCTGGGTTCTCAGTCGGTGAGACGACGAAGGAATACAGCGACACGGTTGAAGAGGGCAAGGTCATGAAGCAGACGCCCAGTGGCAAGACCAAAGCTGCCCAAGGCTCCAAGATCGACCTTGTCATCTCCCAAGGAACCGATCAGGTTGAGGTGCCTGATGTCACGGGCATGTCCTTGGATGCGGCGCGTGCCCGTCTTGAGAAAGCAGGCCTCAAGCTTCAACAGGCTGGATCGGAGTACAGCAGCTCAGTTGCCGAGAACTGCATCATCAGCCAGTCTCCCAACAGTGGGAAGGTGCCCAAAGACACCGCCATCAGTGTGGTTGTTTCCAAGGGCAAGGAGGACACCACGGTCGTTGTTCCGAACGTGCTTGGCAGTTCCCAGCAATACGCCGAAAGCGCCATGCGTGATGCCGGACTCAGCGTGAATGTCATTTCGAACTACTCTGAGAACACACCGGCAGGCCAGGTGATGCAGCAGAGCATCAGTGGCGGCCAGCGAGTTGAGAAGGGGACTTCGGTGACCATTGAGGTATCCAAGGGTCCGGCTCCCTCATCAGGGGGCGGCGACCCTGTTACGCCTGAAGGATAGCCCTGAAAACAACGCCCTGCCCGCACCAACAGGATGAACCCACCTGACAAGGTGGGTGCTCGCAGCAGACCTCCTGGTTTTCGTACCAACGGGTACGAATCTCCATTCCGCCTGCAATGTAGAGCTCCCAAAGTAAATGCATCGGTCCATCGCAGAAAATGGCGGGGCAGGACTCATCAATGAGTATAGTGATGCGCTTTCTGAAATAAAGGCTTGATTTATCATCCGTCAACGTTTAGATGCATCCGGTCAGAATATACATCGAATGTATAAAAAGAAGGGGGTTCCGCTCAGAAGCTACGCAGCCTTCGCTCCACCCTTCGTTTTATACATAACGGTACATCAGGTTGGAGCATGGCATTGCCACCTTCGACCTCAGGCAGCAATGTCAAGGGTTCTACCAAGAAGGCGGACGGGTATAGGTGATCGTGGGCTTCGTCCATTCAACGATGATGCCCCGATCAAGGGTTTTGGGCACATCGATCAAGCGCTGATTGGAGGAGCCCCGCCATTCAAGGTCGAGGGATTTGAGAGATTCCACGAAAGGGCCATCGACGATCACATCTGAATGGCTGATGAGATCATGAATGGCAGGATCAGGCTGGTCGAGCAGATCCTCGAAGCGGTATCCGGTGTAGGTCCACACCCCGTATCCTTCCGCCTTCAGGTGGCGGGCGAGGCTGGCGCAGGCCGCAGGCTGCTGGAAAGGCTCACCTCCAGTGAGGGTGACGTCGTGGATGAGCGGATTGGCACGGATGTCGGCAAGAATATCCGAAACCGTTCGAAGCGTCCCCCCTTCTGCAGGCTGGCTCTCGGGATTGTGGCATCCAGGACAGTGATGGGTACACCCTTGCACGAAAACGGCATAGCGCAACCCGGGGCCATCCACGATGGTATCCTGCACGGTGCCATAGAGGCGCAGCTCATGCGACATTGGTGGGTGCCTGCGCATTCGTGGAAGATTCGGTTTCGGGAGCCATCTTGACCAGGGCAGTCGTGTTGATGACGGAATTGGGCACGATGACCTTGTTGCCCTGAGCGGTTTCTATAGTCGTATTCCACCACGTCATATCAGTGACGGTGCCTTCATGACCACTGATCTTGACGCGGTCTCCCGGCACGATCAGCTTTGAGATGGCAATCTGCAAACCGCTGATAAGGTTGGAAAGCGTGCTTTGGAAGCCCAAGGATACGGCAATGCCGCCTACGCCCAAGGCGGTCACAGCGGCACCTACGTTGACATTGAAGCAGCTTGCCAGGATCACGCAGATGCCAATGACCCAGACGGCCACACGGCCAATGTTCACGAAGATGCTGTAGGCGGGGAGCAGGTCCTTTTCAGCATGGAGCAGCTTTCTGATGAGACGGCTGACTCCATGGGCAGTGAGTGCTGTCACTATGAGGATGACGACAACCGTGATGGCGGTGCTGAGCCAACTGACATGGAGGATGGCATTCAGCCAATTCTCCAAGGCATCTGCGAGTTTCGATAGGTCCATGTATCTGCAAGAGGAGCGCAGCCTCAGCTGCGCTCCTCAGCTTTCATCCTTCTATTCGACGATCAGATCCGATGCTTGACACGTTCGCTCTCTTCGGCGCGCTTCGCATCGTTGAAGCGGTCGAGCGTGCCTACGAGGTATCCGGTGATGCGACGGATGCGCTCAAAGCCGATATCGCCTTCGGACTCAGAGCGGCCGCATTTCGGACAGGTGTCACCGATGATGCCGTTGTATCCGCAGACAGGGTCACGGTCAACCGGGTGATTGACAGACCCGTATCCCATGCCGCATTCCTTCATGTGGCGGATGACGGATTCGAATGCCTCAAGGTTCTCGGTTGGGTCGCCATCAAGTTCGATGTAGCTGATGTGACCGCCATTGGTGAGAGCGTGATAGGGTGCTTCGATCTCGATCTTGTCAAAGGCAGAGATGTTGTAATACACCGGTACGTGGAACCCATTGGTATAGAAGTCATGGTCAGTCACGCCGGGAATGACACCAAAGCGCTCGCGGTCCATCCGGACGAAGCGGCCGGAAAGCCCCTCTGCCGGTGTTGCGATGAGCGTGTAGTTCATCTTGCGCTCTTGGGAGATGCGGTCGCAGTAGCTGCGCATATGCCCCACGATTTCGAGTCCCAAGCGCTGGGCTTCCTCTGATTCGCCTTGATGCTTGCCGATGAGCGCCACGAGACATTCAGCCAAGCCGATGAACCCGGTGGTGAGCGTGCCATGCTTGAGCACTTCGCGCTGTTCATCCTGAGGCCGCAGCTTCTCGGAATCTATCCAGACGCCCTGCCCCATGAGGAATGGGGCGTTGTAGACGCGCTTCCGCGCTTGGATCTCGAAACGCTCATCCAGCTGGCCGGTGACAAGCTGCAGCTTTGCATCCAGAAGGTCGAAGAACAGATCGATATCGCCTTTGGCGCGCAGGGCCAGACGGGGCAGATTGATGGAAGTGAACGACAGGTTGCCACGACCGGGCGTGATCTCTCGCTCGGGGTCATGCACATTCCCCATGACACGCGTCCGGCAGCCCATGTAGGCTATTTCCGTTTCAGGCGTGCCCTTGTAGTACTGCGCATTGAACGGAGCATCCAAGAAGCTGAAGTTCGGGAACAGACGCTTTGCGGAGCAATGCATGGCCATCTTGAAGAGGTCGTAGTTCGGATCCTCCGGGTTGTAGTTCACGCCTTCCTTCACGCGGAAGATCTGCACCGGGAAGATGGGCGTTTCGCCATGACCCAGACCCTCTTCGGTGGCCAACAGCATGTTCTTGATGACCATGCGACCCTCAGGAGAGGTGTCCATGCCGTAGTTGACGGAGCTGAACGGCGTCTGCGCACCTGCGCGGGAATGCATGGTGTTCAGGTTATGCACCAGCGCCTCCATGGCCTGGAACGTGGTGCGATCCGTGTCGCGCTCCGCGTTCTTCTGCGTGAACGCCAGGATGGCCGCGATGTCAGCCTGAGAGATGCCCGCATCAGCCATGACGGCCTCAAGGTGCGCGCGATAATCCGCATCAAGGTCAAGAGAGGCCACCACGCCCGTGGCTGCTTCTGCCACAGCCGTGGCGTCTTCGGCGAACTGGCGGTCATCCTCCACATTGGTCAGCAGGTCAACGGCCTCTGCCAGATGCTTCTTGAACAGGCGACGGTAGGTCTTGCGAACGCCGTCAGCCAGGCCATAGTCGAAGTCGCACACGGACTGGCCGCCGTGCTGGTCATTCTGATTGGACTGGATGGCGATGCACGCAAGCGCCGTGTAGCTGGCGATGTCGTTCGGCTCGCGCAGAACGCCGTGCCCCGTGGAGAAGCCACCCTTGAAGAGCTTGCGCAGCTCGATCTGGCAGCACGTGGTGGTCAGCGTGTAGAAATCCATGTCATGGATGTGGATGTCGCCTTCGCGGTGCGCTTTCGCGAACTTCGGGTCGATCACGCACATCTCGTAGAACTGCTTCGCAGATTCGCTGCCATACTTGAGCATGGTGCCCATGGCAGTGTCAGCGTTGATGTTCGCATTCTCGCGCTTGAGGTCAGAGTCAGCGGCCTTGCTGAAGGTGATGTCCTTCAGCGTTTGGATCAAGCGCGAATTGACGTCGCGCACGCGGTTGCGCTCTGCCCTATAGAGGATGTATGCCTTCGCCGTCTGGACGAAGCCGCTTTCGATCAGCGTCTCCTCCACCAAGTCCTGCACGCCTTCAACGGTGGGCGTGCCTTCGATAGCGCCGTCATCCAGCTTCTGCGCCACCTTCGCAGCGATCATGTCAGCCGTCTGACGATCCTGCATGGCGGCACACGCCTGGAATGCCTTCTCAATGGCGGATGCGATCTTCTCAACGTGGAACTCTGCTGTGCGGCCGTCGCGCTTGATGATGGCTTGTGGCATGTCTAAGCTTCCTTTTCTCCGGTTTTTGCGCTTTATCCGTCAGGCACTGAAATTCCATGCCTCAGCTGGAGAATCCTTTGTTCCTTCCACAAGGTTTCCACAGCCTTTTCACTGAGTTCTCAACACTTGGCACAAGATATTGTGGTTCGCGTTGTTCTCAGCGGGTACATATAGTATCCGGAACATTCGAGATGCGCAAGGGAACAAACGATGTTTTTTGGAAAATGTCAGGTACCGGGAACCTCTGCATGATCATTGCGAAACGATGCCGTAGATGACGCGTAAGCGGCATCTCTTAACCATGGCACTCCGCCCATGATTCCGTAGATGACGCGTAAGCGGCATCTCCCACAACATAGATGCGCATCTACGAAACGGTGCCGTAGACCTGTCCCCACGCGTGGCCGGTTATGGCGGAATTGAGCTGGTCGGTCAACGCCTGACGCGTGTATTCTCCCGGCGGCAACAACGACACGATGCGCAGCAGATCCTCCGGCAGATCTGCCGCCTCCGCCGCCAATACCACCTGCAGACGCGCCACCCGAAACGCCGCCTCAGGATCCACCTGCGCCAGATACGGCGCGTCGTCCTCCGCGAAGAGCGCGTCGATCACCTTCTGCAGCTCCCCGTAATGATCCGAGCGCTTCACATTCGAAGCCGCTTCTCCGCTCACTGCGCACCTCCTATTCCCAGTGCGTCGTTCACGGATGCCCGCAGGCGCGCACCCAGCGCGTCCACGTCAAGCGAGAGCGCGCTCTCCCCGCCGCACGCGGAAGCGCTTGTCTCCGTCGCGGCTTTCACGCCTACATCCCTGCCCGCTACTGCCGCGGCCAGAGCGCCCGTATGCGCCGGTGTGGCCTGCCCAGCTGCGCGCACGAACTGCACGCCTGATGCCGCCAACGCCAACGCCGCATCATAGAGCGCATCCGGCTGCGCATACGCCCCCTCTGGCACCGAAGCATCATCTGATCCGCTCGCACGCACGAACAACTGGGCCATGACCGGCAGATACGCCGCCTTCGCCACGCGCTGCGCCAGCGCACATGCCTCCTCAGCAGGCGCGTCCGTGCAGAATCCAGCTACCTGTGCGCCGAATTCCGCCATGACGGCCACTGCGTCCTCCACCGTCTCCCGTACGCACGGGGGGTGCACGCTGGGCGTCAGGGGCCGCAGCACGCCAGCCGCATCCACGTCCACGCTGGCCAAGATGGGCGCGTCGCTCACCTTGCGAATGCCCATGAGCGCACACTTGAGGCTTGCCGCGCGCGTGAAGCCATTCAGGAAGAATGCGTCGAACGGGAGGTCTGCGAACAGGCGCGCTGCGCGCTCATATTGCACGCGGTGCTCCATCAACGACGACTTCGAGGCCACGTCCAGCGGCAATCCGCACGGTGCCAGCTCCACCAGCACATGCTCCGGCGTGGGCGCATGCGCCACCTGCACCGCCGCCTCCGCCAGCGGGACCGCCGCGTCGCGCATGCCCGTGTGCGCCAGGCGCGCAGGCGTCAGATTCGCCGTGGGCGCCACCGGGCACTGCGCTCCCGCCGCCTTCTCCAGTTGGAACGCGTCTTCGAACACCTCCGGCTCCAAGATGAGCGACAGCTCGGTGTCGAACTGAGCGTCAGATGTAGGTATCTCGCGCGACCCAGGCATCAGATCCGCACCGACGATGTCCTCCAACTCATCAAGATCAGCAGCCATCGACGCCAACGACCACGTCACCGAACCACCGATGACCAGCATATCCTTGCCGAATCTGAGCTGAATGTCCGCCATGGAGCCTCCTTGATGCGAAAGAACCCGCACGCGGCGGGTTCGGGTATTGCTGGTGCCCCCGATAGGAATCGAACCTACACACCCGGTTTAGGAGACCAGTGCTCTATCCATTGAGCTACGGGGGCGAGTGATGCGTATTCTAACACGCCCCCTACGAATGCCGGTTGTGGTAGGTGCTGGCAATGGGGATCAGGCTGTTCCCCATCCTTGTGGGTGCCGCCAGTGGGGACCAGGCTGTCCCTCCTCTTCGTGGGTGCCGCCAACTGGCGGCACATCTTTTAGACAATAGGTTCGTGCTTGCACGAACCTATAACATCCTTTGCCTTCGCGGGGGGCATGGTACGCGTTCGCCTCGACGCGTCGTCGCCTCGAACTAACTTGCTCC
>CAYWWK010000032.1:0-21802 GCA_964462135.1 uncultured Eggerthellaceae bacterium | reverse complement strand
CCGTCGGAGGTATCCTCTCCGACATGATCGGCCGTAAGAAGATGCTCACCATCGCAGTTATCTTCTATGGTCTGTTCACCCTGCCTCAGGCATTTGCTCCGGACTATGCGTTCTTCTGCGCATTCCGCCTGATCGCTGGCTTCGGCGTAGGCTCCTGCATCCCGGTTGTAACCACCGTGTTCTCCGAGAGCATGCCTTCCAAGCAGCGTGGCATCTTCGTTACCTTCGGCATGGCCTTCATGGTTGCTGGCTGGGTTATCGCCGGTCTGGTTGCAGCTCCTATCTGCTCCAACCCGAACTCGATCATCCCGGGTCTCACCGATGGTCAGATCACGCTTGCCACTGGCGCAACCGCTGTTCAGAACTGGCGTCTTTGCTACCTGATCGGCGCTCTTCCGGTGGTTTACGGAATCGTGCTGTTCTTCTGCATGCATGAGACTCCGCACTGGTATGCGAACCATGACCAGAAGGACAAGGCTTGCGCTCGTCTTTCTCAGATCGTCAAGGCTACCCGCCACGTTGACGTTGATTTCGATCCCAACCTGCTGATCGTTCCGCCGAAGCCGAAGAAGACCGGCCCGGCCGTGCTCTTCAGCTCCAAGTTCATCGTTGCTACCTGCGCCATCTGGTCTGCATACTTCGTCGGCCAGTTCTGCGTCTATGGTATGAACGCCTGGATCCCCACTTGGTTCCAGGGCAATGGCTTCACCGCTGCTGAGTCTGTGACCCTGCAGACATGGAACAACGTTGCTGCCATCGCTTCCAACATCTGCGTCGGCTTCATCTCTGACGCTATCGGTCGTAAGCGCGCACTGTGGATCGGCTGGGTGGCCTGCATCGTGGCCATCATCGCCTGCTCCGTGTTCGTGCCTATGTTCCCGGGCGAAGCTCCGGTGAACGGTGCTCCTCTGGCTGGCGCCGCTGCTGGCAACTTCCTGCCCTGCATCTTCCTGATGCTGCTCTTCGGCTTCTGCCTGAACTACGCCATCACCGCTGTTCAGCCGCTGATGCCTGAGTCCTATCCCACCGCTCTGCGCAACACTGGTACCTCTTGGTGCCAGGCGTTCGCCCGCTTCGGTGGTTCTGGTTCCTCCATCGTCCTCGGCGCTGCCGCTGGCCTTGCGATGTTCCAGCATGACGTGAACGGCACCATGTCCAACAACTGGTCCATGGTCGTTCTCGTGCTCCTCATTCCGTTCGTGCTCGGCCTCGTCTGCACCCTGCTGTTCGTCAAGAACACGGGCGGCAAGACCATGGACGAACTGCAGAGGGCATCTGAAGAGAATCCGCTTTCCGAGGTGGACGGCAACGGCCGCTTCTGGATCATGATCGGCGTGGTCGTCATCAACTTCATCGGTTGCATCGTTTGCCCGCTGACCATCCCCGGCTTCTCCAAGACGGACATGGCTCTGCCTATCATGCTCGTCGCAATGCTTCTTCCGTTCCTGTACTTCTTCATCTTCGGTGGCCAAGGCCTCAAGAAGGAGAAGGAAGCTGGTGTGGAATAGCATCTAGCTGACATCCTTCCAAAGGATCACAAGCGAAAGGGCCTGCCATGATGGCAGGCCCTTTTTGTAGGAAGAAGCTGTTCGCTTCAAGGGACGGGGTCATCGGGTCGATCTCCGCTTCGCTCGGATCGACCCCTACGGTGCCGCCCCCTGCGATTCAAATTGACCCCTACGATACGGAGGGGTCTCAGACGGTTCTGACCGCGCCCTTCTCGCAGCGGTTTCCCCATGAATCGATGATGTCCCTGTCTCGGTAGACGCAGATAACCTCACAGTGGTTCGCGCATTTCTGGCATTCCACCTCACGGGTCTTGAAGTCGAAATCAAGCATGGATTCGAAATCGAAGGTGCCGGTGGCGAAGGGGCCAGAAGTGGCACCGCGCACCGGACCGGCATCGGCCGCCAGAAGCGCTGCACCGTAAGCACCCATCAGATGCCCATCGGCATCCACGGCCACCGGCATGCCCAGAAGCTTCTCGAAGGCATCCACGACCCCGGCGTTCTTGGAGACGCCTCCTTGGAATACGACTGGAGCGGCGATGGTCTTGCCCTTGCCTACGTTGTTCAGGTAGTTCGAAGCCACCGCATGGCAGAGTCCTGCGATGATGTCTTGCCGCTCATACCCCATCTGTATCTTGTGCACCAGGTCCGATTCGGCGAAGACGGTGCAACGGGCTGCAATGTTGGCGGGTTTCTCAGAAGTAAGGGCGATGTCCCCGAACTCCTCCACTTCCACACCCAGCCGATGGGCTTGGCTTGAAAGGAATGAACCGGTACCAGCGGCGCAGAGGGTGTTCATGGCGTAGTCGACGGCAATGCCATCAGCCACGCAGATGATCTTCGAATCCTGACCGCCTATCTCAAGGATGGTGCGCACATCAGGATGCAGGTGCGTGGTGCCCACCGCATGGGCGGTGATCTCGTTCTTCACCACCGTGGCTCCCAGCATGGCACCCACCAGCCGCCGAGCACTGCCAGTGGTGCCAGCGCCCACGATGTTCGGGCGTTCGGGGGTATCCATCTGAGAAAGCTGCTGCTCCAATTCGCGAACCACGCGCTTGGAGGCATCCGTGGGATTGCCTTCCGTCCACAGGTAGGAACGGGCGATGATCTGCCCGTCTTCGGTGATGACGACGCCCTTCGTGGAGATCGATCCGATGTCTATGCCAAGATATGCGTCGCTCATTGCCGCATTCCTTTCTGTTTCTTCATGGCAAGCATGTCATAAAAGGCTTCCAGCCGTGTATCCAATCCCGTGTCACTGGTCTGCGCATCATAGGTCAGATAGAGGATGGGCACTGAATGATTCTGGGAGATGCGCTGGAGCACGGGTTCGCAATCGATTTCGGGCGTGCAGCCAGCGGATTTCGCATGCACGATGCCGTCGAAGCCCTCTTCGGCGTATCTCTTCGCGGCCACGATGGTCAACGTCGAGGTTGGCCCCATGTCGTAGCGGATGTAGTCAGATGCCGACGGACGCAGGTTGGCTTCGTTGTAACGGACGAAGCGGTTCGTCAGGTTCATCATGCGATGAAGCTCGACACCCATGGCAAGAAGCTTCTCGTCAAGGCCCAGATTCGCACGGGCATCGATGGCGGTGAACATTTCTCCCACGATGCCGATGCGGATGGGATTTGCCGGCTTGTCCAGGGGAATGGCGCGGAAACGCTCCATTCCGCGCGCGAATGCTGCGTTCACGGTGGCATCATCGGTGGCCGCACGCATGTCGTCCATGAACGCCTTCCAGGCCAGGTCGAAGGCTCCTCGCTCCCGCTCAAAGCCCGCATGCGCGAGGTAGAAGTCCATGGCCTCGTCCAACTTGGTGGTCATGTTCGCCAAGGGAATCAGCTTGAGAGCCGCTTTGGGGATGTTGATGTCGGGGTTGACCTGCTTCAGGCATTCTTTGGTCCACGCGATGGCCGCTGAGCCTTCCAGTCCGCGTGAGAAGTTGAGCATGCGGAAATCGTCATATCCCATATCGCGAAGGATGGCCTCCTGCAGTTCGCCGTAATACCCCAACCGGCATGGGCCACCGAATTGCACGATGACGTTCGCTCCCGCTTCAAGGGCGTCAGCGAAGTCTCCCAAGATGTGCTTGAAGGGCGTGCATACGTAGTCGGTTGAATTCTGCGTGCCTCTTTCATCGGTACGGCGGGTGGCGGGCGGCAGGGGCAGATACTCGGCATTCAGCACCTGTTCGACGAAGAACTTGAACGCCGGATCGTAATAGCAGTAGCGAAAGAAGGCGACACGCGTGAGCTTATGGCGCTTGTCCGGCTTCTTCCTTCCTGACGACAGCAACGAGCGAAGATGACGCTCCTTGGTGACCGAGACTTGGGAGCGCAGCGATTCGGGAGCGTCCACGGTCACCTTTCTGGAAGCCATCGGATTCAAGGAAGGTGTGATTCCCTGCTGCTGGAAAGCGTTGACATCAGCGATGCTGCTCATGGAGATATCCTCCCCTCTGTTGGAATCGCAGGATATCCATGAAGCTCTCCACACGTGTCTGGATGCCTGCCGTGCCGCTTTGGGCATCGATCATCAGATTCAGGATGGGGGTCCCATGGATGTAGCGCATGATGGCATCGTTGGTCATGGAGTCTGGCCCGCACGGAAAGGCGCTGATGAGCACGATTCCATCCACCTGATCCTGCAGGGTCAGGATGGCGCCGATGAGTTCGCGGCTGATGAGCCACGGCATCGTGTCCGTGAAGCGAAAGCTTTCCTTGAAGGCACGCTTCCTGTCCGTCTCATCAGCGAACAAGATATGCGCACCTGCTTCCTTGAGCGATTCAAGCACGGGATCAGCCAGATAGGCGTCGTGGGAGATGTAGGGATGGGCAACCACCAGGATGGCAAGAGGCATCTCCCGGTTGGCCTCTTGGGCGCTGCGACGCAGCTGGTCCAGTTCCTTCAGTTTCAACTCCTGCGCTTTCGCAGCCTTTGCCTCAGCTTCCTTCTGCGCCCGCACAGCTGTACGGTACGCCCGCTTGGTCGTGCGCTTGTCGCACCCCAGCTCCTCTCCCAGGTGCAGGTAGGCATCGCGGCTGCCCTTCGCATCCGTCATATCCTCTATGCGCAGGCTGATCACGTGAAGTGACTTGTCGCGAAAGATGTTCACGGTCATGTCAGTGAGCGCTTGGTATTTCGTGCAGAAACCCTGGCGAGCAGCACCACTTGCATAGGAAGGGACGAAGATGGCATCGACGCGTCCCGCAAGATCGTTGACATGGCCAACGAAGACCTTCGAGGCCAAGCAGCTCTCATCCGAGGAGAGGGAGTCTCCCTGGGTGAGGATGGAAAGATCGGTCGGATTGCTTTCAATGACAGTGAAACCCAATTCGGAGAAGAAGGTTTTCCACAGAGGGCCGAACCGGTAGGAGAGCAGTGCTTGGGGAATACCGATGGTCCGCAAGTTCATAACTCCTTCGTGCAAAGTCGCTTTTCGCCTCTCTTTCGCTGGTCGGGGAAGCGCTGATTCATCGCAAAAGGGGATTGTATCGCTTTCGTCAGATGGGTTCCTTGGCGGAGTGGGTCGGAAAGGCGTGCGATCGGACGAGGATGGCGCGCGAAATGATGAAGAAAGCGGATGAGCCGGTGCAGAAAAAGACGTGATGGACAACGAATGCGTCATGACTGGGGAACGCTTGTCTGGAAGGTTTCTGGAAGATGCGCCACTCATACTGGAGGACGATCGAAGGGGAAGGAGGTGCGAGGGTACGTGAGATGGAAAAGGAACGGAACAGTGGCGGTGGCTTGCCTGTGTGGCGTTCTCTGCGCCGCATGCGTGGGTCTCTATCTCCTTTCCGTGGATAAGGAACGGACCGCTGCTGAAGAGCAGATGCTCTCGCGCTTTGGAGGGGACCAGGTGCAGGTATGCGTTGCCAAGCATGATATCGCGCCAGGCGAGACCGTGACGGATGGCGATGTGGAAGAGCGCATGTGGGCGACATCCCTTTTGCCTGAGAGTGCTGTGATGCGACAGGAAGAGGCGGTGGGCAAGCAAGTCGGTTCCATCATCTTGGCCGGAGAGGTTCTCTCTTCCGCTCGTTTCGGCTTCGATTCTCCAACAGTGGAGGTTCCCCGGGGTACCTATGCCGTGAGCGTCCCTGCTCGAGAGGTGCAAGCGGTGGGAGGTGCACTTGTGCCAGGGGCCAACGCCGATATCTATGCCGTGGGTGCAAGTGGAACGGTGAAGTTGGCTTCCGAAGCGCTTGTTCTGGCAACCAGCGCTTCGAATGAGGCTCGTTCCTCCGGCTCCGATGCATGGGTGACGTTGGCTGTGGAGGCTGCTCGTGTCCAAGAGCTGATTCAAGCTGCCGAAGGCCAAACGCTCTATTTCGCGCTGCCTGGCGAGGCTGAGACGGACGCGGTGCTTGATGACGATGAGTCCAAGAAGGCGGTCTCATGAGCGGAAAGGTGGCTCTTTGCGCCGATGAGATGAGCGTGCGAACACCACGGCTTCTGGGCTTGGAGGATATCGCCTTGGATAGCCTTGCGTGGCTCTGTCTTTTCACGAACGGAACCGGACTGCGATCGGCTCTCCTGAAGCGTCAGCCCATTGAGGAGATCTGGATCGCATCGAGTGATGACGTGCCCGGAGTCAATCTTGCAGCGGCTTTGCGAAGCGATGGCTTTGAAGGTGCGATAGTGCTGGTGTCGGCGGATATGGGCGGATCGTGTCGCTCTCGAGCGGCCTCAGCGGGGGTGAGCGCGGTGGAGACGCCGGAAGCATTCGCCCAGCGGTTCTCCGTGGAGTTGCGACGGCGCTCACGTATGGAGGAGTTCAAGAGAGCGGGCATGGAAGGAGCGATCTCGGCCTTCCATGGCAATCCGCGCCAAGGGGCTGATGCGGCGCAGGCTACGCATCGGAATTGGGGCGAATGCCAAGGGAGCGGCAGGTTGGTGACGGTGGCAGGTGGCAGCGGTGGCGTTGGCAAGAGCACGGTGGCGGCCTGCTTCGCTGCACAGGTCGCCTTGCGTGATGCCAAGGTACTTCTTCTTGACTGCGATCTTCAGTTCGGCATGCTGAGGCATGTCTTCGCGGAAGAGGAGCACACGACGTTCGAAGACGTGGTCGCGGACGATTTCAAGCTGGAGAAGCTCGCTCGGCAGGCCAAGGCGGGAAGCGTCACGGTGATAGGAGCGCCCGAGTGGCTTGAGCGCAGCGAGGTGATTGAGGCGAGCGTTCCGGGCATCGCTTCGGCAGCCACTGCGCTCTTTGATGTCATTGTGGCTGACTTAGGGGCAGACTGGTCCGACATGCACGCCTCTCTGGTCGAGATGGCGTCATGCGCACTTTTCCTCGTCGATCAGCGATCCGCAAGCATTCGTACCTGCCGACACGCCGTGGAGCTCTGTCGGCGCATGGGTATGGCAACGGGAGCCTTCTCCTTCGCAGTGAACCGCTGCTCAAAGGCAGCGCCTTTCACGGCCTTTGATGTTTCGTGCGCACTTGGCGGTGTTGAAGTATGGGAGATACACGATGGTGGCTTCGAAGTCGAGGAATTGAGCAGCCTTGGATCGATGATGGAATTGGCGCGTTCCGCGAATTCGTTGGCACGTAGCGTTGACGCCCTGGTTCAGAAGGCCCTTCCTTCATTGGAAGGAGCCAAGGCGGAGGCTGATCATCCCCGGCATGGATTCGCTTCCCTTTGGGGGTTCAATCAGAAACGACGCACGCGTAAACGCAGGAGGGGCGAGCCGATCATCATCCGAACAGGCGCTCCACGGGGCACTGTTGATGCAGTTGGACCTGCCGATGATGGATGGAAAGGCGTGATCGAAGATGGCGATCTTGAGAATCCAGGCGCTCGGCAACGCAATCAGAGTGTACGGGAGGGGGAATCATGACGCTGAGTGAGAGAGTGCGGGCAGCGGAATCTGTCAGATGCGATCCGCATCGATCGGAGGACAGGTGTCTTTCGGTTGGAGAATTGCGAAGCGACATCAAGCAGATAGCCTCCTTGGAAGCCATCGCACAGATGCTGGCTGACAGTCCCCAGTGCGCTCGAAACGAGTTGCGAGCCGTCTGTCGTCAGGTGCTCAGCACTGCCAAATGGGACAGGCTTGACCTTGAAGAGAAGCAACGGCTGACCGAGCAGCTGGTGGATGTCGTCTTCGGGCTTGGACCAATCGAGGCGCTCATTGAGGATGAGGGCGTTACTGAAGTCATGGTCAACGGGGCGCATGAGGTGTTCTTCGAACGTGATGGGCGCATCATGAGAAGCGCGGTTGCCTTCGAAAGCGATGAGCAGGTCCGCATTCTGATCGATCGTATTCTGGGGCCGCTTGGGCGTCGCATCGATGAGTCGTCCCCAATGGTGAACGCACGGCTCCCGCAGGGTCATCGGGTCAATGCGGTCATCCCGCCCATCACCCCGGATGGCCCTCATCTGACCATTCGGGCCTTCGGGAAGAGATCCTTGACGTTGGGCGAGATGGTTCACGCGGGTTCTTTGAGCACAGGTGTGGCTTGTTTCCTGTCATGGCTCGTGTCCTTTCGGCGAAACATTGTGGTCTCCGGTGGAACGGGAAGCGGAAAGACCACGCTCTTGAATGCGCTCTCCCACCTCATAGACCCAGCGGAGCGCGTGATCACCATCGAGGATTCGGCTGAGCTCAAGCTGTCCCCCAAAGCCCATGTCGTCCGCATGGAGGCACGTCCCCAAAGTGCGGAAGGGTGCGGAGAGGTCACCATCCGAGATCTGGTCATCAACGCGCTTCGCATGCGCCCTGACAGAATCGTTGTGGGCGAGGTGCGTTCAGCTGAGGCGTTGGACATGCTCCAAGCCATGAATACGGGTCATGACGGTTCCCTGACGACGTTGCATGCGAATTCAACGCAGGACGTGGTTGACCGCATGGTGACCATGGTCCGTTATGGGTCCGATTTGCCTGTGGATGCCATCGAAGCGCAGATAGGGAGTGCCTTTGATGTCATCGTTCATGTGATCCGCGACAGGGAGGGGCATCGGTTCATCGCGGAGATCGCAGAGGTTCGATTCGATCGGGCGCAGAGGCGATGCGCTGTTGAGAGCATCTTCGCCCGCCAGCGCTTCGCTGAGAGCGGCAGGTGGGTGCGCAAGCCGGAATTGCTGGCATACCTGCATGAGATGGCGCTTGGGAATGGATCACTGGAAAAGGAGGTGGCGCGATGGGAGGAAGCGGAGCTCTCGCCGCTTGCGGCGTAGTCTTCGCCGCCTTGGGAGGCGGGTGCTTGGGTGCTGGATTGCTTAGATCGGGAAGGAGCAGGGTTCGTGGCATCCGGCGGCTTGGGCTCAAGCGGCACTTGGCAGCCATGGCGTGCGCGCGCACGATCGCGCGCCCCTTCAGGCCCTTGGCCAGGTTGATGCTCAAGAACAAAGCGGTAAGGAGAGATGCCGAGCAGACGCGGATGCTCTTTGATGGTGCGGGGTCCGAAGCACTGCGACCAAGTGAGGAAACAGTGGTTGGGCTTGTCCTTGCAGCTGCTGGAGCGGTGATGGGTCTGGCGTTGCTGCTCAGTCGGTCAGCGATGTTCGCTTTGGCTTTGGGCTGTCTGAGCGTGATTGCTTGCTGGGGTGCGATCCGCCGTAAGAGCGAGAGTGTGGACAATGCTATGCGCGAGGAGGTGCCCGATGCCCTTCGGCTGCTCGCTGACAGCTTTCGATCAGGGCATTCATTGCAGCAGACGATGGAGCAGGCTTCAGCTGATCTCAACGGACGGTTGGGCCTGCTGTTCGGAGATGTGGCGAAGCAGATGCGGATGGGCGTTGGTACCACGGAAGCCTTGGCAGTCTTCAACAATGTTCCCGGGGTTCCCGAACTCGCCTTCGTCGCCATCGCCTTGGATATCCAGCATCAAAGCGGCGGTAGCGTCGCATCGGTTCTGGAATCGGCTCGTGACTCGGTCAAGGATGAGATGGAACTGGCGCGGTCGCTTCGGGTGCAGACGGCTCAAGCCAAGCTTTCGGCCAGCATCGTAACCGTGATGCCATTCATCTTGGTGGCGCTCTTCTCGTTGGTGAGCCCTGGGTTTCTGGCACCGTTCTTCGAAAGCCTTCTTGGGATGGTGTTGCTGGGATGCGCGTTGGTGATGCAGCTTGCGGGCATCCTGACGGTCCGTCGGATATGCAGAGCGGATCAATGATGGACGTGCTGGTGAAGACGCTCTATCCGCTCTTGGCGATGGGTTTTGCTGCAGCGGCAGGCTTCCTTGGCTGCGGTGCGGCTTGGAGCCAGGTCCACAGGGTACAAGCGCGAAATCAGACGCTTTCCAGCTTTGGGGATGAGAGCTCTTCCTTGAGACGGAAGACGGGCATGGTCCTTGCCATTATGGAGCGTCGAACGCATGAGATCGAACAGGAGGGGAGACGGGCTTTCCGCGCGTCTGGATTCCTCCAGTCGGAATGGTTCGCCAAGCATGCTCCTCGCGCAGGCCTTGCAGGAAAGGTTTCCGATGCCGCCTTCGTGGATACCCGGTTTCGACTCAGCGTGCTTGGAGGGGCCGCGGGATTCAGTCTTGGTGCTTTGCTTTCGGGAGAACTGGCGATGCTCATGGGGGTTGGGGGCGTCCTGATGGGTTGGAAGATGCCTGCTGGGACCGTGAAGAGACAGGAACGGGAACGTGAAGCGAACTTGGAGAGCCATCTGCCTGAGATGTTGGATGTGATGGCGCTGGGGATGCATAGCGGCCTGTCCTTCGATGCTGCGCTCGGGCTCTACTGCACGCATTTCGCCACCCCGCTTTCCCATGAGCTGCGTGTTGCCCAGGAGAAATGGATGTCAGGGCTTGAGAGCAGAGCCGATGCCTTGAAAGGCTTGTCCGCCACCTACGCGTCTTCGGTGTTCGCCCGCGTGACGGAAGCTTGGGTACGCTCGCTTCGCTTCGGCACCTCCATGGTGGAAGGCTTGGAGGCGGAAAGCGCTCAAGCGCGCAGCGCATGCAAGGCGCAGCGGGAAGAGCGCATTGCCAAGGCTCCGGTGAAGATGATGGTTCCCACTGGAGTGCTCATATTGCCAGCGATGCTGATCTTGGTGTTGGGGCCAGTGTTGCTGGAGCTCATGAACGGAGGTGTCTGATGGGGCTGCTTCGGACAGAGATCAAGACGGATTGCGTTTCCAAAGGGAAAGGAGACTGGAATGGAGAAAGAGTGGAAGGTGTCAGGGTGCGGCTCGATCAGGGATGGAGTCAAGAAGGTTCGGGCGCGCGTCGGAGGCATCGTCGATCTCACGCGAACCGTATCCCAGAAGGCGTGTGCGAGGATCCATGCGAAGCTATCAGACGAACAAGGCCAAGGAACCACCGAATATGCGATCTTGGTCGGCGTGCTTGTGGTGATTGCGATTATCGCGATCACTGTCTTCAGGCCCAAGTTGCAAGAGCTTTGGGACGCGATATCCAGTGGGATAAACAGCTTATAGCGAACGATTCCGGTCAATCGACGGTTGAGTACGCCATTGTCTTCTCGGCGCTCCTCTGCGTGCTTGCAGGCATCGGTGCTTTGATGGGTGCGCTTGACGATGGTCTGTTCGTGCAGCATGCACTGGCCTCCGCCTCCCATTGTCTGCAGTCCTCAGCAACGGGCCTGATGGATGCATTGTGCTTTTGAGGTCATTCCACGCGGCAGGCGATGAAAAGGGTCAGGCAACCGTTGAGGCTGCCTTCGCGTTGCCCGTGCTGATGGTGCTGTTCCTGCTGTTGCTGCAGCCGGGAATCATCCTCTATGACCGTATCGTCATGGAGGGTGCGGCTGCGGAAGGGTGCCGCTTGATCGCATCATCGGCGCAGCCGGGGGAGGCAGAGGAGAATTACATAAGGAGGCGTCTTTCTGCGGTACCTCAAACCGATATCTTCCACATCCATGATCAGGGATGCACCTGGGTCATCACCTTCGATGGCAATGAGGATAGTCAGGAGGTGGGCGTGAGGATATCAACGGAGGCGATGCCACTTCCTCTGATTGGAACGGCGGTACGTGTCTTGGGATTGGGTGGGCCGCATGGGAATCTGCAGATAGAGGTGGAGGCGAGGATGAGAACAAAGGATGCATGGATAGAAAGCAGTCCTGACGGGCCACGCCCCTCAGGATGGATTCCCAAGGAGGAGGATTGAGATGGGGAAGCTCGTCGGTGATCCGTTCCGTGATGAACGTGGCATCACGTCGGTTGGGATGGCCGTAGCACTGTTCGTCTCCGTTGCGCTCATCTTCAGTGGTGCCCAGCTCTATCGCGTGCATTCCGCTGCAGCCGAGGTGCAGGAAGTGGCTGATGCGTGTGCGCTTGCGGCAGACAACGAAGTGGCGGGGTTTCAGGTGATCGCTGATACCTGTGATGCCGTATGCCTGTCTCTCACGTTGCTGACGGTGTCGCTTTATGGCCTTGGCCTTGTGGCGGCTTGCGTGCCTCCAGCGGAATCAGTTTCGGTGAAGCTGATCGACTTCGCCCATCAAACAGCAGAGAAGCGCGATTCATTCTATGACCTTGCGTGTCAGGGGCTGAATGCTGCCCAAGAGGCGCTTCCCGCCGTCGCCTCCTTCAATGCCCTGAGGGTTGCTCAGGCGAATGATGCCGGTGCCATGGAAGCGGATCATGTGGGTACCGCCATCCTCGTACCTGAAGACGGTGTCGAGCTGGGCCAGAGACAAGATGATGGTCTTGGCGATGCGGGGGATGCCATCGACAGCCAGGTACAGGGCATTCGCGATACGGCGCGTGAGGCTGAAGAGGCTGCCAAGAAGGCCAACGAAGCCAAGGAAAGGGGATTCCAGCAGGATTGCGGTGCTGATCCGGCATATTGCATGAGGGAACGAGCGGCATCCCTTGCGAGTCTGCCTGATGGGCAGAATCCCATGTTCTCCAGCGTCGATGCATGGTCATTCTCGGTCGCTCTCGAGCGAGCACGGGCGTACTACCACAGCCGCCTTGCCCAGTGGCATCTCGAAGGAGCGAGTGTGGAGGCCCAGGCCGACTCCGTCATTCGGAAGCGGTTCTACCAATACGCCTGCGATGAATTGGAAGATGCGTACGTGAAGGATGACGAACAGGGTTTCTCCGCACGCCTTCCCCATCTGTTCCGCAACACTGATGAGATGCGAGCGACGCCGCTTTATACCGAAGCGATCTATCCCGTCACCATGCTTGATGGCAAGCAGACGATGCATGCATGGGGTGGGTGCCCTCGAGCGGCAGCAGCAGCAAGACAGGGAAGCGTGGCTGAGCTCGAATCCAATCGAGGCTCCTTTGACAGATGCCCAGAGTGCGAATTCGTTCCATCCAGTGTGGGGGCCGTCGCCTCCGCCTCAACCTCCATTGCCAATGGATTCGAGAACCACTACGAGGCGATGAGGCAGGCATGCGAGGACTATCAAGAAGCGCGTGGCATCGCCGATCCTTTGGCTCAGGAGGTCAAGGCGCAGGTGCAGCCATTGCTGGATGCTCTGATTTCCGTCCTTGGCAACGCGCAGGCATTTCGAATCCATGCTGAACCACCCGGCAGAGAGGGCGTTGTCGGGCTGGTGGTGAATCGGTCGTGCAATCAAGCTGATGAGGGGTTCCAAAGCGCCTTCGTGGATTCCGGACTGTCCATGGGTGCGCGCGTGGGCATCTCAGCTGCAACCACTATCGAAGATGGTCAGGAAAGCGCCGGAGCGATGATTACGGAAACACTTGAGACGTGGGGTTCGGGAGGCGGAGTGGGTGCAGCGGCCTCTGCGGCATCAGGCATGTGGATGTCACTGCTCCGTTCCTACGAGAATGGGCAGGACGCCTTGGTGGATGCGGTGGAGCAGGGACTGGGGTCATTCTCGCAAAGCACGGCGAGCGGTTTGGGGAGGTGGGCATCGAATGCATTGACCGATGTCGTGGAAGCCGCCGGATTGGAGCCTGCGGATACCCGATGCCTGAAGCCCGTCATTCTCGATTCGGGCTACGTTGCCCAAGTGGGAACCTCTGCGGTATGCGTCAATTTCCTGAAGGCGAAAGAAGCGGCCCAGAGAGGCTCTGTGCCATCCACAAGCTTTGCAAGCGTGGCACTGCGGGGTATCGGGCTTGGACTGAACGATCAAAGCGCAGGCGATGGGTTTCGAATCGCCCGCGTCGAGCTTCCCTTTGGAGGGGGTGGCGGATTGGACTGGACCGCCAAGTCTGATGATGGATCGGCCGCCGCCGGTGCGGAGGCGGCCTATGGAATCCTTGAGGGGGCCATCTCGGAGGCGATGGGGGATCGAGCGTGGCAGTGATCATGCCCTCAAGGTTCAGGCCGCCCAGAGGTGACCAAGGCCAGATGACGGTGGAGCTCTGCATTCTCTTTCCCGTGATCATCGTGGTGGCGCTCATTGCCGTGAATGCGATGTGCTTTTTGGGCGAGTGCGCTTGTCTGGACAGGACCGCACGCAATGCCGTCGTTGCCATGACCTCCTCGCCGTCACTGGACGAGAGTCCCGCTACGTTGGCCGCGAGGGTGGAAATGATGGTTGAGGAGGAATGGGAAGGAGAGGATGTCGCCTGCGAATACTGGGAGGAATCGGGTGTGGGAAGGTTCAAGGTCACAGGATGGTTTGAGCCCACGCTGTTCGATCGCGGTCTTCAACCAAGCATCTTCGGGGTTTCCCTGCCGCGAATGCAGCATTCAACAGTTCTGGCCATAGATATGTATTCGCCCAGAAAGCATGTGACGGTCAGTGAATGAGTGGAGATGGGATGGTCATGTCGGCATGACTATGCGACGGGGATGGGTTTCTGAGATCCCTGAGAGGCCGAGCGGCCAGCGAACCGGCAGCGCATCCAGGCGGCCATGTCTGTCAAGGATGCATTCCCATGAAGGAGAGGAGCGTTGATCCAGAAGATGGGCAAGAGTGGCAATCGAAGGAATCGTGTTGGGCGCAGTCTCGCCTATTCTGCCCGATTGGCGAAGGAGAGGCAGTCTGCGCGGTACAGGAGGTGGGTCATGAGCCTGAATGGCGAGGTGCAGCATTTCGAGATATCCGCTTCGACTCCTGAGCGCATGCGCGGGATGCTCTTTCGCAAACCCGATGAGATCACACGTCTCTTGGTGCCTTGCCATGATGTCCACACCTTCGGCATGCGTCATATGCTGGATATTGCATTCATATCGAAAAGCGGTCAGGTTCTTGAGGTCCATCGCAACGTGAAGGGCAAGCGACGCATCAAGAGGAAGGGGGCATCCATGGTGGCAGAGCGGTTCTCGAAGGAGGGAGATTGGCTCAAGGCAGGGGACGTCATTCGGTTGGGAGTGACCTATGAATGAGACGGTGCTTCTTGCTGCAGATGCCGCAGCGCCCATTGAAGCAGGCACCAAGCTTTGCCCGATCTGCAATGCGCGCGTCTTCTCGGATATGGATACCTGCTACAACTGCATGTATCTGTTCGGGAGCAAGCCAGAACTGGAACAGGAGGCCACGCGCTCTGAAACGCCATCAGTCGCGCATGATGCGTTGCCGCAGAATACCTCCACGTGCGTCACATCAGAGCGAGAGACGCGGTCACGCTTTCTCTATGGGCATGGTGGGGCCGCGGAGCATCGAACAGCGGAGAGGGCCAGGAAGGGGGATGATCTACTTGAGCAGCTTCTGGTAGAGCTTCATGGCTTCCTTGGAGAGTTTCTGCTGGATAGAGGTATAGATATCAAGCAGCTGTGACCCTTCATCGGTGAGCTCGCTTCCGTGGGCGCCATTGCGGATCAGCAAGGGCGTTCCCAAGGAATCCTCAGTCTCTTTGATGATGCGCCATGCCTTGCTGTAGGCCATTCCCATGGATTTGGCAGCCGCATTCAAGGAGCCGAGGTCGCGAACACCCTGGCAGAGGGCGGCAATGCCGGGACCAAAGACGGAATTGCTTGTGGACTTCGGGTTTGAGATCGAGATTCTGACGTCAGCCTCAAGCTTGTTCAGGCTCTTCATGATGCCTCCTTGATCTACTGCGTATCGACAAATGATACGACGGCCATCTCAACGGGATGCTCTCCCGCCTCGATCACTTCGGTGAATCGTGCTGGCGCCGTGTCTAGGTTCGCCAGGCCTGCGGGGATGTCATGCTTGCCGGTCTCATCGGCGATGAGTTGATTGAGCTGGCAACCGGTGAGAGAGGCAACGGCTTCGGGAAGTGGTTGCTCGGGAGCGATGGAATGAAGCGCTCGATAGACATTGTTGCCGAATTTCGCCCAATGTGCCGTGCTGGCAACGAGCACAGGGTTCCCTCTCTTGAGATTGCTGGCGGCCAGATATGCCACCGCCGTATGGGGATCCATGAGATAGCCCTGCCCTTCAAAAACCTCCTTGATGGCTGCAAGGCATTCGCTGTTCGTGACCGAATCAGCCAAGAACGTCTCCCGAAGCCTCGCGAACGTGTCCTTGTCAACCCTGAATGCGCGCTTCTCATTGAGATCGGCCATCCAAGAGCGAATGGCGTTGCCATTGCGCCCCGTCAGTTCGAAGAGCTGGCGTTCGAGGTTGGAGGACACGAGGATGTCCATGGACGGAGAAGGGGTGAGAACGAATTCGCGGGATGAGATGTCATAGGTGCCGGTGTTGATGAAATCAGTGAGAACGCGGTTCTCGTTGCTGGCGCACATGAGGCGATCGATGGGAGTGCCCATCTGCTTCGCATACCAAGCGGCCAGGATGTTCCCGAAGTTCCCGGTGGGCACGCATACATCGATGAGGCTGCCGGCGGCGATGGACCCGACTTTGACCATCTCGGCATACGCAGAGATGTAATACACCACCTGTGGCAGCAGCCGCCCCCAGTTGATGGAGTTCGCACTGGAGAGCGCATATCCGCGCTTGCGCAGCTTTGCGGCGAAGGCCTCATCGGCGAAGACATGCTTCACGGCAGTCTGGCAGTCATCGAAATTGCCCTGCATGGCCCACACGCACACATTGCTGCCCGTGGTGGTGACCATCTGCTTGCGTTGGATATCGCTCACGCCGCCATGGGGGTACAGGACTCCCACGCACACGCCGTCAACGCCCTTGAACCCTTCCAAGGCTGCCTTCCCCGTATCACCGGAGGTGGCCACGAGAATGCAGAAGTCCGTATCAAGGGCACCTTTCGCCCTGAGCGAAGCGGCGCTTGCACCGAAGAAGTTCGGCAGGCATTGGAGCGCCATGTCCTTGAACGCGCTGGTGGGACCATGCCAAAGCTCAAGCATGTGGATGCCGTCAGCCAAAGGAGTGATGGGGCAGATTTCCGGGGTGTCGAAGTTGGCTCCGTAAGACTGCTGCATCAACGATTCGATCTGCTCATCAGGAAGATCGATGTTGAAGGCCTGGTAGACCCGTGCCGCCCGTTCGGAATAGGGCAGATCGGCGAGCGCGATGATCTCATCAAGGGTCAGCGAGGGAACAGCTTCGGGTACGAACAGGCCTCCTCCGGGAGCCAACCCTTCGATAACGGCCTCTGTGAACGGTATGGGCTTCTCGTGAGCGCCTCGGGTATCCACATAGTGATTGGCACCTGGATGAGATGCGCGATCAAGCAAGTTGCTCAAAACTGACCTCGTTGTCTCTTGGGAAAGATACGGTAGAGTATACAGGAGGGAAGGCCGGAAAAGGCCATGACAGCCAAGGCAATCAACAAGGAATCCATGATGGCGAAGCACATTTCCGTGTTCGGCGACTCCATATCAACCTTCGAGGGATTGACGCCCCCTGCGAATCGCTGCTATTACAGCGCGGAGGATCCCAATGGCACGGGAGTGACTGATCCGAGTGAGACGTGGTGGATGCAGACCATCGAGGCCTTGGGAGGCCACCTGTGCGCCAACGGCTCGTTTTCAGGTTCGATGGTTGCGGGCGCAGGGTTTCCGGCAGGATGCTCAGAAGGTCGTGCGCAGCAGGTCATTTCGCCTCAGGGAGATGCACCCGATACTGTGCTCGTCTTCATCGGCATCAACGACTATGGATGGGGTGGAGCGGAGCATCAGGCGAAAGGCGGTTCTGAAGCTGCCCCGGCCGAAGTAGGTGCACCCCTTGGGGGTTTCAACCCTGAGCATGCCTCGGCTGGGGCATTGCAGGAGTTCGCTCAAGCCTATGACAGGATGCTTGAGAACATCAAGGCACAGGCCCCCCAGGCCGAGGTGTGGTGCTTCACGCTGGTACCTGGAAGGGTTGCCGGACAGCAGCGGTCGACGTTCTGCTATCGGTTGCGTGGCGTGGATGTCAGGGAATACAACAAGGTCATACGCTGCGTCGCCCAGGCGAATGGCTGCAAGGTGGCTGACATCGCCGCTTTCGGCATGGACTATGAGGCATCTGACGGCACGCATCCCACCCGCAAGGGCATGCAGCAGCTGGCTGCGCTTGCCATTGCAGCCATGGTGGACTCTCCATTTGACAGAAGCGTCTTTCCAGATGACCTTGCCTCTGATGACTCATGCACACGGGAGAGTTGCATCGGATGCGAGCATGCGCGCAGCACGGGTGTGCGTTGGTCTTGTGTATGTGAGAAGGAACTGGCCTCCTCTTAGCCATTTGCGGTCGCAGGACCTGCCTGTTTGTGATAACCTTTGCCGCACTGAAATCTAAGGCATATGGAGGCATTCATGAAGATTCTCGGACTGGGCGTTCCCGAGCTCTTGATCATCTTGGTTGTCGTGCTGCTCATATTCGGGCCGAAGAACCTTCCAAAACTCGGCAACGCATTGGGGAAGACGGTAAAAGGCCTGCGTGATGGCATGGGTGCCGGCAAGAAGGAAGCCGAAGACGCTTCGGATGAGGAAGAGGTCATCGAGGAGGTTGTCGAAGAAACACCCGCCAAGGCGGCCGAAGCCAAGGCATCGGAAGAGGCAACGCCCAAGAAGACGGTCAAGAAGGTAGTGGTGAAGAAGGCCGACTGACCTTCGGGCGGCCGACGAAGCGCCGCCGCGCACATATGAGGAAACCAGAGGCACGCTTGCATCATGCAAAGCGTGCTTCATCTTGAAAGGGAAATGATGGCTGACAACAACTACATTCTCACTCCAGAAGGACGACAGAAGCTGGAAGAGGAGCTTCACTATCTCGAAACCGAGAAGCGGGCCGAGATCGGCGAGCGCATCAAGGTGGCTCGTGAGTTCGGAGACATATCCGAGAACTCCGAATACGATGACGCGAAGAATGAGCAGGGAATGATGGAGGCGCGCATCGCTGAAATCACCCGCATCCTCTCCGAGGCAACGGTCGTGAACACGCCCAAGCGCTCTTCCAAGGTGAACATCGGCGCCACGGTCACCGTGAACATGGGCGGCAAGGAACGGGTGCTCACCATCGTCGGTGCCGCCGAAAGCGATGCCCATGGCGGCAAGGTTTCGAATGAGTCTCCCGTAGGAGCAGCGCTTCTGGGTCACAAGAAGGGTGACAAGTTCATCGTCACCGGACCAACGGGCCGCGAGACGGAGATTGAAATCCTCAAGATCGAGCACTAAGGGTCGTCCATGGGAAGTGGCGGCTTCAGCCTGAAGAGAGCTTTCATATTGGCCGGCGCCATCATCGCGCTGGTCATAGGCTCTGGGTTCGCCACAGGCCAAGAGCTCGTGCAGTACTTCTCCGCCTATGGGCTCGGCGGGTTTCTGGTCATCGCGGTGTTCGCGGTGATCTTCATGTATTACAACTTCAACTTCGCCCGCGTGGGCAATCGGGAGAAGTATGAGGTGGGCAACGACGTCTATCGCTATTATTGCGGAAAGTACCTGGGCACCTTCTTCGACTACTATTCAACCATCTTCTGCTACATGTCCTTCTTCGTCATGGTGGGTGGCGCGTCTTCCACGCTTGCGCAGGGTTTCGGTATTCCGGAATGGATTGGTGGCGTACTGCTCACGGCCATCGTCGTGCTCATCGTGAGCCTAGGTCTGAACAAACTGGTTGACATCATCGGTGTCATCGGCCCCATCAAGATAGCGTTCTTCATCGCGGTGGGAGCCATCGTGCTGGTGATGGACTGGCCGCACCTCTCAGAGGGCTTGGCTGCCATCGCTGACGGTACTCTTGTGGGAGCCCAGGCGGGAGAAGGCATCGTGAAGGCGGGGGACAACTGGCTCATATCGGGTCTGTCCTATGCTGGTTTCGTGCTGCTGTGGTTCGCCAGCTTCATGACGCTTCTGGGTGCGAAGAATGAGCGGCGAAGCCTGGACGCGGGCATCATCATCGCCACGCTGGTCATCTGCGCTGCCATCGCCATCATCTATCTGGCTCAGGTGGCGAACATCAATACCGGTGAAGACGGGCTGTTCGTGTGGAACGCTCCCATCCCTAACCTGATCCTGGCGGAGAAGATCTGGTCGCCGCTCTCGTTCGTCTATGCCATCGTCGTCTTCATCGGCATCTGCGCGACAGCGGTTCCGTTGCTGTACAACCCGGTTGCACGCTTCGCCAAGGAAGGCACGACGCGATTCCGTCTGCTTGCGGTGGGACTGGGGGTGGCTGGGCTCATCATCGGGCTGTTCTTCCCCTATCGCATGCTGGTGAACGTGATCTACGTGCTCAACGGATACATCGGGGCGCTGTTGCTCATCTTCATGATCATCAAGAACATTCGGAACATCGTTGAGAAGCGGACGAGAAGGGCTGAACATGACTGAGGAAACGATTCAAGCGATAGAGGACGACCCCATCGAGGTGCGTCGGGCGAAGCGCCAAGCGCTCATCGATGCGGGGCGCGACCCGTATGGACATGCCTTCGAAAGCTCCCATACTGTGGCGCAGCTGGATGAGAAGTATGGTACGTTGGAAGATGGCCAGGACACCCAGGATGAAGTGACCCTTGCCGGACGCGTGATGGCCAAGCGTGTCCAGGGCAAGGTGGCATTCCTTGAGCTCATGGACCACACCAGCACCATCCAGCTGTTCTGCCGTATCAATGCGCTGGGAGAAGAGGCCTTCGACGAGCTGAAGGACTTGGACGTGGGTGATTGGATCGCTGTGGCGGGCACCATGATGCGCACTCGGCGTGGCCAGCTTTCGGTGGCGGTTTCCTCGTTCGAGCTGATGTCGAAGAGCTTACGTCCGCTGCCGGAGAAGTTCCATGGCCTACAGGACAAGGAGACACGCTATCGCCAGCGCTATGTGGATCTGGTCATGAATCCAGAAGTGCGTGAGACGTTCCAGAAGCGGTTCAAGATCATCTCCGCCATTCGGCGCTTCATGGAAGACGAAGGCTACTACGAGGTGGAAACGCCGTTTCTGAATCCCATCATCGGCGGCGCGAACGCGAAGCCATTCATCACCCACTTCAATGCCCTGAACAGGGATTACTATCTGCGCATCGCCACCGAGCTACCGCTCAAGCGCCTGATTGTGGGAGGTTTTCCGAAGGTGTTCGAGATGGGTCGCATCTTCCGCAACGAGGGCATGGACCCTTACCACAATCCCGAGTTCACCACGATGGAAGCCTATGAGGCGTTCGGGGACTTGAATTCCATGATCCGCCTCACGCAGGGATGCATCCAAGCAGCCGCCCAGGCTGCCTGCGGCACGTTGCAGATCGAGTATCAAGGGCAGCAGCTTGATCTGTCGGGGGATTGGCGCGTGGCTTCCATGATCCAGCTTGCCAGTGAGGGAGCGGGCGAGGAGGTCTCGTTCGACCGCACGCGCGAAGAGCTCGTGAGCATTCTGGAGCGCAATGGTGGCAAAGCCGAGGATGCATGGGGCAAGGGCAAGCTGATCTCCGAGATCTTCGAGGCGGTAGCTGAGGAGAAGCTCATTCAGCCCACCTTCGTCATCGATCATCCCCTTGAGATCAGTCCGCTTGCGAAGAAGCATCCTGACAATCCGGAACTCACACAGCGCTTCGAGCTGTTCATCTGCGGCCATGAGTATGCGAATGCCTTCACGGAACTGAATGATCCGGTTGACCAGGCGGAGCGCTTCATGGCCCAGGTCAAGGCGAAGGATATGGGCGATGACGAGGCCATGGGTTTCGATGCTGACTACATTCGCGCGCTGGAATACGGCATGCCGCCGGCAGGAGGTGTTGGGATAGGCATCGATCGCCTCGTGATGCTGCTTACCGATGCGCCTACCATCCGCGATGTGCTGCTGTTCCCGCACATGCGCGATGAGGCTTCGTCAGAGGCGAAGGCACCCACAGCTGCTGCAGCCTCAACAGATGCAGATGGGCTTCCCCTTGACTTCTCCGATGTGGTCATCGAACCCCTCTTTGAAGACGAGGTTGATTTCGACACCTTCAGCAAGTCCGATTTCCGCGCTGTGAAGGTGAAGGAATGCATCGCGGTGCCGAAGTCGAAGAAGCTTCTGCAGTTCACGTTGGATGATGGCACGGGCACTGACCGCATCATCCTGTCGGGCATCCATGCC
>CAYWWK010000031.1:0-23696 GCA_964462135.1 uncultured Eggerthellaceae bacterium | reverse complement strand
ACCCTCACATACGGCACCAGAAACCGCTGTCCTGCCATTAGACGACACCCCAACGCAATTCATCAGCGCAAAAAGCGCGAATACGTATATTACGGAAACAGCCTTGGCGCGTCAAGCGATCATCATGCACGACCGATCCGTCAGCAGTTCGGCAGTTTCCCATCAGCGTACCCTCCCCTCAGGCCGAGAACGCCCAGATATTGCGACACTGCCCTATGATCCGGTCAAGATCCCATGTCCTTTGACTCCGCTCAACGGAGTTCGGATCGTGAACGCAGATGGTTCCATCTGAGAATTCCCCTGACAGCACGATGAAATGACCTTCCGTCGTGAAATCCCCTGGACCGACGCAACAGATGACAGGATGCCCCATGCGAAGCTGCGTGCGAATGACATCCGCGCTCGCCGGCAGCTCCCGTCCCATCAGCCCGATCTGAGCCGCTCCTTCCGTCATGAAGGTCCAACTGGTCGCACCGGCATCCACGAAGTCCTTCTGCTCGCTGAACTCGCACATCGCATCGGGGCTTTTCGCGCGACTCCCCTTGAAGTACGCCTGCACCATGCTCAGACACGTTGGACCACAGCCATGCGTCTTGACCGTAGCACCTGCATAGGGGGCATCCGACCAAGCAGGATCGGTTTGGTAGAGATAGGGCATCTCTCCTTGCCGCCATTGGCTCACAGGGGTACTCATGGCAGGAGCCTTGTGCTCGCTCGCGGCGGTCCAGGGCAATGCTGCATCCTCCAAAACGGATACGAGCCACGAATGCAGCAGCAGTCCGCAGACAAGCAAGCCAAGTAGCGCCACGAGTGTCCGCTTGATGTTCAAGGGCTTTCCGTATATGACGCGATTGCTGCGGGGCGTTGGCGACAAGGTCGTGCGATAGCGCTTCAACTCACGGGGATTATGCGTGACCGTCTTCTGTCGCCGGAGCACCTCCGATTGGAAGCCATATGCATCCATTGGCCCCCCCTTCCTGTTCTGCGTCTTCTCATTGAAAGCTGAGCAGGGAAAAGCCTAGACTGTGCGCCCCTTAACCTTCCCATAGCGAATCCCTAAGATTTCCTTAAATCTCATGCATCGCGGACCACAATGGCCCGTTGTGGCAGACAGAGCGGATACAATGGGCCTATGGAAGCCTCTCCCAGATATCGGATCCTTGTCGTGGATGATGAAGTGGCTATCGCTGAATTGGTGAAGGGCATCTTCGAAGCAGAAGGCATGGATGTCATCGCCCGCTGTCGGCCTCAAGAGGCTCTCGAGGCTGCTCGAAAGGACCGCTTCGATCTAGCCATCGTGGATGTCATGATGCCTGGGATGGATGGCTTCGAACTCTGCCACCAGCTGCATACGCTGGATCAGACGATGCCTGTGGTGTTCCTCACGGCGAAGGATGACGAGACGGATATCGTCATTGGGTTCACGATGGGTGCTGAAGATTACGTGACGAAGCCATTCAAACCTCGGGAATTGGTGGTGCGCGTGAAGGCACGGTTGCGACGGCAAAAAACCGAATCTCCCGAGGAGGCGTCTCTCCTGCCTGATACCCTCCTCTCTGTCCGCGGCATCGAGATGGATGCCAAGGCACACGCAGTCAGCCTGCATGACATTCCCCTTTCCCTCACACCCAAGGAGTTCGGGATCTTGGAGCTCCTGCTGAGACGCGCGGGCGAACCTGTTTCAGCGAAGCAGCTCTATGAGACGGTATGGAACGAGGAGGCGAACGCCACCTCAGCCAACACTGTCATGGTGCATATCCGCCACCTGCGCCAGAAATTGGCAGATGTGGATTCATCGGAGCAGTTCATAGAGACGGCGTGGGGCGTAGGATACCGCATAGCGAGGAGGTGAGCTGTTGAGGGCGAAGAAGAGGATCTGGTCTGCGCAGGCGAGACAGTTGCGTCGGCGCCTTTCAGGACGCCTGCTCGCAAGCTGGGCGCTCTACACCGTCATCTTCGCCATCCTCGCTTTCATCTGCAATGCGACGATCGTTCCCCGAATCGCTGACGACGTGGCTGATGCCACCTCCACTTGGCATTATCTGGACCGGAGCGACTACCCCTTGAGCGTCTGCTTAGACGAACTCAATGGCGCACTCTTCGCCACTGCAGACTCGTGGGAAAACGAGCAGCTCTTGACGCAGCTGGAATCCGATGTGGAGAAGGAGACCCAGGCTCTGAGCGCCCAAGGCCTCTCTCGAGCCGAGATCCTGGCGCAGACAGCCGTCCAGGATGCCGATCTATCCAACCTCTCAACGCTGCTGAACCCAATGGATTCCCATGGACCGCTTCTGGTCAGCATCAATGGCGAGACACCAGCATGGACCACGCTGAGCAAGCTGCAAGCCCAAACGGTGCAGAAGCAGATAGGTTACGACAGCGCACCTCCCAGAGATTGGCAGTTCCTTGAGACTGCGGACACCATCGAGTGGCGCGATCTTTCCACCTATGCCGCCATCCGCGCATTCAAATTCCCTGCGGCCATAGCCCTGTACCTGATTGGCTGCATCATCGTGGTGTTCGTGGGCTATGGACGATCCCTTGCCTATTTCGATGAGCTCTCAAGGGCGGTGGCCGGAATGCTTGAGGATCGCACAGAACCGGTGAAGCTGTCTTCTCAACTCCGACTCACCCAGGACGAACTCAACGACATCCGTCTGAGATCCCTTGCCGATGAGCGGGCAGCGAAGGCGGCGGAGCGGCGCAAAGACGAACTCGTGGCCTATCTGGCCCACGATGTGAGGACTCCCCTCACCTCCGTCATGGGATATCTCCTTCTCTTGGATGAAGCGCCTGACATGCCCCGTGAAGCACGCCTGCGCTATATCCATACCGCAGCAGAGAGGTCCCAGCGCCTGGAGGGCCTCATCGATGAGTTCTTCGAGATCACGCGTTATAACCTGCAGGCAATCCCCATTGAGCGGGAGGGTGTGGATGTGGAACTGCTCTGCCAGCAGGTTGCCGATGAGTTCTTCCCGGACGCGGAAGCCCGCGGCATCCACATCACGGTGGATGCTCCTTCAGACATGAATGCTTTCGTGGATCCAAACAAGCTTGCCCGTGCGCTTGGAAACGTGGTGCGCAATGCCGTGGCCTTCGCGAATGCGGGGACAGCCATTCGGATACAGGTGCAGCCTGATGGGAATGAACTCGTCTTTTCCGTAATGGATCAAGGCCGTGAGATATCCCCCGCGCATCTGGAAAGCATATTCGAAAAGTTCTACCGAGAAGATGGTGCCCGATCATCCGATTCAGGCAGATCAGGTCTTGGCCTCGCTATCGCGAAGGAGATCGTCACGGCTCATGGTGGCACGATCGCTGCTCAGAGCGCCGAGGGTCTGACCACCTTCACCATCCGCATCCCCCAAGAACGCCTGGGCGATAGCAATCCCAACGTGCCGGGTGATTATTCGTAGCAAAGGCTTCAGCCTTCGCCGGTCTTCAGGGGGCAAGCCGCATGCTTCGCATGACGGCTTCCGCTACGCTGAAAGCCCCTCCGACACAAACCTGTGCTCAAAGGAATTCCTGAGTACACGTTCCAATCAGCTGTGCTGCCACATATGGTTCAGCGGCCCTGAGCCCTTTCCCAAGTCAAGCCCAAACGCAAGGGCCCCTTCCAGATACGCCTTCGCCTTGCGGCAGGCGCGTTCCGTATCCATCCCCTCCGCCAAACCGCAGGCGATAGCAGACGAAAGCGTGCAGCCCGTTCCATGGGTGTTCGGGTTTGGGATGCGGTCTCCGCGCAGCCATGTGATGGTGCCGCCTGCCTGGAACAGGAGATCGTTGCAAGTGCGCTCATCATCAAGCACATGACCGCCCTTGACGAGAATGGCTGGCTGGTGATGCCCGCGCGTCTGCGGAATGGCCCGCGCGATGGCCTCTGCAGCCGCAATCACTCCCTCGGCATCTTCCAGCCGAAGGCCTGAAAGCGCTTCTGCTTCAGGAATGTTCGGGGTGATGACCTGCGCCAGAGGAAAGAGCCTCTTCTCAAGCGCTTGGATGGCATCCGTCTTTATGAGGGCCGATCCGCTGGTGGCCACCATCACTGGATCGACCACGACATGACGGGCCTTATGGCGCTCAAGCGCATCGGCGATGACCTCCACGATGGCCGCTGATGACACCATGCCGATCTTGACTGCTCGGGGAGGGATATCCTCGAAGACGGCATCGATCTGATCGCGCACCAAATCCGGCGAGATCTCTTCAACCGAACGCACCCCGCGGGTATTCTGCGCGGTGATGGCGGTGATCACTGAAGTGGCGAACAGACCGTGAGCCTGAATGGTCTTGATATCCGCCTGGATGCCCGCCCCACCGCTTGAGTCAGAGCCAGCGATGGTGAGCACTGATGGCATGGTCTTCATGACACCCTTCCCTTCCGCGCGACCGCATGGGACGTCTCGGCTGCATGCTATGGCCGATTGAGCAGCTCTATGGTCTCCTGGGTATTGACCAGTTTCGCAGCGTAGCACTTCTCCATGTAGTCAAGCCCGGTTTGCTGATCTCCTATCAGAAACGTTGCCGTCGCGTCAGTGACCACGAGCAGTTCGTAGTTGTTGAAGTAGGCGTCAGCCGCCGTATGCACCACGCAGATGTTGGTGTCGAACCCGCAGAGGATGAGCGTGCTCACTCCCAGCTCATCCAAGAGCAGACGCAGGGATGTCTGGAAGAAGGAGGAGTAGCGGCGCTTCTCTATGACGAAATCACCCTCTTGCAGCTTCAATTCGGGCGAAGGCTGTGAATCGGGGCATCCAGCCAGATTATGGTTCCCCCAAAGCTCCAGTTCGCGGTCGATGCCTTCGATATGCGCATCGTTCGCGAAGATGACAGGTACACCAGCTGCCCGAGCTGCCTCGCAGATGCGGGCCGTGTTGAGCGTGGGTTCAAGAAGCACGGAAGCCAGAGGGCCTTTCGCTACATCCCCCAATTCGTCTACCACCAACACCGCACAGTCCTTCGGGTTGACCCCTTCAAGCGATGCGTCTGTCCTTTGATGGGTATAACCTGGCATGCTGTTCCTTTCTCTCAAGTCAAACGACGTTCATGTTCGCGTGGAGCGCTCACCGGATTCGCAGACTGAAACCTGCGCTGTGAGGGCTTGCAGCGAAACCCATGCATTCCCCCTCATCTTCGTCGCGGCATCAGAGGCATTCCTCCACGGCATCTCTCAGCCGACGCGCCGCTACCTTCACGCCAGAGCTGGCGAAGAGGGCAGAGACCACCGCAACGCCATCTATTCCCGTGCCTGACAGTTCCGATATGCGCCCATCGTCAATGCCCCCTATGGCAACGACGGGAATGGACACGGCGCGACATATCTCTGCAAGCGTGTCCAGAAAAACGAGATCGGCATCCGTTTTCGTGGCAGTGGCGAAGATGGCCCCCACTCCAAGGTAGGAGGCTCCCGCCTGCTCGGCCTCCTTCGCCTGACCAACCGTCTGCACGGAGACGCCGACGATGGCATCATCCCCCAGAACCTTCCGGGCATGCGCGCATGAGATGTCAGATTGTCCCACATGGACCCCATCAACCCCACTCATCTTCACCGCTTCGATGTCATCATTGATGACAAGAGGCACATTCGCCACGCGGCAGACAGCAGCAAGATCGCGGGCCTGACGCGCAAGGTCAAGGGTGGAAGCAGCCTTGTCGCGCAGCTGCACCATGGTGACACCACCGATGAGCGCGTCGGCCACGACCGTCGCCAAGCTGCGCCCGTTAAGCCAGCGGGAATCCGTCACCGCATAGAGCCTGCAGGCATCCCTGATATCGTCAGGTGCCCAAGCCTTGTACAGATGCCTTGGAAGCTGTGTCATGCATCCCCCTCAAATGGAGTCAACCTTGGCCTTTGTCTCCAGCATATCACCGCTCAGATTGAACAGCGCATCCAGCAGATAGGTTCGGAAGCTTCCGTTTCCGTCAGCGGGAACCTTCCGAGCCTGCGCCATCTCACCGGCGATACCCATGCCCGCAACCGCAGCGACCACCGATTCCAGCAACGGCAGGCCTTCCGTGCAGGCAGCGGCATAGGCCCCCGTGATGGCCGAGAGCATGCAGCCTGCCCCGGTGATCCTGCCCATGAGCGGACTGCCGTTGCGAATGGCGAAGGCAGCGGATTCATCGGCCACCACATCAATGGCACCTGTGATGGCCACAACCGCACCCGTGCGGGCGGCCACGCTCTTCGCGAATGCGGCGCTTGCAGCCAGATTGTCCTGCGTGACGACATCCGCCGGGTTGACGTCGACGCCTCGCGTTGCAGCACTGGCACCAGCCAGCGCCTTCACCTCCGACATGTTCCCTCGAATGACACCTATGCGATGGCTGTCCAGCAGGTCCGAGGCCGTCTGCGTTCGAAGTGTGCTGGCTCCTGCCCCCACGGGGTCCAACACGATGGGATGCTCCAACTCTGTCGCCTTCGCAGCCGCCAGATGCATACCCTGGATGCTGTTCGCGTTCAGCGTGCCGATGTTCAGCACCAAGCTGTTGCAGACAGACGTGATGTCCTCGACATCCGCTGGCTCATCGCTCATGATGGGAGATGCGCCACAGGCCAGAAGCGCATTCGCGCAATCGTTGACCGTCACGTAGTTGGTGATGCAGTGCACCAGCGGCACCGTTTCCCGCACGCGGTCCAATGCGGTCTTCAGAATCATGGGTTCCATTCATTGCCTCCCAAGGTCTATCGTCAATCCGTCCATGATGTTGTTCACCGTGCGCATAGCGCACATCTTTCCACACATGGTGCACGTCCCCTCATTGGTGGGTGGGGCGCTTTCGAAGTATTCCCGCGCCTTGTCGGCATCCAAGGCCAAATCGAACATCGCTTCCCAATCCACCCGGCGCCGCGCATCGCTCATCAGATCGTCACGGATACGGGCACGAGGAACGCCCTTCGCCACATCAGCCGCATGAGCCGCTATCTTGGTGGCGATGAGCCCTTCGCGCACATCCCGGGCATCAGGCAGACGAAGGTGCTCGGCGGGAGTCACATAGCACAGGAAGTCAGCACCAGCGCTCGCAGCGATGGCGCCCCCGATGGCAGCCGTGATATGGTCATAGCCCGGTGCGATATCGGTCACCAAGGGGCCGAGTACATAGAACGGAGCGTTGTGGCAAAGCCTTCGCTCCAGCGTCATATTCGCCTGGATCTCATCCAAGGCCATATGCCCCGGTCCCTCTATCATCACCTGCACGCCCGCATCCCACGCGCGACGGGTGAGGATGCCCAGCTCCACCAGCTCAGTCACCTGTGCGGCATCGGTGGCGTCATAGGTTGACCCAGGGCGCATGGCATCTCCCAGGGATACCGTCACATCATGGGCATGCAGGATATCCAGGATGTCATCGAAGCGTTCATAGAACGGATTCTCGCACCCGGTAGCCTCCATCCACGCGAAGATGAGCGAACCTCCCCGCGATACGATGTTCGTGAGGCGCCCTGAGCGTTTGAATGCCGAAAGCGTCGCCCGGTTGATGCCTGCATGGATGGTGACGAAGTCGACGCCGTCTTCAGCATGGCGACGGACGACATCAAGGAAATCATCGGCCGTGATGTCCACCAGCGGCTTTTCCAAATACCCAATGGCATCATAGATGGGAACCGTACCTATCATGAGCGGGCACTCTTGGATGAGGCGCTGACGGAACTCAGCAGTCTTGCCGAAGTTCGAGAGATCCATGATGGCATCCGCCCCATAGCGCAAGGCTGTTCGGACCTTCTCCCATTCAATGCTCTCGTCGGCCTTGTCACCCGAGATGCCAAGGTTCACATTCACTTTCGTGGCGAGCGGCTGCCCGTCGGCGCATGAGCCTACCCCCCTGGGTTCAAGGCAGGCATGGTGCAGGTTCGCCGGGATGGCAAGTCGACCTTCCGCGACTGCTTGGCGGACGAGCTCCTGGCTGCATCCTTCCGCCTCGGCCACGCGCCGCATCGCCTTGGTCACGATGCCTGCCCGTGCGAAATCGATCTGCGTCACCGGCGGACTGTCACTTGAAGACGCGCTGCAGCTGGATGTGGATGGACTTCTCTCCATAAGACTCCCTTCGTTGGCATTACCCACATCAGGTTCCACGGGTCGAAGCGTTGACGTGCGCTTCCTCTCAGCCTGCCACCCCGTGCGCCGCACGATGCATGCAAGCTCCCCTTGAATTTCAGATTATAGAGGAAAGAAGATGGCTATCGTTCCCTTTTCGACACCGATCATCACCGCTTCACCGATGAGCTCATTGGAAAGACCCAACGTGGTCCGGTTGGTGAGCCGCACATCGTCCAATTCCCATTTCAACCCACGTTCAAACACCCCAAGGCATTCATCGTTCATGGCAAACACCGAAACGATTCCCTCTTCCCTTGCAGGCGCCTCGAAGATGTCCGGACCCGTGAGATAGGAGATGACGCTTTCGTCCCCAACCACATTCACCTTGAGTCCGCGTTCACTGAACAGGGTGAACAGCTGAAGATTCGCCAACGTATGATCAAGCCGCCTGCCCAAGGCACCGAAGATGAACACGACATTGGCATGAAGCGACTTCGCCCGTTCAAGAGCAAGCTCCATGTCTGATTTGTCCTTGTCGGCAGAGAAGCGAACCACCCGCATGCCTTTGGGAACATAACCCAGAGAATCGAAATCGCCCAACGCCATATCGGGCTTGCGGCCCAAGGCATCCAAGCTTTCCAGACCGCCGTCGACAGCGATGACACAGTCGAATGCGCCCGCTGCATCCATCTGCGCGAACTCCTCCTGGTTGAAATCAGATGCCCCTACCAATGCGATGGTCTTCATTGCCCTTGCAGCTCCTCAAGCAAGCGATGCATCAACGAATCGGTCTGCTAGAATACCACGCCGGAGCGAGCCAGACGACCGCGGGCCTGCAAAGGCGTGAGGAAAGTCCGGGCTCCACAGGGCAAGATGCCAGCTAACGGCTGGGCGGGGTAACCCGACGGAAAGCGCCACAGAAAAGAAGACTCCCCTGCACATGCAGGAGAAAAGCTGAAACGGTGCGGTAAGAGCGCACCAGCGCGCTGGCAACAGCGCGGCTTGGCAAGCCCCATCTGGAGCAAGCGCGAATAGGGATGCAATGCGGTGGCCCGCCGCGCATCCGGGTTGCGTGCTGGAGATCTGAGGTGACTCAGGTCCTAGATAAATGGTCGTCCACGACAGAACCCGGCTTACCGGCTCGCTCCGCTTCCCGATGGATCACCGGAACAACCATCATCCTCAACGGCAATGACGAACAGACGAAGGGGCGCCCATTCCAGAGCGCCCCTTAAAAACGTGCATTCAGCTGGACCGCGCCTCACGCCTTCTTGAAGCATCCTCAACGTCGCTCGAATGCTTCAGAGCATGCGGCCTCAGGACTGCTGGTCAGTCCCTTTGACGAAGGTCCACACCACGGTATTGCCCTCGTTCAAAGCGTAGGTGCTGGGTGAGGACTTGATGGGATTATCGTTCACGGAATACTCCCAGTGGCTTCCCTCACCCGCGTCGCCATTCTCAAGACCGCCAATGGCGATAACCTCAAGATCGTTGCCAGAACCGCTGGTCTTGATCTCGCGTCCCGATGCCTCCAAGACATCCAGTACGGTGGCTGCATAGGGAGCCTCGATGTCGATCTCCTCATCAGCGAACTGGAGCGGGGTGTCAGCCGCCTCAGGGCTGGTCACATCCTCCTGCAGGGAAAGATGCACTGTCATCTTCTCAGGCAGTTCCTCTGTGGCGGCAGAGCTGCTGCTGTCACTCGAAGAGCTTGGCTGCCCGGCACAGCCAGTTGTCAAAAGAGCGGTGCAGAGCAATGCAGCCATCGCTCCTGTCGCGATGAGCTTCTTTGAAAAGACCATATCCATTTCCTTTCTCACAGCCATGGTTGGACGATGGTGATGGGCAGGGCGGCAAGCAGAATGAGCAGACGAAGGGTGAAGCCACCCACCAGCACAAGGATATCAGAGGCGGCGCTGACCTGATGACCCAGACTTGACTCCTCTACTTCCTTGGTGGACATGAAGAGCATCTTCCATTCAAGACCCGTGGGAACCACCAAGCCAAGCAGGATGAAGATGATCCAGAATGGCACGGCATACGGTCCAGCCACAAGGTTCATCACCGAAGCCCAGCCAGCGCTCTCAGCGCTGTTGGCCGTGATGAAGAGAAGGCAGGCGACCAAGAAGAGCTCGAAGATAGGCAGGAAGAAGTGGAACTTCTTGAAGCTGCCCGACTGATGGAACTCCTCAGGAGACCGGAAGATGCCGACCAGCAGGATGGCCGCCATACCGGTGGAGACGGCAGACACCAAGAACAGCACTGGCAGAAGCGCGTTGTTCCAAAGGGGGAAGGTCTTGGCCACACCCAGCAAGCAGCCGGTGTAGACGCAGACGCAGATACCCAGCACCGCGCCGGTCACGTCAAGCCAGACGGGAATCTTGAGACCCTTACCTCGAAGGTCCATCACCAAGACTATCAAGGATATGATGGTGAAGGCCCCGAGGAAGACGACGCCCCATGTCATGACCGAGCCGAAATTCGTGAGCAGCAGGGCGAACCTCAGCGGATTGTGGAAGCCAGCTGTGGCATCGAACATCAACAGCACCAACCCGATAATGACCGTGATCGGTGCGATGATGCGCCCATAGCGTATGAGATGCACGCAGCAGGGCGTACGCAAACGCAGATAGGTGGAAGCCGCGAAAGCGCCGCCCCCAAGACCCGCGAGGAATAAATAGCAAGCGATAATCGCTCCCCAGATAGGTTCGAACGCCATCCTGATCACCTCACGTAAAAGATCTTTGACTTGGTCAGACTGCCAGCGATGGGAGCCGCCTTCGTGCGTGCGACTGCAAGCGATATCTCAGAATCAGGGTCATCCAGATCTCCGAAGATGCGGGCACCGGTCAAGCAGGCTTCAACGCATGAGCACATCTTCGTGCCCGTCTGTTCAGCGGACACCGTGCAGAAACGGCATTTGTCCACCGTTCCCGTCTCAGGATTGCGCACACGCACCTGATAGGGGCAGGCGGCCATGCAATACAGACAGCCAATGCAGCGCCCCTCATCAACCTCCACGATGCCATCCGCTCCCATATGAGCAGCACCGGTGGGGCATACCTGAGCGCATGGAGCATCCTCGCAGTGCATGCATTGCAAAGGCACGTTCTCCACGTTGACATCAGGATAGCTGCCAACCTCCCTTTGCTCGAAGCGGATGAAGTCCTGATCAGGGAGAAGTCCGTTCTGCCGTTGACACGCCGTTCGACAGGTGAAGCAGCCGATGCACTTGGTCGTGTCAATCAGCGTTCCATAGCGAGCCATCATTCACCTTCTTTCCGAAGCCATACGCAGGCCTCTTGCGTGCACAAGGTGCCATAGCCGCCTTCTAGGATAGGGTCTGAGAACCGGGTGGGGTTCGTGCCAAACTGGAATCCGTTCGACTGTCTGCTGGACACATGCCCAAACCCCGAAGGCAGGTATACCGCGGTTGGCGCAATGCGATTCGTGACGAACGCAGTGACTTTCGCGGAAGCCTTCTCGTTGGTGATGAAGACCTCATCTCCTGACTCAATGCCGAGGGCTTGGGCTATCTGGGCATTGATCCACAATCCATCCAGCTGGTATTGGTGGGCGATGTCCGTGAGCTCTTCGGTGTTGTAACCTGCAGACCCCAGAACCGTCTGCTGCCCCGAGATCAAATGGAAGCGTGGTCCTGTCTTGAGTCCGCTCTTCAGCACCTCCGTCACATCATCGGTGCCCAGATTCTCATCCAGCACCAGCACGCTTTCGATATTCGACTCCCCCAAAGGAGGAACCCATACCGGCGAAGGTGGCAGACCTGCATCCAAGCACGCCTGACTCAAGCATTGGATCTTGCCGGTAGGCGTAGGCCATGCCCTCATGCGCTTGACGGTCAAAGGAAGCTCAGTGGTGCCTATTGCCTGCATGCCGTCAAGTTCGATGCCAGCTTGCCTCAGTTGCATTCGAGCCGCCTGCTCTTGGGAGAAGCCGAAGGCTTCCTCCAACCCACAGCAAGCCGCCAGCCCTTCGAATATCTGGCTCAAGGGAAGCGCGGTAGTGTCTTCTATGGCCAGGACGGGAAATGCCATGGCTACCGAAGGTGTGTTCCCTTGAGGGAAGACGGGCAAGGATGCGCTTTGCAAGAACGAACAGGTGGGCAGGATGAAATCCGCCAACTGCGCCGTTTCGGTCATCTGTTGCGAGATGCACACGAACAGATCCATGTTCTTCAGATTCTGATCCAACCCCGAAAGACTGGCGTAGTCATAGACCACGTCCGCCTCCACTGCGAACAGCGCCCGCAAGGCTTCGCTTCCAGTCATGCGCAAGGCGTTGGCAGCAGAGGCTCCGAAAGGACGTCCCAAGGGATAGGTTGCCAGCGATGGAGCCTGAGCAAGCTTCTTCTCATCTACGTCCGCTTCCACAACCGAACGGAATGAGAACGAATCCGTATCGAAAGGCAGATAGGCTCCACCGGGAACATTCCATGCTCCCAACAGCATCAACAGCAGGCAGATGATGCGTGCGGTCTCAGATGAGTTGGAGAAGGCGCCAAGGCCGATGCTGCCATTGCCATACTCGATGGCCACCCGAGGAGCGGCATCATGAAGGCGTACGGCCAGTTTTTCGATCTCATACGCCTCCACCCCCGTGATATCGGCCGCCCACTTGGCCGTGCATTCAACAAGAGAGTCGGCCCATGCATCGAAACCGGACGCATTGGCAGCCACGAACTGCTTGTCATAGAGGTCATTGGCTATGAGGTAGTTGCAGACGGCCAAAAGCAGAGCGAGCTCCGTCCCCGGATTCACCGCCACCCAGCTGTCCGCAAAGGATGCGACATCTCCCAACCGCGCATCCAAGGCGATGATGGGAACTCCTCCCTGCCGTGCTGTCTGAAGAGCCGCAGAGAGAGACGGGGTTGCCACATCGGCGTAGCTGGTATCGACAAGCAGGATGAGCGAGGCATGCTCGAAATCCGCATAGAAGGAAGAGGCGCCGATCACCTGCGTGAAGGCGGCTTCCTTGTTCACATTCCAAGTGACATCATCCACATAGGCATTCGCGCTGCCGATCGCATGCATGAAATAGGGTCCATAGGCTGCGCCAACCGAAGACGCACCATCATAGATGAGCCCCACAGATCCAGCACCGCTTTCATCGATGATTGCGTCAAGCCGTTCGGCAATATCCGTGAAGGCCTCATCCCAGGATATGTTCTCGAAGCTGCCATCCGCGCATCGACGCAAGGGGGTTTTCACGTTGGCATCTGAAAATGCACTTTGAGTGTAGCCATAACCACGAGTGCACAGCTTGCCCACCGCATGGGGATTGGCTGCATCGCCCAAGGTCTTGGTCAGATTCCCCTCTACCACATAAGCAGTATAGCCACACTGGTGGGGGCAACCTTGGCAAAGCGTATGGACCTGCTGGCTTTCCGGTCGTGCATCAACGCCGATCTGTCCGCCTTCGGCGAAGGCAGGGACAGCATCAAGCCCCACTGCAACCGCAGCAGCTCCCGTCGCCGCGCATCCGACCAGAAAATGCCGTCGCGTCAGAGGTCGTGTAGTCATCTCGATCCTCCTTACGTTTACGCGTCGACCATGGTTATGGTGCGCACGACACCAGCATCAAGAGCCGCCTGTGCGATATTCTTCCAGTCAACGAACTTGATGGCTCCATTCGGACACTGTTCAGCGCACCGACCACACGACACGCATTTGGTGGATACATCGGTCTCGGAATCGATGCGAGGCATGTTCCAAGGACAGGCTTGGGCGCACATGCCGCAGCCGATGCAGACCGAATCATCCACAACACGGGCACCGGTCTGCGGATCAGCATAGATGGCATGGACGGGACAGTAGTTCGCACACCACGGGTCTTCACATTGCTTGCAGTGAGCAACCGTGAACTGGCAATCCTCGAAGATGCCGTCGCCCGTGTCAACGCCGGCTCCGAAATAGTAGTTGTCCCACACACGAACACGCGCGATATGCTGGCAGACCCGGCCATCGTTCTTCAAGGTGCAGCTCATCTCGCACCGCTGGCACCCAGAGCATCGTGCCCGATCCGTCACGATCATCTTCAACGGCGTGGTACGGATCTCCATGCGTCCGGAAGCGATGGATTTCTCAGTGACTCCCCAACTGGCGAGTACGCCGCCGACTACCAATCCGGCGACGCCGCACCCACACATGCCGAGCACTTCTCGACGAGTGAATACATGTTTCTTCTTTGACACTTCGCCATCAGGCGATTGGGCTCCTGCATTGCATGGGCTGTTCAACGAAGCATCTTTTACGAAAGGGATCTTGGGCGTACCCGTCCCCTTGTTCTGGGCTGTCATGGAAGCCTCCTCTTACTCCTCCGCGTAAAAAGAAAGCCCCGCAGCCGTGTTCCTCTCTCCCTGCACAACACTGCTGATGGCGCGATTCTATGCCTTTCTTCGCGCGGTACAGGCGACAGATCATTTTGTAACCATTTCGCCATCTCATTCGCCGCCAAGGTAACACCCTTGTTAAATCTGAAGATATGACATTGTTGATCATCATTAAATGCTAGGATTGCCTCATATGAACTCCGCTGTCGGTCTTTCTGCCCGCACAACACGAAAGCAACCGAGGAGTTGGAGATTCACCATGGCTGAGCAAAAGTCCTATGGCTGGACAGGTAAGATTTTGCGCATCAATCTTACCGACGGCACCACTACCACCTTTTCCACAGAGCCCTACAAGGGATATATCGGCGGCATGGGCCTTGCGAACAAGATCATGTTCGATGAAGTGCCCACCGGAACCGACCCCCTTGCCGAAGAGAACAAGGTCGTCTTCGCTGTTGGCCCCCTGACCGCTTCGGGAGTGCCCTTGGCTGGCCGCACCACCATTGCGTCCCTTTCCACCTACACCAAGGACCATCAGATCGTTGACGCGCACTGCGGCGGCATGCTGGGAGCGCGTATCAAGCAGGCTGGCTATGACGGAATCGTCATCGAAGGCAAGGCAAGCAAGCCGGTCTATGTGATGGTGGACAACGACGACGTGCACATCCGCTCAGCCGAGGGCATCTGGGGCCTGGGAACGCGCGCGACCACGGAGATACTGAATCGCCGGGAGGGACTTGATGCGGTCGTCGCCACCATCGGACCAGCTGGCGAGAACCTTCTGCCCTATTCCTGCATCATCAACTCGCGCAACCATTCCGCGGGCGCAGGCACGGGAGCCGTGCTGGGCTCCAAGAACATGAAGGCACTGGTGATTCGTGGAACCGGGACCGTCAACGTGAAGGACCCGCAGGCGGTGGCCGACCTCTCTGACTACATGCTGCGTGAGATCGTCGGGTCGAACAACAACCATGTCGTACCCTCCACCCAGCAGCAATGGGCGCAGTACTACGACAAGGATTCCCGCTGGACGGCACGCAATGGCCTGTACTGGGCCTTGGCTGAAGGCGGCCCTATAGATACCGGCGAACCGAAGCCGGGCGAGATCAACACCGTGGGCTATCGCTGCATGAAATCCACCAAGGATGACGGCCCCGCAGCCGAGAAGTACACCATCAAGATGGACGGCTGCCACAGCTGTCCCATCCACTGCTACTCTGATATGTATGTGCCCGGAAGCGCCGACAACGGCGGCTATGCCACCACCGGCAACACCTGCGTTCCCAATTTCCCCTTCAAATACATGATCAAGATCCTCGGCACGGACATAAAGGACAACAGCGAAGAGAGCCTCATCTGGAATCAGGTCATTGGATCAACGGTGGATGACCTGGGCCTGTGGTGCAACTACGCCCAGCTGTACCGTGATATAGCCCATTGCGTGGCTGCTGGCGTCTTCGAGCGCGTGCTGCCTCCCGAGGAATATGCTGCCTTCGATTGGAATGGCTTCTACACCAATGACCCCTCCATCATGCCGCCACTGCTGCGCAAGATAGCCCAGAACGATTCGGAACTGGCCATGGTGGGCCACGGAACCTATGTCTGGACCGAGCGCTGGAATGACATGCAGTGGAACGACACCGTTGCTTCCTGCATGATCAACCCGCGTGGATGGCCCGTACATCATTCCCAGGAATGCTTCGGACAGGTTGGGATGCTCTACAACAGCCTCTTCAACCGCGACGATATGATCCATTCCGCTGTGAACTTCCAAGGATCAGGCCTTCCCTTCGAACTCAAGCAACAGATCGCCGCTGAGGTCTGGGGTGGCGAAGACGCCATAGACATGGATAAGAACTACACCCCCATGAACGAGCACAAGGCCAACTTCGTATGGTGGTCAGTGGTCACTGACGTGCTGCATGATTCGCTCACGCTCTGCAACTGGGTATGGCCCATGACCGTATCCCCGGTGGAAGCGCGCGACTATCGAGGCGACCTTGACCTTGAGGCGAAGTTCTTCAAGGCGGTCACCGGCGAGGACGTCACCACTGAGGACCTCTACAAGGCAGGCGCCAAGATCATGACGCTCCAGCGCGCCAACACCGCGCGTGGCATGACTGACGCCGCGGGGAACATGGGCACGAACGACTTCCGCGGTCTGCATGACATCTATACGGAATGGCCCTTCTCCAAGGATGCCGACAAGGCCGTTTTCACCGAGGGTACCGACAAGATGGACAAGAGTGATATCCAAGAGGGCCTCACGATGGTGTACCGCACCTTCGGTTGGGATGAGCAGCTTGGCTGTCCAACCGCTGCCTGTCTGGATGCCTACGACATGCCTGATGTGAAGGAAGAGCTGGCATCGCTTGGGCTTCTGCCGTAAACGCCTCTGACCAGCGCCACAGCAGGTTCGCACGCCTGCTGTGGCGCGCACGCTGAAGCACTCACATGTTCAAGGGGCGCCTCACATGTTCAAGGGGCGCCTCACACGTTCCAGATGCGCCTCACACGTTCCAGAGACGCTCGACTGATTCCCATTCGGCCAAAGACTGGGCATGCTCTTCGCTCAGGTAGTCCTTCGAGAAGTAATAGACATCCCCATTGCTGGCTTCCACCCGTCCCAGATCAGCGTATTCGGAAAGCCCCTTCACCTCATCCCACACCGAACGCACCACTTCAGCGCTCATGTTGAGAGGATGGTTCGAAAAAGAGCTTTCGGCCATGGGGCGCGGATAGGTGCGCGAGTCCTCACGCACGCAATAGGCGAAAGTGGCAGCCGCATCCCCCTCCTGCCCTAAGAATGCCCATGAGGCGAAGGCGGCTTTCATCTGATTGCCATCGTAGAGATAGACGGTGCTCTTTCCTGGTATGGATTTGATCCCTGAGGCGTCTACGGGCTTGTGATGCTCTTTTGTCGGCTTGCTTGACGCAACAAGCCCCCATTCGCCATCCACCTGCACCAATTCGTACCCCTCAGGCGCAACGAGATCGATCTCCTCATCCGGGGCTTCCGCTGGAATATCAGGCCGGGGAATGGCGCGCTTGGTCTCAGGCATGGATGAGGGGGTGTCTGTCTCGAAGAGATGAGGGATGCCCACACCCCGGTTCGCAAACGCCGAAGGCTTCGCCTTGGCAGATGGCTCTGATCCTCCCCCCTCCATACGCGCTTGCGGCAGGGGAACCTGGCTGTCGTCATTCAAGCTCTCCATCACCCGGGCATGGAACTCATCGGGCAGCAGATGCGATGGGATCAATCCTGCCCAATCATCGGAGGCGGTCAAAAGCCCCTTCGCGCTTCGGGCGCGCACGAGGTCGAACACATCAGCCAAGGCATCCGCTTCAACCAAGCGCCGGTGCTCTTCCTCTTCCTCCATGCGCTTCTCCAGGCGCGATTGACGATACGAGCAATGCTCGGCCATGATGCAGGAGATGGAGCCTTCATCGCAGACGAACGCCTCATTCACTTCAGCCAAACCCGCGCCATCTCGCAAAAGGAAATCCCCTACCAGGGCACGGATGGCGCACGCTGCATAGTGGAGTGCGTTCACCTTGCCTGCAGGGACGCCATCCACATAGGCGCGGATATCCTCGATGCCCACCTGAAGCGCCTCTTCGACACCCTTCCCTTGGATGAGCAGGCAAGCTGCGCTGGCACAGGCGGTCATGGCAAGACAGCCGCGCGTCTTGAATCCAGCCGCTTCGATGATGCCCGTATCCGGGTTGATGCGGGCGAAGAGACGGCAGGCTATCTCTCCGCGTTTCGATTTGCCCACCATTGCCTGCGCATTGGACCCTTCAGGTTCCCCGGAATTCTTGAAGTCCGCCACGATGGAGAGCAAGGTGTCCGAATAGGAGGTGATATCGTCTTCGGCCTCTGTCTGATAGACATCGGCTGTCCGCAGAAGGACACGGCTCTCTGGTTTCTGATAGACGTTGCGCTCAGTCATTCCTCTTTCGCACCCCCGCTCGTGAATCTAAGGAATGCATGCCATGAGCACCATTGTAATCATTCAGTGTTTCGTGTTCGTTGAGAGATGAATGACAGTCCTGCGATGAGTCCAACCGCCACGAGAATGAAGGCGGCAACACCGCCGAACATCACACCGAACCCCGAGGTGTCAAGCAACGTACCCCAAACGAACCCCGTGATAGTGAGCCCCAAGGTTGCCGCCATGGAGATGCGTGAATAGATCTTCGCATAATCCACCAAACCAAAGGCGTGCCGCGTGAAGATGGGAAGCATCACGTTCGCCACTCCGTAATACACCCCAAACGCGAATGCACCCACGTAGAAGAGAAGCATGCTGGTGCCACCGAAAGCCAAGCAGCCGATGCCTATGGCACCCAAGCCCACGGCCACCATGGCGCTGGGAAAGGGATGCCTCTCCCCCACACCGCCAAGGATCACCTTCGAGATGGTCTGTCCAGCCATGGCTATCGATGATGCGGTGGCGCCCAACAGGGGAAACGATGCCGAAAGGCTCAGCGAGGCAGCATAGCTGGGCACGACGTAGTAGACGTACATGCCGAAATTGAGCAGGAACGCTATTCCTAAGATAAGGAAGAATGACGGCATCCTGCTTGCCTTGGCGGCGGGAACGCCCGTATGCTCGTAAGCCCCATCAACAACCATCGCTTCTGAAACGTGTCCGCCATGCTCGTTTCCCGTCGGTTCCAGCCCCACGGGCACAAGCCCCTTGTCTTCCGGTGTCGATGCCATCCCGAAGAGCGTGAAGGGCAACGTGACCACGCTTAGGACCGCGAAGACCAGATAGGTGCCCGACCAGCCGATGATTTGGATCAAAGCGCCTCCCACCGTGCTCCATACCACGCCTCCAATGCCCGTGAATGCCATGATGAGACCAACGTAGAATCCCGCACGCTTGGCAAACCATCGGTTCACCAAAGTGGAGGGTGCAATGTAGAGCAAGAGAGACACTGGCGCACCCATGAGGAATGCCCCCACGAAATACATCCAGAGGGAATTGGTGAAGGACAGCCACACGAAGACGAGGGCACAGAGGACAACCGCCGCGCTCAGGCATATGCGGGCATCGAACCGACTGATGAGGTTTCCCATGATGGCCACGAACACGAAGCAGGAGGCTGCGATGATGGACGCGTAATAGCTCACGACTCCCACCCCAGCACCAATATGCTCCGCCACGTCCTTGTAGAAGATCCCTTGGCAGGAAAGTCCCAGCGAAAGGGGTAGGAAGCTGGTGAGCACCAACGTCAGAACAACAAGGTAGCCGAAATGCGGAAGGCGTGTTTTCTCCACGGAAGAACCATCTCCTCAAGCCACTCGAATGCGAATACCCATGAAAGCGCACGAGGGCACGCCAACGGCATGCCCTCAGACAAAGCGCAAGAACCTAGAAGATCACCAGAAGATAGGCAGTAGCGATGGCAACGCTCACGATCATGATGGGGAACCCATACTTCGTGAATCCCATGAAGGAGATATCGTAGCCCTCCTTGTTCGCGATCCCTGAAAGCACCACATTGGCCGAAGCACCCACCAAGGTGCCATTGCCACCCAGACAGGCCCCCAGCGAGATGGCCCACCAGAGCGGGAAGACGTCGATGCCTGTCTGAGACATGACCGTGATGATGGGAATCATGGTCGCCACGAAGGGAATGTTGTCCAAGATGGCTGACAGGATGGCCGAAGCCCACAGAAGCGCCAGCATCAAAAGCACCACATCGCCTCCGGTAGCGGACACCAGCCACTCTCCTATCATGGTGATGACGCCGGTGTGCTCCATGGCACCGACCACGATGAACAATCCTAAGAAGAACCCTATCGTGCCCCATTCCACACCTTCGATGGCCACTTCCAGATCGCACCGCGAGATGAGGAGCATGATGGCCGCCGCCGTCAGCGCGATGACTGACGACTCCAACCCCAGCACCCCATGCATCATGAAGGCGATGGTGACCACCACGATCATGACGATGCTCTTGTTGAACAGCGGACGGTCCTTGATGGCCTCCTGCTCCGAGAGCGCCATGACCGCCTTCACATCATCTGCAGCAACGACAAGATTGCGGCCGAACAGGAACTTGAAGATGAAGATCACGACCGCCAGGATGATGACTACCACCGGCGCATCGTAGATGATGAAGTCGAAGAAGGTCAGATTGGCGGCTGATCCGATCATGATATTCGGAGGGTCCCCGATCAACGTTGCCGTCCCCCCGATGTTGGATGCCAGTATCTCGGCGATAAGGAACGGAACGGGGTTGATCTTCAAGGTGCGACAGAGCATGATGGTCATCGGGCCGATGAGCAAGATGGTGGTCACATTGTCAAGCAGAGCCGAGAAGATGGCAGTGATGATGACGAATGCCACCATGATAAGCCACGGTTTCCCCTTGCATATCTTCGCGGATTTGATGGCCACGAATTCGAAGAGGCCCGATTGACGCACAACGGCCACGAACATCATCATGCCACACAGCACACCCAGTGTGTTGAAATCGATGGATTCCATACCCGTATCAAAATCAACCACGCCGATGATAATGAGCGCCACCGCGCCCAGAAGCGCTGCAAGTGCCCGATGGATCTTCTCGGAGACAACCAGCGCCATCACGATGACGAAGACGACGACCGAGACTATCTGCAGTGTATCCACAATGTTTACCTTGCTTTCTTCAGGTAGGGTGGGTGCAGAGGCGGGGGCTCGCCCACACGAAGGGGGAAGGATGCCGAATGCTGTGCGGGCACCACGAGCTTTTCCCTGCCTCTTCACTCACGGAACTTGATATCTAACGCCGCTTCTTCTTGCCCTTCTTGCTCTGGCGGAACTCATCCATGCGCTTATCGTAGTCCTGAAAGAATTCCGAACGTTGTTGCTCCTTCGACTTGCCGTGGGTTCTCATACGCGCGGTGAGGGGAACGAGGATCAGGAACACCACGCCGATGAAGATCATCCCAACAGCACCAGCGCCGATAAATTCCATGGCATAAGCCTCCTTGAAGCGAACGTGACGAGCGAGAAAACTCAAAAGGAACGGCTGCCGAATCGCTAGGGTATCCGGCAGCCGCTGCAAGAAAGCGGATCGAATGACGCTTGGGGTCTTGCGGAGCTCTGCTCTATACGGGTACGACGATCCCGCAGATGAACGGTGTCCAGATGACCGTCAGGACAAGCAGGATGACGGTGCAGACCCACGCACGAGACACCCATTCCTTCATGTTGAGCCAACCCTTTTCGTAGCAGATCATCATGATGGAGTCGATGGGCAACCACGTGGTGACGCCACCCAGGATGCCACCGATGCAGGCAATGACCGCCGGATTGATGACGATCTGGGTTGCCTCGGCACCAACGCCGCCATTGACAGCCGTAACGACGGCGACCATCAGAGGCACGGCAACGGAAACCGTTGGCGGTCCCACCGGAATGGCGATGTGCAGAACCATGGTGACGACGCACATCACCAAAACGATCAGGATGGCGGGCCAGGTCTCAGCACCAGCGAAGGTGACGTTGACGAACCAACCAGCAGCACCCGTGCCAACGAGACCCGTGGACAGCGCTTGCACGCCGATGATCATCATGATGATCTCCCACGGGATGTTGCTGTAGAACTGCTTCTTGGTCAGAAGGTCGATGCCGGGGATGAATGCGATCACGCAGAAGATGAACGCCACCAGCATGGAGTTGATCTGCGGGAACCACGTGGAGAGGATCATCAGGCCAAAGGCGATGACGAACCACACGATGAGCTTGATCTCACGACCGGTCATCTTGCCGAAGTCAACGAGCTTGCTCTCAACAACGGTAAGCGCCTCAGGCTTGATGTCTTCGATCTTGAAGACTTTGCTCACATACAGGCCAGACAAAAACGACGTGACCAACGCAAGCGGGATGTTCACGACGCACCACGCGAGGAACGTCACGCGAACCTGCATGTACTGCTCCACCATGGTCATGCACAGGATGTTCAGCGAATTGCCGATGGGCGTGCCGATGCCGCCGATGGCAGCACCAGCGCCAACGGCGATGGTGAGCGCCTTCGCCAGATTCGACTGTCCCTTGACACCGCCATTGGCTTCCACGATGGAAATGCCGATGCCAATGAAGATGGCAGAGGCGGCCAGGTCGGACACGAACATGGAGAGCACCGAGGTGGCAAGACAGAAGCCGATGATGAGCTTCCTTGAATTGCCCTTGGCCCATTTGAGAGCGACGTTAGCCACACGATACGGAATAGGAGTGGACATAACCGCGCCGGAAACCGTGAAGACGAACAGGCAATAGATGGGTACCAGCAAGCTTGACTGGTTGAATACGCTTTGCACTACCTTGCCGTCATCCAGCGTCACAGTGGAATACGGCAAGATCCCGGTAACGGGGATCAAGAAGAAGATGAGAACCACGGTGACAATGAACGGCATGGCCTCTGTGACCCACAGCACAATGCAGCAAAGCAAGATGCCTATCGCCGACATAGCGGTGCGTTCCAGTCCCGCAGGGACAGGACAAACGAATTGGAAGAACAGAAATACCAATGCCGCCACAATGATGGCGATAAGCTTCTTGGGCTGAATGACTGCTATGGCGTTCTCTTCAGCCGTTTGATTCTCTTTGACGATATTCGTCTCAGTATTGCTCATGTAATCCTCCTTCTACAGGAGATAGATGTTCAGAAGTGTTGTCGCTTGACCCAGAAGCGCCTTCTTGCGCGCCCCTCTTGCCGATGGTCTTGTCAGCAACTCCTGGAGGCGCCACTCCCTTGGGTTTGCTGGCGCGCAATTCCTTGGCGATCTCCCGTCCGCATCGTCCGCAGAACGAGCAGAATGCCCCGCAACTACCCGCCATGAGAAAACCTCCTTGTGCGGCTCGGGCCGGAAGGGGGAGAACCGGCCCGAGCGTCGAAGAGCTCGATTACGCGAAAGCCTTAGGGGATGAAGATGGCGGCTTTCTTGCCTTTCTCAGCCAGCTTCTTGGCGCATTCCTCGATCGTGCCGTACTCCAAAACCTTTGCCTGGCAGGTTTGGACGCAAGAGGGCGCAAGTCCCTTCTCCACGCGATCAGCGCACAGATCGCACATCTCAGTGGGGTAGGCGATGTAGTCCCAGTGCCATTTCCCCTCAGGTGCATCGGGATAATGGATGGGCCTGTCCTCAAGCACCTTGATGCCATTGGTTTCGGGGTCGAAGTCGTGTTCGTTGCGGCAAGCCAACTCGCAGCTGTGGCAGCCGGTGCAGAACTCGAAGTCTAAGTACAGGGCATGTTGCGTCATTTCGTTACCCCCATCTCTTTCTCGTAGTCAACGGGATCGAC
>CAYWWK010000030.1:0-24646 GCA_964462135.1 uncultured Eggerthellaceae bacterium | reverse complement strand
TGATTATTTACTTGAATTGGCACATGCTCGATTCGAACAAGGACTTGCCAACGAAAGCAAAGTCTTTCGGTTTTCTGATCTGGTTGACCTAGAGGACTCTAAAAGAGTACCTCTCAATAGCCGCGATAGAGAAGCTCATAATGGACCGTATCCTTACTACGGCGCTACATCCATCATGGACTATGTGGATGATTACCTATTCGATGGTATACGTGTGCTTTTGGGCGAAGACGGCACTGTCATTCGAGGAGATGGCAAACCAGTTCTCCAATACGTATGGGGAAAGTACTGGGTCAACAACCATGCCCATATCCTGAAGTCGAAAGCTGATTACTCGATAGAAGCTATCTACATTGCTTTGGCTAGAACGACCATCAACCACATTGTTACTGGTGCCGTTCAGATGAAGATCAGCCAGAAGAATCTCAACAGCCTAAAGCTTGAGATGCCCGAAGTGAGTAGTTTGCGCTATCTGGAAGACATCTTCGCCCTGTATCGAAATAACGTTGGAGAATCAAGAGAACTCGAAAGGTTACGAGATACCCTGCTTCCGAAATTAATGTCCGGAGAAATCGACGTTTCGCAAGTCGATATCGCGCAGCTAAATAATCATTTGCGCGAATGGATTCTCTGGGTTTGCCTTATAACCTTTTCTGTCTCTGTTGGGTTTATAATTTTTGGCGAATTTACTGAAGGGGTCCCCCATGGCTGTTCCGAAATACGACGATATGATGCTGCCTGTGCTTATTTGCCTGAGCAGAAAGCGTGATGGGGAAGCTACTACGGCAAAAGAACTTCGAGACTTTGCTGCTGAATATTGGGATTTGTCTGATGAGCAGAAGGCCGAGATGATTCCTAGCGGATTTGCGCGGTATATGAACAACGTGCAGTGGGCTTGCACATATTTGAAGCAGGCTGGCTGTATTACTTCTCCCAAGCGCGCAACATTCCAAATTGCTCAGCGCGGAAGAGATCTTCTGGATTCGGGAATCAAGAAGATTACCCAGAAAAACCTTTCGGTCTACCCCGAGTTCAAGGAGTTTCAGAACCGTACGCGAAAAACCAAGTCGTCGAATACCGTCGATTCCCAAACCTCAGACCAACATGCTGAGTCACCGGAAGATGCCATAGAATCTGCTTTCAATAGCATCGACAGCGCGTTGGTGACAGAGCTTCTAGAGGCGATAATGCAGCAGACGCCAGAGTTTTTCGAGCGCCTCGTGGTTGAACTTTTGCTGACGATGGGGTATGGCGATTCTCTGGAAGATTCAGGTCAGGTGACTCCTTTGTCGAATGATGGCGGAATCGATGGCGTCATAAGGGAAGACAAGCTTGGATTCGACAGCATATACATTCAGGCGAAGCGATGGGCTCTGGACGCGTCTATAGGGAGGCCGGATGTCCAGTCATTCGTGGGAGCCTTGACGGGAACGGGTGCCACGAAAGGGCTATTTATCACAACGGCCCGCTTCTCCAAAGGGGCGCAAGAATTTGCAAAAGCTCAACACACTGTAAAGCTTGTCTTGGTTGATGGGAACCAGCTTGCTCGGCTGATGATTGCTCACAATGTCGGCGTTTCTGTCCGACGTACATACGAAATAAAAAGTCTTGATCGAGATTATTTCGATCTTTAGATATAGGGAAAAGCCTCAGTTTTAATTTAAAGATCATGCTTTTGTCGCCACTCTGCTTGCAGATGCTTGACATCGTTCAGGATGAATTCTTCTGTAATTCCAAAATGAGCAATATACGCTTCTGTAATGGAAGTAAGTTCAGCATCAAGCCCATTAAAGGTTTCTGCTGCTTCGGTCAATTCTCGGATCATCGACTCTTGACCCGAATCGATAGTGAGAGGAATCGCATTTACCCAGAAGTAATCGTGAGCAAGGTAGTTGCGCTGAATTTTTGCATCCCCTATTCGCTGACGTAGGTCTTCAGCGAATGGAACGATTTCTTTTAATTTCGACCATGCATTGCCCATTGTCTTGCTTAGGCAGATGTCGAATAGATCGTTTTGTTCGGTAGGAAGCATTGTGAAGTATTCTGGATCTGCAAGTGCCAACATAATGCAAAGTTGCTTTTCTAGGCATTGCGCATTATGCATAGCAAGACCATATCTGGCAAAAACTTCGCGATTCCTTCGCGCTGAGTGGGGTAGATGTGCGTCATCCCATTCAACGATTTCCATTGGAGCTCTCCCTCTTTTGCGTTCTTCGTATATGAACATCAGATGCTAATTGATGCGGACAAAATTGGCTGTTTGGTAGCGATGGTTTAACCGTTGTAAAGAGTGTTAAGCAGTTGGTTGATTATTCCTAGAACCGCTCACTATGCACTTTCTCCAGCAGTGTATTGTCGAACTCGCGGTGTTCGGCCTGCTCTTCTGGCATGCCTAGCGACAGGATGGCTTCCAGCCGCCACGGCTCGGGGATGCTAAGCAGTTCGGCCACATAGTCCTGGGTGGATCGGCCGTCGGCGGCCGTGCGCATGCGGCCCTGAATCCAGCAGCTTCCAACGCCCGACGCGGACGCCTCAAGGTGCATGTTCGCCATGACGATGGAGCAATCCTCGATCCACGTGTCGGCGACCTCGGGGTTGCCTAGCACCACGATGGCGGCGTCAGCCCCTGCAAGCATGGCCGAGCCAGAATCGCGACATTTTGCGAGCCTGTCCAGCGTGTCTCGGTCGCGCACGACGACCAGCTCCCATGGTCTGCGCTTGCGCCCCGACGCAGACAGCAAGCCTGCGCGCACGATGCGGTCCAGCAGCTCCTGCGGTACGGGCTCGTCCGAATACTTCCGCACGCTTTGCCGCGCCGTCATGGCCGCCAACACGTCCACGCCAGGCTGGGGCGCGAACTCGGCCTTCTCGGGCAGGATCTCCAGCCAGCAGCCGTCGGGGTCCTCGATGAAGTACAGCCCCATGGCCTCGTTCTCGTGGCAGATGCAGCCCATCTGCTCGTGAATCGCGTGGGCGGCATCGTAGTCGGGCACTGTGAAGGCGATGTGCGAGTCGCGGCCGCCGTTGTCGTAGGGCTCGGTGCGCCCGCGGTTCCACGTGAGCTCCAGCTGGAAGCCGGACCCCTCGCTTCCGATGAACGCGTTGACCCACGAGCCGTCCTCGGGGCCCATGCGGCGGATCTCGGTCATGCCCAGCGCCTGCTCGTAGAAGTCGAGCGACTTCTGCAGGTCCAGCACGTGCAGGCAGCGGTGGATGGCTTTGCTTTCCATGGCGGTCTCCTTCGGGTTGGGATGCGTCTTTTTCTGCAAGCCTAGCAGAAGCGGAAGAGGTGGGAGGCTTAGAATGAGGCTGGAGAGGAAACGTAAACGCCCGGGCTTGATGCAGTGGTGACTGGTACCGCTCGAGCGTTTGCTGACTTGCTTCGGAAGGAGCGTTGCCGGGACATGAGGGCGTTCATCGCATTGGAGCCGTCGGAGGGGTTCGTCGAAGACGTTGCCGCCATGGCGCGTGTGCTGAGTGCTGCGGTGGAGGGACGCTTTGTTCCGCGACAGAACTACCACGTGACACTGGCGTTTCTGGGCGACGTTGACGAGGCGCAGGCTCGCGAGGCTATGGATGCCATTGACGAGGCGTGCGCCGAGGCTGCTGCGGTGCCCATGCGTCCTGATGGGCTTGGCAAGTTTGGCCGTGCGTCAGACGCCACGCTCTGGATAGGGTTGATGCCCGAGCCTGAGCTGACTGGGCTCGCCGACCGCATACGCGAGGCGCTGAGGTCGCGCGGCATCAGGTTTGATGACAAGCCCTTCCTTCCGCATATCACGCTGGCGCGCCGTGCCAAGCTTCCTAAAGGCGCGTTGCCGGAGCTTGTGTTCCCGCTGCCTTGCAACGCCGCTCGCGTCACGCTGTTCAAGTCGACGCTGTCCCGCGACGGCGCGCAGTACAAGCCTCTATATGGAGTAGACTTGCCGCAGCAGTAAGCATGCTGCGGCGATTGCAGTTATTCGGCGTGCTGCTGACCGATTGTGCAGCGCAGGGGAGGAAAACCGGATGCTTATCAATTGCCTTGCTGTAGGAGCGGGCGGGTTCGTCGGCTCTGTCCTGCGGTACCTGTGCGGTCTGATACCGTCGGATACCGCATTCCCGGTCGCCACCTTCGCCATTAACGTGGTAGGGTCCTTCTGCCTCGCGTTCATCGCGGCGCTTGTTCTGAAGGGTGCGATTAGCAACGAGCAGCTTTCCTTACTGCTGCGCGTCGGGCTTTGCGGCGGCTTCACCACGTTTTCGACGTTCAGCCTTGAAAGCATGCAGCTGATGCAGCAAGGGGAGGTCATGGTCGCGCTTGCCTATGCTGTGCTGACGTGTGTCCTGTGCGTGGGCGCGGCCTTCCTGGGGAACTGGCTCGCTGCGTCGTGAAGGAATGAGCATCCCGGCCAGCGAAGCTTTGGGTGCTTGCGCTAAACCAAGGGCGCTAGCACCAGCGTGCCGACGTAAGGCCGGGCGCTGGGGTCAAGAAGGCCAGTCTTAGGGGCGAGCATGGTGACTGTCGTGTCGGCTTCGATGCATTCGCTTGCATGTGCGCCAGTTTGGGCGTTGAGGCCGCTTGGGCAATCGGTGGCAATAATGCGGACGTCGCGTTCGTTCCGTGTATTGTTCGCCTCTCGGATCCACCAATCGTAGGGACCGCGCACCTGGTCGTGCGCGAAACCGGTGCCCAGGATGGCATCTACGATCACGGATGCATCATTCAGCGCTTCTGTGAGCTTTTGTCTGTCGGGTGCAACCAGAACCTCGAACCCTCCGCGCGCCATCGCATCCATGGCAGCCGTCCGGGCGGGTTCGGCGCTCAGTTCTTCAGGTGTGGACTTGGTTGCGAGTACGACGCCGTATCCGGCTTTCGCAAGCCGAGAAGCCGCAACCCATCCGTCGCCACCGTTGTTCCCTGAACCGGCCAGCACCACTACGCGACCTCCGGGTACCGCTACCTTCTCAATCGCTTGCGCCAGCGCCGTTCCAGCCCGCGTCATCAGCTTCAGCAGGGAAGTGCCTTCGCTGGCGATGCGCTGTTCGAGCGCCACCACCTCTGTCACGTCGAGTACGCGCACCTTGCGCTCGACGCCATCAACGCATGGAAGCGTTACGGATTCCTGCATAGCTGTGTCCTTTCTTGGAATTCTTCCTACATCCCACCCAGCACGTCACCGATGCTGGCGTGGATGCATAGGTGGGCCTGGGCATCGCCGGGGGTGGGATCGCGGTTGACGATGACCAGGTGGCTGCCCCGGAAATAGTCCAGCAGTCCGGCTGCCGGGTACACTGCAAGCGACGTGCCCGCCACCAGCAGTAGATCGGCTTGGGCAATGGCGCACACAGCCCCTTCCATCACGGCCGAATCCAGTGGCTCCTCGTATAGCACTACGTCAGGTTTCACGATGCCACCACACTCGCAGCGCGGCACGCCATCGCCTGATGCCTCGCGCGCAGTCAGCATTTCGCGCACGCCGTACGCCCGGCCGCAATCCATGCAGTAGTTCCTATGCACGCTGCCGTGCAGCTCGAACACGTTCTGGCTTCCTGCGGCCTGGTGCAGCCCGTCGATGTTCTGCGTGACCACCGCACTGCACACGCCATCCTGTTCCAATTGGGCCAAAGCACGGTGCGCCGCATTCGGCTTCGCATCCAGCGCCAGCATCTTGGCGCAGTAGTAGTCGAAGAACTGATCAGGATGCGCGTCGAAGAACGTTCGCGAGATCATCACCTCAGGCGGATAGGGGTATTCCGTCTTCTGTTGGTACAGCCCGTCAGCACTGCGGAAGTCCGGGATGCCGCTTTCAGTGGACACCCCTGCGCCCCCGAAGAACACCATCCGGCCCGAAGGGCATGTGTCTATCCATTCGCGAAGCCGTCGGACATCTTCATCCATGGGACTTCCTCCTTCTCCGAAACGCATTCAGTCAATATACTTCAGTTGCAGCGTGCTGCGCGCCCATTCGACAGACACTTGATATCCACTTGAGCCTCATTCGGCCGATTTCTGGCCTCGAAACTGGATGATGATCGTCGAATCTTCATACTCAGCAAGCCTATAATCCAGCCATGGCAACCCAAGAGACGGATATACGAAGGCAGCTGCGACGCGGTACGATCTGCGGTTTCCTGTGCTATGTCCTGTGGGGTTCGTTCCCGCTGTACTGGAAGCTCTTGGCGAATGTGGACCCTCTTGAGATTATCGTCCACCGAATCATCTGGTGCTTCGTGTTCACGGTTATCCTGTGCGCCATCTTGCGTCAAAACTTCGTCAGACTTCTCCGTGATCATCGGGCCATCAGCTTCCTCTTGCCCGCTGCCCTTCTCATCACGCTCAACTGGGGGCACCTACATCTATGCGGTGGCTGTCGATCGTATCTTGGAGACGGCCATCGGGTATTACATCAACCCGCTGGTTTCCATCGTGTTGGGGATGATCGTGTTCAAGGAGCGGCTGACGCGCCTGCAGGTCATCGCCGTCGCGCTTTGCATCGTTGGCATTGGCTTCTTCACCGTCAGCTACGGGAGCTTCCCCACGTTCGCCATCGTGCTTGCGCTCTCGTTCGGCATATACGGGGCCATCAAGAAGAAGGGCGGCTATCCCGCGGTGGAGGCGCTGGCGGTGGAGAACACGCTCATGCTGATACCGGCGCTCATCTTCGTTGCGGTCTTGGCGAATGTGACAGGTACGCATGGGTTTCTGGGTACGACGCCTGTTGGAGTGGATTGGCGCACGACGGTGCTTTTGATTGGCGGCGGCGCGGTGACGGCCATACCGCTCATCCTGTTTGCGAAGGCGGCGAACTCCATTCCGCTCACGCTGTTGGGCTTCATCCAATACATAAGTCCCACCATCGCGATGCTGCTGGGTGTCTTCGTGAATGAGGAACCCTTCACGCTGGCCCACGGGGTGTGCTTCGGCTATATCTGGTGCGGGCTGGCGCTGGTGGGCATCGATGCCGTGCAAGCCTCCCGGAAGGCGTCAGTTGGCCAACCGTCACTCCTTGAGCAGGAGTAGGCTGTCTACGACAAGGAGACGGCCCAAGCAGACGCGCTCACGCAAGCAGCTGAGTTGCAGTCATGACAGCTGGGCAAGCCGATCATCAGTCCGTTATTCATTGATACTTGGCATGAAGACGTAGAATCTTGATGTAGGGGATTCGGTGTGGCGAAGAGAGGATGCGGAACATGCGCGTAACGGTGCTGAGCGACAACAATGCTTCCGAAGGTCTCGGGCGTGAGTGGGGATTCTCGGCGCTTATCGAAACAGGGGGCGAGACGGTCCTGCTGGACACCGGAGCCTCCGACCTGTTCGCCGAGAACGCTCGGGCGCTTGGGATTGACTTGGCGTGCGTGGATCACGCGGTTCTCTCCCATGCGCATTTCGACCACGCGAACGGCTTCGATGTGTTCTTCGAACATAATGATCACGCACCGCTTCTGCTCCAGGCAGTTTGCAAGGAGAATTGCTGGAGCGATGCCAAGGGCGACATGGCCTACATCGGCATCAAGCAGGGGATGATGTCTGCTTACGCTGACCGGCTGCAGCGTGTTGAGGGTGTCGTGGAATTCGTTCCGAACGCGTGGCTGGTCCCCCATAGCACGGCGGGGCTTGGGTCTATCGGTGAACGCGAGCATCTGTATCTCAAGCATGGCGACGAATTGGTGGAGGATGACTTCGCCCATGAGCAGAGCTTGGTGTTCGACACGACTCGTGGGTTGGTCATCTTCAACAGTTGCTCCCATGCAGGTGTGGAAGCCATCATCGATGAGGTGCGTACGCTGTTCCCCGGCAAGTCGATTCGGGCATTGGTGGGCGGCTTGCACCTGTTCTTGAGGGAAGAGTCGGAGGTGCGAGCACTGGCGGCCAAGATCAGCGAACTGGGAATCGAGAAGGTCTACACCGGACATTGCACAGGTGAGCAAGCGCTTGCGGTACTCAAAGAAGAGCTTCCTGGAAAAGTCGAGGCTTTCTACGCCGGTCAGGTGTTCGAGTTTTGAGGTATCTGGCTCGGGCTCGAACCGGGAGCCTATAGGGACGAGGTAAACGGGTCAGCTTGGATGCTCCGTCCCTTTGGGTTCCTATTTGATGCGTTCCAAACTCTCTTACACAATCTATGTCCTTGGACTAGAATCCTTATTAAGGTAAACGCCCAACCTCCAATCCGGCCTTTTGATCGGAGCAAACCATGCCGACATCAATTCAGGAATATAGAAAGAATCTGCTCGGAGGAGATTTCTTCCTGACGCAATACTCCGTACAGCTTCGGGATCTTCGCAATAACCCTGACTTTATGAAGTTTGTCTCAGAAATTGCTTCCATGGCTCAGGTTGCGAACATGGATATTAAAGCGGAAAACAATCTTGCCAAGAAAACGTTCTACGAGAAGCAGGCTTACTATAACTTCCCTTCTTACAAACACATTGCAGATAGAGTGAAAGAGCAGGGCTACGCCAAAAACTCGGCCGCGATATCGGCTTATTGTGTAATGCGAATGTTTCAGGAAGGTGCTGATCTTGATTCCATAATGGGCACTGGTGGCAAGGCTTTGACTCCTCAGGTGCCTGCTGAGGAATACATCCCCAACGATGACGAGGATGCCGAGCGCTGGAATGAGATCTGCTTTCTGGTGAATCGTTACCGCACACCGAATGCTTCGGAACGGGATTTCCAGATTGAAGCCGAAAACGTCTTCGAGAAGCTCGGGTGGTCGCGTTATCGGGGAGAGATTGCCACGCAGGTTATGATCCCGGTCGGATCGTCACGGAACGTGTACGCCGACATCGTCCTTTGTGACAACAACACAAATTCTGTGGTCGTAGAGTTAAAGAAGCCTGACGCGGGTATATCGGAGCGGAATGTGGATCAGCTCTTCTCCTATATGCGCCTGCTCAAGCTTGATTATGGGATCTTGATAGGCGACACAATCAAGTTCTTCTATGATGATCCTGAAAACCCTGAGCCGCCTGTACAAGTCGTCGAGATTCCCTTCATAGCCAACAGTGCCGACGGCGTGGATTTCTGCAGAGCGATATCCCATGATGCTTTCTCGAAAGACAGACTGGACGGATTCGTTCAGACGTTGTCCAAACGAGCATCATTGAATGAACAGAGTACAAGACTTCTCAAGCTTATTACATCATCTGAAGGCGTAACGCTTGTAAGGCAGGCGATGTTTCAGTTCTTCTGCGAGAAGTATTCGCCGGATGTGGTCAATAAGGTACTGGATGAAATTCGGGTGGACATTGCAGTGGGCAAGGATAGCCTGTGTGGTTCAGGCGCGGGAGTTGACAAAGATGGTGATGAGAAAGCAGTCAGCGGCTTCAACGTTGAATGCACCTATGCACCTCACGCTCATCGGGGAAATGGTATAGGCAATACAAGCAATGCAAATAGCGATCCTGAATCCTTGTCTACCCCTGCAAACAACGATGAGTTCAATGGTATGAAAATTGGGCAAATCGCCAATGAGATACTTAGAGGCATGCTGGAGCAAGATGCTGCATCTGCCGAAGAGATATCGGATATGCAGACAGCGGGTTTCAGCAAAACCGCGTTTGACCTCAACTACCCTTTACTTGTAGCAACGGATAGCACGTATCCGCACGAGCGTTACTATTCAAAGCCGTTAATGATCAAAGGTAGGGAATACAAGCTTTGCAGCCAGTGGTTTGAAGGTGCTTCAAATAACGACCGCCCTTATCTGGTTCAATGGATTCGCGAGCACGGGAAGAACCAGCAATAGTTCTGGCCTACTGATTCTAGGCGTTATCAATCGCAACCCATGTTGCCGAACCCGACAACATTTATTAAACAGCGCAGGGTCCGGAGGCCCCCTGTTCGCTATGGAAAGAAACGAGGCTCATATGACTTTGGCCAATAATGATTCCCAAATCGTTCTGTTCGAGTCATCGGACGGGGTTGTTGCCCTTGATGTTGAGTTAGATGTTAGAAAGAACGAAGTATGGCTCAGCCAAGACCAAATGGCTGTTTTGTTTAACACCACAAAGCAAAATGTAAGCTCTCATATCAGTAATTGCTTTAAAGAAGGAGAGCTGGAACGCGATTCAGTTGTCAAGAAATCTTTTACAACTGCTTCGGATGGTAAGTCATATAAAGTCAATCACTACAACCTCGACATGATCATTTCCGTCGGTTATCGCGTGAAGTCACAGCGTGGCGTTGAATTCCGACGTTGGGCAACCGATGTGCTTCGGAGGTACATCATCGATGGCCGGGCTGAGAATGATCGCAGGTTGCAACAGCTATCACAGACAGTGACGCTTCTTGAGCGCGTCTCTGACGATCTTGACACAGATCAAGTCTTGGAGGTCGTGAAAAGCTACGCATCCGCCCTTGATCTTCTTGACGACTATGACCATCAACGAATAGCCAGACCGGCAGGGAGTGATACCGCATACGTTCTTGGCTATGAAGAATGCCTCCAACTCATCGGCAAGCTGAGGTTCAGCGATGAAAGCGACTTGTTCGGTGTGGAAAAGACGATTCGTTCAAGAGCAGCATTGCGGCCATTTACCAATCCTTTGGTGGTCAGGAGCTATATCCGTCGATCCAGGAGAAGGCCGCTAATCTGCTGTATTTCATAGTGAAGAACCATTCCTTCCATGATGGGAACAAGCGGATTGCAGCTACCATCTTCCTGTATTTCCTCGACAGGAACAACCAGCTGTACCGAAGCGGGCAGAAGGTGATGAGCGACAGTGCTCTCGTGGCAACCACGATCATGATCGCTGAATCCAAGCCTGACGAGAAGGAGATGATGATCTCGCTCGTCATGAACTTCCTTGTTTGATCATGAAATTGTATCCGTTACAGCTCCACGCGACCGAATTTGGCAAGGATCTCGGATGCGGCAGTGCAGGCATCGCAGTCGCAGAACTTCGCTCCGGCTTCCTTGCGGGCCTTCTGCTTGACCAGGAACTGCGCGGCCGCCTCTTCTCCCATCATCTCCTTCGCGGGACCTTCGGCGAATGCGATGACGTCGTCGATGGTGGAGGGCCTGCCTTCCAGAACATCAAGCAGCTCCTTGGTGGCTTCGTCTGCCGCCTCCACGCCGCCCGTAGCAACGGCATCCTTCCAGGCAGCGGCGGCATCCTTGGTTACTTGGGTACTCGCACCGGATTCGCCGAGGATGTCCACGCGTTTTGCAACGTAGTCGAAGGTGCTCTGGTCCATCTTGACCCCTTTCATCAGGTATGGCTTTGATCTGAAATCTTAGGGCTTCCAGAGGTTCGATTCAACAGAGCGCCTGTCAATATTCGTGTCTCTGTCGCGTTTGCCTATTGAAGGTTCGCCTCTCGAATCGCAGGCAAAGGGGGTGCGCGTATAATCACTCCCATGCATACAGACACTCCAATCAAGGTGAGGTACGGCGAAACGGACATGATGGGCGTGGTCTACCATGCCAACTACCTGCTGTACTTTGAGGATGCGCGCCTGGATTTTCTGGAGGCGCTGGACTTCTCCTACAGTGAGCGCATCGAGCAAGCGGGCTACATGAGCCCCATCCATTCCGTGGAGATCCACTACCATCGTCCTTTGCGCTATGGCGAAGAGGGGTTCGTGCGCACCTCGGTGGCGAAGAATCAGCCCATGAAGACGGTCTATCATCAGCAGGTGTTCCTGACCAGCGAAGCGGGCTCAAACAAGCCCGATGCGGTCAAGCCGCTCGTGGATGCCTTCGTGACCGTCTGTGTGGTGGAACGGGCTACGTTCAAGCCGGTGAACATCAAGCGCACGTTCCCAGACCTGTACCGCTCCTATGGCGAAGTGACGGAGGAACCGAACCGGCCCTAGAAGGACCCGCCTGAGGGGGGTAGATCCTCATTCGGGGGCGTCCGGTCTGCATGCCTCGCGCAGTCTCCGTCGCTGATATGACCCTTACGGTTCCTCGCCGTTCCCGTTCGCCGTCAGCCTCCCAGCAGGTACCCATAGCCCGCTTCCTCCATCTGATGCCGAGGGATGAAGCGCAATGCGGCCCCGTTGATGCAATAGCGCTGGCCTCCTTGAGATGCTGGACCGTCTTCGAAGACGTGACCAAGGTGGCTCTGACCATGGGCGCTGCGCACTTCCACGCGTGGCATGCCGGGGATGGAGGTGTCGGCCATCTCGGTGATGGAGCTTTCGGCTATGGGCTGCGTGAACGCTGGCCAACCGCAACCTGCATCGAACTTGTCCGCAGAGGCGAAGAGTGGCTCTCCCGTCACAGCATCTACGTAGATGCCCTCTTCGAACAGTTGGTCGTAGGGGTGGGAGAAAGGACGCTCGGTGGCTCCCTGCTGGGTGACGGCGAAGGTGGCAGGATCCAGCTGTGTCTCCAACGCATCTGCCTCAGGCTTCGCATAGCCTTGGGCTGCGATCGCAAGGTCTGCCTCGTGCTCCGCGATGAAGTCTGCTGCATCGGCCAAGTTCACATGGCAATAGCCCATCGGGTTCGCGTCCAGGTAATCCTGATGGTAGGCTTCAGCAGGGAAGAAGCCCTGAAGCGGCTGTGCCTCCACGCGCACAGGACGCCCGATGCGTCGTTCGATCTTCATCAACTCAGACATGACGACGGATTCATCGCGCTCATCGGTCCAGTAGATGCCCGTTCGATACTGGGTGCCGCGGTCGTTGCCTTGGCGGTTCAACGACGTCGGATCGATGGTGCGCAGATACCCTTCCAAGAGGATCGACAATGGGATGACATCATGGTCGTAGACGACGCGCACCGCCTCAGCGGCACCCGTGGTACCCGAGCAGACTTCCTCATAGGTGGGTTGCGGCGTGCATGAGTTCGCGTACCCCACTTCCGTTTCCAGGATGCCGGGCAGTCGCTTCAGGTATGCCTCCGTTCCCCAGAAGCACCCTCCTGCCAAGACGATCTCACGCCGGTCCATATTCGCCTCCCTCTTCGAATGTGCGATGGAGGCAACGTACAGCACTCATCCGCTCAGGCCCAGGGAGATGCTCATCCCTTTGCCATGCTGATACCAAGCGGGCACCTGTTGTTGGAACGGCGTGACCAGCAAGGTTTCCTTGGGTATGTCGAAGGATGACGGAATGCGCTATCCTCCCAAAGGAATGCAGGCGAAAGGAGCATCATGATCATCACCACTACGCCAACCGTCGAGGGTTACAAGATCGCTGGGTATTACGGCATCGTCTTTGGCGAGGTCATCACCGGCGTGAACTTCCTCAAGGACTTGGGAGCTGGTTTGAGGAACATATTCGGTGGTCGCAGTGCGGGCTATGAGGAGGAATTGCTGACGGCGCGGACGCAGGCGCTGCAGGAGATGGAGCAGCGTGCGCAAGCGGTGGGAGCCCACGCAGTGGTGGGGGTGGATATCGACTATGAGGTGCTGGGTGCGGGCGACATGCTCATGGTCACTGCCAGCGGCACGGCTGTGGTCTTGACGTCTGTTGGCTGAAAAGGGATCACACAGCGAAGCGCATAAGGAACGTGAAGGAGAAAACCAATGTCTCTGGAAAAGGCGAAAGAGCACTTGGCAAAGTTCGGCAAGGCTGAGAGCATCATGGAATTCGAGACCTCAAGCGCCACCGTGGAGTTGGCTGCTGAGGCCGTGGGCTGCGAAGCCGCCCGCATTGCGAAGACGCTTTCATTCGCGGTGGATGATCGGGTGGCGCTCGTCGTGTGCGCAGGGGATGCTCGGGTTGCCAATCCCAAGTTCAAGGCCGTCTTCCATACGAAGCCAAAGATGTTGCGGGCAGAGGAAGTGGAAGAGCGCATCGGCCATGGTGTGGGAGGCGTCTGTCCATTTGGCGTGAATGATGGATGCGATGTGTATCTGGATGAGTCCCTGCGGCGCTTCGACACCGTGTTTCCCGCCTGCGGCAGCTCCAACAGCGCCATCGAGCTTTCCCTTGACGAATTGGAGGCGGTCACGCCGGGCAGTCAGTGGGTGGATGTCTGCAAGCTGCCGGAGGAGTAACTGCAGGACACCCAAAGCCGCACTGACGAAAGCCTCTCCGTCAGAACGTCATTCACCAAATCATCCATCTGGTGATAAAGGCAGATGACGCAGGGTAGAGATGGCATCGTCTAAACAGAATGAAGAAGCGGGTAGGCGTCGAAGTATGCGCTGCAGCGGTTATGGATATAGCGCTTGAAGAACGAGGCGACCCGTTTCGCTCGACCTGAAAGTTTTCTGTGAGCTGGATATAGGAATCCCACATAGCTGACCGCCCGTTCATCATCAAGGGGTACGAACGCAAGTCCGTCTGTCGGCATGTCGTCATCAAGCTGGGAGATGTAGAACCCGAACGAGTCGAACGTGGCAATACCCTCATCAGATGTCAAGATGTAATCCAAGAGCATGCGAGGATTCGTGGCTCCCATACGGATGTCCGAAAGCGGGTACTCCTGGAAGAGCCATTCTTGGTAGTGGCTCATCTCGCGGAAAGTGTTCACAGCTATAGGCAGGTCGCACACTTCTTGCAGTACCGCACGCTCCTTCGCAGCTAAAGTCGTGCCCTGTTGACAGACGACTCCAAAATGCGTCTGAAAGATGGGCTCGAATACGACAGCTTCGTTCTCTTTGATACTTTCGATCATCTCTCCATGGAGATCCAAAAAGACCAGATCGGTCCCATCAGATAGCTCAGCTCGTTTGATTAGCTTGTCGAATGGTTCTTCAATATATGAGGAATTGCGTAGCATGCGCATATACTCACGGCTGCCGGACGCCACTTGGGCAGCATAGTAGGAAACGCGAAGCGGGATGGGTGTGGCTTCGAAGGTGCTCGAATGCTCTTGGGCGATCAGGTCTTCCGTCAGCCCGTCGCAGTCCGTCACGATCTGCTTGGCGTGCCTGACGACCAGCCTTCCTTCAGGGGTCAAGCGCATACCGTGGCGCTGTCGCTCGACTAGTCGGACGTCAAGTTCTTTCTCAAGGGAAGCGATGGACTTGCTGAGTCCTTGCTGGGAGATGAACAGATGCTTTGCAGCCTCATAGAAGGAATCGTGATGGGATAATTCGATCAGGTAGCGCAAACTCTCGATCCGCATGGGCCTCCTTGCGCAGTCGACGCGAACCCTATACACAACCTTTGGTTGTAGCATTATACAAGATTATGCGTTCACACGGCATACAGGGGCGTCCTAGAATGATCTTTACGGAAGGTCGCGAAAGCAAAAGGGAGGAGATGCAATGGGAGCAGAGGAGTCGTATGTCTATACCTGTTGTCCGGGATGGGGCGACCACGAGTTCTGCGCGATCAAGACCGTTGTCAAGGACGGGAAGATCGTACGAACGGAGAAAGCCGACTACACGGGAGCGGAGGCCAACGAAGGCTATATCTGCCAAAAAGGAATCATGTCCTGCCGACAGCCCTATAACGAGAAGCGTTTGAAGTGGCCGCTCAAGCGCAAAGGAGAGCGCGGCGGTGGCGAATGGGAACGCATCAGTTGGGACCAGGCTATGGATGAGATAGGCGAGAAGCTGATGCAAATCGCCGAGACGTATGGTCCGGAATCCATCTGCACTTGGAACATCACCGCGTCCGTACCGCCCTCCCAAGGACTGAACTGCCTGCTCTCCTCGCGCTGGCTTGGCCTGTTCGGTGCCACCGACCCGGTGGAGGGCTATGGTTTGGATAACGGCCCGTTCTATGCTGCTTGGTATGACATGGGCGATTTCTATAAGTACATGACCACCGACCCTGCCAATTTCGACAGTTCTGACTACATCATCGTGTGGGGCGCTAATCCGATTGAGAACCAAGAGCGCATGACCAAGCACATCGTCGAGGCCAAGAGCCGCGGTGCGAAGATCGTTGACATCGGCTTGCTCTTCGATGGCACGGCTGGTTATGCCGATCAGTTCATCCCGGTGAAGCCCGGCAGTGATCCGGCCCTTTCTCTGTGCATGGCGCACTTGATTATCAAGCGCAAGCAGTACAAGGAAGACTTCCTGCTCGAACACACGGTGGCGCCCTTTCTCGTGCGCGACGACAACGGGCTGTTCATGCGTGACGCCGCCGGAAACCCCCTTGTGTGGGACAAGGCCAACGGCAAGCCCTTCGCCACCACGCCTGGTCAAAAGGTGGTCGACTGCGAAATGGAGCTTTCTGGCTCTCATGAGGTGGATGGCATCGCGTGTCGTACCGTTTTTGACAGGCTTTGCGAACATGTAGCGCCTTATACTCCCGAACACCAGGAAACCATCACCGGCGTTCCTGCGAAGGATGCCATCAAGCTGACCGATGAGTACGTTGCGGCCAAGAACGCCTATATCATCGGCGCACTGGGTCTTCGCTATCAGAACCAAGGCGAAAGCTATCGTTCGTTCTATCTGCTGGGAATGCTGACGGGCAATCTCGGACGTCCTGGGGCTGGCGTCACCAGCGAGATGCTCCCAGCAGGATACCCACTCATCTTCAACGATGCACCCATCGCCATGCCTAATGGGCCTGAGGCATACAAGGGCAAATGGGTGCGCCAGTGTGATTTCTACGAGCAGGTGCAAAGCGAACAGCCTTATCCTATCAAGGCGCTCATCAAGGTGGCCGGCAATCCGGTGCACAACTGCCCTAACCGTGGACGTTGGGTGGATGAGGTTATCCCGAAGTTGGAACTTCTGGTTGACTATGACATTTGGATGACCGATACCAGTGAATATGCCGATTATGTTTTGCCTGACTGCATGCCCTTCGAGCGATATGAACTCGTCGCCAGCGCGGCGTACAACCACATCGTCTTGTCGGAGCCTGCCATTGAGCCAATGTACGAGGCGAAGGACCCTACCTATTTCTGGACAGAGCTTGCGAAGCGGACCGGTTGCGGAGAGTACTTTGACAAGACAGCCGAAGAGTGGATAGCCATCCGCATCGACTCGAAGTGGCCCATGATCGCGAACATAGACCCGCCCCTCACGTATGAGCGGCTGAAGGAGGAGAAGCTCGTGCGTGCCGCCACGCCGCCCGTTCCGTGGGATCCGTTCATGGGCATGCAGTTCGGCACCGCCTCTGGTCGACTTGAGTTCTACGCAGAGCGGCTGGTGCGTGTGGATGCAGCCCTTGCCAGTTATCGCGAGCCGCTCGAATGCCCGACCACGGCCTCCTTGGCATCGGGCAAGAGCGACACATACCCATACCAGTTCTTCTCAGGGCGCCAGCGCTTCTTCATGCAGTCGATGTTCACTGACGATCCGGTGATGGCGAAGCTCTCGGGCGGAAAGCCTACCTCCCGCATCAACCCCGTCGATGCGGCGCGTGAGGGTATCAAGGATGGTGACAAGGTTGAAGTCTACAACCAGCGCGGACACGTTACCTGTGAGATGCGCCTTGACCAAGCAATCCCGCCAGGAACCATCCAGGTTTGGTTCGGATGGCGTCACGATGCGTTCGAAGACGGTATGTACTCTGAACTTATCGTACCGCTGGGCGGTATGGAAACCATCGATGACCGGGCCAATGCGTGGTGGGATGACGTGCTTGCCGCAGGTGGCATACGGGCCGGATTTGCAACCGGCAGCATCGGCGGCATGGCTGGCGCGTGGGATACCATCTGGGATTGCGCCTGTGCTCTGCGCAAGATCCCCCAAGATTAGAAGGAGGGCGAAATGAGCAAATCGACTATTCTTGTGAATTTGCAGCGATGCACTGGTTGCTGGACGTGTTCCCTTGCCTGCAAGGTTGCCAATCAGTTAGATGATGATGAATTTAGGATGACCGTGCGTACCGAGGGAAGCGGCGAGGGAATCGATCGTCCGGCGGGTGTGTGGCCGAACCTCCACATGAGTTGGATCCCTATCTGGGCGAAGAGTTGCACGAAGTGCCCGGAGCGCCTTGCTGAAGGGCTGGAACCCTACTGCGTGCACGCTTGCCCGAACGGAGCGCTCTCGGTGGGCGAAGAGGCGGCCAAGAAGGAAGAGGAACTCCGCCAGCAGGGTTTCCGCATCTTCTCGCTGCCGTTCTGGGAGAACTCCAAGGACCAGATTGTCTACGCTAGCAAATAGCGTTTTCGGCGCAGCCTGCTCCTGTCATACGGAAGGAAGCGCTTGAACGCTGGAAGGTGCATGCTTTTGACGGTGGCATGTTCTGGGGTATGCAGGCACCGAGTCGTGGCGGTGCGGTCCCCGGGAAGGCCTTGCCTAATGCGTTCTTTCGAAGGCGGCCGAACTCCATTTCGGTAGGATCGCCCCCTGCATCAGTGATGCAGGGGGCGACTGTTTATACAAATCATCCATCTGGTGATACATCGTCATTCATGTGCTGGCGAAGGGGGTCTTCCGGTACTGTGGCAGCCAAGCGAATCAGGCAAACTGGCTGACCGTCACGAGGAAAGGACCATCATGGAGAAGCTCCCTCCCATCCAGAAGATCTACGAAGCCTACAGCGCCCTGGCTGATGACCGCTTCGATCTGCACCCTGAAAGCGCTACGGTGGATTCATCGGACGGCACGAAGACCTACACCGTCACCTGGCAGGATGACCTCTATCGATCTGACGACAACGCCACCTACTGGCAGGGCTATGTCGGCTATCCCGTCATCCTCGTGCTGTTGCTGCAAGGTAGGCTGCCCTATGATTCGGAAGTAGCCGGATGGTTTGCGAACATTCCTTGGAAGGCGCTGAACGAACGCCATAAGCGCGATTACGACGCGGCCTTGGCAGAAGCCTTCGTGCTGGCTGAGCTCAGCGAAGAGCAGGTCGCACGGGCAGAGGCTCTAGCAACGGAGGACTACGAGGCCTTGGCGAACCTAGACATCAAGGTCGGTCGCTTGAAGGTGAAGTGAATCGTCCTGCATATGGGTCACATGCGTTCCACGGGCTGTGGTATAAGTCAGGTATTCGTTTTCGCGATCAATCGAAAGGCTGTGCCATGAGCCAGATAGAATGCCCGAATTGCCACACTGCGTTCACAGTGGACGAGAGTGGATACGCTGCCATCCTCAATCAGGTGCGCGACAAGGAGTTCCAGCGTGAGCTGGCCGAACGGGAAGAGCTGGTCAAGAGCACCTTCGCGCAGCAGACCGACTTGGCCGTGGCTGAGGCGGAAAGGGTGCTGAAGGAGAAGCTGGCTCAGCAATCCGCCGAACTGGCCTCCCAGAAGGAACGGCTCAAAGCACGCGAAAGCGAACTCATCCGCCAGGCATCCGAGGAGAAGGCTGCGGTCGAGCGGGAGCGGGATGAACTGAGGTTCCGTCTGGAGGGTCAACAGAAAGAGGCTGCCACGGCGCAGCAGCTGGCCATCGAACGTACGGAGCGTCAGGCCATGGAGCAGCGCACGGCTCTTGAGCGGGAGCGGGACGAGCTGAAGGCCCAGATTGAACGGGACAAGGACGCGGCAGAGCGCACAGCACTGGCTCACAAGACGGAATTGGCTGAAAAGCTTGCCGCCAAGGATGAGCTGATCCGCGATCGCGATCACGAGATCGAGCGCATCCGGGACATGAAGGCGCGTCTCTCAACGAAGATGCTGGGGGAAACGCTGGAGCAGCACTGCGAGGTGGCCTTCAACCAGCTGCGGGCCACGGCCTTCCGCAATGCCTATTTCGAAAAGGACAACGACGCTTCTGAGGGAACAAAAGGCGACTACATCTTCCGCGAAGAGGATGAGGATGGCACTGAGTTGATCTCCATCATGTTCGAGATGAAGAACGAAGCCGATGATTCGACGAACCGCAAGAGGAACGAGGACCACTTCAAGAAGCTTGACAAGGATCGCACGGCGAAAGGCTGTGAATATGCGGTGCTCGTGTCGACGCTTGAACCGGAAAGCGAGCTCTACAACGCGGGCATCGTGGACGTGTCGTACCGTTATGAGAAGATGTTCGTCGTACGGCCCCAGTGCTTCATTCCCATCATCACGCTTCTGCGCAATGCGGCACTTTCCTCCCTTGAGTATCGCAGACAGCTGGCACTCGTGCGTCAGCAGAATGTGGATGTGACCAATTTCGAAGAGCAGCTGGAGGACTTCAAGGGCAGGTTCGGCACCAACATGGAGCGGGCCAGTCGCAAGTTCCAGGATGCCATCAAGGATATCGACGCCACCATCAAGAAGCTGGAGAAGATCAAGGAGGAACTGACCAGTTCTGATCGCAATCTCCAGCAGGCCAACAAGAAGCTCGAGGGGCTCACGGTCAAGCGGCTCACGCGCAAGAATCCCACCATGAAGGCTGCCTTCGCAGAGGCGGCTGAGCAGCGGACGCTGCGAGAAGCGGCTGACGACTTCGATGAGGATGTCGAAGAGGATGGGGTCTACGCGGAGGCTGAAGTGATCGATGAGGACTGAAGAGGATGATCGTTCCTTCCATGGTGCACGATGATTACAAGCACTCGGCTCCCTCCCAAGCGGTCATGCAGCCCGCCGTCCCAGATGATTTGAGTCCGGATGCCTTGACTGCCTGCATGGATCGGGCGACAGTGGAAGTGGAGGGGATCGCATGTCATGGAGAAAGTGCCCCCGGCCATTCATTCCGAGAGCTTGAGGTGGCGGGTGCCCGGTTCGCTCACTGCTGCTATACGGGAAGTGACTTCACCCAAACCATCTTCCGTGATGTCATCTTCGAAGACTGCGACCTGTCGAATGCCGTTATGGAGCGTGCTGGTTTCACTCGGTGCTCCTTCTCAGGATGCAAGCTGATGGGCGCATCGCTTTTCGAGAGCTCGTTCGAGGATGTGCGTTTCAAGGATTGCACTCTCAGTTACAGTGCTCTTACTCGCAGCAGATGGAAGCATGTAGATTTTATCGGCTGCGATCTCACCGGAGCCGACATGGCCGAGGTGACGCAGCGGTTCGTGCAGGTGTCCGAATGCCGGTTCGTGGATGTGAGCCTTTTCCGAACCTCGCTTGCGGGCATCGACTTCACCACATCCCTTTTGGAGAACGTCTCGTTCTCGGATTCGATGACGGAGTTCTATGGGGCGAAGCTGAACGTGTACCAAGCGGCATCCTTGGCCCGCCTCCTGGGCGTGATCGTGGAGGAATGACAGTGCATCCTGCGGCTTGGTGACGTTATCTCTGTCCTGTGTCATACTAGGGACAACGCAGCGGCTGGGCCTTTGGCAAGCGCAGCCTCGAGAAAGGGTAGGTGCATGAAGAACTAGCGATGCCCAGAAGGGCACTACGAAACGACCACGTTCGAACAGGGTCGCGTCTCATGGTGCCGCATCGCTATGCTCAAAGCCCTTTCCGCTTTCAGTCTTCAATCGATATCCATGTTCTGATCGCAGTCGATTGCAGCGAACCCGCCCTTGACGCGGCCTCCTTGATAAGGAGGATGCCATGAACCTATTCCTGAACCATATCCATTTTGCCTATCCTGATGCTGCCCGCCCCGTGCTTGACGACGTGAGTCTCACGTTCCCTGCTGGGTGGACCGGCATCATAGGGGACAATGGATGCGGCAAGACCACCTTGGCCCTTGTTGCAGCAGGGGTCTTGCGTCCAAATGCGGGCAACATCACACCACGGCTCCTCAGCGAGTACTGCCACCAGGATTCATCCATCGCACCACAGGCGTTGACCGATTTCGCGTGTGACTGGAATCGGGAGGCCATGCGTTTGCGACGGCTTCTGGAGATCGAAGACGATTGGGCCTGGCGCTTCGAAGAGCTCTCTGGCGGCCAGCGCAAGCGTCTGCAGGTGGCCTGCAGTCTCTGGTCAAGTCCTGACCTTCTGATCGTGGATGAACCCACCAATGATCTGGATAGGAAAAGCCGCGAAGCCATCCAGAAGGCGCTTGAGGGTTTCAAAGGCATTGGGCTGCTCATTTCCCATGATCGTGCCCTGCTGGATCACTTGGTCGATCAAAGTGTGGTGTTCGAAAGAGGTGTACCCGTCATGCGGTCCGGCGGCTATGAGAAGGTGACGGCGCAGGGACGTCTTGAGGCGCAGGCTGCCCAGCGAACACAAGAGCATGCTCGCAAGGAAATCGATCGCATTCAGCGGGAATCCGTCCGTCGCAAGGAGGAAGCGCAACGATCGCGCAAGCGCCTGAGTGCGCGAAATGTGGACAGGCATGACAGCAGTACGCGAGAGAAGCTGGGTCGGGCGAAGGTGAGCAGCAAGGATGGGGTGGCCGGGCGCGCGTCAGCCGCGATGGCGAAGAGGCTTGTGGTGGCGGAATCGAAGCTGGATCACAGACCCACTGTCAAACGCTATGACCATCGGTTCGAAAAAGTCGGATCCCTTGCAGCGGCCAAGGTGGTGTGCCATCTCGAAGAGACGACGCTCAGGCAGGAGGGCTTCTCTTTGGAGGTTCCCGAGCTTTGGGTATCTCGTGCTGACCGGATTGGGATAACAGGCATGAATGGATCGGGAAAGAGCACCCTGCTCCGCCATCTTCTTCGCCACGTTCCAGATGCCATTCGCGTTGCCTGCATTCCCCAGGAGGTCGATGCGCTGCAACGTCGTGAGGCCCTCGATCGGCTGGAGGCCTGCAGTCCAGAAGACAGAGGAAGGGTGCTGGCTCATGTGGCGCGACTCAACTCTGACCCACAGCGGCTCATTGATGGGAAGGACATCAGCCCGGGAGAGTTGCGCAAGCTCATCTTAGCTGAACTGCTGCTGAAGGATCCGCAGATGCTCGTCATGGATGAACCGACGAATCATCTGGATGTTGGTGCCATCGAGGCGCTGCAGGACCTCATTCGCGCTTTCAAAGGAGCGGTGGTCCTTGTTTCCCATGACGAGAGACTCGTGAGCAACAGCTGCCACATACGATGGACATTGGAAAGAGCGGTATCTGAAAGCTTCATCGTGCGAAAGACTTAGGCGGTCAGACCGTTGAAATCTGGCATAAGGGGGTCGGTTTTGCGTCCCAATTCTGCTATCATGCCCTCATCATCAAGAGTGTCAAGGGAGATATGAGAATTCGCGATGTTTTTGCGTTGTGACCTGTCATCTGTCCCGTCACGGCATGCGCTTTCAGGATCCCAAAAACGCATGCGTTTTGCAAGGCTTTGCGTTGCCTTTCTGTTCGGTGCTGTGCTTCTGGGCGCGTCGCAGACAGCGATGGCCGACAGCACGCTCACCCCTGCAGCCGAAACGAACAAGAACATATTCGTCGACAATGGCGGCGTCGACAGCGACGTCGTCTATCTTTCCGACATCCCCTATGCCAACGCCAAGGTTGGTTGGGGCAATCTGACACTGGACAAGAACGGCGTGAACAATGGTGGGATCACGCTCAACGTCAACGGATCTGCGACCACCTTTCACAAGGGCATCTTCGCCCACGCTACTTCGACGGTTGACTACGACGTCAGCCAGTACAGCTCCGAATATCCCTATTTCGTGACGTATTATGGCCTGAACACGACGAACAACAATGTTGGAAACGGGGTCAAGTTCTCCGTCTACACCTCCAACGACGGTGAGCATTGGGACCTCAAGACCGATGCAGAGCCGACGCCAATCAAGAGTGGAGACGGCGCTCGACAGTTCAGGATCAATATCCATGGCATCAAGTATATCCGCTTGTTCGCCTACGACAACGGCAGCAATGCTTCCGACCATGCTGCGTGGGCTGACACCAAGCTGGTACACGAGGGTTACAAGGACAACATCGTCAGGACCGTCGAAGACCTTGATGCAGAGATCATGTCCGCGTACACGGGCGGTCCTGTGCCTGAAGAGTTGCAGCTGACACTTCTGCAGCGCAACCTCATAGCTTCCGTCGGACAGTATGGGTTGCGCACCTTCGTCGAGACCAGCCCGGCCAACCGTACGATGCTGGAGTGGTTCCTGAACGACGAGGAGGCCCTGCGGCTGTGGACGATGGCGGGTGCTCCCAATGGCTCGTACGTCAATGCGCTCCAAGTGCTGAGCAATCTCTATGCGGCACACAAGGACGACCTGCAAGACGACACGGAAGCCAACGGCGTGCGGAACGGTGACCTCAACCTGCATATGATGCTGGCGCTCTCGCTTGCGCATGCGCGCCCGATCAACCTGTGGATATTCAACAACCAGACCTCGAATCCGGTGACGCGCTACGAGATCTTCAAGAGCATGTACGAGAACAACAAGCTGGGCAACCCCAGGATGTTCGCGAACTTCACCGTCGAGGAGATGCGCTGGGTCATGACCGCGCAAATGGACGACGAGTCCATCCTGTGGCTTCGCGACTACACGTCGAAGTTCGGAGACAGCAATCAATTCAGCGCACGCTTCAATCCCTATAACTATATCGATTACCGGTTCGGCTACTCATACGGCAATCCAAAGTATTATTCCGAGGCGAACTACTCCATGTGGGACAAGAAGTACAACTTGTCTGCCTACAACATCACCTACAAGGCCGGTTATCCGAAGCTTTGGATCGTGTTCGAGGAAGGTTCTGTATGCGGCGGCCTTTCCAAGACCGGCTCGAACATCCAGTGCGCCTGGGGATACCCGGCCACTCCCGTCGGGCAGCCCGCGCACTGCGCATACATCTACATGTACGATGCGGGTGGCGGGAAGAATGCCTGGCAGCTGACCAACAGTGTCGTTGCCAGTGGGTGGGCGAACACCACCCCTACGATGATGCCCTACGGATGGGGTTCCGGTGGTGCGAACGTGACCAATAACGGCACCATCCAGTCTGCCTCGTACATGTTCCTGTCGCAGGAGGCTCAGAACGAGTACGACAAGTTCGAGAAGGCGAACATGCTGATGCTCATGGCGAAGGTCTACCGCAACGACTGGGA
>CAYWWK010000029.1:0-25692 GCA_964462135.1 uncultured Eggerthellaceae bacterium | reverse complement strand
CAGCTTCATCGACCCCATCGATGACGGTCATGCCATCATGTCCTTCTCGGGCAAAGAACTCATCCAGGGCGAACCTGATGCGTCAAGTTTCCCCTCTGGCGGCCTTCGCGCCACCTTCGAGGCGCGTGGCTATACCGCCTGGGACCCCACCTCCTTCGCCTTCATCAAGGATGAGGTGCTGTGCATCCCCACGGCATTCTGCTCTTACAACGGCGAGGCGCTTGACAAGAAGACACCGCTTCTGCGTTCCATGCGTGCGGTTGACGAGCAGGCGAATCGCGTATTGGCGCTCTTCGGCGAGCCGCATCAGCGCGTCATAGCCACCGTTGGCGCTGAGCAGGAATACTTCCTCATCTCTGAAGACGATTACAAGAAGCGGCTTGACCTGATGCTCACGGGTCGCACGCTTTTCGGGTATTCCCCCTGCAAGGGTCAGGAATTGGAGGATCATTACTTCGGCGCCATCCGTCCCACGGTGAACAACTTCATGAAAGAGCTTGATGACGAGCTCTGGAAGCTGGGCGTTCCCGCGAAGACCAAGCACAACGAAGTGGCTCCGTGCCAACACGAGTTGGCTCCGCTGTTCGCCAATGCCAACCGCGCCATTGACCAGAATCTGCTGACCATGGAGGAGATGCGCCTTCTGGCCAGCCATTACAATCTGGTCTGCCTTGAGCACGAGAAGCCCTTCGAGCACATCAACGGATCAGGCAAGCATAACAACTGGTCCTTGGCTGCGAATGGCAAGAACCTGCTCGAGCCAGGTGACCATCCCATGTCGAACCTGCGCTTCCTGGTGTTCTTGGCTGGTGTCATCCAAGCGGTGGATGACTATCAGGAACTGTTGCGCATGTCGGCCGCTTCTGCTGGCAACGACCATCGTCTGGGGGCAAACGAGGCGCCTCCCGCCATCGTGTCCATGTTCCTGGGCGATGAGCTGGGTCGCGTGGTGGATGCGCTCATCGAAGACAGGGATTACACCTCACATGAGCGCACCGAGATGGACTTGGGCGTAGCCGAGCTTCCAAACTTCCTCCAAGACAACACCGACCGTAACCGCACAAGCCCCTTCGCCTTCACGGGAAACAAGTTCGAATTCCGCATGCCAGGCTCTGAGCAGAACCTCTCTGATGCCAACATGATCCTGAACACGGCCATGGCCAAATCGCTGAAGGAGTTCGCTGATGAGATGGAAGGGGTGTCCGAGGATGAGTTCCGCAGTACTGCCTTGGATTACGTGAAGCGCACCCTGCGTGACCATCAGCGCATCATCTTCAATGGTGACGGCTACTCTGACGAATGGCCCGAAGAGGCGGCACGCCGCGGCCTTGCGAACAACAAGACCACGGCTGATGCGCTGCCCTGCCTGGTAGATCAGAAGTCCATCGACCTGTTCGGCGAGTTCCATGTACTGGATGAGGCTGAGGTGCGCAGCCGCTACGAAGTGAAGCTTGAGAAGTACAACAAGACTATGAACATCGAGATCCGTACCATGAAGCGGCTGGTGCGCCGAGACTACCTTCCTGCCATCAACCAGTTCGCCGCCGAGATTGCAGAGAACACATGGAAGATCAAGCAGATGCTTCCCGACGCCAATGTGGAATCCCAAGAGAGGAAGCTCAAGATGCTGGTGGACGGCGCGGCACGGATCAATGGATTGCTCTCCCAACTCCATGAGCTGCATTACGCTTCGCTTGAGATCGAGGATCAGCAGGAGCGGGCGAATGTGAACGCGCATCAGATCATCCCCATCATGGACGATCTGCGGGATGCGGTGGACGATATGGAGATCATCGTCGCGCGTGAATACTGGCCGGTCCCCACGTACAACGAGATCCTGTTCTACGCCTGAGGCAGCTCCGCGGCATTGCTGGAAACCCGCAGCACGGCCGACGCAGCGGGTTTCTTTGCAGCTCCTTTCCCCATGAAGGCCGATTACAGGCATTCTGCAGGCATTCGACCCTTTCATCTGGAGTAGAATAACTGTCCATTCACGTTGGAGATACGTTCTTGGAGGCGCATATGGCTGATATCACCGAAGTCGATTTCATTTGGAAGAATGGCGAACTGGTTCCCTGGGCTGAGGCCACCACGCACGTCCTCTCCCATTCGTTGCACTATGGCTCAGGCGTCTTCGAGGGTCTGCGTTGCTACAAGGATCCTGATTCCGACAAGAGCTTCGTCTTCCGCCTGCGCGATCACATGGAACGGCTGCATCGTTCTGCGAAGATCGCTGCCATCGATCTGCCCTACAGCGTGGACGAGCTGTGCGACGCCACCGTCGAGGTCATCCGCGCGAACAAGCTTGCCAGCTGCTATATCCGCCCGCTGGTCTATCGCGGCTATGGCGTCATGGGTGTTGACCCTACCGGTGCGCCAACCGACGTCATCATCGCCTGCTGGCCTTGGGACGCATATCTGGGGCCTGATGCCTTGGAGAATGGCATCAACGTCGGCATCTCGTCTTGGCGCCAGCGCTCCATCAACGCCATTCCTCCTGCCGTGAAGGCAACCGCCTCCTACTTCAATTCGCTCATGGCGAAGCTTGAGGCGAAGGCCCATGGCTATGGTGAAGCCGTCATGCTGAACGAGGAGGGCAAGGTGTGCGAAGGCACCGGCGAGAACCTCTTCATCGTCCGCGATGGCATCATCTCAACGCCGCCCACCTCCGATGGTCTGCTCGAGGGAATCACCCGTGACAGCATCCTCGTGCTTGCAGATGCACTGGATATCCCTTGCATCGAGGAAAGCCTCACCCGCAGTGATCTGTATATCGCTGACGAGGTCTTCTTCACAGGAAGCGCTGCCGAACTGACACCGGTCGCCAGTGTGGATGATCGCGCCATTGGCAAGAGAGGGCCCATCACAAAGCGCCTGCAGGACAAGTTCTTCGAGGTCGCCTATGGCAAAGACCCTGAATTCGCCGATTGGGTGACCGAGGTATAAGCCGCTTATGGTTCCTGCGGCGAAGATCCGCACATACGATTCAACGCTTCGTGATGGAGAGCAATGTGAGGGCGTCAGCTTATCGCTAGAGGATAAGCTCAAGATCGTCGCGCGTCTGGATGCATTCGGCATCGATGTCATCGAAGGAGGCTTTCCTGCATCGAACCCGAAGGACATCGCCTTCTTCAGGCGCGTGCGCGAGATGGATCTTACACACGCGCAGATCGCCGCATTCGGCAACACGTGCAAGAAGGGTGTTGCGGCTGAACGCGACCCCGGGCTTCGAGATCTCCTCCAAAGCAATGCTCCCGTCGTCACCATCGTGGGGAAGACGTGGGATGAGCAGGTCACCCGCGCCTTGCGCACCACCTTGGACGAGAACCTGCGCATGATCCGCGATTCCGTGGCCTTTCTCAAAGCGGCTGGCCGCGAGGTGGTCTTCGATGCTGAGCACTTCTTCGATGGGTTCGCCTCCGACCGGGATTATGCCTTGGCGTGTGTCAGGGCTGCCAGTGAGGCGGGGGCGGATTCGATAGACCTTTGTGAGACGAATGGTGGTTGGTTGCCGTTTCAGGTGGAAGAAGTGGTCCATGTCGTGACAGACGCTTTCCCCCATCAGGCATTCGGTATCCATTGCCACAATGATTCGGGGTGCGCCGTTGCCAATGCCCTCGCTGCCGTTCGAGCGGGCATCACGCAGGTGCAGGGAACGTGCAATGGGATAGGGGAGCGCGTTGGCAATACCGATCTGCTCACGGTGATAGCTGACCTGGAACTCAAGATGGGTTTGGAGGCCGTCGGCGGACACAAGCTGAGCGAATTGACGGAGGTCTCCCATTTCGTTGCCGAGGTTACGGGGATTGCCCTCTCCCCCCATCATCCCTATTCGGGAGCATCCGCCTTCGCCCATAAAGGCGGATTGCATGCAAGTGCCATTGCTCGCTTCCCCCAAGCCTATGAGCATGCTGAACCGCAGCGCGTTGGCAACACGGCTCGCATGGTGGTAAGTGAACTGGCGGGAAAGGCTTCGCTTCTGCAGAAAGCGAGCAGCTTGGGGCTTGATCTTGAAGCGGCGCGGGTGGACATCCAAGCGGTCTTGGATGACATCAAGGACCGAGAGGCGCGCGGCTATACCTACGAGATGGCCGATGGCTCTCTGGCGCTGCTGATGATGCGCCATATGGGCACCTACCGCCCCGCCTTCACGCTGGAGTCGTTCCGGGTCATCGTGGATGACAGGGAAGACACGGGTGCGTTGGCCAAAGATGCCGTATCAGAGGCTGTGATCAAGATACATGTGGGCAATGAGCGCTTCGTGGCCACTGGCGAAGGGGCAGGTCCGGTGGGAGCGCTGGATGCGGCCTTGCGCATGGCCATCACGGAGTTCTATCCCGAGGTGGCCGGGTTCGAATTGGTTGACTACAAGGTGCGGCTCCCCGACGAGAGCCAAGGTACGGGTGCCCTCACTCGGGTGACCATCACGACGGCTGACCCTCAAGGGTCCTTCGGAACCGTGGGTGTGTCGGAAAACGTCATCGAAGCGTCTTGGAATGCGCTCGTGGAATCCATCGAATACGGCCTTATGCGCGAGCATGCTCGCAGTCTGGGTGAAAGCATGGGCGCATCCACACCGCAGGAGGTTCACGATGCCTGAGAAGTCGAAAGGGTCAGATACGCGCGCCGACATCCGCAAGCCAGATGTCGATGACCTCCTTCGCGTACTGGCTGCCTTGGACGATGAGGATACCATCTTCGCCCTTTTGGAGGACCTGTTCACCATTCGCGAGATACGGGAAACCTCACAGCGATTGGCGGTTGCACGTTTGCTTGATCAGGGCCTTTCGTATGCCGCCATTGAAGCGCAGACAGGTGCGTCGGCCACCACGATAGCCCGTGTCTCCAAATGCCTTGCGTATGGGGCCGGCGGATACGAGGCTGCTCTTGCTGCCCTGCAAGACTGATCCAACACTCACCTCAAGCTGTTTCTTTGCCTGTTCACATGCGTCAGCTCATCTTCGGCCGTACCCTTTTCAGCGAACATAGATTGTCATATGATGATTTCATGTTCAGCGATCTTATCATCACGTATCTCTTCCTCGGCGGCACCGGTGCTGGGTGCTGTTTCATTGCGGCCGCACTGGGTCTTCTTGCTGAACCAGAAGCGATGAAGAGCCTCCTTGCGACGCGCATGCGCACGTTGGATGGGCAGCCTTGGAAACGCTTCTTCGCTGCACTGTATCTGGCTGCTCTTGGTGCGCTCGTCATCGGCGCTCTTTGCCTTATGGCAGATGTAGGCCGTTTGGATAGGGTGCTCCTCTTGCTCTTCCAGCCAATGCCTACGTATATCGCCTTCGGTGTTTGGGCCATCATCGCTTGTGCGCTCTTTGCTAGCATGCGCCTCTTGGTGTGGCTCGGCATGCTACCTCTTTCGCGGCGCATGGCAAGCATCATAGACATTCTCTGTCTCATAGCCAGTGCGGCAGTCATCGTTTATACCGGGCTCCTGCTTTCGAATGTGCAGGCGGTTCCTCTTTGGAATACCCCATGGCTTGTGGTGCTGTTCGCGCTCTCGGCGCTCTCGTGCGGTATTGCGTTGGCATTCTGTGCAGCGTTCGTTTCCCGAACGATGACCATGTTCGCTTCCACGTTGATGCGGCTCACGAAGATCGATGCAGGCATCATCGTCATCGAAGCCGTCGTGAGCGTCGTTTGCTTGCTGTCTGTCTGGAGTGCAGCGGGAGGAGTGACAGGTCCTGCTGACAGCACTGGTCAAGCTGCGCTCATCTCACTGGAAAGCTTGCTGACTGGTTCCTTAGCTGCGCTTTTCTGGGCTGGTTTTGTCTTCGTGGGTCTGGCAGTGCCCTTCGTGCAGGATATCGTCATCGTTCGCACATCCCATGATGCTATTCCGCAGGATCGCGCGAATGCCCGTATCTCCTTCATGTTAGGTACCGCCGGATGTGTGCTTGTTGGTGGCCTCATCCTGCGTGTTTTGATCATTCAAGCTGCTCTGCATCCTTTGGCGCTCATTTCATAGAAAGGTTGTTCCATGATCTCATTCAAAGTTGACGAGACCAGCGATGTGCCCCTTTGGGTGCAGTTGCGGCAACGTATCGCGTACCTCATCAATGCAGGTGAGTTGAAGCCAGGCGAAAAGCTTCCCACGGTACGTGGGCTTGCCTCTGACATCTCCATCAACTACAACACGGTGAACAAGGCGTATCTGAGCTTGGTGTCCGATGGGTATCTGGAATCTACCCGCGGGCGTGGTGTATTCGTAACAGACATTGCTTCCCAGCTGGGCGATGACGAATTCGGTCAGGTGAGCGAGATCATGGATGATGCCATTGCTGCTTGCTGTGAGCTGGGGATGAGCTACGCTGACATAGAGAAGGCGTTCGCACGCCATATCAAGCGGCTTCGATATAGCTCAGAACACGACGATGAGCCGGGCGGTCGCATCGTTGATTTTCACGAAGCGCAGAGCAAGCGGCAGACAAAGGGAGCATAGAGCATGGGAATGGCGAAGCAACGCGAAGGGGCTCATGCCGATAGGCAGGAAGCTGAGCAAAGAAAGCGATTCTGCGTCAAGCTTGATACGGGAAATCAGATCATCGGCGAACAGGCATCGAACACCGGCGTGATCCTCTTTTCGGTGATGCTCTTCTTGGTTTCGCTGATCATCTGCTTGGCCATTGGCTTTGCTGTGCAAGGCACCATGACCCTTGCAGTCATCGTGATAGCAGTCATCATCGCGGCGTTCTTGACCGCTTCATGTCACATCGCTCAGCAATGGGAGCGTGTGGTGGTGCTGCGTCTGGGGAAGCTGAACCGCGTGTCGGGTCCAGGGCTCTTTTGGACGTGGCCCATCATAGAGAGCAATACCATGCGGGTAGATACGCGCATGCGCGTGACCACCTTCGGCGCAGAGGAGACCCTTACAGCGGATCTTGTACCACTGGATGTGAACGCCGCGCTGTTCTGGCACGTGTGGGATGCGAAGGCGGCATGCACCGAAGTGGGAGACTTCGCTGCTGCGGTGGATCTCTCAGCTCAAACGGCCTTGCGCGACGCCATCGGACGTGCCACTGCTGCCGAGGTGGCCATTCGACGCGAGCAGCTGGATCGCGAATTGAAGCGCGTGCTGGAGGAGAAGGTAGCGCCATGGGGTGTGACCATCTTGTCCGTAGAGGTGCGCGACATCCTCTTGCCGCAGGATCTGCAGGAGGTCATGTCGCTGGAAGCACAGGCGGAGCAACGCAAGAAGGCGCGTGCCATCCTCATCGAGGCGGAGCAAGATATCTTCGAGATGCTGAACGAGATGGAGGGTCTCTATGAAGGCAATGAGGCCGTCATGCATCTGCGTTCCATGCACTTGTTGAACGAATCGCTTCGCGAAGGCAAGGGAACGGTGGTCATCCCCAGCGCCTTCGCTGAAGGATTCAACGATGCCGGCCTCCTCGACGGCCTGAAGGAGAGGATCTGACGACGCTGCATCATGTCCTGATGTGCGGGCTTATCCCGGATTCCCGGTGCGCTGAGCACGCAGTCTGAACCATCACAGATTGTCATAGGATTATCCTTGATTGTCATAGGACAAAGAGCTATAGTCTTCCCAACAGAGTCGGCCGCTCTCAATAGTTCTTTCGACGCATCAGCGCATCGGTGCGTGTTGCGTCATGGCAAGAGGAGGAGAGATGACGGGAATGACCAGCTCGCAGGGCGGGCTCACCCGTAGGAGCTTTCTCAAGGGAACCGCAGTTGCTGCTGGGGCTGTAGGCCTAGCTGGCGCTGGTAGCATGATCAGCACAGACGGTTGGTTGGCGCCTGCGAAAGCGCATGCAACGCCAGAGGAACGAACGGCGTATACCTATCATCAAAAGCATTGTGGTGGATGTTGCGCGCTCAAGTGCACGGTGCGAGATGGGCGTTTGGTCTTAGTGCAGCCCAATGATGTGGGTGAAGATATGTATCGGACCATCTGTCTGAAGGGTATATCAGAGGTGACCCATATCTATGGTGACGGGCGCGTGCAGACACCGCTCAAGCGCGTAGGAGAGCGCGGATCAGGGCAATTCGAACCTATCAGCTGGGATGAAGCGCTGGATGATATCGCGGAGCGCGTAAAGGAGATCCAGGCGCAGTACGGCAAGGACGCTCTGCTTGTAGCTTCATGCGCTGAGGCAGACTCCACGTTCTTGGGCCCACTTCTGGGCGCCCAGAGCGGTGGTTTCACGGGCATCGATGTTGGGGTGGGCAATGGATTGGATCCTGCCACAGGGCTTGGCGCCGGCTATGCCATGTCAGCGCCTGAGGCCCGGGACTGGGCGCGCTCGAAGCTGGTGCTTTCGGTGGGTACGAATTACTGCGAATCCAGCCTGCCGAGCGCTTACCTCTTCGTAGAGGCTAAGGAAGCGGGTGCGCACATGGTCACGGTGGATCCGCACTATTCCACTACGGCCAGCAAGTCCGATGAATGGATCCCCATTGCGCCGGGCACGGATGCAGCTTTATTCTTGGGTATGGTCAGCCATATCTTGGATAACAAGCTGTATGACGATGCGTTCGTGCGCCAGCATACGAGCTTCCCCTTCCTGGTTGACGATGCCACGCACAAGCTTTTGCGTGACCATACTGAGGATCCGGCTGCTGAGGAACCGGAGACGGGGGCTACCAATCCGTTCTTCGTCATGGATCCAGTGACGGGGAATCCCATTCGCTTCGACCAGATGACAGTGCCGGCGCTCAGCGTGACGGAGGTGCCGGGGAGCGTTGGTGCGCATACGGTATGGGACCTCATGCTGGAGACGCAGAAGCCCTACACTACCGCCTGGGCTGCAGAGGTCACGGGCATTCCCCAAGAGCGCATCGAGGCACTGGCGGAAGAATACGCTGAAGGGCCATCATCGCTGGCGTTGGGTTGGGGTGGCAATGACAAGATGACCAACGCGGATATCTCCGGACATGCCGCAGCGCTTCTCGTGGCGCTCACGGGCAACATCGGCAAGCCCGGTGCAGGCGTTGGCGTCTATGTGGGCCCAGACTACAACAGCTGGCTTCCCGCCTTGGGCGCTTGGTCTGTGCCGGAGGAATGGGCTGCGGCAGATTCTGAGGTCAGCCTCTATGACATGCCGGTCAAGGAGAACAGCTGCCATGGTGCCATCTTCTGGGGCGATTTCATCGCTCAGCACGTGGCAGACATGAACTTGACCACGCAGTGGGCCGATACGCTTGATCTCATCGTCAGCATCGATCCGTATTTCACCGAAGGCGCTAAGTGGTCGGACTACATCCTGCCAGCCACGTCGCGCTTTGAATATGATGACGAGATCGGCAACATAGCTGACGGCTATAGCCAACTCGTCCTTCAAGAGAAGGTGATCGAACCGCTCTTCGAGGCGAAGACCGATCTTTGGATCACGCGCGAGATAGCGAAGCGCTTCGGGCAAGATGCCCATCTGCCGAAGACGGGTGCAGAGCGGGTAGAGGCCATGCTGGCCACATCCACCGATCCGCAGGTGGCAGCACTCAAGCTGGATGACATCGTTGCGAACCAGGGCGTCTGGCCATCGCCGGATCGTTCTGAGATCCGCACGGTGGCTGATGACCTCAAATTCGCGACGCCGTCTGAACGCTTGGAGGTCTATTACGACAACATGGTTCCCTTCGACCAGGCTTTGCCGCAATGGGAGCCGTGCGAAGAGATCGGCAACGAAGACTTGCGTGCAACGTATCCGCTGCAGCTCACCAATACGCGCACGCGCTTCCGCATCCACAACCAATACAACGACGCCAAGTGGCTACAGCTCTATTACGAGCCAACGGTCGTGGTGAACCCGTCTGACCTAGAGGCACGGGGCATTGCGAACGGCGATATCGTGGAGGTGTTCAACGAGCGCGGCAGCTTCACGGTGCCTTGTGATGCCAATGATGCTATCCGGCCTGGCTCGGTGCGCATCTATGAGGCGGGTACAGCAGACTATACCGTGGCCGGCAACGTGCAGAACACCACGAATCGCACCACCATCGAACGCGGTTACAGCCTCATGTGCGGTCCGGTGATCCCGTTCTCTGACACCCTCGTCGATATCCGCAAGGCGTAGAAAGGAGCTGATAGCTATGACCAGGCTTGCGATCGTCATCAGCAAGGATCGTTGCGTCGGCTGCCACACCTGCGCGTTGTCTTGCAAGATGCAGAACAATATCCCTGAAGGGCTCATGTGGAATCGGGTGCTCACGGAAGGGTGCGACGTCACCGACGGCGCGCAGGGCACTTACCCCAATCTCACCCGTACGTATCTGCCGGTGGCATGCCAACATTGTCAGAACGCAGCGTGTCAGCGCGTCTGTCCCACGGGTGCTACCTACAAGGATGATAAAGGGCGCGTTGAGATCGACTACGACAAGTGCATCGGTTGCCGCATGTGCATGGCAGCATGCCCCTACAATGCGCGCGTCTTCAATTGGAGTGAGCCTGAGCGATTGACCCAAGCGAACTACGGGGATGCCCGTGTACCTGTGCGCCCGAAGGGCGTCGTAGAGAAGTGCACCCTCTGCAAGGAGCGCACTGACGATGGTGAAAAGCCCATGTGCGTCATCTGCTGCCCGGGGCATGCCCGCTTCTATGGTGACCTTGATGACCCTGAAAGCGATGTGGCGAAGCTCGTTCGCGACAAGCATGCCACCGTCCTCTTGGAAGAGATGGGCACGCAACCTTCCGTTCACTATTTCGAATAGGTGATGATCATGGAATTGCTCAAACGAAACAAAGCACTGACCGGTGTGCTTGCGGTGCTCGTCGTCGTCGGTGTGGGCTGCTACATCTCTCAGCTGGTTGGCGGCCTTGCCATGACAGGCATGAACAACGGAACTTCGTGGGGCCTCTATATCACGTGCTTCATGTTCTTCGTAGGACTCTCAGCTGGTGGTCTCATCGTCGCATCTTCGGCCAGCATCTTCCATATCAAGAAGTTCAAGCAGGTAGCTATGCCCGCAGTCATCTTGTCTACGGTGTGCATCTGCATAGCTGGGCTGTTCGTGCTGATAGACCTTGGCGGCTTGTATCGGGTCTGGCGCATCCTCACGGGCCCCAATCCCACGTCGCCCTTGATCTGGGATATCTGCGTAATCACATGCTATCTGGTGATCAATATCTTCTACTTGCACTTCATGCGCAAGGGTAATGATCATGCCGTGAGCATCGTGTCGCGCTTCGCATTGCCCGTTGCCATCCTCGTGCACAGCGTGACCGCTTGGATCTTTGGTTTGGAGAATGCGAAAGAAGGCTGGTACACGGCCATCCTGGCGCCCATCTTCGTAGCGTCTGCTCTGGATTCGGGTTTGGCACTGCTCCTGTTGGCATTGACGGGACTGCGCCGCAAGGGCATCTTCGAGGTCTCTCAAGATCTCATTGCCTCCCTGGCTGGCCTTCTAGCCACCTGCGTTGCCGTGGATGCGTTCTTCATCGGCTGCGAACTGCTGACCACAGCCTATCCGGGTACGGAAGCGGGCGTCCTCATCTTGTCTGAGTTGACCGCTGGTCCTACGGCACCCTTCTTCTGGATAGAGATCCTTTGTGGGCTCGTGCTGCCGTTCTGCATCTTAGTGTTCGCGAAGAATCGGCAAAACAGCGTCTTGGTTTGCGTGGCAAGCGGTCTCATCGTGTTGGGTGTGTTCTTCAAACGCATCTGGCTGCTCTTCACATCGTTCATCACGCCAGATGTCTACGGCGCTCCAGGTCTCATCTCTGGATCAAGTGTGGCCAGGCATGCGCAGGGTGTCGACTCCTTTGCCGTGATCAGCTCCTATGCGCCTACAACCATTGAGATCTTCGTGGTGCTTGGCGTGCTCGCCTTAGGATTCTTGGCTTTCATGGCGCTGACCGGTTGGTTGATCGGCGCTGGCAAGGATGCAACGGCAACGGAACAGGCGGCGCCTGCCACAGCGTGATGCTCAGAGCAATGGGGATGTAATAGATGTCCTCTTCAATGACCGAAAGGGAGGGGTCCATGGATCTGAAGACCTATGCAGACGCATGTGCGTTCATTGGCAATTCGCTTCTCAAGCCGATGTCGCAGACAGAGACCATTGGTCTTGACCCCTCCTTCTGGCTGGCGTTCCCTGATCTTGAAGATGCCTCAGTAGCTCAGGCGAAAGGGGCTCTTGCGCAGTGGGCAGAAGCCCACGCGGTACAAGGGGATCAAGCTGTCCATGACGCATCTGTTGAGTTCACGCATCTCTTCGTCGGGCCGCCCTCCCCGGCTGCCCCTCCTTGGGAGACCATGAATCGCGAAGATGGTGTAACCGTAGGCTTTGGCAAGCCCACGTTTGCCATGCAGGATATCCTGCGGGATATGGGTCTTGAGGTCAGCAATCAGAACAATCAATATGCTGATCATATGGGCATCGAACTGCTTGCGCTCTCAGAGATGTGTCGTCGCGTTGATGCTGGGCAGATGAACGCGAATGCAGTGTCTGCTTTTGTGCATGACCATCCAGGTTCTTGGGTGCAAGCTCTCCATGCCAAGGTGCATGATGCTGTACCGGGCGGCTACTATGATCATTTGCTTGATCTTGCAGAAGCTTTCTTGGTTATACCTCTTGACGGATCCTGAATCGAGAGATACTTGCCTCGTGGGTGCCGACAACGTGCTTCAGGATCGGGAGGCATTCCGTAGATGACGTGTAATTGGCATCCACGTCAACCAGAGGCGGGTTTCCGTGGATATCGACGGGCATCCATGCCCGCATCGGCCTTCGCATCGATCAAGGGATGACATTCCTTTACTAGAATCAGCAAGAACGTGCGTTGAAAGACGGGCACGACCCCTTGCAAGCTGGCAAATCTCAAGATCTCCCGTGATAAGGCCCTCATGACCTTTGTGGTCATCGAGGCACAGACGGGTGCTTCAGTCACCACTATCGCTCGCGTATGGGGCCGGCGGATACGAGGCTGCTCTTGAGGTGCTCAATCAAGAACAGGACTGAGGATCAGTCCTGTAGCGAAGGCTTCAGCCTTCATCCTGTCGCAAGCTAAAGCTTGCGCTACGAAGATAACTCATTCGTGTCGAATCCATAGCGAAGGCTGAATCGTTCTGGTCGAATCCGTAGCGAAGGCTTCAGCCTTCGTCCCATTGCGGGGGCAAAGCCTTCGCAACGAAGCCTTTGAGGCGGATCATCTGTTCAGGCGAAATCCTTGCTGGTGATGGGGTTTTGAGCCAGTTCCAGACGCTTGCGCAGCACGTTCGTGCGTCGCACGGATTCCAGCAGAAGCTGGCAGCGCGTGCCTATCAGGTCTTCATTCGCATCCAGAAACGCGCCAGCATCCTCACGCACTAACGAGAACATCTGAATCAGTTCGCTGTCTGCGGGATGCGGTTCACCATCGGGTTCCACGTAGGCGATCACGACACGCACGTTCTCCTCGGTCATTCCCACCGAGGAGTGACCTGATTGCGGCAGCGGAACGAGGGCGCTTCCTTCCAAATCGGTGCGAACGCGATAGCCGGTCTCTTCGCCAAGTTCACGGTTGATGCAATCCTCAAGCGTCTCTCCTGGTTTGATGAGTCCTGCTGGAAAGGCTATCACCCAAGCGTTCACGGCATAGCGGAATTCGCGGATCAGAAGCAGGGAGTCATCTGGCAGCACGGGCACGATGCAGACCGCATCGGCTTTAGGCACGGCACCTTCGGCATTCGCCTCCAAGGAAGCCTCGTATTCCTTCAGTCCCTTGCGCGACACGGCCTCATACTCGTATCTGGTTCCATCAGGCTGCCGATAGGTGAGGATGTATTTCTTGAGCCAGCCGTCGCTTACCAGCTTGACATTCTCCAGGTGGGGGATGGGGACGTCTTTGATTGTTGAGATCGTGTGTTTCATGGCATGCCTCCTGTGATTCAGCGATGGTTATAGCCGAAGTGGAGGACAGGCAGCAGGAGGATTCTTGAATTGTTTCCAGAACGATTGCCAAGAAGATGCCTTGGAGGGCGCTTCAGGGGATAAGCGCCCTCCAATGGCGTTCAGATGAGGTGTCGTCTGCGCACGTCCTCATCTGCGGCAGCAGGCCTTGGGGAGAGGCTTGCTGCCTTGAAGGGGAAACCTAGGGGGCGGTTTCCGATAGGAGAAAGGGGAAGGAGGAGGAACCCCTTTTCACGGCGTAACGATACGCCGGTCAAATCCGTTTTGGAAGCCAGTTCGCAGGCAAGTTGACCATGTGCTTCTTGCGCGAAACGGTCTCGTTCCCTTTGAGTCGGCGCATATCAACTTTTCTTCTGGGTGGGCAGCAGTGGACAGATTGCAACCCCAGCATTCCTCCGAGGGACGCTCCTGTAGAGGTCAACTCAAGCTGTAAGGGTCGATCCGAGCGAAGCGGAGATCGACCCAGATCGACCCAGACATACTGCTTTGCATGCGAAGCATGCTGCAAAAAGCAAAGAACCGCACATCAATGGACGTGCGGTTCTGGGGATAACGAACGCGGTTGTGCTTTGGTTTTGAGTCCTAGAACTTCTTGAAGGCAGACTTCGGAGCGAAGCAGATGGGGCACTTCTCGAAGTCGTCGCCCTTGTGGATGTATCCACAGACAGGGCACAGGTAGAAGGCGTCATCATCAGGAGCATCGATGTTGTTGTATGCCTCCATGTACAGTTCGGCATGGACGGACTCTGCCAGCTTGGCACGCGTGAACACCAGTTCAGCGCCGGCTTCGCCTTCGTCGATGGCTACCTTGATGAAGTTCGGGTACATGTCAGAGGTCTCATAGATCTCACCCATGGCGCCACTGATCAGATTGATGTCGGTCTGGAATCCCTTCGTGTCCCCTGCCGTAGGTGGTACGTAATCAGGTTCCTTCTTCTGGATTTCAGCTACTTCCAGCTTGATATGGATCTGCTCAGCTGCGCTGGTGGCTGCGAATTGACGGGAGATCTGATCATAGCCGGCTTCCTTCGCCAGGCGAGAGAACTCTGCGTACTTCGCGCTGGCGCCGGTTTCGCCAGCCACGGCCGCCTTCAGGTTGTCAAGCGTGGTGCCGACCACTGTCTCAACATCAGGCACGATATTGAAGTTGGTGGAGTTCTCGGCGGTAGGGGTGACATCACGTACTTTCATGGGCATGGTTCGTCTCCTTCGTTCATCATTTGCCATACGCTCTGCAGAGGAGCGATTTCACTCATTATAGGTACTCGATGGCTGAAATCAGCCTGCGCTTTGATATAAATGTGAGCGAAATGACAAGATGCGGGAGCGCAGTAGAAGGGACCTGGCATGGAGCGAGCATCTGCTTGGAAGAAGTATGGCGAAACGGATCTGAAGGCAGTGGATGAGCTTGCCGAGGCTTACAAGGATTTCATCAGCGCGAACAAGACCGAGCGGGAATGCACAGCTGCTGCGGTGGCGGCGGCTGAGGAAGCGGGCTACATCCCTTTGGATGAGGCCGTAGCCCAAGGAACTGCGCTGAAGGCGGGAGACAAGGTGTATGCCACCTCCCATGGCAAGGCTGTCATGCTGGTGCAGTTGGGGCGACAGAGGATGGAAGAGGGTGCGAACATCCTTGGCGCACACATCGATTCTCCCCGTTTGGATGTCAAGCAGAACCCGCTCTACGAGAAAGACGGCTTCACGCTGCTTGACACTCACTATTACGGTGGCATCAAGAAGTACCAGTGGGTCACCATCCCGCTGGCTCTCAGAGGAGTGGTCGTGCGCACTGATGGAAGCGTGGTGCCCATCAGCATAGGAGACGATCCCCACGATCCCGTGTTCTGCGTGACCGACCTTCTCCCCCATTTGGGCAACAAGCAGATGGAGAAGAAGGGTTCTGAGGTTGTCGAGGGAGAGGACTTGGATGTTCTCATCGGCAATCGACAGGCAGCGGCGGCTGATGCCGGCGAAGGGGATGCGGCCGCATCGTCGGAGAACCCGACGCAAGCTGACAAGGACCCCGTTCGTCAACACACCCTTGCTCTGATCCAGCGGAAATACGGCATTGAAGAGGAGGACTTCCTCTCTGCCGAATTGGAAGTGGTGCCAGCGGGACACGCCCGTGACCTTGGTTTCGATCGCAGCATGGTCATTGGCTACGGACAGGATGACCGTGTGTGCGCCTATACGTCGCTGGTGGCCCAATTGGCGCAGGCGGATGAGATGCTTGAGCGTACGGCCATCTGCATCCTGGTTGACAAGGAAGAGATTGGCAGCGTGGGGGCCACAGGCATGGAGTCGTCCTTTTTCGAGAACACCTTCGCTGAGGTCATGGCGCTGGCGGGAGAGGCGGGTGATCTGCCTTTGCGCCGAGCCCTCAAGCGGAGCCGCATGCTTTCCTCTGACGTGTCCGCTGGCGTGGACCCCGCCTATGAGAGCGTCTTCGAATCCAAGAATTCCGCCTATCTGGGATGCGGGCTGGTGTTCAACAAGTACACGGGCGCCCGTGGCAAGAGTGGTTCCAATGATGCCCGTGCGGAGTACCTGGCCCACATCCGCAAGGTGATGAAGGCGGCGGATGTGTCATTCCAGACGGCTGAGCTGGGCCGGGTGGATGCAGGTGGTGGTGGCACGATAGCCTACATTCCCGCGCGGTATGGCATGGACGTCATCGATTCAGGCGTGCCGGTGCTTTCGATGCACAGCCCTTGGGAAGTGACGAGTAAGGCGGATATCTACGAAGCGAAGCGCGGATACGAGGCATTCCTGAAAGCTTGATGGAGCATGGACTCCGGTGGCCCCTTTTCCCGTGAGATCGCCGACGGTCTTCGCATTATCAGGCCGGAACATAATCATGATGGCTATTATATGGCTACTATATAATGACACCACGTTGGCACTGAGGAGCTAGGGGGAAAGCATGGCATATTACTTTGATGAACCGTCACGTACCTTCAACGAATACCTGCTTGTCCCTGGCTATTCGCCAGAAACCTGCATCCCTGCGAAGGTTTCGCTGAAAACCCCTCTTGTAAAGTACAAGAAAGGTTCGGAGGAGTGCCCGCTTTCCCTTTCCATACCCATGGTGTCAGCCATCATGCAGTCCGTCTCCGATGATCGCATGGCGGTTGCGCTGGCCACGGAAGGCGGCCTGTCCTTCATCTATGGTTCGCAATCCATCGAAGATGAGGCGACCATGGTTCGTCGCGTGAAGGATTACAAGGCTGGCTTCGTCACCTCCGATGTCAACCTCTCCCCTGATATGACGTTGGCTGATGTGGTAAGGCTCAAGGAAGAGCACGGCTTCTCCACCATGCCCGTGACCGATGATGGCACCAGTCACGGCAAGCTTCTGGGCATCGTGACCTCCCGCGACTATCGCGTTTCTCGCATGGATGCAACCGATAAGGTGCGCAGCTTCATGACACCACGGGAAAAGCTCGTCGTGGCTCCGGAGGACACTTCCTTGAAGGTGGCGAACGACATCATCTGGGAGAACAAGCTGAACTGCCTGCCTATCGTCAATGCAAGCGATCATCTGGTCGCCCTCGTGTTCCGCAAGGACTATGATTCGCACAAGTCGAACCCGGATGAGCTGCTGGATGCCCACAAGCGCTACATGGTGGGCGCGGGCATCAATACCCGTGACTACGCCGAACGCGTCCCGGCCCTGGTTGATGCAGGCGTTGACGTGCTCTGCATCGACTCTTCCGAAGGCTATTCGGATTGGCAGCGCTTGACGCTAGAATGGATTCGCGAGCACTATGGGGACAGCGTCAAAGTGGGCGCCGGCAACGTGGTGGATGCCGAAGGCTTCCGTTTCCTTGCGAACTGTGGAGCCGACTTCATCAAGATCGGCATCGGGGGCGGTTCCATCTGCATCACACGTGAGACGAAGGGCATCGGACGCGGGCAGGCCACTGCGGTCATCGAGGTTGCGAAGGCGCGGGATGAGTGGTTCCGTGAAACCGGTGAGTACATCCCCATCTGCTCTGACGGCGGCATCGTCTATGACCACCACATCTCCCTGGCATTGGCTATGGGCTCCGACTTCGTGATGCTGGGCCGGTATTTCGCCCGTTTCGACGAGAGCCCTTCCAACCGCGTGATGGTGAACGGTTCCTACATGAAGGAGTACTGGGGCGAGGGCAGCGCCCGCGCACGCAACTGGCAACGGTATGACCTTGGTGGCGACAAGAAGGGCATGACCTTCGAAGAGGGTGTCGATTCCTATGTGCCCTATGCCGGTTCTCTGAAAGACAATGTGGCCATCACGCTCTCGAAGGTGAAGAGCACCATGTGCAACTGCGGGGCCCTCACCATCCCCGAGCTTCAGGAGAAGGCGAAGCTGACGGTGGTGTCCAGCACCTCCATCGTCGAGGGCGGCGCCCACGATGTCATGTTGAAGGACAAGAATACCTACGCCTCCAATTCGTAGCGTAGCGCAGGGTTGTACCACAGGCCCGTAGCGGAAGCCGTCCGCGCAGCGGCGGCTTGCTCCACCTGGATACGAACTTGCAAGGTTGCCTCACAGGCGCAGGCCCGTAGCGCAGGCTTTAGCCTGCGAAAAACAGGATAGGATCAGGGCTTTTATTGCAATCTTCCGTCACGGGTGCTGAAGAGTGCGTTCGCTGATCAATCGACGCAGTTCGTCAATGCCCGTGCCTGCCTCGGCTGAGGTGAGAATGACGGGCGTTCCCTTTGGCAGCTCCAAGGCCTTCGCCAATCGCTGTTTCTGCGTGTTCGCCTTCTGTTTGGAGAGCTTGTCGGCCTTGGTGAGCGCAATGGCGAAGGGCAATTCGGCATCTTTCAGGAACTCAACCATGTTGCGGTCCAAGGCGCTGGGATCGTGACGGATGTCGATGAGGCTCACTACCAGGGCGAACTGGCGTTCCTGATTGAAGTACCCTTCGATGAGATCGGCCCATCGGTCCAATTCTGATTTGGATACCTTGGCATAACCATAGCCAGGCAGGTCAACCAGATCGATGCCGTCAACATCGTAGAAGTTCACCGTGGCCGTCTTTCCTGGCGTGGAAGATACCTTCGCCAAGCCCTTTCGGAACATGAGCTTGTTCAGAAGCGAGGACTTCCCCACGTTCGAACGTCCTGCGAACGACACCTCGGGTCGCAGGCTTTCAGGAAGCTGCGCTTCGGTGCCATAGGCTGCCTTGAATGCTGCTTTGTGGAAGTTCATGCAGGCCCCTGTTTCTTCGTTGCGGTCAAACGTGCGCCGCTATAATGTTCCCACACATTTTATCTGCCTGAGTTGAGGAAGTCCTATGAAAGAGTACAACCCGCATGAGATAGAGCCGCGTGTCCAGCTGCAATGGGAGGAACGTGGCACCTATGCCGTGGATGAGTCATCAGACAAGCCGCGGAAATACGTGTTGGAGATGTTCCCCTACCCTTCGGGGGACATCCATATGGGTCATGTGAGCAACTACACCTATGGGGATGTCGTCGCGCGTTATTCACGCATGAATGGATACAACGTGCTGCATCCCATGGGCTGGGATGCCTTCGGGCTGCCTGCTGAGAACGCCGCCATCAAGCATCATTCCCATCCGGCGAAGTGGACCTACGAGAACATCGACACCCAGCGCGCCTCATTCAAGCGCATGGGTTTCTCCTATGATTGGGATCGGACCGTCGTGGCATGTGATCCTGAGTACTACCGATGGGGCCAATGGATCTTCCTGGAGTTCTGGAAGCGCGGTTTGGTGGAACGCAAGGATTCCCCGGTGAACTGGTGTGAAGGCTGCGGCACCGTGCTGGCGAATGAGCAGGTGATCGACGGGCGTTGCTGGCGGTGCAGCACTGAGGTCGAGAAGCGCAACCTCACCCAATGGTACTTCAAGATCACCGACTATGCTGAAGAGCTGCTGCAAGACCTTGACCAGTTGACTGGATGGCCAGAGAACGTGAAGCAGCAGCAGGCGAACTGGATCGGCAAGTCAGAGGGAGCGAATGTGGACTTCACGGTAGTGGGGCTTGATGGACAGCCCACCGATGAGGTCATCACCGTGTTCACCACGCGTGCCGATACGCTTTTCGGCTGCAGCTTCTTCGTGTTGGCGCCTGAGTATGCGGGTGTGGCTGACCTGGTGCGTGGAACGGAGTACGAGAAGCCAGTGATGGCGCTGGTTGAGGCCTCCAAGAAGGTGAGCGCGGTCGAGCGTGCTCAGGGAGACCATGAAAAGCACGGTGAGTTCACGGGGCGCTATGTCATCAATCCTGTAAACGGAGAACAGGTGCCGGTTTGGGTGGCTGACTACGTGGTGGCTGACTATGGCACCGGTGCGGTCATGGCGGTGCCCTGCGGCGACCAGCGCGACTTCGAATTCGCGCGCAAGTACGACCTGCCCATCATCCCCATCATCCTTCCCAAGGATGATCCGCAATACGACCAGCTGAAGGATGTGCGTGATCGCGAAGTCACTTCCGTTGATTGGCCTGAGGCTTTCGCCGCCGAAGGCATTTTGGTGCAAAGCGGGCCGTATACCGGCATGGTGGGTGGCAAGCATTCGCCGGCTGAGGCAGCCATCGTCAAGGCCTTGGAAGATGCTGGCAAGGGCAAGCGAACTACGGAATACCGTCTGCGTGATTGGCTGATCAGTCGCCAGCGCTACTGGGGCAACCCCATTCCCGCCATCCATTGTCCTACATGTGGTGTGGTTCCTGTACCCGAAGAGGATCTGCCAGTGCGCTTGCCAGAGGATATCGATCTGGGAGCGGGTGAGACGCTGGCCACCCATGCTGCCTTCGTCAACACCACCTGCCCGGTCTGCGGTGGCGCTGCCAAGCGCGAGACGGACACCATGGACACGTTCACGTGCTCAAGCTGGTATTACATGCGCTACACCGACCCGCACAACGTGCATGCGCCCTTCGACCCGAAGAAGGCCAATGCCTGGATGCCCGTCGATCAGTACATCGGTGGCATCGAACACGCCATCCTGCATCTGCTCTACAGCCGCTTCTTCACGAAGGTGCTTCGCGATGCCGACATGCTCGATTTCGATGAGCCATTCACGAATCTGCTCTGCCAGGGCATGGTGCTTGATTCCCATGGCGAGGTGATGAGCAAGTCGAAGGGCAATGTCGTTTCACCTGAAGAGATGATAGCCAGCTATGGTGCAGATGCCGTGCGGGCCGCCATGCTGTTCATGGGGCCGCCGGACAAGGAAAAGCTGTGGAACGACGATGTGGTTCCCAGCATGCTGAAGTTCTTGAACCGCGTCTGGCGCATCGTGTTCGATCTGGTGGGCAAGGCGGATGAGGACACGCTTTTCGACCCAGATGCCGATGCTTCGAAGGCCCATGATCTGGCCATGGCCATGAAGCGTGAGCGCCATCGTGTGGTGGGGAAGGTGTCTGAGGACTTCAATCGCAACAACTTCAACACGGCTTTGGCTGCCATCATGGAACTCACGAATGCCGCTGGTGCGTTTCTGCACCTGCGTGATGCTGATCACCGCGTGAACTGCCAGACCGGCGGTCCACTGTGCACTGATGTGGCTGAGACGCTCGTGAAGCTCTTGGCGCCCATTGCGCCTCACATGGCAGAGGAGCTCTGGCAGACTGCTCTGGGGCATGACACCTCGGTTCATGAGCAGCCGTGGCCCACCTTCGACCCTGCGGAGGCGTCAGCAGATGAAGTGGAACTGGCGGTGCAGATCAACGGCAAGGTCAAGGCGCACGTCACCGTTTCCGCAGAGGCTCCTGAAGCGGACATCTTGAGCGCTGCGCGCGAAGTCGTGGCAGGCGCCCTTGCAGGCAAGACCGTGGTCAAGGAGATCGTCGTTCCCAAGCGTTTGGTGAACTTGGTGGTCAAGTAGGTGTCACGCACAAAGGGATCATCCAAAGGAATCCTCCGACGCGTCATCATAGCTCTCGTGGGGGTGGCGGTTATCTTCGCCGCCTTCTCCGCTTCGGTGAGTGCATACATGCTGGCATCCACCCGCGGCGATGTGCACACCATCGCGCAGATCAAGGAAGCGGGCGAACACGCCCAGGCGGTGCTTGTGCTGGGAGCTTCGGTATACGCTGACGGCACCCCTTCTGACATCTTGGCGGACCGCCTTGAGGTGGCGGCTGATCTGTACCTTGCGGGCGCAGCGGATTCAGTGATCGTGAGCGGAGACAACAGGGATGCCCACTACAACGAATCCGATGCCATGAAGGACTACTGCATCAAGCTGGGTGTCCCTGCCGATGCCATCATCGTCGATCATGCCGGATATGACACCTATGCTTCGGTCTATCGGGCGAAATACACCTACGGGATCGATGATCTCATGATCGTCACCCAAGCCTATCACCTCTATCGAGCACTGGCCATTGCCCAAGGGTTGGGCATGAACGCCCAGGGCGTGCCGGCTGACAAGGGCAGCTATGACAATCAGATGAGCTACAGCCTGCGTGAGGTCCTCGCACGCGACAAGGACTTCCTGCAGACGCTCTTCCGCATCCCACCTGAAGACGCTGTCCAGGTATGATCTCTCAGGGGCCCGCTTTCGTCCCGCTTGCATTGCATTCGCGGTTGAGCCACGCTTCTTGGGGTATCATCTCCTCGAATGGCTGATCGAAAGGAAATCCTCATGTATAACGTGCATTGCCTCAACAACATCTCTGCCAAGGGCTTGGACCTCTTGACCGACGAATACCAACTGACTGACAACGTGGATGAGGCCGATGTCATCCTCGTGCGTTCAGCGAACATGCACGAGATGGACATTCCGAAGAACCTGAAGGCCGTTGCACGGGCTGGGGCCGGTGTGAACAACATTCCTTTGGACAAACTGGCAGAGGCGGGCATCCCCGTTTTCAATACTCCGGGCGCCAACGCGAATGCCGTGAAGGAACTCGTCCTGGCCGGTATGCTGCTGGCTTCCCGTGACATCATCGGTGGCATCCAGTGGGTGGCCGACAATGCTGATGACGACAACGTGGGCAAGTCCGCCGAAAAGGCGAAGAAGGCATTCGCAGGCGGTGAGATATCCGGCAAGACGCTTGGCGTCATCGGGCTGGGTGCCATCGGGCGCTTGGTGGTGAACGCAGCTGAAGCATTGGGCATGGATGTCATCGGCTATGACCCGTTCCTGGATGCTGCTCGTGCGGCTGACATCTCTGCGGATATGACGTTCGTGACCTCGCTTGATGATCTGTACAAGGATGCGGACTACATCACCATCCATGTGCCTGCCACTGGTGATACCAAAGGCATGATCGATGATCAGGCTATCAGCCAGATGAAGGACGGTGTGGTGTTCCTGAACTTCTCTCGGGATTCTCTGGTCAATGATGAGGCCATGGCAAGCGCGCTGGAAAGCGGCAAGGTCTCCCGCTATGTGACCGACTTCGCGAATCCTGCCGTGGTGAAGATGGAACGCGCCATCGTCATCCCGCACCTGGGCGCATCCACCGCTGAGGCGGAGGACAACTGTGCGGTCATGGCAGTGAATGAGGTCATGGATTACCTGGCAGACGGCACGAAGAACCACTGCGTGAACCTGTAGAGCATCCTCGTAGCGAAGGCTTGTAGCGCAGGCTTTAGCCTGCGATCAACCAGAACAACCTCTCGGGACAATGGGGATGTTGATACTGTCCCGCTTCGTAGGGGCGGATTCTCAATCCGCCCAACAAAAATACTACCGGGCGCTGAAGATGTCAGCCCGCAGGCTTCTGGACCGTCCTTTGGGGCGGTCTTCGCCTTTGGAGGCGCTGGCTGCCTCATCGTTCTCTTTGGTCGCAGCAGCCTCTTTCGCAGCCGCCTTCTGCTTGCGCTTGGATAGGCGGGGCCTGTCCTCCACCATCTTCAAGAGCTCTTGCTGGGTATGGATGTCCATCTTCTTGTAGATGTGGTTGATATGCGTCTTCGCCGTGCTCTTCGAAACGCAGAGCTGCTCTTGGATGAAGCCGGCATTGTGCCCCTTGGCAAGGATGAGGAGGACTTCCTTCTCGCGGTTGGAGAGCAGGTATTGCTCTGAGAGCTCATCGCAGCGTCTCCGGAAGCTGCCCTTCTCCTCTTCGCTCTCCTCGTCGTCATGCACATCGGTCTCCGATGCCGCGGACCCCTCTTGGGTTTCCGCAACATTGAGGGGTGCTGTGGTGTTGACGATGGGGGCGAACACCGTTGTGCCACCAAAGGCTCCGATGGTGCCCGTGGCCGTGAGCCCTGTGGCAACCGCGCTTCCTGAGGAATTGCTGTCCCACATCTGCACGGGTGCCTCATGCTTGATGTGATCAGGGCGCCTGTCGGTGATGAGGGCCTTGATCTCGCGGTAGCGCGGCAGGAATGCATAGCCGACAGACAGCAGCACAGCCAGCATCAAGCACATCTGAGCCAGGCCCGTATCAGAGATGCCCACCTCGAAGGTGTTCGTGGTCACCAGGGAGCCCGCAATGCTGCCCAGTTCCAGGATGCCCCGCCCGATACCGAACATGAACACGGGAGATATCCTGAATTGCTGCGATATGCCTGCGAAGAAGACCCAGAACATGATCTCAAGGCAGATGTAGCCCATGGAGACGAAGAAGGAGGCAAGAACCTCGAAGCTGCCGGGAAGCAGCGCTATGCTGGCGATGCCAGCCATGGTGACCGGCATGACCACACGGAAGAGCGTATCCCAGAACAGGTCACGTTTCGTGAGTGCAATGGCCATGATGTAGATAACCAGGGAACCGAAGCAGGAGGCTCCGAACACCAACTGGATGGTGAGGCTGCCTGAAGGGAGCACCTCGCCTATGCAGACGCTTCGCAAGGCTCCCAGCGTGATGCCGACGATGATGACGGGGAAGCCGAACCTGACGAGGAAGGATGCCTCGTTCACCTCGTTGGCGGAGAGGGGGTGGAAGATGGGCTCCTCATGGCGCTGGTAATAGGGTTTGGGAATCAGCTTGAGTAGGATGGGCATTGACACCAGTGGAAGAAGCACGGTGATTATCCCACTGATAGGAGAGGGTACCCAGTTTGCGCAGATGACCGAGATGCCGATACCCACGACATAGGCAATGGAGGTGTTGAGGACGATGGTGGCGAACTGGAATCGAGCGAACGTGGTGCCCCAGATGACGAACAGGAGACTCGATCCGAGCCCCATGACCGCTCCCGCAACGATGGCCATGACGCTCCCGATACCTGGCGCATTGCCGGTATAGAGCAAAAGCGTACCGATGCAACAGCACATGGTGGCCGTGAACAGTGCACGCTTGCTGACATAGAAGCGCAGGAGCAACTGATTGGTAGCTCCCAGGATGATAAGGCTCAGGCCTCCCACGAGGAGAAATGAAACCAAGACAGGAGAGGCAAGATCAGCGGGAAGGTAAGGGAATGAAGGGAACAGTGTGGACTCGTTGAACATCTTGACTGAATTGTAAACGGCCATATACAGCCATACTTGGAATGTGCCGAATCCGAGAGAAAGGGAATTGAGCTCTCCGGTGGCCCGAGAACCATCGGCACTTCGTTTGATGCTCAGGGTGATGCGAGGTTCTGAAGCCGTCAAGTCTTGCCTTTCGGGTTGAGAAGATAACAAGCGCTCGAACAGGCATTATAGAAATGCCTGATCCAAAAATCAACCCGCGGGTATGAGACTTGGAAACCTAATTACAAACTGATGATACGACCTGATTTTCACCCTCCTGTTTATATTTCGTAACCAGTCGCAGCCAAGGCTGCCTCTATTTGGCTTCCAAGCGGCTTTCTGGACTAGCTAGGGATAGTTCAGAGGGTTGCCAACCATTACATATATATGTATGGGAGGCGTGCTTGTAAGACCGCATGTTCGCGCATGCGGGAAGGTTCCATAAGTATGGAAACGC
>CAYWWK010000028.1:0-26194 GCA_964462135.1 uncultured Eggerthellaceae bacterium | reverse complement strand
GTGGTGTTGCGCTCGATCATCTTGGTCATCACGCCGCCCATGGTCTCAACGCCCAGCGACAACGGGGTGACATCCAACAGCAGGATGCCCGTGACATCGCCCGACAGAACGCCGCCTTGGATGGCTGCACCCATGGCCACGACCTCGTCCGGATTCACCGTCATGTTCGGCTTCTTGCCCGTGAGCTGCTCGACCAGTTCCTGCACTGCCGGCATACGGGTGGAACCGCCGACGAGAATGACCTCATCCAACTGCCCCGCCTTCAGGCCAGCATCCTTGAGCGCCTGCTCAACCGGCTTCTTGCACCGCTCCAGCAAGTCCTTCGTGATCTGCTGGAACTCAACACGGGTGAGCGTGTAGTCCAAGTGCTTCGGGCCATCTGCACCGGCCGTGATGAACGGCAGGTTGATGTTGGTCTGCGTGGTGGAGGAAAGCTCCATCTTCGCCTTCTCGGCAGCCTCCTTCAGACGCTGCATGGCCATCTTGTCTTGGCGAAGGTCAATGCCGGTGTCTGCCTGGAACTTGTCAGCCAGCCAATCGATGATGCGCTGATCCCAGTCATCACCACCCAGATGGTTGTCGCCAGCGGTTGAAGCAACCTCGAAGACGCCATCGCCCAATTCCAGCACGGAAACGTCAAACGTACCGCCGCCCAAGTCGAAGACGAGGATCTTCTCGTCCTTGTCTGCCTTGTCAAGGCCATAGGCCAAAGCTGCCGCCGTAGGCTCGTTGATGATGCGCTCGACATTCAGGCCAGCGATCTTGCCTGCGTCCTTCGTTGCTTGGCGCTGAGCGTCGTTGAAGTATGCAGGCACCGTGATGACGGCCTGCGTGATGGTGTCACCGGTCTGCTTCTCAGCATCAGCCTTCAGCTTTTGGAGGACCATGGCCGAGATCTCCTCAGGGGTGTAGGACTTCCCATCAATATCAATGACGGCACGACCATCCTTGCCCTTCTCTACCTTGTAGGCAACCGTCTTCTGCTCTTCAGGGGTCTCATCGAATGAACGGCCAATGAAGCGCTTGACAGAAGAGACGGTGTTCTCAGGATTCGTGACTGCCTGATTCTTTGCAGCCTTGCCCACAACGCGTTCGCCGTCCTTGCGGAAGCCTTCCACTGAGGGGGTAGTGCGGTCACCTTCGGCATTGACGAGGATCTCTGGCTCCGAACCCTCCATGACTGCCATGGCAGAATTGGTGGTTCCCAGGTCGATTCCAAGTATCTTGCCCATATCAGTTACCTCTCCTTCGTACTTCTGTTCGTTTATTATGCCGCCACTATAAAATCTAAGTGTGCACATGTCAAGTTATTTTAGTTAGAAATGCTTGAAATATGTGCACCTTGTGAACTCTATACCCCTAAACAAGGAAAAGCCCTGATCGTATGGGAGCGTTTCTCCCCCTGCACGTAACCGTTGCCGAACCGAAAGCCAATGCCCGTGTCCACATCGAACGGCAAACGAATCTGATGATCTGCGCTGCGAAGCACTCTCAATGCATGACTCAAGATCCTGATGTGCTCTTTGCAAAAGATGCAAAAATTGCAAAGGAGCATCATGAACCCGAACCCATTCACTCCAACCTTTGGCATAGAAACGGGCTGCAACATCTCCGCAACATAAGCTATCCGTCGTAGGTGTCGACTTGCCAACATGCAAAAAAGCGCGCCCGCAGGCGCGCTCATACATATATAGAGTATTCAGTTGATGCTTGCCGGACTAATCCTCGACGATCTCAGGGATAGCGCCCATGGGGCATTCCTCAACGCAATCCCCGCAGGCGATGCAGGCATCCTCATTCACGGCCTCAGCCGTACCATCCACTACCTCGAGAACCTCTTGGGGGCATGCGTCAACGCAGATGCCGCAGCCGATGCACTCGTCAGCTTCGATTACTGGATGTGACATTTCGTCTCCTTCTCTCGGGTTATAGGCAAGAGCGCATTCCTCGGTCTAGGGTCCTCGCGCCATACGCTCCCCTGCAGTCAGGCGAAAGATACCATGACCACGGAAGGTGTCAACTGAGAACCGACAAAATCAAGGGAGCGGTCAAGGGAGCGGTTGCCCTCACGGTGATGACGCTTTCAGCAGATCCGTGGAAGCTGTTCTCCCACCAGCATATCCAGAATGCGCGTCCCTCCAAAAGCCGTGCGCAACAGCACACGTGCCTGACTACCTTCACCAAGGGCCTGCGCATGCCCGATCACGCAGGCATCCTTGCCATAGGCAGAGCTCCTCATGGCCGCAAGTGCCGCCTCGGCTTCCTCCTGCGGAACGGCGCAGACCATCTTCCCCTCATTGGCCACCTGCAAGACATCGTATCCAAGCATCTCACAGGCTCCCGCTACCGCCGGTTTCACGGGAATGCGCTCCTCCTCGATGAGGATCTCGACCTCAGACTGATCGGCCAGCTCATTGAGCGTGGAAGCGAGACCGCCCCGTGTTGGATCCCGAAAGCAGCGCACCGATGGAGCCCGCCTGATCACTTCCGCGATCATGGCATTCAAGGGAGCCGCATCGCTTTCCACGTCCGCCGAGAACCCAAGACCCTCCCGACAGCTCATGATGGTGATGCCATGATCTCCCAGCGTGCCACTCACGATGATGGCATCTCCTGGTTGGATGTTCGCCCCTGACAGGTTGATGCCCTCGTCCACGAATCCGATGCCGCTCGTGTTGATGAAAACGCCATCCCCGTGCCCTCGGTTCACCACCTTCGTATCACCCGTCACGATGCGAACGCCGGCCTCCTTCGCCGCCTCGGCCATGGAGGCGCATATCCGGCGAAGGTCATCCATGGGAAGGCCTTCTTCCAAGATGAAGCCACAGGTAAGATAGGCCGGAACAGCGCCCGATGTCGCCACATCGTTCACCGTGCCGCACACAGCCAACCGCCCGATGTTTCCACCGGGGAAGAACAGGGGCGACACCACGAATGAGTCGGTGGAGCACGCGATGCGCTTCTGCGTTTCTGAAGCTGGCAGTACCGCGGCGTCATTTCCTTCAAGAAGCTCATCGGTGCCATAGGCCTCGAAGAACACCTCGTCGATGATCCGCTTCATCATCGACCCTCCGCTGCCGTGTCCCAGCATCACCTTTTCGTCAGCCATCTTCGCTCCTCTTCCCTTCTCACCTGCACGCGGTCACAGCCTCATAGTCATTGACGGCATCGACCGCTCACCCGACGGAAGCCAACACCAATTTGCCGTTGCGTACGCCCTTGGTGCCCAAGATCATGTTCGCCACGGCTTGGATCAGCTCCGTCTCTCCGCGCAGGACGATGACCTCAAGGCAGGTGTGATGATCAACGTGAACATGCATGGTGGAAACCACATTGTCGAAGTAATCATGCTGGATCGTATGCAGCTTGTCGTTGAGATCCGAGGAATGGTGGTCGTAGACGATGGTCAACGTGCCCATCACGAGAGTCCCTGGCACGGCAGAGCGCTCCTCCACCAGCGCCTCGCGCACCAAGTCGCGAATGACCTCGCTGCGGTTCTTGGCGAGTCCGCGCCGAGCCACCAGCTGATCGAAATCCATCAGCAGATCTTCCGGCATCGCCACCGAAAAGCGCATGAGATCATTCGTCTTCGGCCGCTTCTTGAGGTGCTCGGCCGCCTTGTCGGAAAGCATCGGCTGCGTGCCACTGCGCCCGGGAGCGTGGGCACCATTGACCTGGAATCGCTGCTGCGCTTGGCTTGTCTTTGGGTGTGGCATGGCGTCAGACCAGACTCACTTCCACGCCACCGGCATTTTGAGCATCATCTTCGATGGCATCCTTCGCCTCGTCAAGAAGCGCGCGCACATCATCCATCATGGATTGCGCCGTGTGCAGTTTGCGGCCAACCGTCTCATACCCAGCATCTTCCGCGCTGTGAGCCAGGTTGTGCATCTGACGGCGACTGACCTTGCATACGTCATCTATCATCTCGATCATCGTCTCAAGCTGCCCAGTATTGACACCATTCGTGCACATGCGCATCTCCTCACGTAGCTTTCCCTGTTCTTGGTATCATGCTCTCAGCCGCAGGTTTCCGTACAGCTGGGAAGCAGTGTGAATACTGACAGGAATAGTAACATCTATGCGTTCAATGCTGCAAGCATGCTCAAGGTGTATCGATCATTTGCAACAGGCACACCCAACAGCGTCCTTGCCGTCGTGTCGCAAAGAGGTCTTTCCGCGCAAGCAACCTCGGCTTTGACCAACTCTGCGAAACGCCTTGGCTTCGGTTCTGATGTGCTCTGGATTCAATGCGAAACCGACTGTGACGCTTCCCTTGAAGCGCCTGATCTGCGCAAGCTCTTGATCGGCTGCGATCCGCTTGCCTTGGTGGCAACAGATGCCGTGAGCGCTCAACTTCTGGCCAAGGCCCTGGAAAGCCCCTGTGAACCCGGTCAGGTGAATCAGCTCCTCGGCCGCACCGCCGTTGCCTTCGATGATTTCGAAGGCATGCTCTTGGACGGCGAACGGAAGCAGATGGCTTGGTCTCTCCTGAAGAAGCTCAAAGACTGACCAACGGCTTGTCTTGAGTCGTACATTTGTATGTTCTGTGAAGATTAGCACTCGACCCTTGAGAGTGCTAATTCGGTAGTGCATACTGCGTTCGAAAGAAAAAGCAGCATCTTCGCCACACGCACCGTTCGAGACGTTTTGGATTGCAGACACCGTGTTTCCCATCGCAGGCGAAAGATGCTCCGAAAGAAGGAGATGCACTATGCAGATGATCATGCCCTACCGCCCCCGTCGCCGCCATGCTTCCCTTGGCTTTCCCATGGAGCAGATGATGGCGCGTGAGATGCGCAAATTCGATGCCGCATCAATCATGAAGACCGACATCAGCCAGACCGATGAGGGGTACCAGCTCTCCATGGAGCTTCCTGGGTTCTCCAAGGATGACGTGCAGCTTGAGATCAAGGATGGCTATCTCATCGTCTCCGCCGAGATGAGCTCTCAGTCCGAAGAGGCTCCTCAGGCGAAGGCCGAAGAGGCCACTGTGGATCAGGAGCAGAACGAGGCTTCAGACCAAAAGGACGAATCCTCAGAGCCTGCGCAGACCTGGGTACGTCGTGAGCGCTTCTTTGGAAGCTGCCAGCGTTCCTTCTACTTGGGAGAATCCATTGACGAGGAGAACATCTCGGCCAAATTCGAGAATGGCCTTCTGAACGTCAGCGTTCCGAAGATCGTCCAAGAGCCCGAGCAGGAGCAGCGCAAGCTCATCCAAATCCAGGATTAACCGAAGCATGGGCCAAACACTGGCCCAGCGCCCATCAAGATACCTCCCCTTCCGAAGAGCCGGCCGCCCGCCGGCTCTTCCCGTTTCAAGGGAAAGGTTCGACTGGAGCGTCAGCTCTCCAGCAACGCAATGACCACGGCGGCGCAGTCATGTGCCGCCCGTTTTTCGAAGACGGAATAGTCCATCGCATCCGAACCGTCCGCCTTGTCCGAGATGGCGCGAACGAGAGCGACGGGAACGCGATTCACCTGGCAAACCTGGGCGATGGCTGCCCCCTCCATCTCACAGCACGAGGCACCAAAGGCAGCTGAGATCCTATTCTTCTCTTCGGACGTCCGTACGAAGCGGTCTGCAGAGGCGATGCGACCTTGGCGCACCGTGCCTTTCGCGGCCTTGCGCGCCGCAGCGGCAAGACGCCCACTCAGACAGGCATCCGTCGCGAAGGCCACAGACATACCCGGGGTCTGACCCGGCTCATAGCCAAGGTTGCACACATCCATGACCCAGTTGACCGCGTCAGTCGCAACCACGAGATCCCCTATATCCAAAGAGGCATCCAAGGAACCGGCCACACCGGTATTGATAATGGCGCTCACTTCGAAATGATCGATGAGCGCCTGCGTGCAGGCAGCAGCGTTCACCATGCCAACACCGCTTTGAACCACCACGCACGACGTCTCACCGATCTCGCCCTGCCAAAATTCCCCACCTGCCCAGGATTGCACTGAAGGCTTCCGGGGGAACATCTGCTTTTCCATGGCTTGGCGAAGGAGCGCCACCTCCACATCCATGGCACCGATGATGCCAATGGGAGTAACCGCTTCCATGGACCTATGCCTTCTGTTCCAGCGATGCAGGGTAGCGCATATGAGCTTCATCCAGATGCGAAAGCGTGTCACGACTGAAACGCCGGGCCCACCACTGCGCTTGCGCAAGATCGGAATCATGGAAGTTGCCGCATTCCTCCGGGCTTGCTCCCGGCACCTCATCTTTGAAGTCGCACACGAAGGAGAAGAAGCGGGTGAGCAGAGGAGCCACATCTTCCACAGATGCATCTCCGAAGACCACCAGATAGAACCCCGTGCGGCACCCCATGGGACCGAAATAGACTATCCGATCGGCCCATTCTTGGTCGTTGCGCAGAAATGTCGCTCCCAGGTGCTCCAAGGCATGCACGGCCGCAGTGTCCATGACCGGCTCGCGATTAGGGGCCGTCATGCGTACATCAAATGTGGTGACCACGCAGCCAGAATCGGCATCGACATCCTTGCGGGATGGATAGATTCCCGGCTCAAGCACCCGGTGGTCAACGGTGAAGCTGGCGATTCGCTCCATGAGCGTCTGTCCTTCCTGACATTCCACCATTTGATTTCAGGTGATTATATTTCAAAGATCAAACGCTACACTATGATCAATGTTCTCTTACATGACGACAAGGAGAGAAAAATGCCTGAGAACACAAACCCCGGAACGCAAGCTCCGCAGGAAGGCCTCGGGACCGAGCAGCCCCAACAGCTTGAAGCGGCTCAAGGGGTACCAGAAACGCAACCGGCCCCTGAAGCGCCTCAACAGGCTTCACCCCAAACCCCGGCGCAGGCAAGCCCAGAGACAACCGCCACCACGCAGGCAACCCAGCCTCAACCGGCACCTGCACCCCAGGCGCAGCCCATTCCCCAGCCCATGCCACAGCCGGTCACTCCGCCCGCACAGGCTCCCAGCCCCACGGGTGCATTGGTCTGCGGCATCCTGGCCATCGTGTTCTGCTTCATTCCCGTCGTGGGCATCGTCCTTGGCATCGTTGCCATCGTCTTGGCAGGCAAGTACTTCAAGGCGGGCGGCACGCTCGGTCAGGGGAAGGCCGGTCGCATCTGTGGCATCGTGGGCATCGTCCTTTCCGTCATCATGATGATCGTCAACGCCATGCTCGTCTTCGCAGCGCTCACGGTGCTTGACGATTACGACACTTCGGGCCGTTATACGGGCACGGAGCAGGTTCAGCGCTCTGATGCCAGCTCCTCCGCCGCTGCTTCCACCACCGCTGAGGCCGCAGCCGCCGTGGAGGCCGTTGCGAATGCGCAGCTTGATCTCATCAAGCAGAAGGATCCTGCCACGATGCAGCAGATTCAGGCCGTGGCTGAAGAAACGTTCACGGATTACTTCGACTTCATCGATGAGGGCATCACCATGGAGGATTGCGGCATCGTGCCAAGCGCCTTCGTTGACACCATCGCCACGGGCTTCGACTATGAGCCTTCCGTCGCCATCGCCAGTGACAGCGCCGTTGCGGGAGATGAAGGCAGCTCAAGCTATGACATCACCTGCAAATCGCTTCCCATGGTCATCGATCAAACGCTGGACATGATGTCAGAAGCATCATTCCAGACGCTCTCCCTTGATGAGCAGAAGGCGACGCTGGGAGCCTTCATCATGAGCACCCTGGATGCTGAGCCGCTGGAAGAGGGCGAGTATTTGCGCCTGGAGCTTACCTATGACGGCAGCGCTTGGGTCATCGACCAAGAAAGCTGGAATGATGAGATGGAGTACTTCTTCGGCTTCTAGGCTTCATCAACCATCAACCTGATCAAGGGCAGAGATTCCTCCCGGGATATCCCGGGAGGAATTTTTTATGCGCAAAAGGGCTCTCTGTCAGGCATCCATGCCACAACTCTGAAAATGTCGTAGGTGCCAGCTTACCAGCGCATTGCAACGCAGGCTCGTAGCGCAGGCTTTAGCCTGCGAATACCCACCCCTGCGCGGACGAAGGCTGAAGCCTTCGCTACAGGTCCATCTATCCTATGGGGGTCGATCTGTCCTATGGGAGGGTCTTCGTAGCGCAGGCTTTAGCCTGCGAGTACCAGCTTGTCGGCACAGAACCCAGCACCTACGGAATTTGCGTTCAACGCCACATCAGGTGGACCCAAGAATCCGCCCCTACGAAGCAGGGCAACATCCACGTCCCCATCGTCCCGAACTTCTATGCCACCTCTTCGCTGTATTGCCTCTGCTCCCCCGCTGCCCTCAACTCGATCTCAGCCAGGTTCTCCATGGTTGCACGAATGATGTCGCTGCGGGAAAGCGATCCCACCAGTCGCTGATCATCACCCGCCACCACGGGCACCTTCTTCAATCGCTTCTCTGCAAGCAGCTTGCAGGCGTCTTCCAAGGGCATCTCCGCGTTCACGCAGATGGCGGTGCGTGTGGCAATCTTCATGACATTCAGATCAAGCAGTTTCGAGACGCGCACGGCCAGCCCCTCATCATCAGGCACTTGATAGAGCATGTTCGTGGAATCCAATACGGTGGCATCACTGCGGCCTATGTACTTCATGATGTCACCATCGGAGATGAAACCGACAACCACGTTCTCCTTGCTGATCACCGGTATGCCAGATGTCTTATGGGAAGCGAGGATCTGCGCCACTTCCCGAATGGTCGCCTGGTCAGTGACCGCATACGGTTCGGCATTCATGAATTGCCCCACCTTCACATCGGCCCCTGCCACCACGGGCACCTCTTCCATGACGTAGGAAGCATCATGGCTTGGCTCAGTCTTCCGATCACGCACCGCTACCAGCACCAGCACGAAGATGACCGCCAGCATGAGCGCCGTGAAGCAGAATGAGATATGGATGCCCGCCATCTGCTGTTCAGGCTGAGGCATCGTGGGAAACAGAAGGGCGGAAGTGGCCGAAAGCGACACGAGGATGGCCGTACCCAGAGAGGCGCTGATCTGATTGATGGTGTTCGCCGTTGCATTGGCGTGCTGGATGACGCGATTGTCCAATGAGTTGATGCCCCACGTGTTCAAGGGGGTCATGGTGAACTCCAGCCCCAGTGCCAACAGCGTGTAGACGCCCACCACGACCAGCAGCGGCGTGGATAGGTTGAAGGAGATGAGCCCCACTGCCCCGATGCAGGCGATGAGAGTCCCTGGCACCGTCAGCTTGCGTACCCCGAACTTGTCGAACAGCCGCCCCGCCAGCATGGCGGTGATGGCACCGATGACAGCACCCGGAAGCATGACGAGGCCAGTCTGCAGGGGCGTTGCACCCAACAGATTCTGCAGAAAGATGGGAAGCAGAACCCCCGTGCCCACCAGGCCTGCCTGGAAGCACGCGACGATGATGACCATGGTGCGATAATTCCGCGTCTTGAGCACCTGTACCCGCAGAAACGGCACGGGCAGCTTTGATTGCCTGCGCACGAAGAGCACCATGAGAACGATGCCCATGGCAATGAGAGCCACATTCAGGATCACGTTGTCGGTTGAAGTGATGGACGACAATCCATACAGCAGCGAAAGGAGACCGAGCGAAGAGAGTAGAACGGAAACCTTGTCGAAGGTGGTGCGCTCGAAATCGCCATGGTCTTTCAAACTGATGATCGCACCCACGATGATGAGGGCGGCTATGACGGCCACCACCACGAAGAGCGCTCGCCAGCCGATGGTCTCGACCAGCACGCCTGACACCGAAGGACCCACGGCTGGAGCGAAACCGATGACCAAAGATACCAGTCCCATGGCCGATCCACGACGTTCACGTGGGAAGATGAGCAAGATGACCGTGAACACCATCGGCATCACGAAACCCGTCGCCGATGCCTGCAGCACGCGTCCCAGCAAGAGGAAGATAAACAGCGGCGCAGATGCCGCCAAGACCGTTCCCGCCGCGAAGATGCAGAGTCCCCCGATGAAGAGCTGCCGGGTGCTGAACCGGCCCATGAGATACGCTGACAGCGGGATGATGACAGCCTCGGTCAGAGAATATCCGCTGGTCAGCCACTGAACGGTGGTGGCATCCACGTCCATGTCGCCCATGATCACGGGCAACGCCGGAGACAGCAGCGTTTGGTTGAGCACGACGAGCAATGCTCCTGCAAGGAGCACGACTACCGTTCGCATCTGTTCAGAAGTCAATCCCATATGAAGTTCCCATCTGTGAAAATGAGTTTGTTTTGCGAAAGAGACAGTTCATATTCGCGAGGCATGACCGTTTATTGTACCGCTTTGACCAAGATTCTCTGCAAAGATCGGCGGATGGAACGCGCCTCTTGCCGAACCATTTACCGAAGGTTAAGCGCCTGAACGGCATATATTTTCAACAGTTCTCTGACGATTCAATTATGACTTCATTGAACACCATTGCACCTGTGGAAGAATCACGGGCCAACATATGCGAATCTGGCTCCTTGCCGGTGGCGCAAGGAGAGGGTGAAGGAGGTACCCATGAGAGCAATGGACTTCGCCAAGCGCACCGCGGCCTACAAGGTTGTCGATTATCTCTGCGCAGATCCTGAGCATAACATGGCAAAGACCATGGACCGCATCAACAAGATTTGCCCGACTCTCTGTTCCCTGCCCAGCGCGAGGCATTCAGCCGCATCGTCACTGATCCCACCAACAACATGTACCAGTTGCTCATGCGCACCATGAACCTGAACCCTGAGATACGCAATGACCTGATCAAGACCTTCTTGGTGGATGCAAACCTGGTGGCTTGGGGCGTGCAGGAGAAGATGCGCGCGAAGTACCAGTGCAATATCCCGTGGGCCATCCTTCTCGACCCCACGAGCGCCTGCAATCTGCATTGCACCGGTTGCTGGGCCGCTGAATACGGGCACAAGCTCAATCTATCCTATGAGGAAATAGACTCCATCATCCGTCAAGGCAAGGAGCTCGGTGTCCACATCTACATCTATACCGGGGGCGAGCCTTTGGTGCGCAAGCACGACCTCATCCGCCTGTGTGAAGCACATTCTGATTGCGCGTTCCTCTGCTTCACCAATTCCACTCTCATCGATGAGGAATTCTGCCAGGAAATGCTCCGTGTGAAGAACTTCATCCCTGCCATCTCAGCGGAAGGCGATGAGGCCGCAACTGACGGGCGGCGTGGCGCAGGCACGTATGCCAAGGTCGATGCCGCCATGGACCTGCTCAAGAGCCATGGCCTGCCTTTCGGCGTGTCAATCTGCTATACCCATGACAACGCACCTTCCGTTGCCAGCGAGGAATACTTCGATTGGCTCATTGAAAAGGGAGCGCTGTTCGCATGGATATTCACGTACATGCCCGTGGGGAAGGACGCACCGACCAACCTCATGCCAACCCCTGCCGACAGAGAGCGCCTCTACCACTTCAATCGACGCATCCGTGAGACCAAGCCCATCCTCACGCTCGATTTCCAACACGATGGTGAATTCGTCGGCGGATGCATCGCAGGGGGCAGGCGGTATCTGCATATCAATGCGGCCGGCGATGTGGAGCCCTGCGTCTTCATCCATTATTCGAATGCGAATATCCGTGAGCAGTCGCTTCTGGATTGCCTCCGCTCTCCCCTCTTCATGGCCTATCATGACGGGCAGCCCTTCAATGACAACCTGCTGCGCCCCTGTCCCATGCTGGAGAATCCAGATTGCCTGGAACAGATGGTTGATGCGTCGAAAGCCCACTGCACTGACCTGCAGGCCCAGGAAAGCGCCCACGACTTGGCTGAGAAGTGCCGCCCCGCGGCCCGCGCATGGGCTCCGGTGGCTGAGCGCCTCTGGACCGATGCGGATGACCCTCGGGCAGAGCTGCGCAACCGCACCTGCTCAGGCCTGGCGGACAGCGATCTGGAAAGGCTTGAGGACCTTGGCCGTACCGTCCATGGCGCATTCGACCCCGAACGGCCTTTGGACGCATACGCCCAAAGGGAAGTGGCGGCTTCGCAGACCACCGAGCATCTGCATGAGAAGCCCATGAAGGTCGCCTGATCCGGTCCTCACCTACCGTCTTCCGTTCGCCTCGAGAACCCACAGGACAGCGAACTCCTGTGGGTTCTTCGCTTTTGCAGCACGACTGTCATCCTTTCCTGCAAGGTTCATGGTAAGGTTCGCACCATGGCAAAAGACGCTTACAAGGTTGCACGCAATGATGCCCTCTGGCCATGCGGCACTATGAACCGCGCTGATTTCGTCACCCGCATCTGGGAGGAGGGTGGCGAAAGCTACCGCGATCTGCCTTGGCGCAATATCAGCGATGCCTATGCGGTGCTGGTGTCAGAGGTGATGCTGCAGCAAACCCAAGTGTCCCGCGTCAAGCGCTATTGGCCACAGTTTATGGACGCCTTCCCCACGATTGAGGCGCTTGCGTCGGCATCAACCAAGGAAGTGCTTTCCCTTTGGCAGGGACTGGGCTACAACCGACGAGCCCTCTCTCTGAAGCGCAGTGCCGATGAGCTTCTCACACACGGATGCGAAGAACTGCCGAACAGCTTTGATGAGCTCATCGCCCTGCCGGGCATCGGCCCTGCTACCGCCGCAGGTGTTCTGGCCTTCGCCTTCGAGCTTCCTGCGGTGTATCTGGAAACGAACGTGCGTGCCGTGTTTATCCACGAGCTCTTCCCCGACGCGGACAAGGTTCCTGATGCCGATCTGCTGCCATACGTGGCTGACACAGCCAGCCATGCCGATCCGCGAGGTTGGAACTATGCCCTTCTGGATTATGGGGCAACCCTCAAGCGGAGCGGTTCCAATCCCAGTCGTGCCAGCACCGCCTATGCCCGCCAATCCGCCTTCGAAGGGTCACGCCGCCAAAAGCGGGCCGAAGTGGTTCGCATCGTATTGGATGCTGCAGAAGGGATGCCCTTGGACGCCGTTCGAGAAGCCCTTGATGCGGTGGAGGTCGCTCAAGGGCGATGTGCGGTGGACGAGAGCCTCTTCAATTCCTTGATCTCGGATCTGATCCAAGAGGGCTTCCTCAGTCAACAGGACTCCCTTCTCTTCGTTGCTGAGTGAAGGCTGTGCAGCTTCTGAGTGCAACTGCTCAAATTCCGCGTATGGGACACAAACCCTCTGCGTGTTCCCCAAAGGAGGATTTGCCCCTATAATCTCTTCGAATCATTTTGAGAAAGGAATCCAGGCTCTCCTCTCATGGAAGCACTTGCTGAGCTCTTATCGCTGATCGTTCAGCCTTGCTACGAACTCACTGGCAATTGGTGGGCCTCTATCTTCCTTTTCACGCTGATCATCAAAGTCATCCTGATGCCGCTGTCGCTCTGGGTGCAGCAGAATTCCATCGTCATGGTGAAGCTCATGCCTGCGCTCAATCGGATCCGGGTGCGCCATTTCGGCGATGCGGAGGCTATCGGAGAGAAGCAGAGCGCTCTGTACAAAGAGCAGCACTACCACCCCATGCTCAGTCTCATTCCCCTTGCCGTGCAGATCCTCATCCTCTTTGGGCTGGTGGATGTGATCCATGGCATCACCGACAATGGGGCCCCCGGCACGGAGTTTTTGGGGATGGTTCCCGTGGAGGACGGAGGCCTTGCCTGGATCATGCCCTTTGCAGCCGGTCTCTCTGCCGTGGTGATGGGATTCGCCCAGAATCACATCAACCCATTGCAGAAAGAGCAATCCCGCGCTGAGAAGAACACGACCAATGGGCTTTCCATCGCGCTCTCGTTCTTCTTGGGAATGTTCGTGGCGGCAGGAATGGCGTTCTACTGGGTATGCTCAAACTTGCTCTCCATCATCGTGCAGGTGGCCTGCAACCTCATCATCAACCCGAAGAAGCAGATCGACTATGCCGAACTGGAGGAAAGCCGCGAAGAGGTGGAAGGGCTCAATGCGCTTGCAGCCCCCAAGGGCCGATGGTACAAGCCAAGCCCTCTTGCCAAGCGGGAGAAAGCTGACTTCAAGCGTTTCTTCGCCATCGCAGACAAGCACATCGTGTTCTATTCCGAGGGCAGCGGCTTCTACAAGTACTTCCGTGGTGCCATCGAATGGATGCTCAATCATTCGGATATCCGGATCCACTATGTGACGAACGACCCCAACGACCAGATCTTCGCATTGGCAGAGGCCCATCCCCGGATCTTTCCCTACTTCATCGGAGAGAAGAAGGCTATCACGCTCATGATGAAGATGGACGCGGACGTGGTGGTCACCACGCTTGGAGACTTGGACAACTTCTACATCAAGCGCTCGTACGTACGCAAGGACATTGAATACGTCTACATGTTCCACCACATGACATCCATGGACATGACCTCAACGGTTGGTGAATACGACAACTACGACACGCTGCTGTGCACGGGTCCCCATCAGATAGACGAGATGCGCGTGATCGAAGCCCACCGCAACATCAAGGAGAAGAAGCTCATCGCCTGCGGATACGATCTGTTGGATAGGGATATCAGCGAATGGGCGATTCATCAGGATGAGATCGAAGGCTCGAAGGATCGCCCTCAGATCCTGCTTGCTCCCAGCTGGCAGGAGGACAACCTGCTCGACAGCTGCGTTGACGAATTGATAACCTCACTCCTTGGCAAAGGGTATCGCATCATCGTGCGGCCGCACCCTGAATACACGAAGCGCTACAGGCCACGATGGGAGGCGCTCCAAGCACGTTTCGCTGACATCAGCGCCGAGGAGCTCGTCTTCGAGCAGGATTTCAGCACGAGCGATTCCATTCTGGCTGCCGATGTCTTGGTCACCGACTGGTCATCAGTCTTCTGTGAGTTTTGCTTCACCACCTTGCGGCCAGCGGTCTTCATCAACACTGATCCCAAGGTCAGAAATCCGAATTGGCGGGAATTCGGCATTGACTCAACAGACATATCCTTGCGCAATCGGGTGGGGAAAGCCCTCGACAAAGACGAGCTTGGCAGATTCAGCGGCATCGTCGAAGACATGCTCAGCCACAAGGATCAGTGGAGGGATGAGATCGAGGAGATTCGGAATGGGTTCGTGTTCAACCTCGGTCACGGGGGCCAGGCAGCAGGCGAATACCTCCTCAGTGCCGTGCTGGAAAAGCAGAACGACGCTGGAAACCATTCGGTTGAGAGATCGGAGGGCGATCATGCTGCCTAGATGCTTGGTACTCCTCCACGATGCCTGTTCCCTGTTCATCCTGGCATCCGTGATGTGCCTGGGGGCGCCCGCGCTGGCTTTCGCCTATGTGGACCCGTCGGTCATGACCTACACCATCCAAGCGCTTGCTGGCGTGGCCGTCGCTCTCAGCGCCGTGTTGGGCGTCGCCTTCCGCCGAAGTCGTCGCGCGCTTCTGCGCCTGTTCCATATCGACGAGAATGCAAAGCGACAGGTTGAGCCAGCGGTGCACCTCATAGATGTCGCTCAGGCGAATGCGGGAAGGCTCTTGAAGGATGCCGACCATGAGGCGCTCACCGCCAAACAGCAGCTCTCCCAAAGGGAATCCCCTCAGCAGCTGGGCTGGAAGCAGCGCTTCATCCAAGCGCTCATCGTCAGCCTCTTCTTGGTAACCACGCTCTTTCTGGCCCCTCCCCTTGAGGTGGTGGGGCAATCCACGTTCGGATTGCTGTTCAACTTCTACGATATCCTTCCTCTGATGCTCATCGTCGGAGCCATCGCGATGGTGCTGATTGCCCTGGCTCTCTCAGCTTTGCGCGGACGCGCCTTCATCATCGCGCTCGCACTCGCCGTAGGCATCGGCATCGCTGCCTATGTCCAAGCTCTGTTCCTGAACAAGGATCTGCCCATCGCAGATGGATCACTGCTCAACCTGCCTGACCATATGGAAATGGTGATCGCAAGCTCTCTTGTCTGGATCGTGATCCTGTTCGGTCTGGTCCTCTTCGGACTGAAGCGCAAGCGCATCTTCCGCGCTGTCGCACTTGCCTTGAGCGTTGCTTTGGTTGTGGTGCAGACAGCCAGCGTGATAAGCATAGCCACCGACCAGCGAGTGCTGGACGGATTGCGAATGGAGAAGGTAGTCGCAACCCGCGAAGGTCTCTACACCCTCTCCCCGCACCAGAACGTGGTGGTCTTCGTTCTGGATACCTATGACCAACGCTTCCTGAACGAGGCGCTCCAAGACGATCCAGCTTTGCTTGACGGGCTCACTGGGTTCACCTGCTTCACGAACTCAACGGCCCAGATGATTCCCACCCGCTATGCGATGCCCTTCCTGACCACGGGACGGGCTCCGCAGCCAGGCACCGATTTCAAGGAATTCGTTCGCACGTGGTTCGACGGCGACATGCTCATCAAGGACGTGCGCGACCAAGGCTATACCGTCGGTCTCTACACAGACAGCCTAGGGACGGACATCACCAAGGTTGCCCCTTTCGCCATGAACGTCCACGAGGTGGCACCCCCACCCTTCGATCCCATCATCATGAGCGCCGAACTTGAACGCGTGGCGCTCTACCGAGAACTGCCCTGGGTACTCAAACCACCGTTCTGGTTCACCACCGATGATTTGAATCAAGCCTATTCTGCACAGGGAGACATCTCCAGCATGCCCTTCACCGTGGATGATCTGCGCTTGGCGAAAGGCCTGCATGACAAGGGGCTTGCCTTCAGCGCTGAGGACAAGAGCTTCAAACTCATCCACATGCTTGGTCCTCATCGGCCTTTCATCATGGACGAGCAGGGGCGGCCCGCTTCAGGGGAGCCGACACGATCCCAGCAGGCACGAGGCAATATACGGATAGTCAGCGATTACCTGCAACAGATGAAGGACCTTGGGGTTTACGACAGCTCCTTCATCATCATCACCGCTGATCACGGCAATTGGCAGAACACTCCCGAGGGGCTTACCGAACCCACCTCAGTCATCCTGATGGTGAAGCCACCTGAGACGCCGGAGGAGGCGGAGCAGCCTCCGCGATTCTCGGATGTGCCAACCGGGCATCTCGACCTTCCCGCCACCATCGCCCAAGCGGTTGGCGCAGATGCCTCCCGCTACGGCATGACCGTCTTCGATGTGCCCGATGAGCCCCGAGAGAGGTTCTACTGGCATACCACCACGGATTATCATGAGGACACCGACTGGACCCAGTTCGCCATCAATGGAGATGTGCTGGACTATGATGCTTGGTCACGCACTGGCGAGGTCATCCCCATCCCTCCTCCAGACAGGGGCTAATGAACAGGGGACGGGTCTTCCGTTCAATCACATGAAAGAGATCATGCCGTTTGCCGCATTTAAAGCGACTGTGCGTCATAGATGCAGTTCTGTAAAAGTGATTGAACGGAAGACCCGTCCCCTGTTCATGCATTACGGCTTCGTAATGCGCGCGTGCGATGAGATGGAGGATAATGGCATCCATGAGAGTTCTCCTGGTTGAAGATGATCGCGCCATCATAGACGCGCTGACTGACCTTCTGGAATGCGAAGGGATGCAATGTGTTGCGCATGCCACCCAACATGATGCCTGCACAGCGCTCATGATGGAATCGTTCGACATAGCGCTCTTGGATGTTTCGCTGGCGGAGGGGAACGGATTCGCCGTCTGCGCCACTGCCCGCGAAACGGCTCCCGAAATGCCCGTTATCTTCCTGACCGCCTCCGATGACGAATACTCTACTGTGGCTGGCCTTGATATGGGCGCGGCGGACTATATCACGAAGCCGTTCCGCCCTCGGGAACTCCTCTCACGCATTCGGAATGCCTTGCGTCGAAGGCATTCCGCGTCCAACGTGATCACCGTAGATGATGTCTGTCTGGATATCGCCTCTGCGACGGTCACCAAAGCCGGACGCGAGGTCTTCCTCTCCGCATTGGAATACCGACTGCTGCTCTGCTTCTTCCAGCATAAGGGAACGTTGGTGACGCGCGACGTGCTGAGAGATGCCGTATGGGAAAGCGCAGGGGAATACGTGTCCGACAACGCGCTCAATGTCTACGTGAAGAGACTGCGCGAAAAGATAGAGACAGACCCCGCAGAGCCTTCCATCATCGTCACGGCCCGAGGACTGGGTTACAAGGTGGATGCCTAGCATGGGATCGTGGCGTACCCTGTTCTTCCAGTGCCTGGGGCTGGCTGGCTGCCTGGGACTGATCGGAGCCATAAGCCCTTCCTGCGCACGGGCTTGGATACTGGTGGCTGGCATCGTCGCGCTCGTGTTCTTCGCCGTCGTCTCCTCTCTGCGTCATCGCCAGATCAAGCGGCTTGCAAGCCAGATAGATGAGGTCCTCCACAACGGGCGCGAGGTTGATTTCTCGAACTGCAGCGAAGGGGACATCGCGATGCTCTCCAACGAATTGGCGAAAATGGTGTCCCGACTCGATCGCACGAATCATCTGCTTGAATCCGAGCGCAACTGCCTTGCGGATGCACTGGCAGATGTATCCCATCAGATACGCACACCTCTCACTGCCGCAGCGCTCATGCTTCCCAAGATCGAACGAGCCGATGACCCCATTAAACGCAAGCATGCAGTGCGACGGCTGGAATCCATGCTGGATCGCGTTGCATGGCTTGTCACATCGCTCTTGAAGATAGCGAAGGTGGATGCCGGAGCCATTCAAGTGGAACGCAGAACGGTGATGGTGCAGGATGTGGCAACGCAGGCCGCTGAACCGCTCTTGGCCGCCATGGATCTCCACGATATCGAACTCATCTGCGAGATCGGGCATGATGCATGCTTTGAGGGAGACAGGCGCTGGACCATCGAGGCGGTCGAGAACATCCTGAAGAACTGCATGGAGCATACGCCCTCCGGAGGCGCTGTCACGCTCAGCGCCTGCACTGATGCACTGGCTGCGCGCATCAGGATCACTGACACGGGACCCGGTTTCCTTCCAGACGAGCTCCCCCATGTCTTCGACCGCTTCTATCGAGGATCGCAAGACAGGGAAGGCGACTCGACGTCAACTGGGTTCGGCATCGGGCTTGCCCTTGCCCAGGCGCTCATCTCAGCGCAGGGCGGCACGCTTTCCGCATCCAATGGTCCCCAAGGCGGCGCGCGGTTCGATATCGCATTCCCAAAGCTCGTGGTTTGAGCTTGCCCATCACGGTATTGAAGGGCTTCGATTGGAACCCAAAGCGGTGCATTACGACTCTGTAATGGACGCGTCATGCAAGGTCAATGCTGCTTTGTCATGCTTGCTTGCATATCATCCCGAACGACAAGGAGGTAGGCATCATGAGTCTGTTGACCGTCAGCCATCTCACGAAGGTCTATGGAACGGGAGCTTCCCGAACCGCAGCACTGAACGATGTCTCGTTCTCAGTGGACGAAGGCGAGTTCATCGCCATCATCGGATCATCGGGCTCAGGCAAGTCAACCTTGCTTCACCTGATGGGCGGAGTCGACCGGCCTACATCGGGTGCAGTGCTCTTGAATGGCCGTGACATCTATCAGCGCACCGATGACGAACTGGCCGTCTTCCGCCGACGGGAGGTGGGCCTGATCTATCAGTTCTACAATCTCGTGCCGGTACTGAACGTCGTGGAGAACATGACATTGCCTGTGGCTCTTGACGGAAGAGCCATCAACCAATCGCGTCTGGGCAGCCTTTTGGATACCTTGGGGCTGCGCGGCCGTGAAGGGCATCTGCCAAGCCAGCTCTCGGGCGGTCAACAACAGCGCGTAGCCATCGGACGGGCCCTCATGAATGCCCCTGCGGTGGTGCTTGCTGATGAACCTACCGGCAACTTGGACACCAGAAACAGTTGCGAGATCATGCAGCTCCTCCGTGATTCGAACCGAGTTCTGGGACAGACCATGGTTGTCATCACCCACGATGAGGAGATAGCCTTGGCAGCTGACAGGATCATCGCCGTAGAGGACGGTGCCATCGTACGCGATGAGAGGATCCGGCGATGAAAGGCCTTGTGAACTACACCCTGAAGTCCTTGATCTCCAACAAGGTGCGCACGTCAGTCACCATCGTCGGCGTGGCCTTGGCAACTGCGCTCGTTGCCGCCGTATTCACGACCTTCACCTCTCTCGCCCATTTCCTCTATCAGGCGGAGACGAACAGCTCTGGCAGCTGGATGGCGGTGGCGAAGGTGACGAATGAGCAGGAGCTCAACGAAGGGATGGCTCGCGCTGCCGATGATCCCCACGTGAGCGCAACGGCTGTTTTGCATGAGGTGGGATACGGTCAACTCACTGAAGAGCAGCAATACGTCTTGGGATCAACGCAGCCCATCGTCTCAGGCGAAGGCGATCTCGGAGGGCTTTTGGGGCTGCATCCTGTTGAAGGGCGCATGCCCGAGCAATCCGACGAGCTTTGCCTGTTCCTCACATGGAAGAGCCACAAAGGCGTGCAGCTGGGCGATCAGCTGACGATCCCCGTTGGACAGCTTCATGCAGCGTCTTCCGATGAAGACGATCCCACGTTCTCAGACGTTTGCGAGCGTACCTATACGGTCGTGGGATTCTATGACAAGGTGAGCTATTCGCTCTTCGATTCCTACGGCACCCTCGCATTCACGGCAGCTGATCAGACGGCCATTGGACCAGCCCGGGCCTTCCTATCCTTCACTGACGTTGAACGAGCCGATGACGTGAGGCACATGGCGCAGGAGCTCTTCCCAGAGGCGTCCATCAGCCTGCATGACGCCCTTCTTCGCTACATGGGCCTTCCCAGCGATACCTCCATGTGGACCACGTTCTACGGACTGATCTGCGTGCTCGCCGCGGTCATCCTTTTGGCATGCATCTCGCTCATCTTCAACGCGTTCAACATCTCCGTCGCTGAGCGCATGGATCAATTCGGTCTCTTGTCTTCCATTGGCGCCACCAAAGGCCAACTGCGGCGCGCCGTTCTTCTCGAGGCCATCGTCGTGGCACTCATCGGCATCCCCTTGGGGCTGCTTCTGGGATTGGGCGGCTGCTGGATCACCTTCACCGCCCTTGGATCCTTCATTGCGAACCTGGCTGGCGCTGAGGGCATCTCCTTCGAGGTCTTCCCCGATGGGCGCATGCTCGTCCTCACTGCCGTATTGACGCTTGGGTGCGTGCTGGTGTCAGCATGGATACCCGCAAAGCGAGCAAGCCGCATGAACATCATCGATTCCATCCGCTCTGCCGCAACCTCACGTATCTCGAAACGAGGCGCACAGCGGGCGAACGAGGCCACTGACATCGCAAGGCTTTGGAGCAAGGGAAATGGCAGGGGTCGCATCTTCGGTATGGGAGCAACACTGGCGCGCATAAACCGCAAGCGCAGCAAGAGCACGGGACGCACCGCCTCGATATCGCTTGCCCTTGCCATCGTGCTGTTGATGGCAGCCGGCTCTCTCAATGTCTTCTTGGGAAATCTCTTGGATGCGGTGTCCAACGGCGAGCCAGCTGGAGAGGTATCCGTAGGCGCCCAGCTTTCTTCTCAAAACGAACCATCTGGAGAAAGCCTCTCTGTCGAGCAGCTGGTATCAGACAGAAACAGCGCAATGGTGGAAGCTGAGGCCATCTTCCAGGATGCCTACGGCAATCTGTCTGCCGCCCCCGATGCCATCCCCCAAGGTTGGCGTCTCACCGGAGAGGTATCGGTGGAAGTTCCCGCCGATATGGCAGGAGCCGCCTTCCGGATTGAGGACAATGCGCTTTACCGGAGGACGCCATCGGGCAGTTTCGCTGCCACAGCGCGCATCTGCTATGCATCCGATGACGAATTCAATGCCTATGCGACAGGTCTCGGATTGGACCCAGCCACGTTCTATGAAACCGACGCGATCCGCGCCATTGGCATTGCCCAGGCCTACGGCAATGATGGAAGCACCTATCAACTTTTGGAGATGCTGCACCAGACTGGCACTGTGCAAGCGCTGGTAGCGGGAGTGTTCGACCAAGAGATTCCCGTGCGCTTTGACGTGGGAACCATCGCATCCGAGGTGGATGATGCAGGATTCGTGCCCTATCTGGAATGGAGTGGCACAAACGCGCATGCCGGGGATGTTCTATCCATGGATGACGTGCAGGTGGCTACGGCGCCCATAGAGGTGACGGCACTTGCAGATGAGCCTCCGGCGATTGTTGGTTCCTATGGTGAAGGCATCTCATTGATCGTGCCCCTCTCGCTTGCCAAGCACGTCTGTCTCATTGATGACCAGCCCTTCTTTCGTTCCTATTTCAACCCAGCTGACGGCGACCATGCCGCGTTGGCCCAAGAATTGAATGATCAGGGTCATGCCTATTTCGGTGAGGTGGAGAAGCAGCGGGGGCTCAGCTTCATCTCCTACAACGACTATCGGGCCGAAGCGAACTCCAATCAGATGCTCGCAACCATCGTGAATGTGTTCTGCCTGCTGTTCACGGGGATACTGGCGCTGATCGCCATGGCCAACGTCTTCAATACGGTGACCAATTCGCTCATCCTGCGCAAGCGCGAATTCGCCGTCATGAGATCGGTGGGGATGTCCAACAGGCAGTTCCGTCACATGATCGCCGATGAATGCATGACGTTCGGGATAGCGGGACTCATCCCGGGGTTGGTGATATCGGTGGGGGTTTCCTTCCTGGTTTGGCTGATGGTCTCCCAATCGCTGAGTGCGGTGCCCTTCACACTGCCTTGGAGCTATATGGGCATCGCGGTAGGGATGACTGCTCTGGCCATGGGAATATCGGTACTCTATGGCATGCACCGCTGCAAGACCGACAATGTGGTAGAGGCCCTGCGCGCCTCATAAGCCAAGGCAATGGGCACCAATCCCATTGTTGCATCGGGGCGGATTGAAAATCCGCCCCGATGAACAGGGGACGGGTCTTCCGTTCAATCGCATGACAGGGATCGTGTCGTTTGCTGTATTCAGGATGGCCGTACGTCGAAGAGGCAGTTCCATGAGCAGGTAGTTGAACGGAAGACCCGTCCCCTGTTCATTCGTCAGGACCGACGACGGAGGATCATGTACCCTCCCACACAGGCAAGGCTTCCCGCGCAGAGCATCAACAGCAGAGACAGGGGTGTGTCGTCTCCGGTCTGGGCAAGCTGGTCGCCCCCATCTCCTGATGGAGGGGTAGCACCCACGTCTCCTCCATTGGCTTGTGGAGGCTCTGTCCCTTCAGCAGGAGGCTGGCCATTCGATGAGCCAGAATCCCCCGAGCCATCAGAGATGGGTGGACCAGGCTTGTCTCCACCGGTATCACCACTGCCGCCATTGTCACCGGTGCCACCGCCATTGCCACCGTCGCCCGCCTCATCAAGGGGAACCATCTCAAGGGTATAGAGCCTCTCGTAGTCTGGATCATCGGTGCGCTTGAGCAGGATGTCCCAGAACACCGATTCCGCATCGTTGCTGACAGCTGCACGGAAGAAGACGGCAAGCGGATGGATGAATGAGCGGGCACGCTTCGTGATGGAATCAACGTAGATGCCTTCGGGTACCTCGATCTTGAACTCCTCAGGAGCGGTGGGTATCTTGGATCGAGGCACCTCGATGCGCCCGTGCAGGTGATTCTCGTCCTCTTCGGCCCATTCAATTGCCCGGAACGCGTCCCCACTGAACGACACTGAGAGGATCCCGGCATCCGGCTTGTCCGGATGGGACCCACCGATCGAGTCGATATGCGCGATCACCTTTCCCTCGTTTCCGGCCCTGTCATAGAACACGATCTCGTAATCACCGTTGGCGGCATACTCGTAGGTACCATCGCCCTTTGCAAAGGTGATCTCCTCACTGGGATTGACCACCTGAACAACCATCTTGCCAGTTGCCTCGTTCATCTTGTATGTGAGTGAAGCGGTGGGAGGCGTCTTGTCGATCCAGTCAACCTTCGCGGTGGCAGAACCCTCGTTTCCCAGAGCATCCTCGAACTCGAAGGTGAACTCACCATTGTCAGTGAACGTACGCGAATAACCGCCTGCGCTCGTAACCTGAACCGGCTGTGACATATCCTCAAGCGAAAGGGTAGCCGTAACATCTTGGTTCGTGGGCGTCGGTCTGTCGTAGGTGATGGTCGCCTCAGGCGCTTCGTGGTCGATCCAGTCCACCTTGACAGGATAGCTGCCTTGCATGCCATCAGGGTCGATGTACTGGAAGATGAACTCACCGCTTTCCGTGAACGTATACACATTCCTGCCACTGTTGTTCATGATGCGATAGCCATCGGGAAGCTCGATCGTAGCATCGACCGGATCCAATGTCGGCTCCTCCGTTGCAGGCGAGAAGCTCACCTCGATATTCGGCGTACGCTTGATCCAGTACACGTTGGCGGTGGCGGTGCCTGTATTGCCGGCAGCATCGACCATCTCGAACGTGAAGTCACCGTTGCTGTCGAACGTGTGCGTTTCCCCGCCCTCACTCGTAACGGTCACGCCTTCCTTATCCGGCTCCACCGTTGCAACAACGGGCTGATCGGTGATATCGATTGTGCTGTAAGTGACCGTGCCCGTGGGTTCCTCGCGATCGATCCAGTCAACTGTGACCGTGTTGTGACCGACATTGCCCACCTCATCGACGAACCCGATGTCAATCGCGTCGTTTTCAGTGAACGTGATGCTCTTGGGGTCGGAAGTCAATGCGCCATCATAAGTCGTGCCATCACTGTTGAGAACACTGACGCCATCAGAAGTGATGATCACAGGCTCAGTGAACGTCATCGTGGCAATGACATCTGAGTTGGTGGGTTCCGTCGTGCTGAAAGAAACGTTCATTTCAGGTGCCGTCTTGTCGATCCAATTGACAGATGCCTCAGCGGAGCCCTGATTACCGTCGTTGTCAACGAACTGGAACGTGAAGCTGCCGTTCTCGGTGAACGTGTGCGTGATGGCGCCGTTTTCCGTATTCGTCACGGTTATGGGCTTGCTGATGTTGACAAGTTCAGCCACGACGTCCTCATTCGTCTTGCTGGAGATGTCGTAGCGCACCTTCGCCCTCGGCGTGGGATCCACCGTCAGGTCCTCGTAAAGCTTGACGTCAGCGATGGAAACCAAGCCCTTCGCCCCCAAGGGGAGGTTGTTCATGCTTTCCGCGGTTTTGCAGGTGAGTCTGACGTATTTCGCTTGAACCGGCGTGAATGTTTCGGAGTGAAGTCCCGCACCTGTGCTCGCGGTGGTCCCATTTGCAACGACATTGGTCCAGTTCGTGAGGTCCATGCTCACGGAAATCGAGAACTGCTGAACCAGTCCGTAAGGTACGCCTATCGTCGAGTTCAGGCGCTTGGGAAGGAAGTCGAAGCCCGAAATGTACTTCGGTTCGTCCAAGCCGACGGTAACGTAGTGAGGCAGCCCGGTCTTGCCCGTCAGCCAATACGTGTTGGCGTTGCCGTCGAGTATGTTCGCCGGCGTGCCCAATGCCGCTCCACCGTGCGCTTCTGCGATCGTCAAATGCCTAGGCTCGATGTAGTTGCGCTCGTTGATGACGATGTTCTCGTGGTAGGTGTACCAGACATAGTTCGTTGCAAGTTGCGTTCCCGTGGCGCGGTTGCGAACGAACAGGCGCTTGTTGCCCTCGAGGTTGGGAGCCACGGAGAACGACGTCCACACCGCATCTGCAGGCACGACCTTCGCTTCCGCTTCCTCTCTGACATCTTCGCTGATGTAGTACTCCATCAGGCTGGTGGTGCCGTAGAAGCGGTTCTCGTCGTCATTTGCCGAAAGCCCCGCCGTAGAGAACGAAGACTGCGTGATGTCGATGGTGAAGGTGTTCCCCTCACGCGGCACGCCGATGATGTGCACCTTGATGTCTTTGGCGGCGGTGATGCTCGCAATCTCCCGGGCTGTGAGTGTCACCGCATCCTCGTGCACCATGGCCCAGTTGCTGCCTCCATCAAGACTGTACTCCCACGTCACGCCTGCATTCTGGAACGACTTCGCCAAAACGATCTTGTTCGCATCTGCCCCATCAAACGAGAAGGTGGCAACGCGGTTGTCGATATAGCCGAGCAACGCGTTCGCAACCTGCACGACCCCTTTGGCGTGAACGGACTGCGAGCCATTCACGCGTGATGCCTCTTGCAGCGTGGACTGCACGAGCATCATGTATTTTGCCTTGATGGCAGGGTCGGTGATCTTGGCCCCGATACGGCGCGTGAGGTCGTACATCGGAAGCGGGTGATACTTCATGTCGTTGGCGCACTGGGCTGCAAGGTCATACAGGTCGTCCTGCGAGGAGTTCGTGCGGGATTCCAGCGCGATGTTGACGAGTCCGTTCCACGCATCAAGGTTGATGTGCTCTTGGTCGTAGGCGTCGTTGTATATCTGAACAAGCGCGTCCCAGTCGTTGCGGTAGACCTTCGCCATGAGCATCAGCATGTTCGCCTTCTCGA
>CAYWWK010000027.1:0-26326 GCA_964462135.1 uncultured Eggerthellaceae bacterium | reverse complement strand
CATTCTGAAGGATGCTCTTCACCTTCGGGATGTGACATTGTTTATTGTAGGAGGGACGGATTGAGGATTGATCATCGGGGTAATCAAGTCAACCCTTACGAGCCTTCGCTACAGATTCGACACGAATGGGTTTCCTTCGTAGCGCAAGCTTTAGCTTGCGGAAGAACGAAGGCTGAAGCCTTCGCTACGGAGCGTGCCATAAGTCTTGATCCGAGTGGAGCAGGCCGCCGCTGCGCGGACGACCTACGCTACATAGATAATGATGTGCTATTTGGAGAGGATGGCGGTGAGCTCTTCCCTGCCATTGAACGGAATGGGGTCTTGCGGGTTCTGCACGCGAAGAACCTCGCCTTCCCACGTATCCCCCTGATCAGCGAACTTGTCCGTACGAACGATGTACTTGAACCTGATGCGTGATTGATTCGGCTCATCAGGGCGTTCGAAGTTGTACTTCAGGGCATCAAGGATGTTCTGTAACTCATCCACGTATTCTGCAGGTGGCTCGAACCGCACGATGCCCGCTTCGCTGTTGTAGATGAGCCCCGGTGCAAGAAAGGCTGTGCGAATGTTCTTCTGACGTATCTTCTCAGCATAATGGATGCCAACGCAGGCAACGATGACCAACAGCCACCAGAGAATGGTAAGAACGAGGTCGCGCGGGTTGTCCACCGCATCCAGCCCCAAGTAATACCACAGCCACAGGAAGAAGATGGAAGCAATGACAAATACGATCATGATGATGACATTGCTTTTCTTCATACGGCCCTCTTACCTTCTGTTTCCCTGTACACGCGCAAATGGGACCAGCACTATGCAGGCCCCATGCTATTCAGTTCGTCAACACTCTTATTGAGAAGATTAGCACTTTCGAGACGCTTCTCCAAGGCTTCGGGATGAATGCTCCGCTGAAGGACGACTTCAGGCAACGCGCGGCCCGCTGCCACCAAATCGAACAGGCTTTGGTCCATGGTGCGCATTCCCTCTGCCCCACTTGAGGCGATGACGCTGTCCATCTGGTGGGTCTTCTCCTCGCGAATGAGGTTGCGGATGGCCGTATTGGCGATCATGATCTCAAACGCGGGAACCTGACCCCCGTCTATGGTGGGCACCAGCTGTTGGCTGACAACCGCCTGCAGAACCATGGAAAGCTGGAAGCGGATCTGTCGCTGCTGGTTTGCGGGGAAGGCGTCGATGATACGGTCGATGGTGTTTGCCGCTCCGGTGGTATGCAGCGTCGAGAACAGCAACTGGGCCATCTCCGCCGCCGTGACGGCGGTTGCGATGGTCTCTTGGTCACGCATCTCACCCAACAGCATGACATCGGGAGATTCGCGCAGAGCAGAACGCAGGGCATCGGCATAGGTGGCAACGTCGGTGGGTATCTCACGCTGGGTGACGATGCTGCTGGCGTGGCGATGCACGTATTCAATGGGATCTTCCATGGTGATGATATGTCCCACGCGTTCTTGGTTCAGCTTGTCTATCATGCACGCCAGTGTGGTGGACTTGCCAGCCCCTGCCGGTCCCGTGACCAGCACCAAGCCCTTCTGGAAATCAGAGACGCGCATGACCTCGGGAGGGATGTTGAACTCTTCCGGCGTGGGGAGCGTGAAGGGAATGACACGGATGATGGCACCCACGCTGCCACGCTGACGGAAGACGTTCACGCGGAATCGGCCCGTGCCGGGAACGGCGAAGGAGAAATCATCATCCTTGTTGTGGGACGATTCGAACGGCTGCATGCTGCGACCAGCCAATTCATAGATCTGGCGAACATAGCCTTCCGTGTCCTTTGGCATGAGCGGACTTCCGCTGTCCCGATACTGACGACCGCCCGCCTTGTAGGTCAGAGGCAGACCCGCGACGATGAAGATGTCCGAGGCGCCTGTTTCCATCAGTTGTGCCAGCAGCTTATCCATTTTCATGTGTTCTCCTATCGTGCACTCTTGCCGATGATATTGTTCCTGTTCGCTTGTCGCTCATTCCGTCTGCCGCCCCTCTCACATTCCTGACCAGAGAAGCTCTGTGGGAGGCTCTTCGCTCAACTGCGCGGTGGCCTTCCATGCAAGCACCTGGTATCCTCCGCCCCTCCGAAGCGCAACCACCACATCGAGAAGCTTGCCGGAACCCGTTTGAAAGCTTGCCTTCACGGCAGAGCGGAAGCTCCTCGCATCCACTTCGCCCTCAAGCCCAAGCTGCGATACCGCGTCACCCACCGGAATGATCTCAGAATCGACCGCCACATTGGCACTGTCCATGAAACCAACCTGGGCTTTCTCATTCGCCTCATCAAGATCGTCCTGCGTGGGATTGGAATGCTGCACGATGGATGCCAGCCAAAGTTGGGCAGCCTGCTCGTTTCGATAGGTTGCCTGGGTGGCTGCCGCAGAGCGCTCAGACATCTTGAGCGTTGCATGCGCAGTGGCAACGCACAGCACGCAGAGGGTTGCCATGCAAAGGACCATCACCAAGGTGAACAGGCTGATGGGGCCCATGCGCACCGACCCTTGGTTCCTAGCCATGCTGCACACCCCCCAACGCCTGCGAACCCTGTCCATCAGCATACTTTGCCGTGGTCAGCTGATAGACCTCTTCACCGTTCCCATCGGATACGGTGATGGTGGCGTGGTAAAGCGTACCCGTCCCGCTTTCCTCAGACCACGTGTCAGCTTTCACGGACAAGCCCTTGACCGTTTGCTCCGACGCAAGGGAGGTGGGATCAGCTGAGAACTGCTCGGCTGCATTGGAGGCCGCCTGCACGGCGGCATCCAATTGGGTGGCATCTTGGGAAAGATGCCCAGATGCGCCCAGAAGCTGCATGAACACGGCAAGGCACGCCACCAGGAAGGCCAGCAGAAGCAGCGCCTCCACGATGAACGCCATTCCTCGACGTCCCTTCGCATCCGAGGAGATGATGTGCGCGGAGCGCTGATGCAGGGCAGTTGAGAAGGATTTCATGCTTCGCCTCACGCCCCCTTCACACTGCGCAGGGCAACCTTCGATGTTCCTTGGTCGGTGACCAAGGTCAGAAGCCCGTCGGCGTATTCGAAGTGGAACATACGGGAGGCCACCACCGGTGTTGCCTGCGCGGGCGCGTAAGGCGACCCAGCCTTGGTGTATTCCTGCACGATGTTGTTCTTGTACAGATACAGCCTTGTCTCATAGGTGGCATTCTCAAGCCGTTCGATCAGCACCAGCGACGGCCCTTCAGGCCCCGTCCCCGTGGCCACAGCGTCCAAAGCGTCATTTGCACGGATGTCATTCACCAGGAAGCTGGTAGCCAAGCGGCTGGCATTGCCCTTGGCCTGATCCGCCGAAACCGTGCTGTAGGTATGCACGCCAACCACCACAGCCAGCAAGAGGCATACCACGAACAGACAGAACAGCAACGCCATGAACATGCGATTGTAGTCGGGCTGACGGGCAAACCGCAGCTTCGAAGAGAACGCTCCGGCTTCAACCGCATTGATGAACGACGAATTCTGGGCGCTCAGACGCGCCTGCCGTTGTGCGCCTCCCCTTTGGACCGTCATCGCGGCACCACCGTAACAGTGGGAAGCACATTGCTGGCAAAGGCTTCATAGGTGATGAGGAAATCCCTGCTGTTGACGCGCAGGCCGTAGTTCTCTTCCATATAGCCCAAGGTCATGGGGTATGAGCCCTCAACGGCACAGCACTGCATGGCGGTATCCAGGATGGATGAGCGGATGGAGGCGGCCGCCTGCTCTTCCATGGAAGCACGGGCGGAATCCCAGAAGAACAGAACGATGAAGGCAAGTGCCAAGATGAGCAGACCGTAGAACAGCACACGCAATCTGCGCTGGAGCCTCATTTCGCTGGTAACCTCGTGATACATGCCCTACCTGCCCGTTTCTATCCGATGGACCCCATGATGCCTATGAGCGGCAACATGACTGAGACGAGCGTGACGCCGATGGCAACCGTAATGAACGCGGCCAGCGCCGGTTCGATGCCGTCCACCGCGTTGTCAATCTGGCTGATGGCGTCATCGAAGAATGTATCAGAGAGGCGTTCGAGCACAGCATCCAAACTGCCAGCCCGACTGCCCACCAGAAGCATGCGCGCATAGACCGGTTCAAACACACCGAACTCCGAGATGGCCTGAGCCATGCTTCGAGCGCTGGTTGGACTGATCATGGCATCGTAGGCATTCTGCACCTTCTTGCGCAGCTTGCCATGCTCTACCGTATCAAGCGCTTCCCGCATGGCCTCATCGGAATTGACCCCTGAGGCGGTATAGATGGCAATGGCTGAGGTGAAGCGAGACAGAGCCAGCTGATACATGGCCTGTCTGGTTGCCGGGACATGACACAGCCACCCCAATACGCGTTCGCGGCCAGCCTCGGACCCCGTGGAAGACCACGCAATGAGAGCGAACAGGGTCAAAACGACGGTGATGGCAAGCGCTGCATAGCCGATGACGGTAGACACCGACATGATGTCGAAGGATCCCGCGGCGATGTCCCCCGAAAAGCTGCGGTACACATTGGTGAATACGGGCAGGATGGCGAACACCGTGAATGCCAGGATGAGCGTCATGACGCACAGAAGCGCCGCAGGGTGTCCGATGGCCGTGCGGATCTTCGAGAAGAGACGAGCCTCCTCGTCGTAGTAGGAAGCCAGCGCCCGCAGTACCGCTTCCAGCCGGCCCGCCTTCTCTCCCACCGATATCATGTCAACGGCATAGGTGGGAAAAGCCCCCGAAACCTCCAGCGCAGTAGAGAGCGTCTCACCCTTCGACAAGCCGCGATACACTTCGGTGCAGGCGTGCTTGAAGGGGGTGTTGTGCATGTTGTCCCCCAGCATGTGCACCGCTTCATCCAGTTGGATGCCAGCAGAAAGCATGAGCGCCATGCTTTCGCAGAAGGCGGACAGCGCGCTGCTCTCAAGCATCTTCTCAGCCATGGTGCTCCCTTGATCCTTGCTTTGCTTGGTTCTTCCGCATGGTTCTCTTCACTTGGTCCCTTCAGGCTCTCAGTATACGTATCTATCCGTGTAGGCAGAGCCGTCTCCCACTTGACTGGTATCGGCACCCCCTGCAGCGAATGTCACATCGATGCGAGTCCATTGATCTGGATCAACGGTGATATGCGCACCTACCCACTTGCCGTCAATATATATCATGTTCCATGCATGATAGATGTTGTCAGGCGAAACATACCCCGTGATTATCTGGCACGGGATGTTGAGGCTGCGGAACATGGCAGCCGCCAATGAGGCGTAGTCGAAGCAGATTCCCGTTTTTGATGAGAAGGTCTCATCGGGGATGGGGATATAGCCTGTGGTGGTGGCCAGTTCGGCAGCCTTGCTCTTGTCGTAGGTGATGTTCTCGACAAGCCAATCGTAGATGACCTTGACGACTTCTCCCTCGTTCTGGGCATGCGCCGCAAGCGAGCGTGCCTGAGCCACGCAGGCACTGTCATTGGTGAATTGGCAGAACACATTGGGCCGCAGGAATGGCTCGAATTCGCTTTGCAGCGTGACGGCCGCGCTGTCTCCCAGCAGCTCCACGTAGTTGTTTCCGCTGGTGTTTTCCATGATGCGAAACTCATAGGACCCATCCCCCATGTTCAGAGGGCAGATCAGCGGGGTACCGTCGCCTTCCATATCGTAGTTGTAGCTGGTGCCATCCTTGATGACTTGGAACTTGAGACGGGAAGAGCTGACCGCCGACGCGCCCACATAACCCAAGGCGGCATTGGAGGTATCGATGAAGGCCTCGCCCTCGGCAGTGGCGATGGAGCCAGCATGGTCAGCTGCATTGATGGACGCAGGCAACTCATAGGCGGGGCCACTGGTATCTTGGGCCGCACCCCCACCTTCCGAACCCGTGCTTCCACTGGCACTGCCACCGGAGCCGCCGCATCCCACCAGAACACACGAAAGGCATGCGAGAAGAGCGAGAGCGGCCTTGACCTTTAGATTGCCCATTGGTCCAACATGCGCAACAGGTTCTTTATCTCCATGGGCTTGGACATATGGTCATTCATGCCGGATGCCTTCGCCTTCTGGATATCTTCGGCGAACGCATCAGCCGAAAGGGCGACGATGGGCAGATCGGCCAAATCAGGACGACCGTCCTTCGCCGCAGCGCGAATGGCCTTGGTTGCCTCGTACCCATTCATGATGGGCATCTGGATGTCCATGAAGACCAAGTCATAATAGCCCGGTTCATGCTCAAGGAGCAGATCGACCGCTTCCCTGCCGTTTTCGGCATGGTCAACCTGGGCATGGGTCATGCCGATGATCTCCAGGCCTATCTCGGCCGCCATGGCGTTGTCCTCGGTCAGGAGGATGCGCTTCTTCGAATAATCAGCCTCCAGCAGTTCCTTGCGCTCATCGTAATCGTCGCCGGTTTCACCAGTGACGAGGCTCTGCATGACATGGATCAGGCGTGAGCGGAACAGGGGCTTCGAGATGAACGCATCCACGCCCGTTTCGCGCGCCTCCTGTTCGATGGAGGACCAATCGAACGCCGAGAGGATGATGATGGGGATATCCACATGGGCGATCTGGCGGATATCGCGTGCCGCCTCGATGCCGCTCTTCTCGGGCATCTTCCAATCCAGGATGACGGCGACGTAGCCATCGCCAGCAGCATGGCGCGCCTTCACCGCTTCCACCGCCGCGTTGCCATTGGTCACAAAGTCCGCCTTCATGCCGATGCTCGCGAGCATCTCCACCGCATTCTGGCAGGCATCCTCATCATCATCGGCCACCAGGACAGACAACCCCCGCAGGCCGGAGAGGTCTTCATCCTTGGCATCGCGCAGCTTCAGGAATACCGTCACGCGGAAGGTGGAGCCGACATTCAGTTCGCTTTCCACGTCAATGGTGCCATTCATCAGGGAAACGATGCTCTTCACGATGGCCATGCCCAGACCCGTTCCCTCCACCTTGGTGGTACGCGAGTCATTGGCACGCGAGAAGGGCTCGAAGACACGCTTGACGAAATCCTCATCCATGCCGCAGCCCGTGTCGGTGAAGGTGAATTCGTAGCAACCGCTTCCATGGATGGGAGAGGGCTTCTCGGCAATGTGGAAACCGATGGTGCCGCCTTCGGGCGTGAACTTGATGGCATTGCCCATGATGTTCATGAACACCTGTTGCAGACGCATCGGGTCGCCGATCACATGCTCATGCTTGATATGGGTTATATCCACCTTGAGCGTCTGGTGCTTCGCCTCTATCTGGGGGTGAACGATGGTGAGCAGGCTTTCAACCGTCTCCGCGATGTCGAATTCCTCATCCGCCAAGGAGATCTTGCCGCTTTCGATCTTGGCCATGTCAAGCACCTCGTTGATGAGACCCAGCAGATGCTTGTTGGAGATGGTGATCTTGTTCAGGCAGTCCTTCACCCGCTCAGTGTCATCGATATGCATGGAGGCAATGGCGGTGAGGCCCATGATGGAGTTCATGGGCGTGCGGATGTCGTGACTCATGGAGTTCAGGAAGTCGCTCTTGGCCTTGGATGCCTGATCGGCCGCCAGATAGGCTTCCTCAAGAGCTTCGCGCGCCGCCAGTTCCTGCTGCTTGATGACAGTCACATCCTGAACTGCCAGCAAGACGCTTTCTGCAATGCCCTGCTCATCACGCTCAAGGCAGATGATGGAGACCTGTATCCAAATGGGCGACTTGGGGTCATCGGGATTCTTCACCCGATACTCATACTGAAGATAGGGAACGTCTTCCGTAAGGTCTTCCTGAACGCCGGCGGTGTCAAGGATCTTCCCAACAACGGCACGATCACCGTCCTCATAGGCATGATCCAGCCAATAGGCACCGAACGCATCCATGGTGTCTTCGTGCTTGAAGTTGCCTGACAACCCGGACGACTTCAGGTATTCGTAGGTTCCCTTCTGCATGTCAAGCCGAATGAGCCGCTGGAACAGATTCGTGGAGGCATCAACGATGCGGGTGGCCTGGGTCTTCTCGAAGAGCAGCTGCTTGGACTGCCGACGAGACTGCACCAGCAGCACGGCCACGAACAGGACGATGGCCGCCGTCACACACAGGATGAGGATGATGGCGGCTCCAGTGGCATTGTCGATCATGGCGTTCGTGATGGAGGCAGGGAACGACCGGAGCACCATCCAGGTGGAGTCAGAGATATCCATGAGGTATGCGGTTGCCGTACCCGTTGACGTTTGGTACGAGAAGCCAATATCAGTGTTGCTGGCCAAGGCCTGGCTGATCTCCTCATAGGTGATTCCCTCAAGCTCGGCTTCTCCATAGAGGTCGGCCACGTTGTCATAGTTGTTCTGCGTCGTGGCGGAACTGGCAATGATGGTGCCGTCACTGTCGCAGAGATAGGTGGAGGTCTGCTCACCGAAGAAGTAGGTGGTGATCATCTCTGCGAGATGCCCCTTCGTATAGCCTCCCGCCAAGACACCCACCAGCCTACCTTCATATTCAACGGGGGTGTAGAAGATCACGATGGGATCTTTGTCTATAGGAGAGGAATCGATGGCGATGGCCCCCGATTCCTGCGGCAGCCCATCAGGGAACAATTCCCGGGAGGAATATCCCTCGACCAAGCCACGATCATCATAGACACGCCCATCCGGGGTTGCCAGGATGATATGGTCGAAGAGGGTGGCCCGCAGAATGCCCGGCAGATCGTCAGGGCTGACGGCATCGGAGGTCATGCGCGCCTCATAGCTGGTGGCTACGACGTCTATCATCATCTGCGCGTTGGAGAGAAGGTCACCCACACGCCGTGACGTCTGCAGGGTCGTGCCTTCCAGATAGCGCTTGTTCTGATCAACGATGCGATCCTGCGTGGCGCTCAGGAACACCACGAAGGAGATGACGATGATGATGACTGCACCGATAGCAGCGATGACGCGGTTCCGCGTCACCTTCTTGATGTCTGCTGCATTATCTGCAGTCATAGAGCAATCCTCCTTGCAGGAGCAGTAAGACTGATGTTCTCAGAATAGCGTTCATCAAATGGCCGAAAACGAATCTATCGTATTGCGATAGGCCGCCTCGACATTGCCCAGAAGTTCTGGCACCTGATCAAGGGGACCAGCGGGCACGCCTGCGTCATCTGGCCGCAAAACCTCGGACAGTTCGCAGGCAGCCTCATACAAAGGCATGAACCCCATATCCCGGCTGTTGCCCTTCATGGTATGGGCGGCACGGAACGCCTCGTCCATCTTCCCTTCGTCCAAGGCCTTCTTGAGATTGTCGAAGACGGGGCTTTCGGCAAAGATGCCTATGAACTTGATGATGCGCTCATCGGTCACCAGGCGCGAACGGACATCTTCAAGATCACCACCAAGCTGTGCGTAGCATGTTTCCAGTGACAACTGCCCCATCTCCTTGTCTGCACTCAAACCGCTTCTTGATCAACTCCGACTGGCATGGGCCGCCTCAATGCTCATTTCCTCTTCGGCATCTATGGCTGAGATGGCTGAGAGAGCCTCCTCTTCGGACAGGATGCGCTCTGCGAAGATGTAGCCACCGCGGCCTTGCGCCTTCATCTGATACAGCGCATGATCTGCACTGCGGAACAGGTCATCGTAAGCGCATTCCGCACCTTTTGCCGTCGCTATGCCTATGCTAACAGAAACATCAATCCCGTCATATTCGCCCACAACGGTTTCATAGACGCGTTTGACCAGAGGTTCCGGTTCTATGTTGCACTCCATGCAGACGAAGAACTCATCCCCGCCCACGCGCGCGACGATGTCGTTGCCGCGGACGCTTCCCTCAAGCCGTTGGGCCAAATGGAACAGCACCTTGTCCCCAAAGAGATGCCCATGCGTGTCGTTCACCTCTTTGAACTTGTCCATGTCCACGATGATGAAGACGAAATCCTTCTCGGGGTTGAGCTTCATGCGCTCTTGGACCAGCTTCCTGGCGTAGCTGTGGTTCAAGAGTCCCGTCAGTGAATCATGCGTGGCCTTGCGCTGCAGATCAGCGATCTTCTCGTGGTGTTCGTGAATGTCGACCACCTTGCCGATGGAACCCAGGTAGACCTCGGGGTCATCGGCGCTCCAATTCGCATGGGCGGTGATCTGGAACCACCGAGGCTCGCCTTCGATCTTCGCCTCGAATTCAAGCTGCACCACAGGATTCTCAGGCGTGGTTGCGTGCAAGGCTTTCTGCAGCCGCTGGAGATTCTCTGCGCCGAACAGGGAATTCAGCGTCTCGTCATGGTACGGGTCCTTGATGACCTCGGGCAGACCCATCTTGTTCTCCGCCCAGTCAGAAAGCACCGCCATGGGAGGATCTTCGGTGTATTCGTATTGGAGCTCGTTGGACATGGAGGCGAAGAATTGATACTTCATGCGCTCGTAGTCAAGGAGCTCGAGCGTGCGGCTGGAGGCCTCTCCCTTTTCAGAAATGATGGCCTCATCCACGATGTGACCGATCTCACGGTCAACGCCAAGGCTCAGGGAATTCAGGGACAGCTGCTCGTGGATCTCGTCGGCCACGTCCACGAAGCATTCCAGCAAAAACGGGTTGAAGGTGCCGCATTCGCCACCCAGGATCATTTCCATGGCCTGCTCATGGGGGAAGGCATCCTTGTAGACGCGTTTGCTGGTAAGTGCGTCATAGACATCGGCCAGCGACACCGCCTGCGCCGAGATGGGGATGTCATCCCCTTTGAGGCCATCGGGATAACCCGCGCCATCGTAGCGCTCGTGATGCCAGCGACAGATCTCATAGGCGGTGCGCACGAGAGGATCCTCCTGATGCACCGGTGCATCCACCAGCATGGCGGCCCCTACCGAGGTATGGGTCTTCATCAGTTCGAATTCCTCTTTGGTCAACCGTCCCGGCTTGTTGAGCACGGAATCGGGAATGGAGATCTTCCCGATGTCATGCAGGCTGGACGCCATGGAAATGCGTGAGATGTCCGCGGGCGTGAGCTTGTAGCGGTCGGTCTTGCGCGCCACCTGGTTCAGCAGTATCTCCGTCATGGTGGAGACATGCATGACGTGCAAGCCGCTCTCGCCATTGCGGAACTCGACGATGTGGCTCAGGATGGAGATCATCAGGTTGTTGGCTTTTTCGCGCTCGTAGATCTGGTCCGCCACCATGCCGACGAGCGCCTTCTGCTTCGCGAAGAGCAGGATGGTGTTGTTGACGCGACGTTGGACGACCTTCATGTCGAAGGGCCGGTTGATGAAGTCAACGGCTCCCAGGTCGTAGGCGCGTTCCAGATAGGCCGGAGCGGTCTCGGAGGTGACCATGATAACGGGAATGTCGCTGATCCATTTGTTCTTGTTCATGACTGCCAGAACGTCAAAGCCGTCCATTTCAGGCATGTTGATGTCAAGCAGCACCAGCGAGATCTTCGTGCCCAGCTTCTGCATGGCCGCCACGCCCTCAAGGCCGTTCTCGGCTTCCACGATCTCGTAGGTGGGGCCTATCATGTCGGCAAGGAGCGCGCGATTGCCCGCATCATCATCCACAATGAGGATGATCTGCTTCGTCTTCCCCTGAGCCACAGCTGGAATCGGCGAACTTATTGTGGTGGTTTCCAGTTTCATCGTCCCCTTCTGCTATGCAATACGGAGGCGGTATCTCCTGCTATTCAATAGCTGCCATTCTGCAATCTGAGGTTGTTTTCGCGCCTCGGATCTTTGTTTATAAACGGTTACTTTATGCTGTGCATATCATACCCTGCGCACGGGCGTTATTCAATGAGAGAACAGATGGATTCCAAGCTCTCCCCAAGGCTCTTTCCAATGCAGCGTCACAAGGCTTTCACGCAGGCCTGGGCCTTCCCCTTCTGCTTAGCCTCATACAAGGCCGCGTCGGCCTGGGCATAGATGTCCTCGAAGGAAAGCGAACCTCCCCGCCCGCATACCGCACCGATGGAGATCGAGGGTGCAGGACCCACCGGCTGCCCATCGTCGGTTTCCCGTTGGGTGGCGAAGGGCCCCCGCGTGAGATGCTCGACGATGCGTTCAAGGGGCGCTCCCGCATTGAGGCCCTTGGCGAAGATGGCGAACTCATCCCCACCCAGGCGGGCGACAACATCCTCTTGACGCATCACGCCCGTGAGGAACGCAGCCAATTCAGTGAGGATGCGGTCCCCCTCTGGGTGGCCGTAAGTGTCATTCACACCCTTGAAGTCATCGATGTCTATGAGGAAGAACGTGAAGGGCACCTCCTCTGCGCGCAACACCGGCTCGATCCGGTTCAGCGCAGCCGAACGGTTGTACAGTCCTGTCAGGCTGTCCTTTTCAGCCCGCCTGCGGAACTGGGATTCGCGCATCGCCATCTCGTGGGTGTCAAGAAGGCGTCCGACATGCCGAATGGCGTTGTTCTCATCGTCATAGAGAACGACGGACTGATAGCGGTACCAGACGGGTTGGCCATCAGGCCCTTCCGTGGATGTCTCGAAATCAACGAGGCTGTCAGGCGTGATGGCGTCCATCAATTCGCTCAGATCATTGGTGTGGATATCCAGATTGCATTCCTTATGGCAGCGCCGCTGGACAACGAAATCCTCTTGGCGGGGCTCGCGCGCGAAGCGGTCCTTGAAGTCACCGAAGACCTGAGCGTAGCCTGTGCCGCATTCGATATCGAACACCACATCGTTGCTGAGCGCCGTGAGGATATTCATGCGCTCATGGGCCCGTTTCAGTTCCTGTTCGCTTTTGATCTTGCTGGTGATGTCAACGATCAGGACGTAGAACCATCGAAGCCCTGCCGAATCAGTGACGATGCGGCCCCGATCATCCACCCAGAGCTCTTCGCCGTCAGCCCGGTTCAGCCGGTAGACGACCGCATCCGTGTCGCCATGGGCTATCTGCTGATCAATGGAGTCAAGCACCTGCTGTCGGTCTTCGGGATGGACGATCCCGCTGAAACAGCCGCCTGTCAGCTGATCGAATTCCTCACGACTGGAGCATCCCATCATGGAGATGAGGTCCTTGCTCACGTAGTCCATGGTTCCGGGTTCTTCGGCGCTGTAGCGGAAGATGCCACCGGGGATGTTCTCCAGGAAATGCGTGAAGACCTCTTGGGTGGCAGCGCAGCTTTCTGCGTCCTGGATGTCTTGAGTGTCTTGAGAAGGCACCTGATCGTGGGTTTGGATTCGATCGGAATCTGTCATTGATGATCTTCTTCCCGTATGCCGCCAAGATGATACGCAACGTATTCTCGCACAATGCGCCATTGCCCATCAGTCAATGCATTCTATCCCTGGAATCAAAACGGCGCTCTGAAGATGCACGGTCTTCGCTTCGCCATCCCGATTTCATGGACGTTCTGCATATCAGGAAAGATATTATAGGCACATTGACTCTTGAGCAGGAAGGAACCGTCATGGCGAACAGCACCACTGAGCAACCGAGGCGCAGAAACGCTGATGAGGCGCGTGAGGAACGCAGGAATCAGGCAACCAAGCATGAAGGCTTGATGAAGGGTGCCTTCGCGAAGGATACCGAGGAAACCATTGCTGCAGCCATCATCTATGAAGAGGGAGAGGGACGGGAACTGCCTCTGCCTGACCCGGCTCCGTTCGAAGCCACCGAGACCATGGTCACCACAAGCTTCGCGCCGGAAGCCATCAGAAGGTACGGACAGGGCAAGATTGCCGTCGTTGATCCTGCCTCATTCACGCGCCCTGGAGGAGCCTATGAAGACGGAGCCTTCGGCCCCGAGCAGATCCTGTGCTCCGAAAGCAACCTCTATCAGATACTGCGTGGTATCAGGGCTGACTACCATGACAAGAACAAGGACTACCGGCGCGGCATGCTGTTCACCGACCGTGCGGTCTACCTGCCAGAGGTGATGTTCCTTCAAGGCGGCAATGTGAAGAAGGCCGATGTCATCGTGATAGCGGAACCCGTGCGCGCACGCGCCTTGGAAAACCATCGCTCTGAGCGCGAATGCGACAATGAATTGGCAGGGCGTGTGGAAACGATGATGCGCATCGCAGCAGCCCAAGAGGCGGAGACGCTGGTGATGGGTGCCTTCTCCTGCGGCCGCAATGGATACGACACAGCCCAGGTGATCGGACTGCTTCGGGCGTGGATCGAGGCGCATCCGGGGGCCATCAAGCGCATCGTGTTCGCAGTTCCCCGGGCCTTCGTTGATGATTTCCGTGCAGCATTCGATCCTGAGGAAGAGGCTGCACCAACCCCTGAGATCGTTGAAGAGGACGTGGACGAAGAAGAGGATTGGCGCTCCGTCGAACTGCCAGAGGGAGTGACCCTTCGATAGGAGGAACGCCGCATCAACCTTCGTAACTGACCTTGGCGCCCTGCGGGGTGTCCTCGATGATGAATCCAAGGGCGGTCAAGCCATCGCGAACGGCATCGGCCGTCCCCCAGTCCTTCTCGGCGCGCGCCCGTGCCCGTGCTTCGATGAGCGCCTCCACCGCTTCCATGGGGTCGGCACCCCCGTATCCTGCCACCTCCCCTGCCAAGGCAACCACCTCAATCGGGTAGGCAACGCTTCCACCCTCGTCCGCCATGCTCACGCCCAGCACATCCATCAATTCCTTGATGGTATCGGTCGCGGCAACCACCGCTTCCGCATCTTTCACAGAAAGCGCCTTGTCAGCCAGCGTCGAGTTCATCTCGGTCACCAACGTGAAGACGGCGCCCAGAGCGGCGGGGGCATTGAAGTCATCATCCATGGCTTCGGCGAATGCAGCACGGCACTCCTGCGCCCGTTTGCACAAGGCGGCTCCGTCCAAGGCATCCGGTGCGCCGTCGGTGGCGTTTGAGCAGGCCCAGTCTGCTGCAGAGAGCGCATTCTCTATGCGGGTCAGGGCGGCATCGGCTTCGCTCAGGCGCTCGGTGGAGAAATCCAAGGGAGACCGGTAATGGGTCTGGAGCATCAGCATGCGCAATGCTTCCGGACGAGCCGATTCCAAAACCTCATGGAGCAGCAGGAAGTTTCCCAGCGACTTGCTCATCTTCTCGGAATTCACCTGCAACATCCCTGAATGCATCCAGTAATGCGCGAAGGTGGTTCCGCAGCCGCATTCTGACTGGGCGCGCTCGTTCTCGTGGTGAGGGAAGACCAGGTCTTGGCCGCCGCCATGGATGTCGAAGGGGAGGCCCAGATACTTGTGAGACATGGCCGAGCACTCGATATGCCAACCTGGACGTCCCTTGCCCCACGGTGAATCCCATGCCGGCTCTCCCGGCTTGGCGGCTTTCCAAAGAGCGAAATCCAGAGGATCGCGCTTGCGGTCCTCAAGCCCCTGCCCTTCGGCGCGCAGCTCCCGGTGGCCTGATTCCATCTCATCGATGTTTCGACCGGAAAGGGTGCCATAGTGAGGGTCTGACCTCACGGAGAAGTACACATCGCCATCAACCTCGTAGGCATGCCCCTTGTCAACCAGTGACTGGACCAATTCGATCATCGCGGGAATCTCTTCGGTGGCCTTCGGGCGAATGGTGGGGTCGGCCACGCCTGCCGCATGCATATCGGCGATGAACGCCTCGGTGTATTCGTGGGCGACTTCAGCGGCGCTGCGCCCCTCTTCGATGGCACGATTGATGATCTTGTCATCCACATCGGTCACATTCTGGACGAAGGTCACGGCAAAGCCACGCCATTCCAGATAGCGCCGAATCATGTCGAAGGAAATGAATGTGCGCGCGTTGCCAATGTGGATGCGATTGTAGACGGTGGGCCCGCACACGTACATCCGCACCTCACCCTCGTGGATGGGGGTGAATTCAACCTTTCGGTGCTGCTTGGTGTCGTATAAGCGAATCATGGAAGCTCCTAACTTCTCTCAAGCAAGCATGCAGCGTAGGCGCTGATGCCTTCACCCCGGCCTTCGAAGCCAAGGTGTTCCGTGGTGGTGGCCTTCACCCCCACATTGTCCAGAGGGACGTTCAAGGCGGAAGCCAAGTTCGCTCGCATCTGATCTCGATACGGCGAGAGCTTCGGTGCCTGACAGGCAACGGTTGCGTCCACATCCACGATGTTCCAGCCAGCATCGCGCACCGCGGTGGCGGCCCGAGCGAGAAGCACCAGGGAATCAGCATCCTTGAACGCGGGGTCGGTGTCAGGGAACAGCCTGCCGATGTCCCCCAGTCGGGCCGCGCTCAGAATGGCATCGGCTATGGCGTGAGCCAGGACGTCCGCATCCGAATGACCAAGGAGCCCTCGCTCATAGGGAACGTCAACACCGCCCAGGACAAGTCGTCTTCCTTCGGCGAAGGCGTGCACGTCCATGCCGAATCCGATGCGTTCTGCCATGGGTGCGCTCCTAGTCGCCCTCGGAGAGGATGGTGCGCACGGCAGAGGCCAGCAGCGTGAGATCCTCGGGGACGGTCAGCTTGATGTTGTCGCGTTTGCCTTCCACCACCAGCACGCGTCCTCCCAGTCGTTCGATCAGAGAAGAGTCATCAGTGCCCACGAAGCCATCGGAGAGCGCAGACATGTGTGCGCGTCGGTAGATGCCGCTGCGAAACACCTGTGGAGTCTGGGCGTTCCAGAAGACGCGTCGGTCAGGCGTGCCTGCAATCACCCCATCCTCCACGATCTTCAGGGTGTCGATGGCGGGATGGGCCACGACGGCGCCGTCTGCATCGAGGTTTCCCTTCACGGTGTTGATGGTATGGAGGATGAGCTCGGGGGTGACCAGTGGGCGTGCGCCATCATGGAGCACGACGAACTCGAAATCATCGGGGACGGCCTCAAGGCCTTGGAAGGCGGATTCTTGGCGAATCTTGCCAGCGGGGGCCACGACCACGGGAGTGGCGAAGGGGAAGGGGTCGACGGCGCGTTTCAGGTATTCCTCCTGCCGCTCTTCGGGGCAGACGAGCACGATCAGTCCGATATCGCCTACGGCATCGAAGGCTTCCGCAGACCAGGTGAGAATGGGCTTGCCCGCTATCTCTACCAGTTGCTTGCCGCCCTCACGGCCGAAGCGCTCACCCGTGCCGCCCGCCAGGATGATGGCAGCCGTCTTGGGATTGCTGTCCACCTTGCCGCTCAGCTGCAGCTGCGGAAGCGAATCAACGTGGCTGTCGAAGACCTGCTGCAGGATCTCTGGCGCACGAAGCGTCTCGGGTGTGAAGACGGGGTCGATGGTATGTGGCATGGAATGGTCTCCTCGTGTGCGTTCCAATGGTGAGGATGATACCGCAAACCCGCGTGTTTCTGGCGCTTCTCTCGTATGGTCAGACTTTCGGATGACGTAAGGGTCGATTCGGGTGAATCAGGGCGGATTTGCAATGCGCCCCTACCCTACGAAACCAACGCAGCCTCCCCTTCCTTGCAGGGGAGGCTGATCTCATTTTCTCTCGTGTAGGGGTCGATCCGAGCGAAGCGGAGATCGACCCGATCAACCTGCAAACTCCAGGATTTAGGCCCCACCTTCCAAGGAGCCGGCAGGGGCTTTGGGCGAAGAGACACCCGCATTCCCCAGATCGAAGTTCGTAAGCAGCAGTTCCGCCTCACGGGCGATGGAGTCGCGTTTGCGCGGAGCCGGGATGGAGCCCCGGCCCTTCCGGAATGAGAGCTTCGCCTTGTCACCTTCGCCTTTGACATCCACATCGATGACCGAACCGCTGGTCCAGCGTCCTTCCAGGATCTCCTCCGAGATGGGGTCTTCCAGCAGCCGCTGAATGGCTCGACGCAGCGGGCGGGCACCGTAGGTGGTATCGGTTCCCTCCTTCGCAATGAAGGAGACGGCCGCTGGCGTCAGGTTGATAGTCATGTTCTGGGAGATCATGCGATCACGCAGGTCGGCCACCATCAGTTCGACGATCTGTCCGATCTGCTCCTCGGTCAGGCTCTTGAACACGATGATCTCATCAAGACGGTTCAGGAATTCCGGACGGAACAGCTTCTTCATCTCGGACATCACACGACTTTTGATCTCGTCATCAGAAAGGCCGGCCTGCCCCTCTGGCGAGAACCCGAGCGATGTTGACTGCGCGATGTCCCGTGCCCCCACATTCGACGTCATGATGATCACGGTATTGCGGAAATCAACCGTGCGTCCCTGGGCATCCGTCAAGCGGCCCTCTTCCAATATCTGGAGAAGGATGTTGAACACATCAGGGTGCGCCTTCTCTATCTCGTCGAAGAGCACCACGGAATAGGGACGCTGGCGAACAGCCTTGGTCAGCTGACCACCCTCATCGAATCCGACATAGCCGGGAGGGGAACCCACCAGACGGGACACCGTGTGCTTTTCCATGTACTCAGACATGTCGAACGACAGAAGCGCCTCTTCGGAATTGAAGAGGAACTCGGCCAGCGCCTTGGAAAGCTCGGTCTTGCCCACACCCGACGGCCCCAGAAAGATGAAGGAGCCAGCGGGACGCTTCGGATCCTTGAGTCCGGCACGCGACCGGCGAATGGCCTTGGAAAGGGCCGTCACCGCCTCGTCTTGGCCGATGACGCGCTCATGTAGCACGCCTTCCATGCGCAGCAGCTTCTCGGTTTCCGCCTCGGTCAGGTTGGAGACGGGAACACCCGTGCTCATGGACACCACATCAGCGATGTCTTCCAAGGTGACATTCTGGACGGAACGGGAGGTGTTCTCCTCCCATTGCTTCTCGGCCTCTTCGCGCTTGGCCTTGATCTCGGTTTCCTGGTCACGCAGGGTGGCCGCCCGTTCGAAATCCTGTTCGCCAATGGCCTTGTCCTTCTCTTGGCGAATATGGCGAAGCTGGTCATCAAGCTCACGCAGTTCGGGCGGCAGCGTCATATTGCGGATGCGCATGCGGGCCCCGGCCTCATCCAGCACGTCAATGGCCTTGTCGGGCAGATACCTGTCCTGGATGTAGCGGTTCGACAGCTCAACGGCCGCCTGCAGCGCCTCTTCCGTGAAGTGGACCTGATGATGGGCCTCGTATTTGTCGCGCAGTCCCTCCATGATGCGCACGGCCTGCTCCTCGTTGGGCTCATTGACCGTGAGTGGCTGGAATCTGCGCTCAAGGGCAGAGTCCTTCTCAAGGTGCTTGCGGTATTCCTCAAGCGTGGTGGCACCGATGATCTGGATCTCACCTCGTGAGAGCGGCGGCTTCAGAATGGCTGCCGCATCGATGGAACCTTCGGCGGAACCCGCTCCGATGATGGTGTGTATCTCATCGATGAACAGCAGGACATCGCCGGAGTCCATGACCTCCTTGATGACCTTCTTCATGCGCTCTTCGAATTCGCCTCGATACTTGGAGCCGGCAACCAGCGCTGATACGTCCAAGGTGATCAGCCGCTTGTTGCGCAAAAGGTCAGGAACCTGATTCGCCACGATGAGCTGCGCCAGGCCCTCGGCGATGGCGGTCTTGCCCACACCCGGCTCACCCAAGATGAGCGGATTGTTCTTCTGACGCCGCGAGAGGATCTGCATCACGCGCTCGATCTCCGCCGCACGCCCGATGACCGGGTCCAGTTCGCCATCCTTCGCCTTTTGGGTGAGGTCGGTGCCGAACTCCTTCAGCATACTGTCGCCACGATTGCCTTGGGGATCGAATCCGGCACGTCCGGCCATGACCGGTGACTGGCCCACGATGTCGTTCATGGTTGAGCGGATATCGTCTGGCGTGACGCCCATCCGCTTGAGGACATCCACCGCGGTGCCGTCACCTTCCCGAGCGATGCCCAAAAGAAGATGCTCAGTCGAGATGTATGACTGCCCCATCTGCATGGCCTCGCGCAGTGAATTCTCCAACACGCGTTTCACGCGGGATGTGAATGCCAGATGCCCGGAAACATCAGCATCCTCATCAATGGTGGTGATCTGGCGGATGTTCTGGGTCACCCCATCATGGGTGACATTCAGACGGGCCAAGGCCTGAGCGGCCAGCCCTTCGTTTTCGGAAATGAGTCCCAGCAGGATATGCTCAGTGCCCACATACGGTTGATGCAAGGCGCGCGCTTCGTCTTGAGCCAAGACGAGCACCTTCCGCGCTTTGTCAGTGAACTTCTCGAATGACATAGGGGTTTCCTCGATTCTGACATGCTCGTCGATTTTTGCGCATATGTTAGCACTCTTGGCATTCGAGTGCCAAAACATCTGTTCGAACCACACCACAGGAAGCACACATCTAGATGAAGCAAAGGTGTATCCTGCCAACGAGACATCACAGGCAGGAAGGAAGCGGATTGCAGCGCATCGGCATCATAGACTTGGGATCGAACACCGTCCGCCTTGTCGTGTTCGACGTGGAGAAGAATCCCGGAAAACGGCTCAAGCCAAAGGAATTCCGCGAGGTGCTGAACGAGAAGACCGTCGCAGGTCTTTCCTCCTACGTCGTGAATGGCCTGTTCACGAATGAAGGCATCGAACGCGCCATTGAGGTGCTGAAAGATCATCTGAAGAGCGCGAAGAACGTTGGGTGCCGGGAAGTCCGTGTCTTCGCCACCGCTGTGTTGCGCAACTGCACCAACTCAAGGGATGCGCTGCATGCCATCGATGCAGCCACCGGCCTCAAGATAGACTTGATCTCGGGCGAACAGGAAGCCCATCTGGGGTTCGTCGGCGCCTCCATCGCACAGGAGATGGAACAGGGAATCCTGGTTGACATCGGGGGCGGATCAACCGAGTTCACCCATGTCGAGGGTGGTCGGGATCTCATGAACGTGAGCGTCCCGCAAGGATGCGTGTCATCCTACGCTGACTTCGTTTCACTGGTATTGCCCACCGCTGACGAATGCGAGGATATCCGGCGTGCCATCGTTGAGCGCATCTCGCAGTACCAATGCATAAAGACCACACGCGAACCCGTCATGTACGGCATCGGCGGCAGCGTGCATGCCGTGGGCAAGATGCTTGGGTGCATGAAGCAGTCCACCAAACCCCTCAAGCAAATCACCCCCGCAGAGGTTGACGAAGTGCTGACGTTGCTTGCGGACGATCCTTCCTCCTTCGCGCATTTGGCGGTGAAAGCCGCTCCTGATCGCATCCATTCTCTCGTGCCTGGATGCATCATCCTGCGTGAGATGATGCGCGCGGGAGATACCGAGACGCTGGTCATCTGCAAATACGGCATCCGTGAGGGGTACCTGCAGGAACGCTGGGTGGATTGAGAATCCACCCCTACAGCGGCTTGCCTTCACACAGGGCGGATTGAGAATCCGCCCCTACGAGCTTCGCTCACGCTTCGCAGGAACCGCAGACGCACAGTCTGCTGGCGGCGAAGATGTTCAACTCCAATTCGCTCATGATCTCTCGCAGCGCCAGTTGAGCCTTCACAGAATTGCCCGCCTCATCCAAGGGCGGCGAGAACGCCGCAATGCCGAACATGCCTGGCATCACTCCCAACACACCCCCGCCTACACCTGACTTCGCCGGCAGTCCGGATTTGTAGAGCCAGTCTCCGGTGCGCTCATAGAAGCCGACGGTGGTGATCATGGAGGTAACCTTCGGCGCAAGCTCGGCCGCAAAGACCTGCTTGTCGGTCACCGGATTGTATCCATCATTGGCAATGGTGGCAGCCATGACCGACAGGTCCTTCGCCGTCGTTCCCAGCGAGCACTGGCGGGTGTACAGATCAAGCGACAGATCAGGGTCATCATAGATGCGGCCATAGTCCTTCAGGAGCCACGCGATGGACCGGTTGTTGAAATCCGTGGCCGATTCGGATGCGTACAGTTCTTGGATGACCTCCGGCTTCGTGCCCGTGAGCTCAGTGATGTTCTGGACGATGGCCTTCCACTTCTCCTCTTCATTGCCCACCGGCTCAACCAGCGAACACGCCGCGATGGCACCAGCATTCACCAAGGGCGAAGAAGGGCGATCCTTCTCCAGCAGAAGCGCCATGATGGAATTGAACGGCAATCCCGTGGCGTCGGCCCCCACCTTCTCAAGAACGCCCAGTGCTCCGTATTCGCGCATGGCAAGGATGGCGGTGGGCACCTTGGAGACCGATTCTATGCCGAACGTGAAATCAGCATCTCCTACGGTGATGATGGTTCCATCCAACAGACACACGCTGATTCCGAACAGGTTCGGATCCACCGAAGCCAGATAAGGGATGTAATCAGCATTCTTGCCACCTTGGGTATGGCGCACTTTCTCATAGGCGCCCTCAACAGCGGCTTTCACCTCAGCGGAGGTGATATTCTTGTGAGATGCAGACATAGGCGCTCCAATCTGGGCACGATGAGGGACCAGCAGCTGCGGCACGCATTGAAGCGACTCTGCGCACTCAATAGACAGGCCCTTCATCGATCTGGCATTCCATCAAGGGCCAAGCTTATGCTTTCATGGTGCCTGTGCCCCAAGAGTGGCAGCAATGTTGAGGAACTGGAGAGGAATTGCAATGATAGGGACCATTGCGAATACGGCAGCCATCGTCGTGGGAAGCGCCATCGGCTCCATCGCCAAGCGCGGTCTTGGCGAACGCTACCAGGAGGTCCTATTTCTGGCCATGGGCTTGGCGGCGGTTGGGTTGGGCGTGAATTCCGTGGTCAAGGGCATGGCGGACAGCATTTTCCCAGTACTGTTCATCGCCAGCCTTGCCATCGGTGGCGTGATAGGCACCGCCCTTGACCTGAATGGCCGCTTCGATCGGTTCGTATCCAAGCGGTCGAAATCTGAGAGCAATCTATCCCAAGGACTTTCCACGGCCATCATGCTGTTCTGCTTTGGCGCCCTATCCATCATAGGTCCCATCAACAGCGCCCTGTACGGTGACGAGACCTTCCTTTTGACGAACGCCACACTGGACTTCGTGACCTCCATGGTGCTGGCCTCGTCGTTCGGCATAGGGATAGCCTTGGCCGCCATCGTGCTGTTCTGCTGGCAAGGCGCCATCTATCTGCTGGCAGCCCAGCTGCAACCATTCCTGACCGCCGACCTGATGGCGGAGATCACCATCGTGGGCGGCTTTCTCATCCTGGCATCGGGCCTGGGCATCCTGAAGGTGAAGGAGATTCCCGTCATGAACCTGCTTCCGGCGCTGATCGTGCCGCCGCTCTGGTTCTTGGGGCTGCAGCTGATTGGCTGAGGAGCCCCTAGCGCCCGCACCACAGGCATGGCCCAGATAGCTTGGGCCACCGCTCACCAAGCAGAGATCCGCAGAGCAGTGACCTAGTCGTGAATGCCGTCTTCCGTGCGAATCTGCTTGCGCTTGATCTTGCCGCCGATCGTCTTCGGCAACTCGTCAACGAATTCCACGATACGCGGGTACTTGTAGGGAGCTGTCGTGTGCTTGACGTGATCCTGCAGCTCCTTCACCAGCTCATCGGAAGGCTCATAGCCCGCCGCCAAGATGACAGAAGCCTTCACCACCTTGCCGCGAATGGGATCAGGAGCAGCCGTAACCGCGCACTCCACCACCGCTGGATGCTCAATGAGGGCGCTTTCCACCTCGAAGGGGCCAATGCGGTACCCTGAGCATTTGATGACATCGTCGTTGCGGCCCACGAAGAAGCAGTAGCCGTCCGAATCGCGCCAGGCCATGTCGTGCAGATTGTACGCATCACCGCCGAGCGCCTCCTGCGTGGCCTCCGCATTGCCGTAGTAGCCCACGAACAGACCCGGCGGATAGCTTTGCTCAAGGCCAGTGACGCAAATGGCGCCTTCCTCACCCTCGGGAACCTCGTTGCCCTCATCATCCAGCAACTTGATGTTGAGAAGCGGCGAGGGTTTGCCCATGGACCCCGGCTTCGGATCTATCCAGGGAAAGGTTGCCAGGAGCACGGGGCCTTCAGTCTGCCCGAAACCCTCGCGGATCTTCTTTCCGGTCAAGCGCTCCCATTGGATGGTGACCTCGGCGTTCAGCGGTTCACCTGCCGTGGCGAAGTTCTGCACGCTTGACAGGTCGTACGCCGCCACATCCTCCTGCAGCATGAATCGGTACATCGTGGGCGGAGCGCAGAACGTGGTCAAGCGGTAATCCTGTATCTTTTGCAAGAGCTTCGCTGGCACGAACTTGTCCATGTCATAGACGAAGACCGTGGCCCCGGCAATCCATTGTCCGTAGATCTTCCCCCAGCCGAACTTCGCCCAGCCTGAATCGGTCACGCTCATGTGCAGCTGATCCTCTTGGACCTGCTGCCAGTACTTCGCCGTGATGATGTGCCCCAAGGGATGTGCGAAGTTGTGTTCGACCGCCTTCGCGTTGCCCGTGGTCCCGCTGGTGAAGTAGATGAGCATGATGTCCTTTGAGGTGACGCCCTCAGAACCCGTGGGTCGCTCAAAGGATTCGCTCTCACCTTCGATCAAGGTGTCGAAAGAGGTCCATCCTTCACGATCACCCGCCACAATGACCAGGTCCTTGAGCGTTGGCGTCTGATCGAGCGCACCTTCCACTTGGCTGATCACATAGTCATCATCCACGCAGACGACAGCCTTCACCTGCGCGCTGTTCACGCGATAGACCACGTCTTTCGTGGTCAGCTGCAAGGATGCCGGGATGATGATGGCACCCAGCTTCGCCAGCGCCACGGCCACCACCCAGTACTCCCAACGGCGACGCAGGATGCACATGACCACGTCCCCCTTGCCGATGCCCAGCTTCGCGAAACCGTGGGCAGCCTGGCTCGAAAGCCGTGAGATGTCAGCGAAGGTGAACATGCGCTCCTCTCCTGCATCATTGGTCCAGAGGAGCGCACGCTTCTCCGGCTGCACCTGCGCCCATTCATCTACGACATCGAATCCGAAGTTGAATGCCTCAGGCACTTCGATGCGGAAGTTCTCCATGAAGTCTTCGTAGGAATCGAAGGTGATGCGAGGGCAATATTTGCTGAGTACATGATCTGACATGGTGCGATCTGACATCCTTCTCTTGACGTGCGAACCCCTTGATGATGCTGGCTATTCAGCAATCACCGTGATGAACTTGGCCACCTTGTCACCGTGGCATCTCTGACCATGAGGCAGCTCCGGATTGAAGTAGATGCTGTCCCATTCGTTCAGGATGAATTCCTTGTCTCCCACCGTCACCGCCACTGATCCCTCGATGACGAAATTGAACTCCTGCCCTTTGTGGGTGATGAGCTCAGCCGGTGCATCCGATGGATCAAGGACGACGATCAGCGGCTGCATGATCTTGTTCTGATAGCGCCAGGCCATATCCTCGAAATGGTAGGCTGGGTGTCGATCCACCACCTTGCCTTCGCCGCGACGGACGACGTGGTAGGTATCCAGCTTTGCTGACGTCCCCGTGAGTACTTCGGTCAGATCCACCCCGAACCGATGTGCAACGTGATAGATGGCGGAGATGGGCACGTCGGTGCCGTCATTCTCCCACAGCCGATAGGTTTCCACGTCCACGCCGAGGTCCTGCGCCATGTCCTCTTGTGTGACGTCGCAGGCTTCACGCAGGCCCTTGATGCGCAGGCCGACTTCTTTGAGCTTCTCTTCCACTGGACTGCTCTCTCTTGGATTCTTCTTGGATGCATCTCCCCTTCAGGGAGGTCTACGCGATTGTAGCAAAGAGCAGCAGGACCGATGCCTCCTGAACGGGCATCCGGTGTTCCTGAGGCCCTCAACCTTGGATACGGTAGTCCTCCACCGTCTTCGCCAGCTTGCCCTGATACACCGAATCCGCCGTGTAGAGTACGGCGCAGGGGTTGTTCGCCGCCAGGAAGTCCTTGGCAACCAACGTGGTGACCGGCGCATCTGAGTACTTGGAGAACAGAGCGTCATGGCCCACACAGATCCCCATGAGGATGTTCAGGTCGGTCTTGGCCTGATTGAGGAGCAACGCCTGCATGATGGGATTGCACACGACGCTTCCCTCACCCTCGGGCAGCGGCGCGATGCCCAAGTCGGCGCGGCGGTTCCCATCCACCTTGCAGCCCACGACCTCCACGTGAAAGCCCACCTCATCCAGCAGGCGTGTCATGACCTTCGTCTCCTGCAGCATGATGGTGCAGGTGGCGATGCCTATCCTGCGTGCGCCAATGAGAGAGGCGAACTTGATGGTATCCTGCACGCGTGTGGACTGGGCCGTATCCTCGCTCACCTTGGCAGCGGCCTCCATGATGCGATGGTTCTCAGGCAGTTCATAGAGGCGCATGGCCTCCTCATGCAAAGCGGTGGTGATGCGGTCTTGGGCGCAGAACCGCGGCTTCGCCCTGTCGGGGTATTCGCAAGCGGCCGTGGGGCACTTCTCGCAGGTGAGCCTGTCTTCCATGGGAATGCCTCCTGTTTTCCTATCTCTTCCACTGCGACAGATTCAGATTGATGCTGTCGCGATAGTAGCGCACTAACGCTTTGGACACCTCGACGCAGCCCATCGGACAATCCGCATGATAGACGATGCCATCATATCCGTTTCGCCACATCTCGCTTATGAACAGGGGACGGGTCTTCTGTTCATCTGAGGGAGCGCCCACATGGGGGTCGAAGCCGATTCAGCAGGGCCAGAAACCCATGATATACATCATCATGGGTTTCGCCAGC
>CAYWWK010000026.1:0-26520 GCA_964462135.1 uncultured Eggerthellaceae bacterium | reverse complement strand
GGCCCCACCATGATGGCCAACGGCAAGTATGAGTACAACAACCTGCCGGTGTTCACCTCGCAATGCGACCTGTGCGCTGACCGCACGGCCATGGGCAAGCTCCCCACCTGCGTACATCACTGCCAGTCCGCGTGCATGAAGTACGGCACGGTGGATGAGCTGGCAGAACTTGTGAAGGAAACCCCGCGCTCTTGGCTGTACGCGCCTGAGCAGTAAGAGCAATACCCAAGGTTGCCGACGGATGTCCAAAGCCCTGTGCCCGATGTCCGTCGGCCAGCCTTGGCCTTTTGAGAAGTAAGGAGAGACTATGTGTTTCAGACCTGCAGCAACAGTGACGATCGTCAAGTGCCTTGAGTGCGGCACATTCAACAAGCCTACGGATGCCACCTGCAAGAAGTGCGGGACTGATCTGGCGGAATCGAAGAAGGCTGCTGAAGATGCCATCGCTGCCAACACTCCTGACCGTCCAGCTGAGATCTCGCTGAAGCCGAAGGGCCTTGACGATAACGCGCCCACGGCTCCAGGTGCTCCTCCCAGTGTCCCGGGTGCCCCGAAGGCTCCTGGCGCTCCGCAATAGATGCGCTGATCTGCTGGAGAGCGTGACCGACGTATCCGGTTGTTTGGAGGGGATGAGCGGATGCCCAATTGCAGAACCTGCAGTCCTTGGTGCCAGCGTTGCCACAAGAAGGCAGAGTTCAAGTTCCCGGTCGAATGCCCCGATTGTGGGTGGTACAACCCCTACGAGCGCGAGGTGTGCGCAAAGTGTGGGCGGGTACTCGAACACGATGACACCAAGGCGGTCACGCATCTCAATGCAGAAGTCAAGAAGGCGTGCTTCTTCTGCACGCCATTCGAGAAGCCTTTGTGCGGTGACTGTTTGAAGGAAGGGCGGACGAAGATCTGTCCGGAATGCGAAAGTTACGTGCTTGGCTCTCGCAAGACTTGCCGGAAATGCGGGCACGTCTTCGAGGATTGATATCCGCATCTCCAGCTCATGCGATCGGTCTATCGAGGGAAAACCGATAGCTCGTTCATTTTACTGAAACCCTAGGTCTCCTGCATATTCATAAGCGGTCGAGAGGGGAAATCAAATGTCAAACAAGCAAAAGGCGACCACCACTGCATGGCTGATCGTCATCATCGCCTTCCTCGGTGGTCTTGCCTTGGCAAGCGCCCAGAACAAGGTTCCGCCTGTCATCGACGTGGTCATGGCTGACTTCGGGATTGGCGAAACCGACGCGGGCTGGCTGACCTCCGTCTTCACCATCATGGGTATGATCACCGCTCTGCCGGCATCGTGGCTGCTGCAGCGGCTTGGCGCCAAGAAGATAGGCGTCATCTCGCTTGCCTGCTGTGCTGTTGGATGCGCGCTGGGAGCATTCTGCACGGAATTCTGGATGCTTCTTCTCACTCGTATCATCGAAGGCGTGGGCGTTGGCATGATCGCCGTGGTGGGACCTGCCATCATCGCCATGTGGTTCCCTGCCGAGAAGCGTGGTTTGCCCATGGGCGTGTGGGGTTCATGGATGATGGCATCTCAAACGCTGCTCTTCTTCTTTGGCGGTGGCATCGCGGCCAATTGGGGATGGCAGGGCGTTTGGTGGTTCGTGTTCATTCTTTGCGTGATAGCCCTCGTGCTCTATCAATGGAAGGTGAAGGAACCCGATGGGGATATGCCCAACTATGCGGAAGGCGAAGACCCCGAGGAGTTCCATTTCGGCGAAGGCTTCAAGTCCGGATCCACGTGGGTGCTCACCCTCTGTGGCCTGATCTTCACCTTCTGCTGCTTCGGGTTCGCCACCTACATCTCACTGTATTGGGCTCAAGAGTTCTTTGCAGGCGATATGAACCAGTCGAACTGGTGGGTGTCGGTCATGTACGCCCTTGAAGTGCCCATCGTCATCTTCCTGGGTTGGATCATGAACCACATCAAGCTGGGAAACCGGCGTTTCATGGGCGTCATCGGATTCGCTCTGTACACGTTCATCCTGTTCTTCTGCTTCAGGATGGATGACCCGGCACTCCTGCTGCCGTTCATCATCATCTATCCATTCCTGGAGGGTGCCATTCCCACGGCCTATTGGACCTTGGTTCCGTCTACGGCGAAGAAGCCGGAGTATGCGGGCACGTCCATCGGCATCTTGAATGTGGGATTGAACATCGGCACGCTGCTTGGCCCTCCAATCACCGGTTTCTTCATCGAGAACTTCGGTTGGGCCACTGCAACCGTTCCGCTGGCCATCGCCTCCATCGTTGGTGCGATCCTCTTCTTCTTCGTGAAGACCTACTATCACGGTCACAGCGAAGGCGTCGTTCCGAAGGGTGAGCAAGGCTAGAGGGAACAGAGGCGCTTTCAAGAGCGCTTGCCAGGGGCCGGACTGAGTCCGGCCCCTGAACATGAAGATGGGCACCATCTTCATGACGGGAAAGTCATCTTAGGAAGAACCCGTCTTCGTGCAGGCACATCCTCGCGAAGGAGAGGGCTCGAATGTGAGGTTGTAGGATGAATACGAAGAAGGCTTGGATCGTGGCACTGGCAACGATCTTCGCCGGAATCGCACTGGCACTCGTGCAGAACAAGGTTGCTCCCTGCATGCTGGTTCTGCAGGAGGCCTTGAACATCGACATGGCCACCGCTGGGTGGCTCAGTTCCGTTTTCTCCCTGGTTGGCATCATCATCGCCATTCCCGCAGCGGTGATCTTGAACAAGATCGGCCCTAAGAAGGGTGGCATCATCGCGCTGGCCTGTGCGATCGGTGGCTCTCTCATAGGCCTTGCCTTCGAGAACACAGCAGTGCTCATGGTAAGCCGTGTCATCGAAGGCATGGGTGTCGGTCTGATGTCAGTCATCGGCCCCGCCGTCATTGCCATGTGGTTCCCCGAGACGAAGCGTGGCCTTCCCATGAGCATCTGGGCGGTCTACCAGATGTGCGCTCAGGCGGTCATGTTCTTCTTGGGTGGGGTCCTCACCGTGAACTTCGGTTGGCAGGGCATGTGGTGGTTCGGCTTGGCTGCCTGCGTCGTGGCGCTGCTGTTCTACATCGTCTGCGTCAAGAGCCCGCGCCCTGAAGACAGCTTTGCCGATGTCGAGAGCGAAGAGGTGTCCATTGTCGAAGGCGTCAAGTCGCCCTATCCCTGGCTCATGTCCTTGGTCACCATGTGCTTCTGCATCGCCTGCTTCGGCTTCGTGAATTGGGTTGCCACCTGCTGGTCGGATATCTATGGCTGGTCGGTTGACGAGTCCAACAATTGGGTGGCCTGCTTCTCGTTGGGCGCGGTGGTCGCAGCCTTGGTATGGGGGTCCATCCTGAACAAGGTGCGCAATCAGAAGGTGTTCGGATCGCTCATGCTCATCCTGTATGGCGTCGTGGTGCTGTGGGGCATGGTCTTCGGCAACCCCATGCTGATCATCCCCTTCGTGATCGTCTACGCGTTCGCCGATGCCGGGTTCCCCTGCGTGCTCTGGACCATGACGGCGCTCACGGTCAAGAAGCCTGAATTGGCTGGGGTGGCTTTGGGCGTGGTTTCCATCGGGTTCAATCTGGGAATCCTTCTGGGGCCGCCGCTCATCGGTGCGGTGGCGCAGTCCTTCGGCTGGACCGTGGCCGCGCTTACGATGTGTGGGTTCTGCGTGTTGGCAGCAGTGCTTCTGCTTCCCTTGAAGCTGTATTCACAAAACGAGGCCATCGTCGTCGAGGAGTCTTGCGAGATGATCGAAAACGTCGCCTGAGCTTCAGGAGAAACCGATGCTTTCAGATGACGTTCAATCATCGCAGAAAGAACGGCTTGAGAGTGTTGACGGGGCAGGACATCCACGTGTCCTGCCCTTCGGCATTGTGATGCGCAGCTTGGAGGAGCACGATCGTTCGATGGGGTTTGAGAAGCAGCATACTGATGGTGAAGGGGCGCAGCACACCGTCTCGGCCTCAGTGCGCCTGAGTCCGGTGGAACAGGCGAACCTGCATCTGATCAATGATCCGGCACTGCAGGGTTACGATGAGTCGGATGCCACTGGTGCTGCTGGTATGGACGCGGCAGACAGAGGAAGGCAAGACGGAGCGGGAGTTCCTGCGTCTTCTCTTTCTCTGGCCGCCGAGGACTCTGATCCAACGTTGTTGGGACGGATAGAAGACGATGTCATTTGCGTAGGAGCTGACATCAAGCGCATTGGCGCAGGGCCGGACGGCCCTCGGGCCTTCGTACGGGTGGAGGTTGACCCTGCCAACAGGCTGTTCTCTACCGATGGCATTGCCTTGTACAGTGCTGATGGGAAGAGCCTCATTCGGTTGGTGGTAGCGGTGGAAGACTATGAGGTGCGCGAAGGGTGCGAAAAGATCGCTGATCGCGCCTTCGACTCCGTGAGCGATTTGCGATCCGTCACGCTGCCACATACGCTTCGCTATATCGGACGCTTGGCCTTCGCGAAAACGGGCCTTCTGCAGGTAGAGTTGCCTTCCTCGGTGAGACAGGTGGAAGAGAAGGCCTTCTACGGCTGCAGCAAATTGGAGCGATGCACCGTTTCTGAAGGGTTGAGCAGCCTGGGAGATGAAGCCTTTGCTCGCACAGGACTCAAGAGCGTTCATCTGCCAGCAACGCTGACGCATTTGGGGCGGGAAGCGTTTCGAGGCACACCAGCTGAGCGGCGGGGAGATCAAGGTGCCATCTCCATTTCCAGCCATAATGGCGTATATGAGATTGATGAGGACGGCGGCCTGTATGCTGCAGGAGATCTCTATGAACTGCTCAGCGTCGTGCCAGTCTATGCGGTGCGACCGGGGTGTGGTCGCATTCTTGACAATGCGTTGCGTCGGGATATCTATCTGAAAGAGCTGGTGTTGCCGGAAACGGTGCACTCCATTGGAGCGAATGCGTTTCGAGGCTGCAAGAACCTGTGGCGGGTAGAACTGCCAGAGGGGCTTGAGTCCATTGGGCCGGGTGCCTTCATGAATACCAACGTGCGCCATGTGTACCTGGGACCATTCGTGAACTCTATTGGCGAAGAGGCGCTGGTCATTTCGGGGGAGAACCCCAAAGGTCGGGCACCGCTTCTGCAGTCGTTGGCATTGGCACCGGAAAACCCTCAGTTCTACTTGGCGGATGGCGTGCTTTGCGAACGGGGGGCGGGGAACAATGGAGCTGACAAGGCGATCACCTACGTAGGCCCTTCTCCTGTGGTACACATCCCCGAGGCGGTCAATCAGCTGGCGCCCTATGCGTTCTTCGGTGCGGTGGATGTGGATGAGTTGCACGTGCACGACCATATGCAGAGCTTTGCGCGTGGATCTCTCACCTTTGGACGTGCTCCCCGGGTGGTGGTCATGGAAGGACGCCCTGACATCGAAGGAAAAGGTCCGGTGAGTTTCCCGCTGCCCAGTTTGACGCTGCGCTACCGGGATATCACAGATCTGTTCGCTACTGCTGAGGGCAGGACCATCTTTCGCTATGCCTACTATGACGCCTGGGTAACCCATTGCGGGAAAACGGAGGAATTTCTGAAGGGAGCGCTGGTGCGTTTGCGCAACCCCGTAGCCATGAGTGAAGACACGTACGAACTCTATCGGAGCATGTTCTTGCGGAAAGAGCGCATCGTTTGCGCGTGCTGTGCCGCTCAAGGTGATCTGGAGGCGTTGGAATTCCTGCAAGAGGCGGGACTCATGAGCCAAGCCACCATCAATGAGGTGCTCCAAGAGGCCGTTGGCGAACAGGATGCATGGGCTACCGCATGCTTGCTGGAGGCATCGCGACGTCAGGGAGCTCCCAAAGGATTGGATCTGAGCATATGACGAAGCGGATCCGTGACATAACGCCTATTGCTGAAGGTGATGTGCTGCTGAAACGCAAGGTTGCTGAGGCCAACGCTCGAAGGCACGGCAATGACAGTGAGGCTGGGGGCATCGCCAAGGATGTTTCTCAGGAAGATTCGACTGAGGGGATGCCGTCCACAGAAAAAGAGCAGTCTGACCAGCAGATCGCGATCGAGGACGCCATTATTGCCCAGGCGGCTTCTGCGAATGCGTCTGATGATGGCGAAGAAGGTGTCATCAGCTTCAACGCTTACACGAGGGATGAGGCCTTCGTGGATGCGGCCATAAGGCTGGATGGGCCGAACAGCACGCCTGGCAAAAGTTCACCTGAGGTCTTGACGGGGTCTTTGTGGGAGCCTGAAGGGGCAACGGACCTTCCGCAGGTTTCCGCTTCGATAAGGCAGCAATCACAGCAGGAAGAAGAGGCGCGCCGAGAGAGGATATCCATCGCAACAGAGGAGCGCATGGCCAAGAAGCGCGCTAGGTATGAGGCGGCGATCCCTGTTGCAATGGAGATCCTGGAAGAGGCCAGACGTGCTTTGGCCGTCCGCTTCCGCTTCTTCGACCGCGCATTGTGGAAGATGCCTCTCGTGCCCAACTTCGACATCTATGGCATGTCCACTGATGGTCGCAGTCTTGTCTTCGATCCCGTCTATATCGTAGATAGATACAGATTGTCCTTCAACGAGGTAGTGCGCGATGTCTTGCACAGCCTCCTCCATTGCATATTCAGGCATCCTTTCATGCTCTATTCGGTGCTCAGGCAACCTTGGGATGTTGCCTGTGACATTGCCATAGAGTCGATCATCATCGACCTGGTAGGCGAGTACTTCCCATCGAATATGGACAGACGCGTCAAGGAATCCATGCGCGTGATATCAGCGCATATGGATGGCGTGATAACAGCTGAGCGCCTCTATCATTTCTTTGGGAATGAGGGCAACCACACGGATCTGAAATCATTGGGCCCCCTGTTCTTCCACGACTCGCATGCGCTTTGGTACGCAGACGAGCTTGATGGGCCGGCTGATCTGAATGGCGAAGCTGCCCAAGGCCCGCAAGCCCAGCAGACTCCTCCACCGAAGCAGTCATTGCAGTCAGAAGATGTCAGCGTGGCCGAAGATGAGAGCCAGCTTCCTGAAGGTGATGCTGACGTGCAGGCAGATGTCCCAGCGGAGGCAGATGGCGCTCGCGGGCAAGCGGATGCGGATTCGGACGCAGAAGATGCGCGTCATGAGACAGAGGATCCATCCGACACGACAGCTTCTCAAGCCTCTCACGATGCCGGTGCTGAGAGGCAAGATCAGGACGAAGCTCTTCCTCTGTCCAAGGAAGAGCGTGAAGAGCTGGAAAAGCAGTGGGAGGAGATCTCCCGTCAGATCCAGATAGACTTGGAGACCCATCTTTCCCGCAGAGGAGAAGGAGCGGGATCTGCACTGGCATATCTTCGAGCGCTCAACAGGGACGTTGGGAACTATGATGAGTTCCTCCGCCGCTTCGCTGCACTGCATGAGACCATGCGGGTGAACGACGAAGAGTTCGACTACATCTACTACACGTATGGGCTGGATAGATATGGCAACATGCCATTGGTCGAACCGCTCGAATACAAGGATGACAAGAAGGTCCATGACCTTGTGATAGCCATTGACACATCCGAGTCGTGCTCAGGCGAAGTGGTTAAAGCGTTCATGAACAAGACCTACAGCATCTTGAAGGCCTCAGACAGCTTCGCTGATCGCGTGAACATCCATATCGTCCAGTGCGACGCGAAGGTCCAAGAGGATACGATCATAGATTCCTTGGAGCATCTTGAGCAGTATCTGGAGAACTTCGAGCTCAAAGGCTTTGGGGGCACAGACTTCAGGCCGGTATTCGAATACGTTGACACCTTGGTGGAAAAGGGAGAGTTCGCAGACCTTAGAGGCCTCATCTATTTCACGGATGGCGAGGGCGTCTATCCGACGCGTCCTCCTTCATACGATACGGCCTTCATATTCCTGGATGACGGATATTCGAACCCTGAGGTTCCTGCATGGGCATTGAAGAGCATATTGACGAGAGAAGAGTTGGAGGTAGCTTGAGATGGATATCGCGCAGGCAAAACAGCAGGTGAAGGATACGGTCGAAGCCTATCTTGAGCGTGACGACCAAGGCGAGCCGTTGTTGGCGGTCGCGCAGCAGCGCCCGATATTCCTGGTGGGCGCTCCCGGCATTGGAAAGACAGCCATCATGTCCCAGATAGCTGATGAGTTGGATTTGGGCTTGGTGTCGTATTCAATGACGCATCACACGCGCCAAAGCGCCCTCGGTCTGCCCTTCATAGTGCATGAGGAGTTCAAGGGTGTTGAATACGATGCATCCGAATACACCATGTCGGAGATCATCGCTTCGGTGTATGACTGCATGCGTGCAACGGGCCGTGAGCGGGGCATCTTGTTCTTGGATGAGATCAACTGCGTGTCCGAGACGCTCTATCCGTCCATGCTCCAGTTCTTGCAGTTCAAGACCTTCGGCAAGCACAAGGTGCCAGATGGCTGGATCATCGTCACGGCAGGAAACCCGCCTGAGTACAACAGGTCCGTGCATGAATTCGACATTGTGACGATGGATCGCCTGAAGAAGATAGCGGTGGAACCTGATTTCGAGGCATGGAAGAGCTATGCCATCCAAAAGGGCGTGCATCCGGCAGTCCTCACGTTCCTTGAGGCGAAGAAGGATAGGTTCTACTCCATCAAGTCTTCTTTGGACGGCAAGATGTTCGTCACCGCCAGAGGATGGGATGACCTCTCCGATATGATGCGCACGTACGAGCGGATCGGCAAGATCGTGGATGAGGGATTGATCTCGCATTATGTGCAAGATCCCACCATCGCCGCTGAATTCGCTGCCTATCTTGAGCTCTTCAACAAATACAAGGATGACTACAGGATAGATGCCATTTTGAAAGGCGATGCGCCATCTGACGTTTTGGCGCGCGCGAAGGACGCGGAATTCGACGAACGCCTGTCGCTGATCGGGCTTCTGCTTGATGCCTTGGAACCTGAATTCCGATCCGTTATGGAGAGATGCGATGTCCTGTTGGCCGTCCGTGACGATCTTCGCAGTGTGAAGGACAAGGTCAGTGCATCTGAAGGCCAAAGCGTTGGATTTGCTCTGGCAGCCAAAATAGATGAACGCAAGGGTGAACTTGACGCGCTTGTTGCAGGAGGGAATGCTTCCAGGCAAAGGAGGCGCATCTTCGTATCCGAGATCGATCTTTTGGAAGACATCCAGCGTACGTTCGAAGGTGCATGCCATGGAGGCTCTGACGTTTCATCCGAGATGTCTTGTCTGGAAAGGCTGTTCGCTGAGCAAAACAATGTGCAGTCCATGGCAGATGATCTGGAGAGGAAGCTCAAGGCCACCATGGATTTCCTGATGGATGCCTTCGGCGATGCCCAGGAGATGCTCATCTTCGTGACCGAGCTTACCGAACGGACGCCCTCGGCACGGTTCATCGCGCAATTCGGCAGTCCGTCATACTATGAGCACAACCAACCGATGATTCTCTCAGACAGCAATCGTCGCCTGCGCAGCTTGGTCGACGATCTGGATGAACTGTGGGAGCTTTGAGGGTGCAAGACGTGAAAGTGAACGAATCAAGGGAAAGGGCGCATCATGACGAAGTACACATTGACCTCCTATGAGCCAATCGAGATGGAGCTGCCGAAGCCGCAGGTTCCTGACAGCCTCGTGGAATCGCAGATAGAGAAGCTGTTGGAGCCGCACATGGAATACCGGGAGGTCGCAGAGGACCGGGGAGTGCTGCCCGGCGACTTCTTGGTCGTCACCACGCGGAATGCGCGCATGGACGAGGCCCCCGCAAAGAACTTCATTATGGATCATTCCATCTACCATGTGGGTGCGGGGGAGATGCCGAAGACCTTCGATGATGAGCTCATCGGCATCAAGCCAGGTGAGACCAAGGATGTCTGCGCCAAGATCAAGCTTCCGCTCATGAAGGATGGCGAGACGGCCGAGCTCTGCATGACGGTTGAGGTGGAGAAGATACTCTCAGCCTCCAAGCCTGAACTGACCGATGCGTTCGTCGTGGAGCACTTCGCTCCCGCAACGGATGTGGCGGACTTCCGCAAGCGAGTGGCAGGGCAGTTCATGCTCAAGGACATGGCGAAGGACGATCCTCAGTTTCCCGACTTGGTGCTTGGCAGGCTGGCTGAGCGGCTCGTGGAAGAGCCTGACGAGGCTGATCGACTTCCCGGCATGCCTGATGATGCCTTGCGGATCACCTGTGCGGTGGATGCCTTGGCCGATCATCTCGACCTTGATCTTGGCAAGGATCAGATCATCGCGCAGATGCCAGGTGAGGATGCTGAGCAACGTGCGAAGATCTACGATCAGCTGGAAGAGCAGGGAAAACTGGACGAAGCGAAGGTGTTCGCCCAGCGTGAAGCTGCGCTTGCGTGGTTGGTCAACAACTCAACCGTTCGGTACGCATAGAGGAGTAACAGGATATGCTCTCTGTTCGGGAGACTGAAAGGTATCTTCGTCGGATCGGCTATGACGGAGGGGTGACGCCGTCGGTGGCGAACCTGCAGAAGCTGATGACCTGTCATCTGCGTAGCGTGCCCTATGAGACCGTGAGCATTCACCGGAGTGGCAAGACGCCCTCCTTGGCCGTGAATGACCTGTTCGCCAAGATCGTGGACGCCAATGGCGGTGGCTATTGCTTCGAGCAGAATACGCTGTTCCAAGCGCTTCTGGAATCGCTCGGTTATGACGCGCGACCGTGCTTCTGCCGTTCGACGGACACCCCTGGGCAGGTTGACCCCATCAATCATCGGGGCGTTCTGGTTGCTCTCGGAGGCAAGCAGTATCTGGCCGATGTCGGATGGGGAGGGCCCATGGCGCAAGGACCACTGCTGCTTGAGGACGGCATCCATGAGGTGGCCGGAAAGCGTTACGTGGTTGAACGGATATCCGATCATTGGCTGTCCATCGATCGCTTCTCCTCACAGCCTGACGAGATGGGGAATCCCCGCCGAGTTGGCATCATGGAACTGTGCCTGGCTGAGGTCAAGGACGCTGATTTCGATGCGCTGAATCGGAAGTTCTCTTCACCTGGATCAGAGTTCCGCGACGTTGCGATGGCGAACATCTCCACTTCTGATGGTTACCTGGCTTTAGCCGACCGCAAGTTCACCGTTGTGAAGGATGGGCACAAGACTGTCCGCGAACTGACTGAAGATGAAGTGAACGAAGTTCTGCGAGAATACTTCGGCATATTCTGATTACGCTTAGAGGCATAGGCCCAAGACTGGGTCAAGATAATCACGATTGTAATATCCCGATTATCTTGATGAGGTGCCGGTGTGTTTGTTGGGCGCAAAGAAGAGCCGGAGGCGCTCCGCCCCCGGCTCTTCTGGGCTTGTGAGTGAGCCGCGTACTACAGGCCGTGATTCTGGGAGGCTGCGTCCTCGTATTCGGCAACGCTCACGCCGCCTTCCTCAGCAACTACCTTCGCTGCCTCTGCTGCTGCATAGGCATCCTGCTCTGCTTGCTTCTGTGCGATACGGGCCTCTTCTGCCTGTGTTTTCGTGTCCATGGTCATCCTCCTGACGTTCGTCGTTTATCGATTCGAGAGGCATTCTAGGTCCGCAGACAGGTCACAATCCTTCCCTTTCGGAGATGTTCTGAGGAGGGGTGACTCGAGTCATCAGGACGTAACCTGAGCAGGCCAGATGTGCATTTTGAGAATCCTCTCAATCATATGAGTGTCTCAATCTGCGACGAAACTCTCTGGGGATGAAGCATCCGGGAATTCGGACGTGAACCTGCCGTTACCTGACGGGAGGCAGAAGCGTTCTTGTATACTCTTCCAAAACCATCCGTGTTCGCGAAAGGATTGCTCTTGCTGAGCGAGCGCTTGTTGACCAAAGTGGTAGAAGCCACTACCCATCAATATCTGAAGCTTGGGCCAGTTGCTGAGGATCGAATGCCGGGGCCTGAATCCGGAAAGCGCTACATGCTGTACATGCACGTGCCTTTCTGCGAGCGGCTCTGCCCGTACTGTTCCTTCAACCGGTTTCCCTTCTCAGAGGAACGGGCGCGCCCCTATTTCAAGAACATGCGTGCTGAGATGCTGATGCTGCGCGAGCTTGGCTACGATTTCGACAGCGTCTATGTGGGGGGCGGGACCCCTACCATCCTGCTGGATGAACTTTGCGAGACGCTTGACTTGGCACGCGACACCTTCCCCGGCATTCGTGAAGTGTCCTCGGAAACGAATCCGAACCATCTCATTCCCTCCTATCTCGAAAAGCTGGAAGGGCGTGTGCAGCGTTTGTCCGTTGGGGTGCAAAGCTTCAACGACGACCTGCTGAAGCAGATGGACCGCTACGACAAATACGGAAGTGGGCAGGAAATCCTTGCGCGCATTCGTGAGGCCAGCCCACACTTCGTCTCCCTGAATGCTGACATGATCTTCAACTTTCCCGCCCAAACGGAAGATATCCTGATCAACGACATTGAGCGGGTCATTGAATCGGGCGCCAGCCAAACCACGTTCTATCCCCTGATGGCCTCCCCTTCCGTGCAGCGACAGTTGGCGAAGACGGTGGGTCCCGTGGACTATTCCCGTGAGCAGCGCTTCTATGAGATCATCTGCGAATTGCTGGTTGATACTGGCGTGTTCGACTTCGGGAGTGCTTGGACCTTCAACCGCCGAAAAGTGGATCTTCGTGGTGAAGAGACGGCATTGCCCTTCGATGATGCGGCAGATGCTCACATGATCGACGAATACGTGGTTGACTATGAGGAGTACCCTGCCATCGGGTCGGGTGGCATCACCTACCTGGGGGAAACGCTCTATGTGAACACGTTCTCCGTCACCGAATACAATCAGGCTATCGAGCGTGGTCGTATGTCCATGATGGGAAAGACGCATTTCACCCTGCGTGACAGGATGCGTTATCGGTTCATGATGCAACTCTTCGGACTGCGACTTGACAAACATGCATTCGAGAAGGACTTCGGCATCAGCATCGAACGCGGTCTTCCTGTGGAAATGGCGTTCATGCGAGCTGCTGGGGCATTTGCCACGGACGATGCGGACGAGCTGACGCTCACGCCCAAGGGTCGCTATCTGACGGTGGTGATGATGCGGCAGTTCTTCATTGGCGTGAACAATCTGCGCGATCAAGCGCGGGAAGCGCTCACGGGCGTCGAACGGGAATTGATCTTCGGGTAGCGCATCATGGGGCTGGCATTCAGTTGCGCGCTGATGGGACCGCTGGCTTCTGCCAGCGTCTTCGATTTGCAAGAGCGTCGGATACCCAACAAGCTGGTCTTGTGCATGGCTGTGCTCTGGATCGTTGTCATGGGTGCGCACCTCGTTTCAGAAGGGGGAAGCCAAGCGGCATGGCATCAGGCTGGGGAGGGGCTGGGCGCTGCGCTTGCGCTTGGGGGCGCAGCCTTGGTGCTGGGGTGCCTCTTCGAGCGAGTCTTCGGACAGGCCGCCATAGGAGGTGGCGATATCAAGCTCCTCTTCGCCATGGGGCTGTATCTGGGATTCATCAAAGGGGTGCTGTGCCTCTTGGTGGCCTGCACAGCATCAGTCGTTTTGGCCTTCGTCATCCCTCGCACGCGTTTTGCGAACGCTCCTGGAGCGTGTGCAGGCCAGGTGCCTTTCGCTCCCGCGCTCTTCTTGGGAGCCATGGTGGCTTTGATCCTCTGAGAGTCTTTGCACGGAATCCTGCGTTTTGAGTAAATATGACAGGTTGGTCGGAGCGTGTAGCGAAGGCCTGTAGGGGTCAATCCGATCAACCCACACCCCAGAGGGCGGATTCTTAATCCGCCCCTACGAATGTGACGCAGTATCTCCTGCGTAGGGGTAGATCCGAGCGAAGCGGAGATCGACCCAACCTGCGAAGCGGCGCCTTGCCCTGTTCCGGAGGGGGCATTTCCGGGCGGGTGTGTCGCGACCGTCGCGTAATGCGAATCTTTCATCGTTTCGAAACACAGCCGCCTTACCATTTCGGGGTAATCGTCCGGAAGGGTAGCGGAATGCATGAGGAATGCGGTGTCTTCGGCGTTTGGGCGCCGGAATCCGACGTTGCACGCATGGCGTGCTTCGGTCTGCAGTCATTGCAGCATCGTGGACAGGAGAGCGCTGGCATTGCGGTAGGTGATGGGCACGCGATATGCGTGAACAAGGATCTTGGCCTTGTCACACAAGTGTTCGATGAGGCGTCGCTTGCAGCATTGAAGGGCAAGCTGGCCATCGGCCATGTTCGCTACTCCACCAGTGGCGGCAGCGATGCTTGGGAAACGTCCCAGCCACACATGGCATCCATCGGAGACGTGCCGTTCGCCTTGGCCCACAACGGAACGCTCACGAACACCAATGAACTCCGTGCCCATCTTGACGATCTGGGCATTCCCTTGATGGCGGGAACCGATTCGGATATAGCGGCCCAGTTGATAGCGCATTTGACTTTGGAAACGCATCATCTGCGGGAGGGGATCGCTCAAGCCATGCAGCACATCAGAGGAGCATATGCCATCGTCATCTGCACCGCCGATGCCCTCTACGCGTTCAGGGATCCTTACGGCATCAGACCGCTTTGCTTGGGAGAGCTGCCAGACGAACGAGGATGGGTGCTCTCCTCTGAAACCTGTGGATTGGATATCGTAGGTGCTCGCTTCCTTCGCGAAGTGACACCTGGCGAGATCGTGCGCATCAACGAGCAGGGCATTTCATCAACGATGGGCAGCATGCCGAAGCGCAGGGCGTCGTGCATCTTCGAATATGTGTACTTCGCCCGGCCAGATTCCGTGATAGATGGACAGAACGTGTATGCAGCTCGACAGGCATGTGGATGCATCTTGGCGCAAGAGGCTCCAGCGGAGGCCGATCTCGTGCTGGGTGTGCCTGATTCGGGAGTGCCTGCAGCGCTCGGATTCGCCCATGAGAGTGGCATTCCCTATGCGGACGGCATCGTCAAGAATCGCTATGTGGGGCGTACGTTCATCCAGCCAACCCAAGAGATGCGCCAACTGGGTATCCGTCTCAAGCTGAACCCCCTTCCCGATGTCATCGAAGGCAAGCGCCTTGTGGTCATCGATGATTCCATCGTGCGAGGAAACACGTCAAAGAAGCTGGTATCCATGTTGCGCGGTGCGGGTGCGGCAGAGGTGCACTTGCGTATCACGAGTCCTGAGATTCTTTGGCCTTGCTATTACGGGATAGATACCGATACGCGCGACCAGCTGATCGCAGCGAACAAGAGCCTCGATGAGATGTGCGAATGGATTGGGGCTGATTCGCTTGCATTCCTCTCTTTGGAGGGGCTGCGCGTGGCAGTGGGAAACGTGCAGCATGAGGGCTTCTGCGAGGCCTGCTTCACGGGCATCTACCCTGAGTGAGGGGCTTATGGAGGGTTCGATCTGTGCCGTAGGGGTTGATCCGAACGAAGTGGAGATCGACCCGATCGATCCAAGGGCGATTGGGAGAGGGTCCGCTTTTCATCTCAGCGAAAAGCAAATCGGGAGCCCGCAGGCTCCCGTTGAGATCATGGTGGTCGGAGGGGGACTTGAACCCTCGGCACGCGGATTTTCAGTCCGCTGCTCTACCAACTGAGCTACCCGACCAGAAAGCGCGCAAGCGCGTTCGCATATTCTAGCCAAGACCCCTGATACATGCAAGCGTTCGGTGACATCCTTTCTCTGAAGGGAAATTGCACAGATTGGAGCGATATAAGATACTTGACGCATCCATATTCGAATCGAAAGGACACATGCATGGGTATCGTTCAGAACAAGGTGGCCGTGGTCACGGGCGGCACGCGTGGCATCGGTTATGTCATCGTCAAGGAATTCCTGCAAAATGGAGCGAAAGTGGCCCTCTGCGGGTCTCGCCAAGAGACGGTTGACAAGGCTTTGGCGCAGTTGGCTGAGGAAGGGTATCATGACAACGTCATGGGCATCTGCCCGAAGCTCACGGATGCCGATTCCGTGAAGGCAGCCTTTGATCAGGTGGTGCAGCGATTCGGGCGGCTTGACGTGCTTTGCAACAACGCCGGCGTCAGTTCTCGCACTCCGTTGGTGGACTACACCACCGAGGAATTCGAATCAGTCATGGACATCAACGTCATCGCTCCTTTCGTCTGCAGCCAAGCTGCTGCACGCATCATGATCGAGCAAGGCGGCCACGGTTCCATCATCAACACCTCTTCCATGGTGGGCAAGCATGGACAGCCGTCGGGAAGCGCCTACCCCACGTCCAAGTTCGCCATCAACGGGCTGACGCTCTCCTTGGCCCGCGAGTTGGCGAAGCATGACATTCGCGTCAATGCAGTGGCGCCGGGTGTGACGCACACTGATATGGTGGACGCTTTGCCTGAATCCGTCATCAAGCCCCTGATCGAATCCATTCCACTTGGCCGCATGGGGGAACCGGAAGACATTGCCAACGCATTCCTGTTCCTGGCGTCTGAGATGTCGAATTACATCTCGGGTGCCATCATTCCCGTTGATGGGCTATCCCGTCCGTAAGGAAAAATGCGTTGCGCAAAGATCATGCGCAACATGATCATTGCGGCAACTGCCGGGTTGCCTGACGTATCGGTTCGACTCAGGTGCAACGCTGGGCGGATTTTCAATCCGCCCCTACGAACACGATGCAGCATCTCCTGCGCAGGGGTCGATCCGAGCGAAGCGGAGATCGACCCTAAAACCGTCCAACTTGCCAACTCAAAACCGTCCAACTTGCCAACTCAAAACCGTCCAACTTGCCAACTTCATGTATAATCTCGGAACAAGCATGAGGGAGAGTTGCGATGTCATATGCCTATTTACCTCGTATAGCTGACAAGTGTTTGGCTTGGCGCCTTACAACATCCGGTGCTGTTCAGATCGAGGGTCCAAAATGGTGCGGGAAGACATCAACAGGCGAGCAATGTGCCAAAAGCTCAGTCTTTTTGCAAGATCCTGACGTAGGCCCTGCATTCCTAGCGCTGGCCGACTCGAAACCATCAGCAATCTTGGAAGGAGACAAGCCGCGTCTCATTGATGAATGGCAAATGGCCCCACAGATTTGGGACGCGGTTCGCTTTTCTGTTGATCAGAGCAGGCAGCGTGGACAATACATCCTCACGGGATCCGCAACACCAAAGAAGCGACCAGCCCATTCGGGCGTTGGACGAATCGCCAGATTGCGTATGCGTACCATGTCCCTTTTTGAAACCGGCGAATCGACCGGCGCCGTCTCACTCAGGAAGCTTTTTGAAACAGCATCTGCTCATGAGCGGCAACTTGGCGCTATCGCCAAGCTTGATGTCGATGACCTCGCTTATGTCATATGTCGTGGAGGTTGGCCTCAGGCGGTAACCGAAAACGATCATCGAATCGCACTTGCCCAAGCTTCGAATTACGTGGCCGAGATGCTTGATTCCGACATAGATGAGCTTGAGGGGAAAAGGCGAAATTCGACATGGCTGCGTGCGATCATGCGATCATATGCACGCAATATTTCAACTGAAGCATCGCTTGTCACCATCAGGAACGATATGCAAGGTGATCCGCCTTCGGATGTGACCGTTGCGGAATACATTGACGCACTCAAGCGAGCTTTCGTCATTGATGATATGGAAGCTTGGAGCCCCAAGCTGCGATTGAAGACGGCAGTGCGAACAAGTCCTACGAGGCATTTTTGCGATCCTTCCATTGCTGCGGTCATGTTGGGTGCTACTCCTGAGATGCTCATGGGTGATTTCGACACCTTTGGGCTTCTATTCGAATCCCTTTGCGTGCACGATTTGAGAGCGTATGCCGACGCGCTTGATGCTGAGGTGAGACATTATCGGGACAAAACAGGACTTGAAGCCGATGCTGTGATCATACTGCCTGATGGTCAGTGGGCAGCAATCGAAGTCAAAATGGGAAACAGTCGTATAGATGAAGGAGCAAAGCATCTGCTCAAGCTGGCGAATCGCGTTGCGTCAGACAATGAGGGTGAACCTGCTTTCCTGATGGTATTGACTTCAACGCAAACAGCCTATCAACGCGATGATGGTGTTCTTGTCGTCCCCCTTGCCACACTTGCCCCTTAGACGATTCGGCAACGATTCGGTCCTTCATGAAACAGCTGGGTCGATCTCCGCTTCGCTCGGATTAACCCTTACGGGCCAACCGTAGCAAGGCTGAGGAACGGAATCTGATATGAAAGCCCTCTACCGCAGGGTTGCTTGTCTACTTGATGCGCCAGTAGCCCGCCTTGTCAGAGCCAATGCGTTCGATGAACTCAAGTTGCGGCCCAGGCTTTCAGCAATCGCAGTGAACTGGCTTCGCTGCTGGGAGCAGCCGCCTGATGCTTTCCTGGTGACCGACGCAGGCTGAAGCCCGCGCTACGGAGTTTCGACAGAAGATCAAAGTCAAGACATCACATTGCAAGGCCCTGTAAAGTAAAGCCTTCGCTGCGGAGACCAAGAGGAGACCATAGCCCAAGAGCTGCAATGTTACGCCGATGGAACATTGCAGTGTCCAGCCGGCCAGCATGCGTAGAGGGTTTATAATCGCCCTGCTGGGAAAAGCCGGTCCAAGGAGGAGCAATGGACATCTTCGCTGATCAGGTTCTACTGTCGCGGATCCAATTTGCCCTCACAGCCAGCTACCACTTCATCTTCGTGCCGATCACCATCGGAATTGGCCTCATCATGGCGATCTTCGTCACCAAGGCCTTCCGATCGAAGGATCCGGAAGATGACGCGCTAGCGCGGATGTGGGTACGCATCTATACTGCGACCTTCGCCATTGGTGTGGCCACGGGCATCACCATGGAATTCTCATTCGGCACGAACTGGGCGAACTATTCCCGCTTCGTGGGTGATATCTTCGGAGCTCCGCTTGCCGCTGAGGCTCTGTTCGCCTTCTTCCTTGAGTCCATATTCTTGGGCTTTCTCATCTTCGGACGCAAGAAGATCAAACCGGGTCTGTATGTAGCCAGCGCTTGGCTCACCTTCGCTGGATCAGCGCTCTCGGCCCTGTGGATTCTCATCGCGAATTCCTGGATGCAGACACCGGCGGGGGCAGTGTATTCTCCGGTGGGCAACGAGGCGGTCATCACCGATTTCTTCGCTGCGGCATTCAATCCCTCCACTCTTCCGCGCTATGCCCATACGGTCTTGGCTGTCTTGGTCATGGGAGCCTTCGTCACCATGGCGGTGGCCGCATGGTACATGCATAAGAAGGTGCATCCCGCGGCAGCCAAGAAGATGCTGCGCGTTGGGTGCGTCGTGGGCATCATCTCCACGGTATGCCTCTTGGGCGCAGCCCATGCCTCCGCGGTGGAAGTGTGGGAGGAACAGCCCACCAAGCTTGCCATGATGGAGGGTCAATACAACACCGAGCCCCCTGAGCTTTCACTCTTCGGCTGGGTGGACGAGGAAAGCCAGACCAGCTCCACCATTGGCATCCCCGGAGGGACAAGCTTCTTGGCAACGGGCACTTGGGATGCCGAATACCCCGGCCTCATCGAATCGGAGGCCGTAGGCAGCTTCCCGGGGTTGAACATCGATGAGCTGCCGGTGAATTTCGTTTACCAGGTCTATCACCTCATGGTGGCCATGTTCGGCGTCATCGCACTGTGCCTCATCCTTGCTGCCATCTTCGGCCGCAAGAAGGCGAAGCATGCTGTCTGGAACATGAAGTGGCTCCAATGGGTTCTGATCATATCCCCACTCTTCCCCTTCATTGCCATTCAGACTGGCTGGCTCACGGCGGAGGTGGGACGCCAGCCCTATGTGGTGTATCCGTCAACCACAGGCCCTGAACAGGTCTATCTGCAGACCGACGCAGGCACCAGCGTTTCAGTCCAGCCGTTCGAGATCGTGTTGACCCTTCTGCTGTTCTTGCTGGTCTATCTCATGCTGTTCGTTGGGTGGTGGCGCGTCATCGCCCGTTTCATCAAACAGGGTCCGGTACACGAGGCTCCTGTTGAGGTGAAGGTCAACGAGGTCAGCTTCAAAGAGGCGGCCAAGGATGAGATCGACGGCGACTCGGTGGTGGTGGCCGCTTCCGATGATGGTCTTGAAGAGATAACCCTTGTCGAAGGCGAAGAAGAGGCTGCCTTGAAGGGGGGCGATGCGAAATGAGTGCACTCGCTGTACTGTGGTTCTTCTTGATATTCCTGCTTATCGCGGGCTATTTCGTCTTGGATGGCTTCGATCTGGGTGTGGGCATCCTGTACCCGTTCCTATGCAAGGACGAACGTGATCAGCGCATTTGCCGCAGAGCCATCGGCCCGGTGTGGGATGGCAACGAGGTATGGCTGCTCACGGCAGGAGGTGCCCTCTTCGCCGCCTTCCCCGATGCCTACGCAACCACGTTCTCAGGGTTCTACCTGGCCATCATGCTGGTGCTGTTCGCCCTGATCGTGCGGGCTGTCTGCTTCGAATTCTACGAAGGCGATCCGAAATGGCGCAAGCTGTGGAATGGGTGCTTCTTCATCGGGTCCCTTCTGCCGGCACTGCTGTTCGGCGTGGCCATCGGCAATGTGGTGGCTGGCATCCCCATGGATGCGAATGGGAACTATACCGGTATTCCGCTTTTGGGCCTGATCAACCCATTCACGCTTCTCACCGGAGTGATGGGGCTTGCGATGTTCATCGCTGCGGGGGCGTGCTGGCTTGCCCTGAAGGCGCCGCTGGGCAGCGACCTCCAACAGCGCGCAGAGATGCTGCGCGTTCCCACTCAGCTTGTCTGCCTCGTGCTCTTCGCTGGATTGACCGTATGCATGTTCACCATGATGGATGGGTCGCTGGAGATGCTTCCCATGCTCGAGATACCGCGGTTCATCTGCGCAGCCCTGTTCATCGTCACGCTTGGTGCAGCTTTGTATATCGGCTACAACGAACGCAAGAGCCAGGAAGTCAAGATGAGCCTGTGGATATTCCTGCTGCAAAGCGCCTCGGCGGTGGCGTTGGTCTTCCTGCTGGCGTGCAGCATGTTCCCTGTCTTGGTGATGTCCTCTCCTGGCAGCGTGGGAGAAGCCATCACGTTGATAAACGCAGGCGCAAGCCACGCATCATTGACATCCATGACCGTGATCCTCTGCATCGGGCTGCCATTCGTCCTGCTGTATCACGTGCTGATCTACCGAACCTTCAGGGGGCGCGTTGAGGTCGAATAGGCTGTCGCTATACCCTGCGGGTCAGTTTGCTAAAAAACCGCAGCAGTGTGGGCGCAGGTCTAGTACAATGGAATGACAACTATATCGACGAAAAGGGTCAGATTATGCCTGACAACATGAGATATGATGCAAATGGTCAGCCCATAGGATACGGGGATCCCATGGATCCGTCTCTCTATCCCCAAGCCGATCAAGCGTGGGGGCAGTATCCGCAAGGCTATGGTGCGGCCATGCCTTCGCCTCAGGAGATCTACGCTCAGCAGTATGCTGATCCCACACAGATGGGCCAAGGCTATTATGACCCAACCCAGATGTACGCTGATCCCAGCCAAGCGTATGCTGATCCGAATCAGGGAATGTACGGGCAGCCTCCCATGCAGCAGGATCCCTATTACGGCTATGCTCAAGCAGGGTACCCCGAGATGGATCCTTCCTTGAGTGGTCAGATGCCCTATGCTGAACCGGACCAGCAGTATCTCCAGGGCTACGGACAGATGCCGCAAGCGCAAGACCCCATGCAGATGCAGGACGCTGCGCAGATGCAGGGGTATCCGGCAGGCATGCAGCAGGGCTACGGACAGATGTCGCAGCCCCAATCCATGCAGCCTCAACAGCCGCAACAGGCGCAACCGCAGATGCCTCAGCAGGCCATGCCAGCTCAATCCGCACCGACTCCTCAGCAGAGTCCTGCGCCCGTGCCTGAGCAGCCCATGGACAAGAAGGCAGCCAAGGCAGCCGCAAAAGAGCAGAAACGTGCTCTCAAGCAGCAGCAAGCCTCTGTTCCAGCAGGGCCAGCCCCTTCATCAGGCAAAGCGGTCCTGTTCCTGATCTTGGGCATCCTTTCTGTCGTATTCGCCATCCTTCCACCCATTGGCATCATCTTGGGATTGGTCACCAGGCATCTGTACAAGTCCTATCGTCAGGCTGGTGGTCGCTCCACCAAGGCGGAGACAGGCAACATCTTCGCTACGGTCGGCCTCATATTCAGCATCATCATGCTGCTGGTCCTTGCCGTCATCTGCCTGATCATCTATGCAGGTCTCTATGGTGAGAGCATGGCACGGCAGCTTGCGGTCTTCTGGAACAACAGTCCCTTCGGTGACTTCATGTGGAGGATCCCCGTTCCCAGTCCTGTCTGATGCAACCTGACAGGACTTTGAGCAGGCTGACGGCAACACACAATGGAATCTGATCTTTCCAAAGACAAGCCGAAGCAGGGTTTCTTCGAGCGGTTGACAGGCTCTAAGCGTGAGACCGCCTCGGAGGAGAAGCTGCGTGAGATGGTGGACGACGCTGACGTTCTCGCCGAAGACGAGAAGCGCATGATCCATGACATCATTGATCTTGGCGACACCACCGCAGGGGAGATATGCACCCCGCGGGTGGATGTGATGCTTGTGGATGCCGACGAAACCGGTCGCGCTGCCTTGGAACGCATGCGCGGAACAGGCTATTCACGGCTTCCCGTATGCCAGGATGGCATCGACGACATCATAGGGATTGTCCATTACAAGGATCTCATCGGACCGTTGATGGATGGCTCCATCGATGAGGCCGTGTCAGGATTCATGTACGAGCCCATGTTCGTTCCCGAAACCAAGGATGTCATTCCCCTGCTGGGGGAGATGCAGGCTGCCCATCAGCAGATGGCCATCATCGTCGATGAGTATGGAGGGACTGAAGGAGTCGTCACCATCGAGGATATCCTTGAGGAGATCGTTGGTGAGATAGCGGACGAATCCGACCTGGGGGGAGAACTGGTAACGGTTTGCGGTCCAGAGGCATGGCGCGCTGATGGCCGTCTTGCTGTGGAAGATGCCCAGGAGCTTGGTTGGCCGGTCCAGGAGTCGGACGATTACGATACGCTGGCGGGGTGGCTGATGAATCGCATGGATGCCTATCCCGATGTTGGTGACGAGCTTGTTGAAGAGGGATTCTCGTTCACGGTTGAGAAGATGCGTCGCTCGCGGATCTCTGGAATAAAGGTAGTGCGCCTTCAGGAGCCTTCTGCGTAAACCCGATTCGGAGAGAGAGGTCTGTCTTGCTGCCTTCTTCTTTCCGCTTTCTCCAACCGTTGATCATTTCTTTCGAAAATCTTTCCAGAACTAGAGTAGAATAACAGGACTGAAAAACATATCCGCCTTTTTGGGCAGCAAATCCACCCACAACACACCCAGCTGTCGCCGCGCAAGCGGCTTGCCATGCATTTTCGCAAGGCAGCAGGAAAAGACGGCAGTGTACGAAATGCAGGACAGCTGGGAGCAATGCGCCGCCTACCCTGTTCAAGGGGAACGGGAACCGTAGGAGGTGCATGATGACGGAGTGGGAATTGGCCAAAGGCAAGCATACAGCTACGGGAAAGCAGTGCAGAAGCAATGCTGCTTCCTGTGGCGTCGGCGCTCAACACGCAGCTCATGCTGTGGGTCGCAGTGGCGTCAGCGTCCACGCTGCGCAGGGTTTCCGCCGTGCTGGTTTGATACTCTGCATCCCCGCTCTGGCCTTGGTCTTGGGTGTGGCAGGCGCTTCCCTCAACAATGCTGTCGGCCATGCTGACGATGCGGTGGTGACGCAGCCTTCCACTGCCCAGGCATCATCGGTGGGCTCCGAAGCCGTTCCCTCAAGCGATGCGCCATCCGAATCGTTCATCTTGGAAACAGGTGCGAATCGCAGCGTTGATGGCATAGTCGCCCAAGTCCAGGAAGAGGAAGAGGCTGCCCGCGTTGCGGCAGAAGAAGCTGCCCGCGTTGCTGAGCAGGAGGCCATCCAGCAGGCTCAGGAGGCGCAAAGCCTGAAAAGCTCTGCAGCGGTTGGCATCGGCGATGTTGACTTCTCGGTTGGCTACGATGCCTTCATGGCAGAGTGGACATCCCGTATCGACAGCTACCTTGCAGGATCTCCTTTGGCTGGCTATGGTGCTGATTTCGCTCAGGCTGCTTGGGAGAATGCGGTTGACCCTCGCTGGTCCCCGGCCATCTCCTGCACAGAAAGCACCAAAGGCACCTATTGCTACATGGCTTACAACGCTTGGGGTTGGCATGGGTATCTGGGTTCCGATTGGACAAGCGCCATCCATGCTCATGTAGCCGGTCTTGCCAATGGATACGGTCACACCATCACGCGCGGAAATGCTGCTCGCTATTGTCCGCCCAACGCGGATTACTGGTATAGCAACACGCTTTCCGAAATGGCGAAGATATAATCCATGAGCAACGTCATCGTTGTCGGATGCGGCCGAGTTGGATCGCAGCTTGCCAATATGCTTTCGGACAATGGCAACAATGTCTGTTGTATCGACAAATCTCCCGACGCCTTCGTGAACCTCGGACAGAATTTCAATGGCTCCACCATTCAAGGGGTGGGCTTTGATGAGGATGTGCTCATACGCGCTGGCGTTGAGGCCTGCGATGTGCTGGCCGCCGTCACTCAATTCGACCGTGTGAACATCATGTGTGCCGAGGTGGCGAATCGGCTCTTCGACGTTCCCCATGTCATCGCGCGACTCTACGACCCTGATCATGAACGCGCCTACATGCAATTGGGCATCGATTATGTCTGCGGCACCTCCTTGGTGGCAGAAGACGTGTTCTCGAAGATCGTCGTGGGGCATGGATCCCATGTGGCTGCGTTCGGTGACTTCGAGATACTGCGCTTCTCGCTGAACATTCCGGAACCGGAAAAGGACAGCATTCGCGTGGCGGACATCGAACGCGATCACATCGTACGCGTCATCGCCTTCGAGCGAGTTGATGGGTCTGCCTCGTCCATCCCTTCGAAGGATTCCGTACTCTACAGCGGCGACACGGTGCTTGCCTGTGTTCGGCATGATCATATCCAGCAATTCGCGAAGTATATGCAGGGATAGCCTATGTACATCGTGATCTCAGGGGGAGGCAAAGTGGGTTCCTATCTGGCGAATGTGCTGCTTGCCAGTGGGAACGAGGTTGCCGTCATCGAAGAGAGGGCAGAGACGGCAGACGCCCTGAGCGTCACTTTGGAGGGGCCGTATCTGGTCATCCATGGTGATTCCTGTGATTCTCGCAGCCAAGAGGATGCGGGCATCAGGCAGGCCGATGTCTTCGTTGGCGCTACCGGGCAAGATGATACCAATCTCGTGGCGTGTGAAGTGGCGCAGCGCGTATTCAATGTGCCACGCGTGGTTGCTCGCGTGAACAACCCGAAGAATCTGCGCATCTTCCGCGAGGTGGGTATCGAATGCGTCTCATCCACCACCCTCATCGCGAATTTGATCGAAGAGGAGGCGCTGCTTGGGTCGGTTTCGGTCGTGTCTTCGCTGAATCACGGGAACGTGGTTCTCGCAGAGTTCACGGTTGGGCATATGCGACACCGATCTGATGAAGAGGGTGTGGCTATTGGTGAGATCGAGATGCCGGAGGAGGCTTTGATCGTGGCAGTGGCATATGAGGATGATGCTCAGGTTGCCCAGCCCGACATGATCCTGTATCCGGGAGATCAGGTGATAGTGGTTGCGGACAACGATGCACTTGATGATGTTCGCTCCTTGTTCCGCAACTTATAGGAGGCGGTTGTCTTGTCGGCATTGCTTGCGAATGCATCGGCACTTACCAGTATAGGCATCATCCTACTGGCTGCGGCCTTGGTGATCATGGCTATTTGGGTGGCGGTGCTTTCCGTCAAAGTCAGCCGCCTCAAGGCACTGCTGCTTTTGGAAAGCGAGCAGATGCGCACCATGAGCATGCGGACTCCTCCTGCGGGAAACCGCAGACAGGCTCCTGTCCAAGCTGCCGCTCAGCCGACCAAGGCTGCTCCGGTCAAAGGGCTGCGGGAAGAGCAGGATGACGAGCGAGGACGGAAGCCGAAGAGCCGCAAGGGCAAGCCGACCATCCCGTTTGGGGTGAACAAGGAAGCCCAAGAGCGTGCCGCTCGCGCCTATACCGAATCGGCCGATGAACCGGATTACAGTCCTGACTCCATAGATTTCAACAAAGTGAAGGGTTTGACGGGACAGCGCCTGCAAACCTTGCAGTCGGAAGCTCGCCCAGCACGAACGGTTCAGCCGGTGATGACGCATGCGGTCGAGACGAATCCGCGAACGCGGATAGACGTCCGCCAGATAGAGCAGCAGACCACCGGAAGGATGCCTACGGTGGGAGCAAGAAAGGCCGCTTCTGAAACCCGCGCATCCTTTGATCGGGTGAGCGAGGACATGCGTCGCATGTCTGACAGGCAAGAGAGGGCCGTTCGACGTCAGAGGCTCAGTGAGCGAAGGCATCAGGAACAGATGCGTCGCGAAGCGGAATCCATCGTCGCTGCTCATCATCGCGAAATGCGGTCGATCAACGAGCAGCGAATGTCGTGATTTGCGCTAGGGGGATGCGCCTGTAGCGCAGGCTCGTAGCGCAGGCTTCAGCCTGCGATCAACCAGGGGATGAGACAAGAGGCCATCTCTAACGTTTCCTTGCTGGGTCGTGCCCACATGAGGGTCTTGCCTTGGTGGCGGCGGTGTATGAACACATGAAGGCATTCGGCCTTGGCTTCGGACTGGCGAAA
>CAYWWK010000025.1:0-27068 GCA_964462135.1 uncultured Eggerthellaceae bacterium | reverse complement strand
CGACCTCACGCTTATCAGGCGTGCGCTCTAACCAACTGAGCTACGGGCCCCCAAACAGCTTGGCTATCCTACAACAAAGTAACGTTTAGGGTCAAGAAAAAATAATACCTTCCCATAACCTCCGTAAACGGCAGGAAATGCTTTAGCATCCTGTCTTGGAGGGAGGAACGGCCATGGATGAGAAATTGATACCCTTGAGGGTGCTGACCCTCATATTCACCGGACCGGTGAATCCGGCCGTTCTCGTCTTGGAGCCCATTGAGGAATTCAAGGATGGCTGCTCACGGGTGCTTCCCATCTGGGTTGGCGCTTCCGAGGCAATGCAGCTGGGCATTGCGCTTGAGCAGGCAAAGACCCCGCGCCCCCTTACGCACGACCTCTTCTTGGATGCCCTGACCAATCTGGATGCCTGCGTCGACCATGTGCTCATCGATGCCGTGAAGGCCGAAACGTATTTCGCCAAGCTTGTCTTGCGCCAACAGGGAAGGCTGATTCCCTTGGATGCGCGACCCACCGACGCCCTTTCGCTTGCCTTGCGCGAAGACGCTCCATTCATGGCTACCGAAGAGGTGCTGTCGAAAGCCTCGTTCCCCTATCTGTTCCGCGAACCAAGGAACCGTGATGAGGAATTGGCCGAATTCGACTCGTTCGTGAACGCCTTGAGTCCTGACGACTTCACGTAAGCCCTCATCGCGGGGAGCAAGGCACCTGAGGACCTGTCAGGTTGACCGTAGCGGAAGGCATGAAAAAGGGGGCAGCCAGAGTTGCCCCCTTTCGAAATGAATACGAACGTCCTTCTGGGTGCTTGCGAGGTATTCGCTGGGTATTCGATGGATGTTCGCGTACTAGATGCTGGAATAGCCGAATTCCTTCGTTCCGTCGAATACCTCAAGGGCATCCTCAACGCTGTAGTCTGCCAGCGTGATGGCACTGATGGCCTTCGTCAGGCGCGTTGCCTCATCCAAAGAGCGTTGATGGATGTTGCGCCCCGTGGCATTGCCGCAAGCTCCTCCCACGTGGATCTGCTCCCACAGCTGGGTGAGGAAGGTCTTGGCATCAACCGTGGAGCCTCCGGCACAGACAAGACCGGTGCGACCGGCAGCATCAGATGCCACATGCAGCGCTTCGGCGGCCGTGCGACCGTCTTCAGGCTTCGGAGGGTTCACCTTGACGAAATCGGCCCCCAAGCAGAGCGCGACACCGGCGGCTCCTGCGATGAGGTCAGGATCCTTCTCGGCCGTCACGGCTTTGCCGCGGGGATAGATCCAAAGAACCACCAGCAGGCCATTCTCATGCGCTTGGGCAATGAGCTGACCAGCCTCGGCCATCATCGTTGACTCGTATTCGCTTCCCAGATAAATGGTGTAGCCCAGACCAACCACGTTCACGCCGTTGTCACGCATCTGGAGCACGGCCTCGATATCAGTCAGCTGCGGAGAATAGGGGTCCTCCTGCTTCGTGCCGACAAGATTGGTCTTGGAGTTCATCTTCACCAGGTAGTTGATATCAGGATAGTCAGCCGCGTATTGCGCGATGAGGCCGCGCTGACCTGCAAGGATGCCAATGACCCCGTCTTTGCCGATCTGGAAGAGATGCTCTGGCTTGGCATCTGACTCATCGATGCCCTCCCCGTAGAAATCCTTGTTCAGGTGCTCAACCTTCTGATCGCAGGCAAACAGCATCAGACGGCCAGTACCACGCGTGGCCTTCAAGTAATTGTCAACGTAGATGTCTCGCGCCGCAGCAGGCACATCCATGGGAACGCGAACGTCAGCAGCAGTGATCTTCGGCATAGGTCCTCCTGGAATCAGGTTGTCAGATGAAGCCATTGTACCAGCATGAAGGGTTCCGGAACGAAAGTCACACGGCAACGCAAGCCATCAGCGTGCGACTTGCCCTCGGATGAGGATTACGCGCACCCGTAGCGGAAGTCGTCATGCGAAGCATGCGGCTTGCCCTGCCCGGATGAATCTCACAATGTCTTCGTAGCGGAAGCCGTCATGCGAAGCATGCGGCTTGCCCTGTGCCGAGAAATAATTTCGGGTTGGGCAAGCCGCGCGCTTTCCCGCAGCGACTTACGCTACAGCGGACGACCTACGCTACACCGACGACCCGCGGCTTGCTTCCCTGATCATGGGTTTACGGGTTTCGAGAGAAGACGGAAACACCTTCCCCTTCTTCTGAAACCGAATCTTCCTGAGCGAAGAAGATCTTGTCGAAGAGCGTTTTCGCCATCCACAGGGCATCGTTGATGAAGTTCTCACTCCCATCGAATTGGCCATCCACAATGGCCAATTCCGACCGGTCCAAGGAGAAGCGATAGCGACCGCCACCCTCCATATTCCCGAACTTGAACGTGATGGTCTTCGCTTCGGGATCAAGCTCATAGCGATAGGAAACCTCATCGGTCAGCCTGATCTCGTCTTCCGTGATGGTTACCGGCACGGTCGTGCCCTCGTGGTACCACGTTCCTTGGATATCGCTGGCATCATCATAGGTATGCCAGCGAAAGACACTGAAGGCGATCAGCAGTCCCGCGAAGACGAGAACCAGCAGGATGACGATTGCCAGAATGGCGCAACGGATGCGTCGGCGCCTTTTCTTCTTACGTTCTGCCTGATCAGCCTTCTCGATCCGCTGGCGCCGAGCCTCCTGCTGACGCAAGAGCGCTTCATCTGGAACGGCTGGGTCAGCAGCATCCTCGGGAGCCGGTTCCGCATGATCATCCTCGAATGCCGCCATGCTCTCAATGGCTTCAGAATCAGACGGCTGATCTGACAGGTGGGCAGCCACCACATTGTCACCCACCGACTTCCGGACAGGCACTGCATCAACCTGCCGTCCAACTGGCACTGATTTACGCAGTCTTGGATTGTTCTTCCCCACGACGCCAACACCTCGCGGCTTGACTCAGAGGCTATGCCTGTTCGGGCACGATCTTGGTCATGCCGCCCATGTAGGGCACCAGTGCCTCAGGCACCGTGATGGTGCCATCAGCGTTCTGGTAGTTCTCGATGATGGCTGCCATGCAGCGTCCAACCGCCACACCGCTTCCGTTCAATGTGTACAGATAGCGCGTTCCCTTGAAGGCATCGGGATCTCGGTAGCGAATGTTGGCTCGCCGCGCTTGGAAGTCCGTGCAGCAAGAGCAGCTTGATATCTCCTTGTAGCCATCATAGGAGGGCATCCATACTTCCACATCGTAGGTCTTCGCCGAGGAGAAGCCGATGTCTCCGGTGCACAGTGCGATGACGCGATACGGCAGCCCCAGTTCCTGCAGGATATGCTCAGCATCGGCAGTCATAGCCTCCAGCTCATCCCATGCCTGCTCAGGGGTGGCGTACTTCACCATCTCAACCTTGCTGAACTGATGCACGCGAATGATGCCCCGCGTGTCACGCCCGGCGCTCCCCGCCTCTTCGCGGAAGCATGGCGTGAACGCGCAGTAGCGCAAGGGCAGTTGGTCGGCATCGAGAATCTCCTGGGCATGCAGGTTCGTGAGTTGCACCTCCGCGGTAGGGATCAGGTACAGGCCTTCCGTGGTCTTGTAGAGATCCTCCTCGAACTTCGGAAGCTGTGCGGTGCCGGTGAGCGTTTCCGCGTTCGCCAGTGCAGGAACCCACCATTCCTTATAGCCCCGGCTGGTATGCTGGTCGAGCATGAAGCTGATGAGCGCGCGTTCCAAACGGGCGCCCGCTCCACCCAGCACGTAGAAGCGGCTCTCCGCAAGCTTGACACCACGCTCGAAATCGATGATGCCAAGATCAGGACCCAAGTCCCAATGGGCCTTCTTCTCGAAATCGAACGTGCGCGGCGTTCCCCAACGACGCACCTCAGGGTTGTCGTTCTCGTCTTTGCCCACCGGCGTGGAAACGTCAGGCATGTTGGGCACATGCATGAGCAAATCACGCAGGCCTGAATCCGCTTCTTCCCGGGCGGCGCTCGCCTTGTCAATCTCCTCGTTGATGACGCGCACGCGATCCTTCGCCGCTTCAGCTTCAGCCTGTTTGCCTTCCTTCATCAGTGCGCCGATTTCCTTGGAGGCACTGTTGCGTTCAGCCTGAAGCGCCTCTTCCTGCTGGATGGCTTCACGGCGGCGAGCATCCAGTTCAAGGAATGCTTGGGTATCGAAGGCCGCGTTGCGATTGCGCATGGCTTCCTCAACGGCGGCAAGATTCTCGCGAACGAACTTTGTGTCAAGCATGGGCGCTCCTCAGACGACATGGAAACCGACTAAGTATATCGCAGGTGACCTTCCCTTGGGGATCCTCCTGCAAGATGAACAGGGGACGCAGGCTAAAGCCTGCGCTACGGGCCTGGGCTACGAGCCTTTGCTGCGCGTTACAAAGGCACTGCGCTGTCAGGACCGTCCCAGAAACACATTAGAGCAGTTCAGTTGCGCGAAGGTTCGCTGCAACATGCTGCTCCTTGATGACCTGCGGAATGGCCTCCCGAAGGTCATCAACGGAAAGAGCAACCCTTCCCTTGGAAAGAGCAGCGGTGAGCATCACTGTGTTGAGCATCTTGCGGGACGCTCCCAACCTGCGCAGAGCAGCGGCGTCATCAACGCATACCAATTCGGCATTGAAGAGGTGCGCGTGCTGCCGCCCCTGTCGTGACGTGCGGCCACGCGCAGCGGTGACCGAACGCATCGACTCGTTGTACAGTTCGGTCTGGATGCCACGCAGGATATCCTCTGCATGGTACGCCTCTCCTGAAAGGGCACTCGTCACTGGTTGAACCGTCGTCATGGCACTTACCAGAAGTCCGGTCTTGGAGAGATAGGGAAGCGCACGCGCTGCCTCACCTGGCTCGAAGGCAACGATCAGGTCAGCCTGACCTCGCGGGATCAAAGGAGCCAGCACCTCTTCGCCATCATCAGCCATGCGGACATGGGACACCACCGAACCGCCCCGCTGGGCCATCCCGATCGTCTCAGCGGTGCGAACCTGCCATCCCTTGTTCGCTGCCGCCGTTGCCAGCAGCTTGGCCGCCAGAACCGTGCCTTGTCCACCTACGCCTGCGAGCAGGATACTCGTCATCGCCTTTCCCCTCTTCCTGGATCGAAGGGACGAGGAGTGCTGCTCGAGCCTTTGATCTTGCCATAATCGGCGAACTTTGACCGAACCGATCGGGAGGCATCAGGAGCCTGCGGGCGCGCTGGTGTGGATTTCGGATCCAGTGGCCGAACCTCGGACTGGAACGACCTTTGGTGGGTTTCAGGCAATTCGCCATACTCTATGCGAGACTGCATCCTGGACTGAGCGGGTGCGGTTCCTGCTGGATGCTGCGTTTCAGCTGGTTCATGATGAACGCGTCTGAGTCGGCGTGAGGGACGTTGCCGCTCCTCCTCTACCAGGCGAACCTGCACGCTGTCGAATGACAGATCTGCAGAAAGCTGATCCTGGTCCGAGTACTCATTCAGGGAAGCCGAGGTGGAGACATCCTGAGCAGAAGATGCTCCTGTCTCAGGTTCATGGGGAAGGTCCTCTTCCCCATGATGGTCTTCTTGGGATGTATGCACCTGTCCTGCAGGGTCCTCATCGGCAATCGGCACGGACGGGCGCCTCTTCGTAGGTTTGCGTTTCTTCGGCTTGTCCGGGAAGCCCTCTTCGGGCAGATTGATATCAGAGTTCCCCAACAGGTCGCTCAGCTTCAGTTCGCTGCCACCGCCGTAATCGGGACTGGGTTTGGACGGCGCAGTTGCTTCTTCAAGCGGCTCATCCGAAGCGGCATCTTCTTCCACGGGAACATCTGCCATCTGGACCTGGGCTTCCCAGGCAAAGACGGCTCGACCGGTGGTCAGTTCGATCTGGGTGGCCTGTGATGCTTCTCCGGCAGCCGTCTTCACGAACCGACTTGCCAGCCTTCCCCGCTGAGCAGGTTCCTTCATGAAATAGCGACGCTGTCTTATCCGTCGCAGTCCCCTCCCAGCAGCCGAGGGGCCTTCCGATGATGCGCCGATCATGTCGTCGTAGAGATCATCGTCTTCGAAATCTTCGTCGTAGCCGTACAGGGGAGAGGCAAGCTCAGCAAACTCCTCGCTCTGCAGATCGAATGGTTCCTGTGCTCCGTCGTCCAAGACGGCCTCCTCAGGATTCTCCCCTTCGACAGGCGCAGCATCCTCATCCCGCTCTTCCTCACGCAAACGCTCATCCACCGGCTCGCCCAAGGTGGCAGCCGTCCCGCCACGGTTCAATCGGCTTTGACGTACGGGCTTTGGCTCCACCTCGGGAATGAGGCTGATGGCTTGCGCAGGACATACCGACAGACACAGACTGCATCCGTTGCACTGGCTGCGATCGATCACCGCTTGGCCTCGACGTCCGCTCTTCGAACCACGCTGCTCCGGGTCGAAGCCAATGGCCGGACAACCGATCTGCGTGACGCATTTCTTGCAGCCCGTGCATTGCGAGGTGCTCACTTTTGCCGGGATGCCGAAGGGCTTCTTCCACACGCAGGGACTTTGGAAGATGACGGCGGACGGTCCTTCGAAGGAGAGCGCATCCATCACGGACTCTTCAGCGGATTCCGGCTCCAAGGGGTCAACCTCTACGATCTTGGTGATGTTCGACGCTTCAAGCATGGCCTTGATGCTTGTTGGCTCGCTGGCGCCCCCCATCAGCCGAACACCGGTACCGGGATGGGGCTGCATGCCCGTCATGGCGGTGGTTGAGTTGTCCAGCACGCAGATGGTCACATCATGATCGTTGTAGGCGGCATTCACCACTCCAGTGACGCCTGAGGCGAAGAAGGTGGAATCGCCCACGAAGGCGATGGCCTTCTTCTGAGGATTCACCGCCGCAATGCCTTGGGCCATCGTGATGCCGCCACCCATGCAAAGACAGGTGTCCACCGCATCCAAGGGGGTTGCATTCCCCAACGTATAGCAGCCGATGTCACCACAGAAGACCGCGTCATCCCGGGCGATGTCCAGCTGCTTGAGCGCCCGTTTGACCGCAAGGAACGAAGCACGGTGCGGGCATCCCGCACAGAGAACGGCAGGGCGCGGAGGGAGGTTGCCCGAATACTGGAAGATGCCCGGATCGTGACCGAGTTGGACAGAAGCATCAGAGGCGACGCTGGCATCCGTACTGCCGGAGGCGTCTTCCTCGGGTATTTCAGCAGAGGTTGCCCCCTCCAAGACGATACCGCTCTTGGCGAAGAACGCAACGATGCGAGCAAGCGCATCTTCCGTTGAATTCTCCCCCCGCGCATTCGCCTCATCGGTCAGCTTGCCATGGATACGCGGCCACAGGAAGCTGGTGCTTGCCATCTTCTGCAGCTCCTCTTCGATGACGCTGTCCAACTCTTCAAGGACCAGCACATCGGTAAGGTCCTTGAGTGCTCTTGATGCCGTGCGATGGGGGAAGGGATACGGGGTGCCTATCTGCAGTAGGCGCACCGCAGGGAGTTCTTGGCCAAGCGTTGTCAGTTGCTGCCGCAGCAGACGCAGCGCTTCTTGCGCATACTGGGTGGAAACGCCACCACAGACGATGCCCACTCGAGCGGGAGGTAGATTCGCCTCCACCTGTTCTTGGGCTGGAACACGCACGAGCGCACCGGCTCCGGCATTCACGAAGAGCTGATTGAAATCAGCGAGTTCGGGCGTGAAGGTGTAATCGAAGGCCATGGCGCGCAGCCGTTCGTTGATCTCGCCATGAGCTTGATAGGCACGGGGCGGGAATATGACGTATTCCTCTGGATCACGCTGAAAGCCTCCGTCAAGCGCAGCATTCGCATTCGTTTCCTCAGGAAAATCGAAGAAGGTGGAAGCGTGGTCGATGCGCGTGGTCGGTCGAAAGATGACTGGTGTCTGATACCGTTCGGAAAGGACGAAGGCCTCTTCGATCATCCTGGCTCCCTGCTCAGGCGTGGCAGGATCAAGCACGGGCACCTTCGCGAACGCGGCGAAGCGACGCGTGTCCTGTTCGGTCTGGCTGGAGATGGGTCCGGGGTCATCGGCCACCAGCAGCACCAGACCACCCTTCACCCCCAGGTAGTTGAGGGACATGAGTGCATCCGAAGCCACGTTCAAGCCTACCTGCTTGCAGGTGACCATCGATCTGACTCCTGAAAGCGAAGAAGCCGCAGCCACTTCCAACGCAGCCTTCTCGTTCGTGGACCATTCGACATGGATGCCCTTCGCCACACCGTCTTGGTGCAGACGTGCGACGGTCTCGATCACCTCAGAGGAGGGCGTGCCGGGATAGCCGGCGAACAGACCGCAGCCAGCCGCAAGCGCCGCGTGTGCGAACGCCTCGTTGCCCATGAGGAATCTTCTTGCCATGCGCCCTTTCATGAAACCGCTCTGCGGCAAACATCGTGGATGATCGTCAGTGAGATTCTACTTCATCGACGACTGTTCTTGGCGCTTCTTGACCTCGTTGGAGGTTTCTTCAGTGTGGCGGGAGGTGTCCCTGACGCCACGTTCTATCTTCCTCAGGTCAGCATTCTGGTATTCCGCAACGAAGCCTGCCGAGAAGATGCCGCCGGGAATGGCCACCAAAGCCAATGCCAACAGCATGATAACCATGCCCACAGCCTTGCCAAGCGTGGTTATGGGAACGATATCCCCATACCCCGTGCCAGTCACCGTCTCGACCGCCCACCATACGCCTTGGAAGAGGCTGTCAAAGGCTTCAGGCTGGGCCTCATGTTCCACTTCGTACATGACGACGCTGGCCACGATGATCAGAAGGACGATGACCAGGAAGGCTGCGACGATCTCACGATAGTGCTTGCGAAGGACACGTCCGATGGTGCGAAAACCGCGCATATAGCGCGTCACCTTCACCAAGCGGATCAGACGCAGCACCCCAATGGCGTTGATGAGCGCAGGGGTGACCGGCAAGAACCACGAAACCATGCTGGGAGCGAAGGAGAGAAGATCGATGATGCCGAGGGGTGAGAACACATACTTGAATCGCGCTTGAAGGCGCGTGCAATCGCCGAAGGCAAGATCGGCAATCCAGATGCGTGCAAGGTATTCGATGAAGAAGCAAATTGTTGAGAACACGAAGATGCTGTTGACGATGTTCTCTGAAAGAGGGTCAAGTCCCGACTGAGCTGACACGAAGACCAGGGCCGCATTGGTGACGATGAGGACGAAGAGTAGACAGCCGCCGACCTTTGCCAGCGCATTCCCCCGACGGATGTTCTCAAGCGCATAGAACGTCTGGCGTTTGAATTCGGAACTGCTGAGCATGCGAAGACGCTTGGACAGGCCTGAGCGCTTCTTATGATCACGTCGTTCAGACCGGTCTTGAGAATCAGAGGGAGGCTTTTCCTGGTTGGTGGTCACCTGGCTCCTTCGGTGAGGGCTTTGGTCTGGGACATGCCCTTGCATGGTACCATCGTCCATGATCGAGTTCCTAGACGTTTCCCAAGTGAATGAAGGAGAGGTGCTCCTCGGCTATCCTTTGGAAGCGATGCATCAAGGAGACGTCCGTTGGGTCGGCATCGGTCATGCGATATGTGGGGAAGAAGCGTGTCAGGTGCAGAGGGATTTCTGGTGAGAGGCTGGCAAGCCAGGCAACCTCTTCGCGGAACGCTTCTTCGGAATCAGAGATGCCTGGCACGATGAGCGTGGTCACTTCCACATGCACGCCTGCTGTCCATGCCGCCTCGATGTTGCGCTTCACCACTGCCAAGCCTCCGGGTGCGCCCATCTTGGCGTACCCTTCTTCGGTGAAGCTCTTGAGGTCGATGTTCATGGCATCGGTCACCGAACAGCACTCATCAAAGGGGCGCGGGTTGGCATACCCATTCGTGACCACGCAGAGCACAAGGCCAGCTTCATGGACCAACTTCCCGGTGTCCAAGAGGAACTCCGGTGCGATCAGCGGCTCGTTGTAGGTGAGGGCAATGCCGATGTTCCCAACACCTTTGAGCTCTTCGGCCTTGGCGATCAGGTCTTCCGGGCTCATGAAGACCGTGCGTGGGCGCCCGCATTGGCGCACCTGCGAGATGTCGGCGTTCTGGCAGAAGGCGCAACCCATGTTGCAACCGAAGCTGCCATAGGAGAGGATCTTCGCGCCTGGGTGGAAGTGGGAAAGTGGCTTCTTTTCGATAGGGTCCAGAGCGAGAGCGGAAGCTTCACCATAGTTCACGCCAACGATGCGACCGCCTTCGTTTCCGCGAGCCCCGCAAAGCCCCGTCCCTCCCTCACGAATGGCGCACTCATGAGGACAAACATCGCAGGTGATCGTTGCTGAGGAAGCACCCATTCCGACATCGCTCATGTATGGCGCACCACCTCGAAGCGTTCCAGGGCCACATCGGGCCCAAACTGGCTGATGCCGGCTTTTGCACAGGCAATGGCAAGCTGCTGCTCAATGGTGTCCACACCCTCCAAGTCAGGCAGCAGCAACCCACGACGTGGCCCTTGGGTGACGATGACTCCGTAGCGTTTCACATCCAAGCCGTCGATGGTGGTTGGTTCAGGCGGGAACAGGACATCGACACTGATGCTCAAGCTCGGCAGCTCTGCAGCAGTGATGGCGGGGAATCGTGGATCGCGCGTGGCGGCTGACACAGCGTTCTGGATGACCTCCTCAGCCAAGTTGCTGCAGGTAGGTTGGATGGTTCCGATGCATCCGCGCAACTCATCGGTGTCCTTCAGATGGATGGAGACGAAGCAGCCGGCCGTCTTCGGCAAGGCTTCGTCGAAGACGGGCACAGGTGGAGTGCGGCCTTCACGAACGTAAAGGCTCACGGTTCGGTAGGCCAGATCCACGAGTGGGTCCTCGCTGTACCGGTTCGCATCCGAGGCATCTTCGTCAGCGGAGGCAGATGCCTGCAATGCTGCCGAGTCCACCGAGGGACCACTTGCAGCGCTGGGGTCATCCACGGCCTCGAAGGCCGCCACCCCATACCCCACTCCGAAAGGACCTTCATAGGAGATGAGCTCTGAGGTGAACGGGTGGTCTTCCTTCTCCTGCACCTGATCGAGCGCGCCTGCCATCATCACGAAGCCCGAAAGACCACATTCCGCAGCCTTTTCGCAAAGCTTCGGGTCAAGCTGAGCGAATCCGTTCACGTCGCCCGATTCGACGACGTGCGCGAACAGGCGATCGAACTCAGGGGCTGCTGGGTCGAACCCATAGGGACCGTCCTCCCTCAGCTTGTGGGAAAGATCCCCGCTGACCAAGAGGACGCAACGCCGATCAAGGGCTTCCGCCACCGACGCGATGCATCGGCCGAATTCCATGAGCGTGGGCCGTGGAAGCGCGGAGCCGCCGATGGAGACAGCCTGGTACCTGCTTGAGGGGTAAGCCTTCTCAAGGTAGTACAGGGGCACCATCATCCCGTGATCCAACGCCTTGCCGTGGGCATCGACCACACCAGCGGGAATGTCGCGCGCCTGGGCGGCACGTTCAAGGCTGGCCCGGAACACCGTGTCGTAGGTCAAGCGGATCTGGACCTCAGGAGCGCCGAATTGGACGAGATCCCCCTGTGCACCATTGCCCCCGCTCAGGTATATCCAGTCCCCGTAATAGGCCGTATGCGGGCTGATGATGACGATGGTATCGGGCGCTTGGGCCGCGATGCGCTCCGCCACCGTCTGGTATCCATCCAGCGTGGATTGGATGATCTGTTCCTGACCCCGTCCAACCTCAGGAACGGCCAGCGGCGGATGAGGAACGATGTATGCTGCCGTCAAAGCCATGGGACGCAACCTCCTTGAACATCGAGGGCTTGCAGGTAGGCTCTTTGGATGGTTCGCATTCTGCGCGTTCGAAGCCGTGATGGGCATCATGGCATTCAGTTGTAGCGAAAAGGCTACCTGAAACGCATGCTGCGCGTTCTGGGTCGATCTCCGCTTCGCAGACGAAGGCTGAAGCCTTCGCTACGGGTCGACCTGTCATATCCATGGTGGTTTCAAAAGGGATGCCATATAAGCCCTCCAATAAGGCTGATAAGGCGCCGGGAGAACCGTACAGGACAGACAGACTCTTACGGCGCCACCTTCTTTTCAGGAAGCGCACGCATCCCTCACCCGGGGCACATGACAACAAAGACGCGAAGCAATTGTTCTCGCCCGAAGGGCGACAGTGAATGCAGAGGTGGTCTGCTGTACCTCAGCAGACCACCGATACACCTTTGCGGCGACAAGCCGCCCGCGATGATGGCGTGAACCCGATCTCTGGGTTCCGGCATCATCGCGGTTGGTTTTATAGATGATCAAGCAAAGGGTGTGAACACATGAAGGTTGAGGCCGATTCTGCAGGACCAGAAACCCATGATATGCATCATCATGGGTTTCGCCAGTCCGAAGCCAAGGCCGAATGCCTTCATGTGTTCATACACCGCCGCCCTCCGAGGAACACAGCTTGAGGATCCCCCAGGTTCGCCCCTTCGCCCCGTTCGATCACCAGGATGTCAGCCAGCATTCCCGGTGCCAGCAGACCCAACTCATCTTCCCGTCCACACGCGAAGGCGCTTCCACGGGTGTAAGCGGAAAGGGCCTCCTCAAGCGTGATGCGCTCTTCGGGCAACCATCCGCCATCAGGCTGATGGGTCACGGCATCTGTGCGTGTGACGGCTTCGAACACGCCCCGTCGCGGATCAGGGTCGGTCACCGGAGCATCCGTTCCGAATGCAAGGATGGCGCCTTCATCCAGAAGCTGCCGGAATGGCCACATGAAGGGGACGCGCTCAGGACCCAAGTCACGTTCCGGCCCTCCCGGATCGAGAGTCATATGCCGTGGCTGCACTGACGCAACCACGTCCAACCGGGCAAGCCGTTCGATGTCGGCGGGCTGGAAGTTTTCGAGATGCTCAAGCCCCAGCCTCCCCTTGTGTGAACTGCACTCATAGGAGTCCAATGCCCGATGGATGGCCTCGTCCCCGATGGTGTGGATGCGCAGCAGCTGACCACGGTCTGCTGCGCCGCAGATCAGCTGCTCCATTTCCTGAGGTTTGATGGTGGGGCGTCCGCGATCGTCCGGAAAGCGCGCATTGGTGTAAGGATCGGCCAACCATGCCGTATGCTGGCTTGATACCCCATCGAAGAACTGCTTGTAGCCGCAGGCTCTGACGAGAGGGCCGCGCAACCGCCTCTGCATGCAACCAAGCCTGTCGGCTCGCAGGGCCTGCTCGGTCAAGGTGGGGAAGAGGTGGGTTCGCAGACTGAGCTGCCCTGCCTCCTCCAATTCGCAGAAGAGGTCATCGCGGATGAAATCAAGGCCATCCGTGGCGGTGAGCGCCATGTCACACACGCTGGTGATGCCGAAGGAGTTCAGCTTCTGCTGGAACGATCGATAGGCTTCAAGCAGTTCCGTACGGGAGAAGGCGTCCACGATGCGCGGCATGAGCTCCATGGCAGCCGTCTCACGCACGATGCCGGTGAGTTCCCCTTCGCCATTCCGATCATAGGAGCCACCTGCAGGTGCCTGGGAATCCCGACTGATGCCCAGTTCCTGCAAGGCACAGCTGTTCAGCCACAACGTGTGGGCATCCCCCGAATAGAGCGCCACCGGCTGTTCTGGGAACGCCGCGTCCAAGGAGTCGCGACTCGGCATGACCGGCGGATCCCAACGGTATTCGCGCCAGCCCTGGGCCAGCAACCAGCTGCCTCGCGGTCGGCGCTGGGCAAGCACCTGCATACGCGATACGCAATCGGCCTCGCTCCTGCCAAGGAACGTGGCGGCCAAGGGCGAATCGTACAAAGCGGAATGGAAGAAGTGGAGATGGGCATCATGGAAGCCCGGCATGAGGATGCCATCGTCGAAACGATGGATGATGGCGTTCGCTCCCAGAGGACAGGCACTCGTGCCCACAGCTTCCTGAGGAGCAAGCCAGAGGATACGCTCCTGAGCGATGCCCACTGCCATCGGCTGGCCTCGAAAGCCATGCCCATCGAAGGCATCGGCCGCCGTGATCACCAAGGAAGCTTCCGGAGTGCCATGGCATCCAACCATGGACCCTTTGCCCTTCTTCACCATGACCCACTCCTCGCGTTATCCATTCCGTTGAGAATGCATGGTTGCACGAAGCGCGGAAGAAAGCTAGCATGCATGTCAAGACTCTGTTTCAGGGCGGGGTGGAATTCCCCACTGGCGGTAAGCCACAAGGCAAGTCCGCGAGCCTGGCGCTCAGGATGGGTGCAAGGTTGATCCGGTGAGAATCCGGAACCAACGGTCACAGTCCGGATGGAAGAGGCAGAAAGGAACCATCATGAATGGGAATGTCCCACCGTCTTCAGGTGCGCAGACGCACACCACCGCGCCCAAGCAACCCGCAACGCCGATACAGCCAACGGCTCAGGCCACTCTCAGGAACACCAACGCCTGGTCCACCAAGCAGCTGGTCACCATGGCACTCATGTGCGCCATCGGAGTATTGCTCTCGTTCGTTGAATTCCCCATCTTCCCCGCGGCGGCCTTCCTCAAATATGACGCCTCCGCCGTGCCAGCCATGGTCTGCGGCTTTGCCTATGGCCCAGCGGCCGGATTGGCCGTGGGCATCGTGGGTGCCATCCTCCACGGCATCTTGATGGCGGACTTCGCAGGAGCTCTCATGAACATCCTTGTGGTGGTTGGCTTCGTACTGCCCGCCGCTCTGATCTACCAACGCAAGCACACCTTCGCAGGAGCGGGTCTGGGCTTGATCGTGAGCGTGGTCTGCATGGTTGTCATGGCCGTGCTGGGCAACCTTGTCATCACGCCACTGTGGCTGGGCGCTCCCTTTGAGGCGGTCGTGACCATGATCCTTCCCATCCTCGTTCCGTTCAACCTGCTGAAGGCGGTGCTCAATGCCGTCCTCACGTTGGTTGTCTACAAAGCCATCTCCAACCTGATCACCCCCAAGAAGGACCAGGTCAAAGGTCGATAGATGGAACCTGCGCCGATTCGATCAGAACAGCAGGCAGACCGGGGAACGAATACGGACCAATTCAAGGAGAAGCGCACCGAAGCGGTTGAGGACGTCGTCGTCTTTGATGGTTCCTCCTTCACCTATGATGGCGAATCCTCCGTCTTCCATGACTTGAATCTGCGAATCCCTGCTGGTCAGTTCCTTTGCATCCTGGGAGACAACGGATCAGGGAAATCAACCTTGGCGAAATGCATCAATGGCCTGGTGACGCCTGATGAAGGACGCGTGCTCACCTTTGGATGCTCCACGGCGGATGATCAGAGCATGTTCTACATCCGGTCCAATGCAGGTCTTGTGTTCCAGAATCCGGGTGACCAGATCGTCGCCTCGGTGGTGGAGAACGACGTTGCCTTCGGGCCGGAGAACCTGGGAGTTCCCCTTCCCCAGCTTGCCGATCACGTGAAGGACGCACTTGTGGACGTCGGTTTGCAATCACACCATCTCCATGAGACGGCAACGCTTTCGGGGGGTCAGAAGCAGCGAGTGGCCATTGCAGGCATCCTGGCCATGAAACCGGCTGTCCTCGTCCTGGATGAGGCGTCGTCCATGCTTGATCAGCAGGCTCGAACAGACCTGATGGAAGTCTGCGAACAGCTGCATGCAGAAGGCATGACCATCATCATGATCACCCACCTGCATGAGGAAGCCCGACACGCTGATCGCGTCATCCGCTTGGAGGCGGGCCAGATCGTCCAAGACGGCACTCCAGATCAGGTGCTGGGAAGGCCTGACGAAGGGAAGCCCCATACCGTCATCGTGCCTGAAGAGGAGGCGGCTTCTCCAACCTCCTGCGACCCTTCCACACCAAGCTCGCCTTCCCCGGAGCGGGAACAGCCGCTCATCATGTTCGAAGACGCAAGCTTCACCTACGGCGGAGAGTCTCCCTCGTGGGTGTTCCAACATGTTGATCTTTCAATATATGAAGGTGAATTCATAGGCGTCGTGGGAAGCAATGGAAGCGGCAAGAGCACGTTTCTGCAACATCTGAATGGCCTTCTGCACCCAACGCAGGGGCGCGTACTCTTCCAAGGGGAGGACATGGCGCAGACCGGCAGAGCGGAGAAGGCTCGCCGCGAAGTGGGTCTCGTTTTCCAGAACCCTGAGAACCAGCTCTTCGCTGAAACGGTCTTCAAAGATGTGGCATTCGGCCCCCGCAACCAGAACCTTCCCGAAGCGGAAGTGGATAGGCGTGTTCGCGAAGCCCTTGAGAGCGTCGGGCTTGACTTCGATGCCATTCGCGACCAGAACCCCTTCGCACTCTCAGGAGGACAGCAACGCCGAGTGGCCATCGCGGGAATCCTGGCCATGCAACCTCGGGTGCTGGTCATGGATGAACCTTTTGTAGGGCTTGACTCCCGCAGCCGAACGGAACTGCAGCGGCTGATCAGGAATCTCAATGCGGATGGCGTCACGTGCGTGATGGTTTCGCACTATCTGGATGCCTTGGCGGTCATGGCCGATCGCATCTTCCTGCTGCAGGACGATGCGGATCATTTGAGGTATAATTCTTCGCCGTGCGGGCGTGGTTCAATGGTAGAACTTGAGCTTCCCAAGCTTACAACGCGGGTTCGATTCCCGTCGCCCGCTCCACTTTCTTCCGCATGTTCTCCCACCCCCGGGTCCTCTCATTCCCTCGGCGTTGGCCCTTCTGCGCCTCCCTCCCGCAAGAGGCGATTTCTCAAGGGGCGGCCGAAGTCTCCACGAGCGACATCTCCGACATCCTTCGTGGCTTCTCTAGATCCGCGCACCAAACTGCTCCTCTCCTTGGCCTTCATGGCCATCGTATTCGTGGCACATGACTGGCTTGGTCTGGGCATCTGCGCACTCTTCACCGCAGGCTTCTATGGAGCAGGTCGCATCCCTTTGACGAAAGGACTGCGCACCATCGCTCCCTTCCTGTTCATCGTGGTCATCACGGCGCTTTTGAACCTCTTCTTCGTCACGGGCGGCCCCGTGCTGTTCCAATGGGGCATCATCTCAGTGAGCGAAGAGGGATTGCATCGGGCGGCGTTCATGGCAGTGCGACTGACCCTGCTGCTTCTGGGCGTCAGCCTGTTCACGCTGACCACATCCGAGCTGGACATCACGGAAGCGTTCGAGCGGCTGCTCATGCCCTTTTCAAGGATAGGGCTCCCGGCCCATGAGTTGGCGATGATGATGGGAATCGCCTTTCGGTTCCTCCCCCAATTCGCTGAAGAGGCGAAGACGGTCTACCGAGCACAGATCAGCCGCGGAGCGAAGATCACAGCGAATCCGTTCCGCCGCGGGGCCGCTTCGCTTTCGTCCTTTGTGGTCCCCTTGTTCGCCAGTGCCTTTCGCCATGCCGATACGCTCTCGATGGCCATGGAGGCACGCTGCTATCATGGCGGAACAGGCCGGACGCGCTTGCATCCCCTTCACATGGGCAGACGGGATGCAGCAGCCGTGTGCGTCTTCACGTTGATGTTCATCTGCGTCGTGGCAGCCTGAGAGAGGAAGCGCTCCTTCGCTCACCTATTCCGTGATGAGCGCGTTCACCAAGGCGCTCACGATGGAGATCACGATGGAAGCCAGGAATGCACTGCCGAAGCCGGATATCCAGAAGCCGACACCAAACAGCCCGTTGGCAAGCCATGCTGCCAGATACAGCATGATGGTGTTCACAACCAGATAGAAGATTCCCAGCGTGAGCACCGTGACGGGCAACGACAGGACCTGCATGACGGGTTTCACGGAGATGTCCACCAAGGAGAGGATGAGGGCGAAGATGGCGATGCCGATCCAAGCCGAATCGCCGCCGACAAGATCGATGCCAGGAACGAGCCACACCGCCGCTGCCACGGCAATGGCAGTCACTAGCCAGCGAATGAGAAAGTTCATGACGCACCTCCTTGGATTCGTTTCGCCCATTAAAGCGGACGGCGAAGGTCACTCAAGCCATCCTGTTCATTTGGCATGCTATCGTAAAGCAATCGGAATATGTCAGTGCAAGGAGGGGAATCGTGGTGAAGGTCCGACCGTTCGAGCCCGAAGACATAGGAGCCATGCGCAGCATCTGGAACGAAGTGGTAACGGCCGCCAATACGTTTCCTCAGATTGAGCCATTGACGACCGACGAAGACGCCTTGCGCTTCTTTCAGAGCCAGACTCTTGCCGCCGTGGCAACGGAGGATGGCTCTTCGAATGCCGATTCGAGGTCGTCAGATCATATCCTTGGACTGTACATCCTGCACCCCAACAACGTGGGCCGATGCGCCCACATCGCGAATGCGAGCTATGCGGTGGCCAGCAACGTGCGGGGAAGAGGAGTGGGGAGGGCCTTGGTACAGGACTGTCTTGATCAGTTGGCTCCCCATGGATTCACGGGACTGCAATTCAATGCAGTGGTTGCCAGCAACAGGGCTGCGAGGGCACTCTACGACAAGCTGGGCTTCACCCAAGTGGGCATCATTCCACAGGGATTCCGCAATGGCGATGGTGTCTTGGAAGACATTGTCATCTACTACCACGCTGCCCCTTCAGAGTCCTAGATCCACGAGATGGGGTTCCACGACTGCCGCAAGATGATGCCTCCGAAAAGGCGGACAGGCGCTTGGAGACGCCTGTCCTTCCGAGGGGGAGAGCCAACGATCGCGATGGCCTGATCGGCAGTTGATCACTTCCCAACCTTGCCATCACCATCGAGGTCTTTGTTGGTAGCAGCCTCTGCGATGTTCTTGGCGGTCTCCGCTGCCTGCGCACCTTTCTCCTTTGCCGCAGCCATCACGTCGGCCCCTTTTTCCTTGGCAGCCTCGAAGGCCTCGCCGCCTTTCTTCTGTGCGGTCTTGGCAGCATCTCCAAGGGTCTCCTTCGCGTCGTCCAAGAATGGTTTCGCCGCTTCGCCTGCATGCTCGGCAGCTTCTTTCGCCTCATTGGCAACCTGCTTCAAAGAATCCATGACACCCATTGTTCTCTCCTTTTGTCCACGGGATCTTCTCGATCCTTTCATCAGTGCGTTCATGATGCATGCACCCGTACACATCGTTCGAATCAACAGCTGTCCGTTGTCTTCCAACGAACGATTCGTTGCCCTCCTGTTCCCCTGGATTCCTTCTCGCCGAAGTTGTCCTTCGGCTATCATGGCACTCAGCCTTGGCTTCGGTGAGAGGCCCATTCGCAAGAAACGCCGCGGAATGGGCAGGAACCTCAGTCGGCTGTTCGCCTTCTATGGCTACAATTCGTATCGTTTTGGGAAATGCAAGGGAAAGGGAAGCCCATGACGGAGCAGTATCCGCAAAACGGCCAGCCTCCAGCAGCGCCTCAACCATCTGATGCAGGCTATCAGTCAACCTATCAGCAACCGACGAACGACGCGTACCAGCAGGCCTATCAGCAGCCAGCGGGACAGCCCACCTACCAGCAGCCTACCTACCAGCAACCAGTCTATGCCCAAGCGGCACCCCTGCCCCAAGAGGTGGACAGTGGCAGCTTCGGCTGGGCGGTGCTTGGATTCTTCTTTCCCATCGTGGGCCTCATCCTGTTCATCGTCTGGCGTCAGACAAAACCGAAGTGCGCGAAGATGTCCGGCATCGGTGCCTTGGTTGGCGTGGGCATCAGCGTCGCATTCAGCATCTTGGGTGCCATCCTTGGAGTGCTGCTCATGCCTTTGGCGTTTTATTACTAGCACCGGTGCTGGCACCAGTGTCTTGCCAGCACCGTTGTTGGCACTGGCAACGCATGGCCTTCGTTTCCCGTCCCCCGTTGGAGGGAAGCGAAGGCTAGGGCCTTTTCGAGCGCATCTTCAAAATGCGCAGCGTGATGGTTGCCAGCAATGGCATGACGAAGACCGTGATGCCACCTGCCGCGACCAGCACGGACGCCGTGTTCTCATCCATCGCACCGGCAGCCGTCGCAATGGAGGTGACGGCGACGATGAGCGGCAACGCAGTCGTGCAATAGAGCGCCACCGTCACCTTCGCTGAAGGGTCATACCCTCTCGTATCAGGATTCAGCTGCATGGCTCCCACAATGGGCAGAGCCCTCACCAGCAGGAGCAATCCTATGAACACGCAAAGCGGACCGGGGCTTTCCGCCACCGCCTGAGGACTGATGCCCATGCCACTTACAATGAAGAAGAGGGGGATGAAGAACCCATAGCCGATGCCGTTCAGTTTGCGCTCCAACCCTTGGTCTCCATGGGGCATGATGAAGCGCAGCGCGAAGCCAGCGGCGAATGACCCGAGGACGATGTCCAGATCGAACAGGGCCGATACCGCAAGAAGCCCCACCAAAAGCACCATCACGCCACGCACCGTCATCTGGGAATTGGTCTCGGCGTTCCGTGAGACGAAGCGCGTGAGCGCCGTTCCCCTCTCCCAAAGCCGACGGGGAATGATGGCCGCAATGACGGCGATCAGGGCAAAGGCGACAAGGATGGCAACGGTCACCCAGGTCTTGCGGGTGGACATCACCAACGCGATGGCAATGATGGGGCATATCTCTCCCCAGGTGCCATAAGCAAGGATTGAGTCCCCCAGTTTCGTTCCCATGAGTTTCCTGTCTTGCAGGATGGGGATCAGGGTGCCGAATGCGGTGGTGGTGAGCGCGATGGCCGTGGCCATCCACCCGATGAAGTTCGCCCGCATCTCTGGAAGAGCCGCTGTGACGCCCAAGGCGATGACCAGGGTGACGACCCACGTGCTGAATCCGTACGTGCCCTGGCGGTTGGACAGCTTCTTCGGGTCTATCTCGTAACCAGCCAGCAGGAACAGGAAGCCCAACCCAAGGTCTGACAGGAATGCGACGGCTGTGTCATCGCTGGCAATGCCAAGGACATTTGGCCCGACGAGCATCCCCGCCAGCAGCAAGAACACGGTTTCAGGGATCAGCTTCTTGGGAATGAGCGCCGCCAGTACGGGGCAGATGAAGGCAGCAGCGCAGATCACGAACAGGGTAACCAGCTCTTTCTCCACCTTGCTTCTCCTTTTCCAGCACGATCCCCGTCAAACCAGATTGGGACGGTTGACCCGAAAGAGCAACCAGCCTCAAAGACGCTCTTGAAGCATGCCTCTCTGATATGCCTCCATCAAGCGCTCCAGATCGATGATGCGCTGCTGCAAGCGAGTGCCCGTATCGGTGTCGGCCACCTTCGTGCGCTCTTCCACGCGCTCCACCACACGGCGCGAAGAATGGATGTCCAGTTCCTGTTCCACGGCTGCCGCTGCCGATTCCAACGGCTCATGGGCAGCCAGCACGAATCCGTAGGAATTCGAGATGAGCGTGTATCCCGCGATGCCCGTCGTGGGCTGATAGGCCCGGGAGAACCCTCCATCGATGGTGAGTACGCGTCCTCCGCACTTGACGGGATCCTCGCCATCCTTCGCCTTGACGGGCACATGGCCACAGATGATGCGCGCATGCTCTGGGTCCATGCCGAAATCACGGAAGATGACTCCCATGGCGTCAGGATTGTCCGTCAATGAATAGAAGGTGTTCTTGACCTCCTTGCGCGCCTCCTTCTCTGCGATCAGGTACAGCTCGAACGTGGCCATTTTGCTCTTCGCGAACTGGGGAGATGCCGGCGAAAGCCACATCCACCAAAGCAGATCACGACTTCGCTCCCGTTCGGCTTCATCTTCGCTGAAGAAGGCCGCACGGACATGGTGCTCCAACACGTCATACAGGGCACGACCCGCATAGGTCTTGCCGAATACGTTCGCCTCCTTCAAGCTGCCATCATCATTCAGAGGCACGCAGGCGTGGAACAGCAGGTTGCCATTGGATATCTTGTACAGGCTGCCCACTTCAAGGAACAGCCGCATATGGCGCTGCAGCTTCTCTGAACCGATGAAGGCCTGGCAAAGGCGCTCCAGCACGCTTTCTTCCTGTTCAGTCAAACGATAGGGATCGGACGGATCAACCGTGGGGAACAGCTTGTCCGTCAGTTCGTATTCCCTGCCATCCAACATGACGGTTCCCCGCTCGTAATCGATGAGATGCAGCAGCCGACGATCATCCAGATCGAATTCAGGGTGCTCGGCTATCAGCTGGCCTTCCACCTTGAATTGGATGATGGCCATGGCCTTCTGTATCTTGATGGCCACTTCGCGCTGGCGATCGGACAACTCTGGATTGCCCTTCAGACCGAAGGCGACACAGGGATCATCGGCATATGCATCCATGGCGAAGGATGCAAGCGGCAGGATGTTGATGCCGTATGCATCTTCCAAGATGGATAGATTCCCATAACGGGCGCAGTTGCGAACGACATGGGCGATGCATCCCCGCTGCCCCAAAGCTGCCCCCATCCAGACGATGTCATGGTTGCCCCACTGGATATCCAGGCAATGATAGTTCGCCAACGTATCCATGATGGCATCGGGCGCTGGTCCACGATCATAGATATCCCCGACGATGTGGAGATGGTCAACGGCGAACCGTTGGATCAGCTTCGCAAGCGCTTCCACGAACGCACGTCCGCGCCCCGTGTCCAAAACCGATTGGATGATGGCGGCATGATACTGCTCCCGATTGACCGCATGGTTGTTCTCGGTCGTCAATTCCTCGATGGCGTAGGCGAACTCAGGAGGAAGCGCTTTGCGCACTTTGGAGCGCGAATACTTGCCAGAAGCCTGCTTTGCTACCTTCACAAGGCGCTCGATGGTCTCACGCAGCCAGGCATCCCCATCGGTCACGGTCGACAGCACCAAGTCCATCTTCTCATGCGGATAGTAGATCACCGTTGCCAGTTGTCGCTTCTCCGCTTCGGTCAGAACATCCCCGAACGCATCATCTATCTTCAGCCTCACCGACCCTGATCCGTTCTTCAGAAGGTGCGCGAAGGCTTCATATTCCCCATGGATGTCAGAGGCGAACAACTCGGTTCCCTTTGGAAGGCTCAGAACGGCAGAGAGATTGATGATCTCAGCGGAGGCATCTGCAATGGTGGGAAACTTCTCAGAGAGCAGCTCAAGGTAGCGAAGCTCGTCTTGATCCATTGGGGCTCCTTTCGGATGGCCTTCATGTTGATCTCATTATGCCCCAAACCGCGGACAAGGCCTGTATGGTCTGCTGGAATGGCCCAAGGAAGAGGAAACTCGGAACGCCTTTGGAGCTGTCATGCATCGAGAGGGAACAGGGACGCCTCTGAGGATTGACGCATGTCAAGGATGGCCTCGGATTCCTGAATACCAGCCATACTGAGGCAAAGTCCGGTATGCTTGTTCGCATTGCAAGGCTCAACCGAAGGATACGTATGCAACCACTGCCCACCCAACAGCTCAATCCCAAGATCAAATCCGTCTGGCGCATCAATGATGCCATATGGATCACGCTCTGCTACCTCATCTGCATCGTTCCCTGCGCCATCTTCAGTGTCGTCAGCCCCGAAGAGACGTGGACACTTGGCCTCATCGTGGTGTTCACGGTGTTGTTCGTCCTGCTTCTCGTGCTGTTCCTCGTCGTGCTGCCCCCTATCCGCTATGCACGTTGGCGCTATCAGCTCTCTGAGGATTACTTGGACATCGCTCGAGGAATCTTCTGGCGAAAGCGCTTCATCATCCCCTTCATACGGGTGCAGAACACCGATTCCCGACAAGGACCCATCCTTCGTGCATTCGGACTTTCCTCGGTCACCGTTTCAGATGCAGCAGGCTCTCATGAGATTCCTGGCCTTGACAGCGCCGAAGCCGAGGCTCTGAGAGATAAGGCCGCTGAACTGGCCCGTCTGGCAAGGGAAGATGTCTGATGAAAACCGCGCCAACACCCCAACAACCCCAACCCATGCCAACGGCTGCGGTCGGAGCGCACCCTGATGCCCGACAGCGCGTCCACCACAGCTACATCTGGCTGGGCAGCCTTCGTTCCCTTGGCTGGCTTCTCTTCGTCGTGATCATTGGCTCGTTCTCATCATTGGCAAGCCTTTTCGCTTCTGCCGCCGCAGGACCCACCAGCGCCTTCGCCGGTCTGATCATCATAGGCCTCCTCATTGGAGGCGTTCTCGTGATCTTCGGCATTCTCGTGGGTATCCATGCATGGGCCTACCGTCACCTCTGGTATGAATTGGGTCCTGAGGAATTCAGCCTCTATTCGGGCATTCTCACCAAGAAGCGCATGCATGTGCCCTATGCGAAGATCCAGTCGGTTGATCAGAAGGCGAGCCTCATCCAACGCATCTTCGGCGTATGCAACATCGCCATCGACACGGCGGGGGGTGCCAGCAACAACGCCATCCTCGTGCCGTATCTCACCAAGCAGCAGGCCGACACATTGCGGCTGAGTCTGTATGCCCGCAAGCAGCAGTCCGTTTCGGGCGCCTCGACGCCGACAGTCACAGCAAGCGCTCCCGTCACATCAGACCCCCTTCCTGTGGGAACCGCACCTGCCACCTCGGCACCAGCTGCTGCGCAGGGGAACATCCTTGATACCGGAGAAGCTGTCTGGGATGAGCTGGGTGGGGTATTCGCGGGCAGCGCAGTCATCCATGAGGCTGCATCCTTCGAATATCGACTCTCCAACAAGGAGCTGATCTTCACGGGCCTGTCGAACAGCACTGGTTTTGCGGTGGCCATACTGGTGGTCATCGCGGCCATCGGCCAGTTCGCAAGCAGTATCTTCGACATCTTCCCTGACAGCGGTGATGTTGTCGCCGGCACCCTTGCCTCCTCAAGCCAGATGTTCGGGATCGAGGTGATGATCACCTTCGGTATCCTGGCGTTGCTGGGAATCACGTTGGTGGTGTGGCTGTTTTCGATACTCAATGCCTGCCTGTCCTTTGGCGGCTTCCACGCTCGTCGACGTGGGAACCGCATCGAGATCGAGCGCGGTCTGCTTCAGCATCAAACGCAGAGCGTGAGCATCGATCGCATCCAGTCAGTCATCGTGAAGCAGACATTCATTCGCAAGGTTATTGGGTATTGCGAACTGAGTGTGGGCAAAGTGGATGCCGCAGGCCCTGAAGATCAATCGAATCAGAACAAGTCGCTGGCCCAAAACGGCATCGTCATTCATCCATTCCTGAAGAAGAGCCGCGTCCAAGAGGTCCTTGATGGAATGGTGCCGGAATTCGCTGACATTCCCACCGACGATCAGAGGCTGGCGAAGGCAGCGTTGCGCCGGGGATTGATACGACGATGCCTGTGGCAGGGCGGCGGATTCTGGCTGATCGTTTTCTCGGCGATCGTGATGTTCGTGATGAACGCGATAGCGGGCAGCGACGCATCGTTTGCAGCCACCGTTGATGACCTCATTGCCTTGACCGCCATCACCGTAGGCGCCTACGTGCTGGTGGGGCTTGGTGCCCTTTTGATGGTATTGGATGCGGTGCGCACCGTGCTGTGGTATCGCGAATCAAGCTTCGCGGTCAACCGAAGATTCATGCGTCTTTTCAACGGAGGACTGTCAACAGAGAGCATCACCTTCCCTCGCGTGAAGATCCAATACGGATACACCAAGGCGAATCCCTTGCAACGTCGGGCGAAGACGGCCACGATCAATGCCTGCACAGCCGCAGGGGTGGGAGGAACCACCGTTTCGCTGATAGACGTCTCCCAAGCAGCAGCTGAAACATGGCTGGAGTGGTTGAAGCCGCGACGTCCGTAGAGGTTGGATTCGAGCGACCCTCTCAAAGGTGCAGGCATGCTGCCTCGATTGCAGTCTCCACTGCAGCAGAAGCAAGATCAGATCAAGTGGAATTCCTCAAAGAGCTGCTGTCTGAAGGCCGTATCGTCGGCTGAGCGCTTGAGGTCATCAAAGCGCTTCTGCTCAAGCAGTTTGTCAACGAGAATGGCATAGCGACTCTCGCCCTCTTGAATGCCCTCTTGAATGCCCTCTTGAATGCCTTCCTGCAACCCCGCAGCGCGCCCTTCCTGCAAACCCTCTTGCAGACCTGCAGTGCGCCCTTCCTGAAGGCCTTCCTGCAAACCCTCTTCGAGCCCTTTTCTGCGCCCTTCCTGAAGGCCTTGTTCGAAGCCTTTTTCGAGGCCTTCGCGAGTAGCCGCCCTCATCTGCACGCGATAATGGTGCTCCAGTGTCATGAAACCCATGGCGTTCCTCCTCCATATCGCATCGGCATTCACAGTCAAGACAGCACGGTCAATCTTGGTGACAAGGTCATCTTCGCACACATTTCCATCAAAGATGTATTCTAACAGGGCGGCAAGGCTCGCGTCCTCGACCTGCTCCCACGCTGATGCATTCACCACAATCCAATGAGAGGCGTCTCCTATCTGTGCATTGGGATTCGCTTTGCAGGTTCGTTCGAAGCAGTAGAGAGGAAGGCTGCATGCACAGGGATCGTTCATGCAGATGAATATCACGTAACTCTCAGAAAGCTGATCGTAGTCCTCTCCCTTGTCAAGGATAGCGGTATCCATGGAAGCCTGGTAATAGCGAAGGCGCTTGCCAAGGGCCACCGCATCTGCCCTTTGCATCTCTATGTTGAAAACACGGTTGTTGTCTTTGGCGAACACATCCATGCGCACGCCCTTTGCATCCGTTGCTGGATCGAAGACCTGCTCGGTGTTGAGGTATTCGATGTGTCCCACAGAGATACCCAGAATGCGTTCCAGCACCCCTTTGCAGATATCGGGATTGCGCATGACTCGACCGAACATGGGAGCGTCCTTGATTTCCAACATGCCGTTTCTCATGGCCTATCCTTTCTCAAACGAAAACAGGACAAGCCTACAGACACAACCTGACAGATATTTGTCAGACGTCAATTGGAAAACGATCATGCGTTGAGAGGTGATTCCCCTCTGTTCTGCAAAATATCATCTGCGATTCAGCGAAATCTGCACTGAATTCCGCACCCACTCTACTCTTGGTAGCGCAGTCTCGTAGCGCAGGCTTGCGTCCTGCAACCCTCGGGAGTGACTCCCGATCTTCGTAGCGCAGGCTCGTAGCGCAGGCTTCAGCCTGCGAATGCCACCTTACTGGCACGCGACAAGCCGCCACTGCGCGGACGGCTTCCGCTACAGTCAACCTGACAGGTTCATCTGAAATATATAGGCGCCAGAAAGGACACACGGGCCGACCAACCCCATACGGCGCCACCTTCTTTTCAACTGCCCCACCCGAGTGAACCTCGCATCTCCCTCGTAGCGTGTAGCGAAGGCTTCAGCCTTCGTCATGCAAAGCATGCGGCTTGCCTCACCCGGGGCACGTGACAACCGAGACGCGAAGCGATGGTCTTCGCCCGAAGGGCGACAGTGAATGCAGAGGTGGTCTGC
>CAYWWK010000024.1:0-27130 GCA_964462135.1 uncultured Eggerthellaceae bacterium | reverse complement strand
CATCGAACTGGATGACTGACGTGTTCTTGATCTCGGTCAAAACGGACCCCTTTCACATCTGCGGGGACCCTTTGCTCATGACGGGTGATACTTACCATGTTCGCTTGCAAACGAGCAGACGAATTGTTTGTAAAACCAACATGTCTCAAGGGCCTATAGTTTTCGATCTGCGATTTTTCGCAGACTTCGGAAGTATAGCACCATTGAGGCACGCAATTGCCACGACAAACAGGATAAATGATGGATTTCAGGATGACGCTCAGTAGACCATGCCCATGGCCTGACGAACCTCATCGAGTGTCTGCTGGGCCACCTCCAGAGCACGCCTGTTCCCCTCAGCAAGCACCTCTTCGATGAACGGGATATCCTGCTCAAGCTGACGCCTGCGCTCGCGTATGGGCGCCAGATATGCATTCACCGATTCGGTCACGTAGGCCTTGAGGGCTCCCGCGCCTGCATCCGCTATCTCAGAGGCGATATCAACCTCCGTCCGTCCGGTGGTGAGGGCCGCGGTGGTCAGAAGGGCGCTCACGCCAGGACGCGCCTCGGGGTCAAACGTGATGGTGCGCTCAGAATCGGTCTTCGACTTCTTGATCAGCTTCGCCGTCTCCTCTTCGGTGGCGGAAAGCGAGATGGCATTCCCATAGGACTTGGACATCTTCCGGCCATCAAGACCCGGTATCTCAACCGCATCGGTCAACAGCCCCACCGGTTCGGGGAAGACCGGTGCGAAGCGTTCATTGAAGCGGCGTGCGATCTGACGCGTCTGTTCGATATGGGGCAGTTGGTCTTTGCCCACCGGGACGATGTTTCCCTTGCAGAAGAGGATGTCGCAGGCCTGATGGACGGGATAGGTGAGCAAAAGACCGGTCAGCGCATGCCCCGAAGCCTCCTTCTCGGCCTTCACCGTGGGATTGCGCAGAAGCTCCGCTTCGCTCACCAGCGACAGGAATGGCAGCATCAACTGGTTCAAGGGCGGGATGGCGGAATGGGTGAAGATCATCGTGCGCTTCGGGTCTATGCCGCATGCCAGATAGTCGATGACCATGTTGAGCACGTTGTCATGGATCTCAGTCGTGCTGTCACGGTCAGTGATCACCTGATAGTCTGCAATGACGATGTTGGTATGTATACCTTCATTCTGAAGACGCACACGTTCCTTGAGTGTGCCGAAGTAATGCCCCAGATGCAAACGACCAGTGGGTCTATCTCCCGTGAGCATGATGTATTTCGAAGGATTCTTCGCAAGATCCTCTTTCGCGTGATCGCTCATCTTCTTCTGAGCTTCGAATGTGGTCGTGTTCGCCATGCAGGCTCACACCCCTTTCCTGGAGATGAAGGAGGACTACAGCGTTTGCTTGAGCGCCTGCGCCAACTGGTCGGCGCAGCTGGTGGAACGCGGACCGCAGGTGTTGCCCTCAAGCGTGTCGATGACCTGCTGGGTGGGCATGCCTTCTATGAGCTTGGCAATGGCCTTGAGATTGCCGTTGCAACCCCCCGTGAACTCAACGTGACGGACCTTCCCGTCTTCGGTCTGGATATCTATCTTGCGGGCACAGACACCCTTCGGCAGATATTCTATCTGTTGCATGCTGTCATCCTTTCCTCTTTGATCTCAGTATAGAGCAGCATCCAACCACGCTCAAAGCATGATCCGCAAAGTGCGCGAAATACTGCAGGAATGAAAGCAGGCCAGAAGGAATAACCCTCTGACCTGCGAACTTCTGGTGGTCGCTACAGGATTTGAACCTGTGACCCCCGCCGTGTGAAGGCGATGCTCTCCCGCTGAGCCAAGCGACCGATATGGTGCATCTTGAAGATGCAAGAAGGCATTGTAACCGGAGCGGGCGTTCGAATCAAGAGATCAAAGCCTGTCGTCAAGATCCATCTGCATGAGAGCGACATTGTCACGCATGCTCTTGGCAGCATGTCGGTCAATGCGAGAGCGCTCATACATCTTCTGGATCTCCTCCAGTTCCAGCTGATAGGCAAGACGACGGATGTCATCGGTTTGGTCGATGATCTTGAAGGAAGTCGTCACGCTGGGCGCACGCTTCCTCAAGGCAGCCAGCGTGGTTTCGTATTCCACGATCAGCCGACTCACATCCTCAGTGAGCACGTCATCCTGGGTGATCATGTCATGCAGGATGCCCAGGACATAGACATGCGTCTCCATCTGCAGTCTGTGCATCTCGGATATCTCATCGGTCTGGGCAACCTGCGGAAGGATGCGGAAGACGGCTTGGCGGATCCTCGCGAGAGCGGCCCTGATCACACCCCATGCCCGTCGAGGAGAGAACCGGGTGCCGTGACGGGCGAACCGCTCCATCCGCTCAAGGCGCCCAATGTACTCATACCCCACATCATGGGTGATCTCTCCCTCGCTGATCAACTGCAGGGTCCGATCCTGTTCCCAACCAATGGCCTGACAGCGCAATTCCAGACCTTGCTCATCCTCATCGCCCGTATGACTCTTCGTGCGCTCGAGCCTGTCTTGATAGACCTGGATCACGCGCCGTGTGGCAGTGATGTTGTCACGTGTCTGCTGGGCCGTCAGCTCCTCGATGACGTTGCGCAGGATGTCGGCAAGGCATTCGTAGTAGTTCTGGCGTGCTTGGATCTCCGTCTCCTTCCGCTTGCGCTTGGGAGCCACCAGAGGCACCACGAACGTGGCCAGAAGAAGCGTCACCAGAATGACGCCGCATCCGATGAAGATGATCAAGTGACGTTCAGGGAAGCGGACTCCCGTTGACAGGAAGACGGGAATGGTGAAGAGGATGGAAAGGGTGATGGTACCCTTCGCCCCGCACAGCGTGACCACCAGCGCATTGCGCAGATTCCTTCGTGAGAAATGCGTGTTCATCGTACGCTTGGCATGGACGAGCTCCATCCCCACGCACCAGAGGAACCTGGCACCCAGCAGGATGAACGTGACCAGGCACACAAGCGCGAGGAGCGTCCAGTTCGATATGCTTGCATCCTCCCATGAGAAGAACATGGCGGTGGGTATCTGCGTACCAAGCAGGACGAACACGATGCCATTCAGCGTGAAGGAGATGACCTGCCAGACGCTTGAAGAAACGATGTTCATATGGGCGATGGAGGGGCTGACCGTGCGTGGAGCAATGACGTTGACCAAGCCAGCCACCACCACGGCGATGATGCCGCTCACATGGACCGCCGCTGCAGAGAGATACACGACGAAGGGAATGCATATCTCGAAGAGCACATGGAATGTGATGCTTTCAACCCCGACATCACGGATCTTCCGCAAGACGAAGTTGCTCAGATATCCGATTGCCAAGCCGAAGATGAGGCCACCGACGAATTCGATGGCGAAGTCCTCTCCGGCACTCAGGGCCGAAAAGGAGCCCGTTGCCGCCGCCGCAATGGCGAACTGGAAGCAGACGATGCCCGACGCATCGTTCAAGAGCAGCTCCCCCTTGAGGATGCCCCACTGGCGCTCAGGAATGCTGACCTGCTTGGATAGCGATGTGACGGCGACGGCATCGGTGGGACCGAGCGCCGCCCCCAAGGCAAACGCAGCAGCCAGCGAGATTGCCGGCATCACCGCATTCAGCACGAAACCGATGATGAGCATGGTGACGACCACCAGGCCGATGGCCAGCGACAGGATGGGGCCGCGATTGCGCCAAAGGACCGCCTTGTCGGCATGCTTCGCCTCAATGTAGAGAAGCGGAGCGATGAACAGCACCAGGAAGAGGTCCGGTTCCAGTTCGATCACCACATTGCCACGCGAGAACAAGGCGATGATCACGCCCATGGCAACCTGGATCAGCGGCAGGGACACCTTGGGGACGAATCGGTCGATGACCGCAGAGATGAGCACAGCGATCACCATCAGCAATACCAGTGTCAGTGTTTCCATGCTCACCCTCTTTGCCGTTTCGTGCTTGGTTTAGGCGAGTTATGTGGTGGGCCCTGCAGGATTCGAACCTGCAACCAAAGGATTATGAGTCCTCTGCTCCACCATTGAGCTAAGGGCCCCTCTACAAACACGACCGACAAGACTGTCGGTCGTGTGAGTTTCGTGGTGCGCCATGAAGGACTCGAACCTTCGACCTTGGGATTAAGAGTCCCCTGCTCTACCAACTAAGCTAATGGCGCGTATTGGCTGCGAAAGAACAGCGCAAGCTATTGTATGCGAAGGAATGCCCTCACGCAAGAAAAGATTCAAGGTTTTTTGATCCAGGATTCTTTTTCAAAGGATGATCTGGCGATCTGGACCCAGACAAAGAAAAGGCAGCTTGGAAGCGCTGCCTTCATCGTATTCATATGGGGTGGCTGATGGGACTTGAACCCACGACCTCCAGAGCCACAATCTGGCATTCTAGCCGACTGAACTACAGCCACCATTACCTTGCGCGCGAAGCGCATTGCGAGATTATAGGGGTCCCATCACGCACGCGCAAGCATTGAATCACATCTTTTCGGGGGCATTCACTCCCAAAAGACCCAATACCAGCGCCAGCATGATGCGCGTTGCGTCGCAAAGGGCCAGGCGCGCCCGGCGAAGGGGATCATCAATGGGACGCGGATTGTTGTCATCATCGGTCAACACCCTGCAGTCCGTATAGAACGCATGGAACAGACTTGCCAGGTCCTGGGCGTAGTGAGTCAACCGGAACGGCGCCCTGTCCCGAGCCGCCAAGGCTATGAAATCCTTGAAATCGGCAATCTTCCGCATGAGGGCGAGTTCGGCGGGATGGGTGAGCGGAGACAGGTCAACGCTCTCAGGAACGATGGCTTCGGACAGCTCTCCCATGGACAGACTGCCCGCCTCTTCCTGCTTGGCCAATTCCTCAGGGGCGGCCTTGCGCAGGATCGAGCAGATGCGCGCATGGGCGTACTGCACGTAATAGACCGGATTCGAGTTGTCCTTCTTCTTCGCGGCCTCGATGTCGAAATCGATAGGCTGATCAGAGGAGCGCGACAGCATGAGATAGCGGGTGGCATCGACCCCAACCTCTTCAACCAGCTCACGCAAGGTGACCATCTCACCCGTCCGCTTTGACATGCGGACCGCTTCCCCATCTCGGAAGAGGTTCACAAGCTGGCCAAGCACGATCTCGAGGTCTCCAGGCCAACCCCAGGCTTCCAGCATGCATTCGCAGCGCTTCACATACCCATGATGATCGGCGCCCCAGATATTGATCAGATGATCGAATCCGCGCATCTTCTTGTCGTAATGATATGCCACGTCAGACATGAAGTAGGTCATCTCGCCGTTGGCTTTGATCATGACGCGGTCCTTCTCATCACCCAATTCAGATGACCTGAACCAGATGGCGCCATCTTCCTCCTTGACATATCCTTTGTCTTCCATGGCTTTGAGCGACCGGGATACCGGACTTTCACCATTCTCGTCTTCCACATAGAGGCTGCGCTCAGAGAACCATCGGTCAAAGGTGGTGCCCATGGTGCGAAGTATGTCCTCTTGGTCATCCTTCATCTGCTTGTAGGCGATCTCACGAAACGCAACCATGCGCTCCTCGTCGGAGAGGGATTCATACTTGTTGCCCTCTTCATCGATGATCGCCTGCGCAATATCAGCCACATAGCTTCCACCGTAGCATTGCTCGGGCATCTCGGCATCATGACCGAGGAGCTGCATATAGCGGACCCCCACGGAATTGCCGAAGACATCCATCTGGGTGCCGTGATCGTTGATGTAGAACTCCTCATAGACATCGTAGCCGGCATGGCGCATCACGCGTGCCATGGCATCCCCCAAAGCGGCCCAACGACCATGACCGACATGAAGAGGGCCGGTGGGATTCGCGGAAACGTATTCGAGGTTCACCAAGCGCTCCCCCTCGGGGATGGTCCCCTTCCCGAAGTCGTCCCCTTCGCTGCGAACCATGCGGATGACTTCTTGGAGCTGACGGTCGGTCAAGCGAATATTGATGAAGCCCGGACCAGCGATCTGCACCTCAGCGATCATGTCGTTGGCCGGAATATGGTCGACGATGATCTGCGCGACATCGCGCGGAGCCATCTTCGCCGCCTTGGCAGATCTCATGGCCACCGTTGAGGCCCAATCTCCATTCGCTTCATCCCGAGGACGTTCGAGAGCGCTTTCAGGGACCGTCTCAAGCGGCAGCGAGCCATCGGAGACAGCTGAGGAGATAGCTTGGTCAAGGATCTCCTGCAGAGAGACACGGATATCCATCTTCATCCTCCTAGAAAAAGGGAGTTGGTAAACCAGCTAAAGATACCTGGTGCGCCCAGCAGGACTCGAACCTGCAACCGCCGGATTAGAAGTCCGATGCTCTATCCATTGAGCCATGGGCGCATCAGATATCGTCAGCTTGCTGTGGATAGGCATTATATAGCGTCAGTGACGAAGTGTGCGCCAACTTCACAGATAATCATAGGGGCACACGGCAACGCCATTCACCTCAACCTGAAAGTGGAGGTGCGGTCCTGTTGACTTTCCCGTTGAACCGACGGCAGCTATGTGCTGCCCTCGCTCGACACGCTGTCCGATCTCGACGAAGACGGCGGAGTTGTGCATGTACTTGGTAACCAAGCCATCTCCGTGGGCTATCACCACCCAATTGCCCGCTCCTCCGTGATATGCCCCGTCATAGGTAGCCGCTATCACGGTACCGGTTTCCGCAGCATACACCGGCGTTCCCATGGGAGCCGCCATGTCCGTGCCCATATGGAACTTCTGGTCGAATTCACGCCAACCGAACCCGCTCGATTCCCATGCATCCGGGCACGGGTTCGCAAAGAAACCATTGCCGACATCCCGCCCCTGGCCTGCGGAAAGCGTGGCGGCGAAGGCACGTGCAGCTGCCTGAGCGGCCTCTTCCGCTCGCCTGGCTTCCTCGGCTTCCAGTTCTGCCTGGGCCTCGGTGTCGGCGATATCGGATGCCACACTCGCCGCTTCAGCTGAAAGCCTGCCCTGCTTTTCCGCTATCTCGTTCTTCTTCGCATACGCCTCTTCAAGCATGGCATCGGCCTCTGCCTTCTGGGCGACGAATTCCGCTTGGGCAGCCTCAGCCTCCGCCTTCACCTGACGGCATTGCTCAACCAGATCAGCATGGCTTTCGCTTACGCGCTCCATCATGTCAAGGCCGGTCATGAAATCCGTGAAGTTCGAAGAGCCCAACAGCACATTCATATAGCTTGAACTCACTCCAGCCTTGTCGCTCTTATACATCGTCTGAGCCAAAGCCGTGATCTGGGCTTGAAGCTTTTCCATCTTAGCCTGGGACTGATCGATGCGCACCTTGGCTTCGCGCATGGCCTTTGCTGCCTTGTGACGGGCATCCACTGCTGCGTTGTATTCCTCAGTGACCTGATTGAGTTCGGTCTGAAGCACATCAATGGATGACTTGATGGCATTCGCCCGCTGCCTGAGGGCATCAAGCTGCTCTGCTGTCGATGACTCTCCTTCGGATGACTCATCCGCACGCGCAGGCGTGACGAACAGAGGCGAACAGGCAAGGATGAAGGCCAGCGCCAAAGACACGGCCAATCCTATCGCACTGCCTCTTTCAGCAATTCTCTTTGACTCTCTCAAGCGCATCCGTCTCCATTGATATATCTCTGCGTTTGAATGGAAACAGAATGGTAACGCTTTTTGATGAAGAAACGATGGAGCGGATGACGGGAATCGAACCCGCGTCAGGAGCTTGGAAGGCTCCGGTTCTACCATTGAACTACATCCGCACAAGGCGACGGTGAGAGATTATAGCCTAACTGCGGATGAGAATGCGCTCATTCCCGGCAATATGACAGGAAACAATCCGAATTCCATCAAAAAGGTTACTGCCCGTGTTTCCAGTACCTATTCATGAGATGCGCTCTCATACTTGTCCACAGGTTTTGAAATTGCGTTGCAAACGAAATGGTTGTGATTGCAACGCGCACAAGAGGAAGGTGAGAACCATGGGCTGCGAGAAAGAGAAGATGGGCGACAGCATCACATTCGAAGGCTTTGAATCCGACAAGTGCGATCATATTTCCGTTGAGGAAGCGGAAGCCCAAGAGACGAAGGCTGAAGCAACGCGCGCTGCCGAAGGAGAATAGATCGCAAACGAACAAGCTGAACAGCTTGCACAGCACAAGGGGATGGGGTCAGCAGACTCCATCCCCTTTCTTTTTCCCTGTTTTGTAAACGACGATTTACAGTGTTTTGTAAACGTGGTTTTACGCTTCTTCCATGACGAAAATCATGAAGGAAGCGACAGCCACCCGAAATCGAGACTATCGGTTCTATCCGCTTGAAGAATCCGTACTGTTCGGCATGAACGTGGAGCATCTACGGAAGGCCCAGGGGCTTTCCAAAACGAAACTGAGTGCCATGGCGGGGATAACGAGGCCGACGCTCAACAAGATCGAACGCGGTGAATCCGATTTGAAGCTTTCTCTCATGATCAGAGTGGCAAAGGCCCTTGGAGTGCATTTCATCGATCTTTTCGATGTTCCCCATGAATGAGCCTTCCCAAGGAAGGTGGTCGGGACGACAGGATTCGAACCTGCGACATCCTGCTCCCAAAGCAGGCGCGCTACCAGACTGCGCCACGTCCCGACGCGAAGCGATATTCTAGCACAGTGCCTGAAGCTTTCCCTTCAATTCCCGCAATGCCCGTCCCCGGTGCGAGATTCTCCCCTTTTCGAATTGGGACACCTCGGCGAACGTCTTTGTTCCCGCGTACTCGTCGGGCAGGAAAAGCGGGTCGTAACCAAACCCGTCAGAGCCTTTGGCGGCCGCACCTATCCTTCCTTCAACGGTTCCCCGCGCATCGATCTCATTTCCCTGCTCATCGATGAAGACAAGCGTGCAGACGAATCGGGCGGTGCGCTTATCTTCAGGAACGCCCTCAAGCGCTGCCAGAAGCTTTGCATTGTTGGCAGCATCGTCGGCCTGCTCCCCGGCATAGCGCGCAGACCACACTCCCGGCGCACCATCCAAGGCATCCACTTCCAGACCGGAATCATCTGCAAGGACAGCACGTCCGCCTGCACGGTGTGCCGCCTTGGCTTTGATCCGTGCGTTCCCTAAGAATGTGTCAGCATCCTCAACAGGATCGGATTCCACCCCCGCTTCCCGAAGGGTCATGAATGTCCACCCAGGAAGATCCAACGCATTGCGGATCTCGTCAGCCTTATGGACATTGTTCGTAGCAATCAAGACATCCATACAACCTCACTCTGCATATTCGTCCAGAGTCACTTTCGTGATAAGAGGCTCACAACCGAGCACTGCTTTCGCAACGCGGGAGAACTTCATATGATCATCTCCGGTTATGAGCACTTCCACCCCGCTTTCCCCATCTGCGCTCCTCAACTCACCCCGCCGGATGAGCACGGATCTGACTTCGCGTGCCGTTTCCTGCGCCGAGGAAACCAACGTCACGCCTTCACCCATCTCCGAGGCGATGAGCTCTTGGATCAGAGGATAATGCGTGCATCCCAGCACGAGCGTATCAATACCCTCGGCACTCAGAGGAGCAAGGTAGTCATGAGCGATGCGGCTGCGCTCCTCCGCGGTGATGAGCGCACCTCTTTCCTGCCCCTCCTGCTCAAACCCCGACTCAGCGATTGCCACGAAGGCGGGGGTTGCCTGTTGGATGACCTTCACGCCCGCATCGAGACGGTGTATGGCCTCTTCATACACTCCCAGCTGCACCGTGCCCTCTGTGGCGATCACCCCCACCCGTCGATTATGCGTTGTATGGACGGCAGCCCGAGCACCTGGCATGACCACACCGACGATGGGGATGTCAAAGGCGCGTTGCGCCGCAGGCAATCCCGCCGCCGTGGCCGTATTGCAGGCAATGACGATCATCTTGCACCCCAGACGATACAGATGCCCGCAGATCTGCAGAACGAAGGAGCTGACTTCCGCGGGATCGCGAGGTCCATACGGGCAACGCGCCGAATCCCCCAGGAAGACGAATCGTTCGTTGGGCAATCGGCGCATGAGAGCCTGCAGGACCGTCAGTCCTCCAAGCCCCGAATCAAAGACACCGATTGGCGCGCATCGATCAATAATGGACAACGACCACATCTCCCGATTCAATCAACCCGTACAATGCCTCAGCAGCCGAAAGCGGAAGATTGATGCACCCGTGGGAGCCGAAGCCCTGGGCATAGCGCTGACCTCCAAAGGAAGACTGCCAGGTGGCATCATGAAGGCCTACGGAATTGCCCTTGAATGGCATCCAATAGGTGACCTTGCTTTCGTATTCCGGCGTACCATCACTGGTCATTTCGCCAATGAGCACGGTGGGACTCTGCTTCTGGTTCAGAGAATAGACCCCGGTGGGTGAATCCCTTGAACCCCGCGCTCCTGAAACGATATCGCTTTCCCAGACCAGAGTACCTGCATCGTCATAGAAGCGCGCGTATTGCTCGCTCAGATCGACGTCGACATACCTGAGTCCCCAATCCTGAGCGCCTACTGCGGTGAAGCCATGCCCACTTTGCAGAATGGGTATCTCCACCGCACCGATCGTGCCATTCTGAACCGCTTCGATGGCCACCGCCTCAAGAGCCTCACTGTCAACCTTCCAACCATATGAGCCGCCCTTGACCGTGACCTCTTTGCCATCAGGACGCGTGTAGATGCGCTCGCTGCCGATCGTGTTGAACTGCTCGCCTATGCCCTCTGCCCACATCGCCAGCTCATCATTGTTGAAGAGCACTTCGAATTCAGGGGTGACGCTCACCCACTGTCCGATCGTCGTGGCGTTGACATTGGCGGCAGGATTGCCATCCAAGGTGAACGTGATGTCAGCGCGAGCCAGCTGGTTCGCCTTCGTGCATGCATCAGCCAGGCGCTGATCCGTGCTTGTGATCTTCGGGTCAAGTCGCGAATCCTTCTTCACGACGATGTCGCGTTCAAGATTCATGACCCCTTCCAAAGCCCTCTCCAGCACCTTCTCCTGGTCAAGCATCGTGCCCTCCGCCTCAGGAGCGATATAGAACTTGCCAACATCCTCCTTGAAGACCACCGCGGCATCCACGGGCGCCTCGGCCTTCTCGTTGACCTGCGCCACCGCATTGGCGATGACCTCAGAAAGGCCACTTGCGCTCATGGCTTCAGCAACAGAGGCTGTGACATCGTGAGCGTTGAAGACCTCAACCGGCCACGTCCACGGGTTCTGCGCCTTGAGGATGGAATCGGCGGCAGCTGATGAATCCAGCGCCATATTCGCCTGCGCTGCCGTGATCGAGAGATTCAGCCCCTGCCCTCTCAACTTGATGCTGTAGTCCCCTATCTTCGCATCCAGCTTCTCTGCAGCGGAATCCGGCGAATCGAGGGAGATGTCAACGGTCGAGATGGTGGTTTGCGGAAGGAAATGGGTGGCGAACAGCAGCACGCCGCCAAGATAGACAGCTGCCACCGCCCCGAAGATCGCCCCACAGGCGATCCCAATCCTGCGAGCGACCTTTCGCTTGGCAGGAGGGAAACCCGCCTCTTCCGATAGCTGATCAGGCGCATCACCCTGCAACGGTTCCGAAGACGCGCTCTTTCCTTCCCCTTCCTCCGGATGCGCAGGGAAGCGATCATCCGTTGAAGACTGCTCAGCCTCAGCAGGCTTGCCTTCAGCAGACGTGCGAGCATCTTCGGAGACGGGATCACCAGACACGATTGCATCACCTTGTGAGGCAGCGGCATCCCCGTCGATGGAAGCAGGATCAGCGGAGGCAGCATCCTGGTTTGAGGATTGCTTGGCCTTGAGTTTCTCCCGGCGTGACCTATCCTTCAGTTCAGCCCGGCTGGCCGCATGTTTTCCCTTTGCGTGCTTAGGCATTGAGCGCTCGTCTTCTGTATCTATTCTTCGTCTGTTCTTCGATCCCTGCCGATGATTCGCCTATTCTAATCAACGGACACCATCACAGCGGCGAGAACGCAAGATTATGGAGAAGAATCCGCATGATCTGGTCATGGCTTTGGCAGATGTTGTGTTGATGAACCGGTGTGGTTTCCCTGATTGCGCAAGGCACTCCCGAACACCACGGCATCCTCGCCATACCTGTCCTTCAGAGCATCCGTTGCGGCCAGAAGGCTTCTGCGCTTGACCTCATCCTCTATCAATGGCTTGCGAAGGGGCGCCTGCGAGGCGAATCGCCCTGCATCGAACAGCGTCTCTTGGGTCTTGTGCCCCTGGAGGTCAACGAGACCGCTGGCACGCACGCCCAAAAGCCTCACCTTCTCGCCACCACGCCACACCTTGTCCAAAAGTCCGTCCAGATGCACGGCAAGCTGTATCTCATCATCGCTCGGTTCTGCAAGGGCGATCTGGCTATTCCGGATGGATCTGTCCTCAAGGCGAACCTTCAGTGCCAACGTGCAGGCCTTCAGACCCTTCCGACGCAGACGTCGGGCCACCTTTCCCAGCAAAGTCACCAATGCCGCATGGATGTCATCACGATCCGACAGCAGATCAGAGAACGTGGACTCATGCGAGATGGATTTCACGTCATGGGTGGTCACGATCCGTGAATCGTCCTTTCCCCTTGCACGCAGGCGCATCATCTCCGCACGCTGGCCGAAGACATCCTGCAGGAGCTTCTCAGGCGCATCGGCAAGCTGACCGAGCGTCGTGACTCCCTCAGCGACCAGATGCTTCTTCGCCGCGGCGCCCACCCCACTCAAGACACCGACGGGCAACGGCGAGAGAAACGCCTCTTCGGTTCCTGGATAGATCACAGTCAGACCCGATGGCTTGTCCATGTCACTTGCTATCTTCGCAACGGATTTCGCCGTGCCAAGCCCAATGGAACAGGTCACTCCCACCTCTTCCCTCACCCTTCGCTGAATCCTCTGGGCGATACAGACGGGATGCTCCCTGCTTACGCGGCCAGGTGTAATATCTGCGAAAGCCTCATCGATGGACACCTGCTCCACCGCAGGCGTCTCATCACGGATCATGGACATGATCCGTGATGAGAGCTCTCGATATCGATCATGGTTGCCATGGGTCCAGATAGCGTCAGGGCACAGACGCGCAGCAGCCGATGACGGCATCGCACTGCGCACGCCGAACGCACGGGCCTCATACGAGCAGGTGGACACCACGCCATGCCTATGGGCATCACCACCCACGATCACCGGTTTACCGCGCCATTCAGGGCGATCAAGCTGCTCGACGGATGCGAAGAAGGCATCGAGATCAAGCAGCATGATGGCGCGCCCGCGCCATGACTGGAGCAGGCCATCGAAGTCATCTGTCCTATCCGCTGTTCCCATGAAGGGATATATATAAGAAGAGAGCCCCTGAATCCAGAGGCTCTCTGAAAAAGCTACAGGATATGCGCATCAAGCGGTCATGGGTATGACCATCATGGCTATGGTGAGTATCACCATGCTGACTACGCCAAGGATGATGAACAGCTTCGCACCGAACTTGAGCCATGTGGAGTATTCCACCTTCGCCAATGCCAAGCCACCCATGATAGCGCCGCAGGTTGGGGTGAAGAGGTTCACCAAGCCATTGCCTGCCACGAAGATCATGATCATGGTCTCGACGGAGAAGTTGAGGCCGGAAGCCAAGCCACCCATGATGGGCACTGCCACCGTTGCCATGCCAGAGCTGGACGGGATGAGGAACGACAACAGGATGAACAGCAGGTAGGAAAGCGGCGCGAAGATGATTGCCGACATCCCACGCAAGCCGTCAGCCGCTGTGACCAGAATCCAATCAGACAGCCCCGTGTCGCCCATGAGCACGGTGATAGAGCGCGCCAGTGCGATGATGAGCACAACGGACATCATGTCACCAGCGCCCGCAATGAAGGACTTCACGAACCGGTCTTGGCTGATGCCGCCGATGAGGCCGATGATGAGAGACATGATGAAGAACCAGGCCGTTGCCTCTCCAAAGTACCAGGTACCCAGAGGCGTACCCGTCAGCCATGCAGACCATGCAGGAGTGACGGTTTCCTCAGCGGTATCGGTGCCCTCGACGCTCTCAGGGATGGTCAAAGCGGTGCCCGTGGAGTCATCGTAGACCGCCGTGATCTCCTCAGCAGTAACCGGAGTGGTCACTTCCTCAGTCGTCGCACCCAGATCGAAGAAGTCCACACCAAGGCTGCTCCATGGGATGAAGGAGACGATCATCACGACGAAGGTGAGACCGAAGACGATGAGCGACCACTTCTGACGAGTCGTCATCTTCTTCGGTGCGGCCGCGTCATCCGTGGCCTCTTCATCATCGGATTCCTTCAGACCCCACTCCGCCATCATCTGGGATTGATTCTCCTGCTCCTGCAATGAGAGGATGGTTGAGCCCTTCTCCGCCTTGACCTTCTTCGCGTAGCGCATGACGAAGATGATCGAAATGGCCAGGGAGACCAGCCAGAGGATGCAGCCCAGGGCCAGGATGATGCCTTGATTGATCTCGATGCCGGTGCCGGAAAGCGAATCAACGGCAGCGCCAACGGCGAACGGGTTCACGGTTGAGCCGAGAACGCCACAGCCAGCGCCCAGCAGAACCACAGCGCAGCCAACGATGCTGTCAAAGCCCGCCGCCACCATGGTGGCCGCCAACAGCAGGTAGAACGGAACCGTCTCCTCCAGCATGCCATAGGTCGTGCCACCGATGGAGAAGATGAACATCAGGATGGGGATCAGAATGAGCTCGTTGCCCTTGAGCTTATGGACAAGGGCGGCGATGCCTGCATCCAACGCACCGGTCTCGGTGATGATCGCCAGAAAACCACCCAGCACCAGCACGAAGATGCAGATGTCGATCGCGTCTATGAAACCTTGCACGGGGGCGTTCACGATATCGGCCACGGTTGCGCCCGTGATGCCCTCAACGCCAGTGCCGCCCATGATCATGGTGATGACAGCCAGCACCACGAGCATGATCAGCAAGATGGCGAACGCAGATATGCTGCGCTTCTTCCTTTCCTTTTTGGGAGCAGTTGTCTCTGCAGCCATGTTTCCCTCCTTCAACGAGCCAGCCCCGCAAGGGAATGAGGCAGGACTGGCTTTGAATGATTACGTCAGGCCGTTATGACCGTTCCGGTCTTTCCTTCCAGCCCTTCTGCCGCATGCTCAAGCGAAGTGATGAGCGCTTTGCCCTCTGGATAGGCGGTCAGATACTCAATGCAAGCCTGCACCTTCGGCAACATGGAACCAGGTGCAAACTGGCCTTCCTCGATATAGCGTCTCGCATCAGCAATGGTCATGGTGTCGACATCAAGCTGTTCGGGGGTATTGAAGTTGATCGCCACCTTCTCCACCGCCGTCAGGATCACCAGCATGTCTGCCTTGAAGTCAGCGGCAAGCTTTGCCGAGGTACGATCCTTGTCGATGACGGCGGGAATGCCATGGTAGGAATCATCCCGCTCGATCACCGGCACGCCACCCCCACCGGCGGCGATGACGATGTAGCCGTCATCCATCAAATCCTTGATGGCATCCAACTCGACGATACGCTGAGGCTTGGGGCTTGCCACCATCATGCGCCAGCCGCGTCCGGCATCCTCCGCGAAGGTCATGCCCGTCTCTTCAGCGCGCTTCTTCGCCTCTTCCTCGGTCAGGAACGGACCGACCGGCTTGGTGGGATGCTGGAAGGCGGGGTCTTCGGGATACACCACCGTCTGCGTGATGACGCAAGCCGTGGACCTGAGGATGGACCGCTTCTTCAACTCGCCGAGAAGCGCCTGTGAGAGCTGGTAGCCGATATATCCTTGGCTCATCGCTCCACATTCCGGAAATGGCATCTCAGGAATGGAGCTGTCATGAGCACTGGCCTCGGCAAAGGCATTGGAAATCATGCCTACCTGTGGGCCATTGCCATGGCTCACGACGACATTGATGCCCTCTGCCACCATGTCAATGATGTGCTCCGCGGTGTTCTCAACGAGCTTCAGCTGCTCTTCGGGGGTATTGCCTAAAGCGTTGCCGCCAAGGGCGATCACGACGCTTTTGCCTTCCCCTTTCTGATATGCCATTTACCTCAACCTCCTCTTACCTCAAGGTTGCGTACATGATGGCCTTGATGGAATGCATGCGGTTCTCTGCTTCATCGAACACCTTGGACTGCTTCGACTCGAAGACGTCGTCCTCGACTTCCATCTCGGTGATGCCGAACTTCTTGGCGATGTCCTCACCGATGGTGGTGTTCGTGTCATGGAACGAGGGAAGGCAATGCATGAAGATGGCATCCTTGTCGGCCCATGCCATGACCTGCTTGGTCACACGGAATGGCGAAAGCTCCTTGATGCGCTTCTCCCACAGCTCGTCCGGCTCGCCCATGGACAGCCAGATGTCGGTGTAGATCACATTGGCATCCGTCGCCGCTTGCTGCGGATCCTCCGTGAAGGTGACCGAACCACCGGTCTCTTCGCAGATGGCCTTGCACTTCGCAACCAGATCAGCCTCAGGCTGGAGATCTTTCGGGCCGCAGCCGACGAAATGCATGCCCAGCTTCGAGCAGGTGACCATAAGCGAGTTGCCCATGTTGTTGCGGCAGTCACCGAAGAAGACGAACTTCAAGCCCTTGAATCCCATGGGGAAGTTCTCCTTGACGGTGAGCATGTCGGCGATCATCTGCGTGGGATGGAATTCATCCGTGAGGCCATTCCAGACCGGAACCCCTGATTTCTCAGCGAGCTCTTCGACGTCAGACTGCTTGAACCCGCGGAACTCGATACCATCATAGAAGCGTCCGAGCACCCGAGCGGTGTCCTCGATGGATTCCTTCTTGCCCATCTGGGATGAGCCGGGGTCGAGATAGGTGACTCCCATGCCAAGGTCCATCCCAGCGACCTCGAATGAGCAGCGGGTGCGCGTAGAGGTCTTCTGGAAGAGGAGCACGATGTTCTTGCCCTCAAGATAACGATGGGGGACGCCTGCGCGCTTCATGTTCTTGAAGTCCTCAGAGAGCTTGATCAGATATTCGATCTCCTCGGTAGAGAAGTCCAGGAGCTTGAGAAAGCTCCTTCCAGAAAGATTGACTGGCATAGCTACCACCTGCTTTCAAACGGTCAGGCTGCGCCTTAGACCAGACGCAGCCAATTGTCATAGGTACGTTCCTTATGCGTCTTCACGCCACAGCGGCATGGACATGCAGCGTGGACCACCACGGCCACGAGACAGCTCAGCTGAAGGCATCTCAAGCACGTTCACGCCTTCGCGACGCAGCACTGCGTTCGTGACGTCGTTGCGCTGATAGACCACGACAGTGCCGGGGCGGATGCACAGGGTGTTCGATCCGTCATTCCACTGCTCACGCTCTGCCGCGATGCGGTCGCCACCGCCACAGGGGATAAGCTTCACGGCACGTCCGACATGCTCGGAGAGAACCTCTTCCAAGGTCTCAGAAACTTCGCGCACGCGGATGTCGCCCTTGCCGTCAGGAGTGATCTCGAAGACGGTCAGCGGACCCATGATGCCGGGATGGATGGTGAACTTGTCATAGTCGATCTGAGTGAACACCGTGTCCAGATGCATGAAGGCGCGGGAATTCGGAATGTTGAACGCCAGGATGACATCGATGGGTGAGTCGGAATCGAAGATGTTGTGGGCGATCTGGTCGATGGCATCGGGTTCGGTTCTCTGGGAGATGCCGATGGCCAGGCAATGCTCATTGATGTTGAGGATGTCGCCGCCTTCGATGTGGAAGGTGTTGTCGCGATCATAGTAGCGCGGAACTGACTGATAATCCGGGTGGTACTTGAAGATGTAGTCACCGTAGATGGTCTCACGGTTGCGCGTTGCCGAATACATGCGGTTGATGGAAACACCATTGCCGATCATGGCGAACGGGTCACGCGTGAAGTAGAGGTTGGGCATCGGTGCAAGCACGAGCTTTGCCGCATCGCTTACCAGATCGACCAGGGAGTTCTCGAATTCCGTGTGGATCTCCTGCAGGTTCACGCCAGCCATCGTCTTCATGACGAGATCCTTGTTGTTCGTCCATCCGTCATTCAGATAGTCATAGAGGATCTTCTGCCAACGCTCGGTGCGGATGCCACCCTCGAAGATGAACTGCTTCAGGAACTTGTCACGCAGCTCAGGGATGGCATCGAGGACCTCAGCCATGAGATCTTCGAGATACACCACTTCAACACCCTCATCACGCAGGATCTTTGCAAAGGCATCATGCTCTTGCTGGGCGACCTGCAGGAAGGGGATGTCATCGAAGAGCAGCTCTTCGAGGGTGTTGGGAGTGAGATTCAAAAGCTCATCTCCCGGGCGATGCAGGAGTACCTTTTTCAGCGGCATAATCTCAGATTTGACGTTCACGCCAGCCATGAGGACTCCTCCTTTCGATCGAAGGAAAGTCATGGCTTTCATCTGACGTGAAAACATGGCTCTCCGATTTCCATGTGACTGTGATTCTAGGAGTCAACTTTTCAGAAGAAAATGTTCATCGCGTCCATGTTTCCTCACCGTTTTCGTTCGTTTACGACAAAGTTACTTGCGATATACTCAAAAAATGGACGCATCATTGACAGGTGCGAAACAACTCGAGAGAGCTTCAACATATGCATTTTCCATTGGATATGCTTACAAGTTACCTCAAGGATCAGGGAATCGAAATCATCAAATCTCCCGCCCATCCACGCAGCATCTTTGACTGGGTGACCTCCGTCTCCGACTTCCTCTTGGCAGACCCCCATCAAACCATCGTTCCCATCCTCGAAGACGTCTCCGAACCCTCTTCCCTGACACCGAAAATCGTTGCGATGCATCCTGTTGATGAGGTGGATATCACTGATGACCTCGCACCTGACGACCTCCTCATCCGCACCAGCCTGCCCGTCTCCCTCATCGCCGATCGCATCCAGCGCTTCTTGCTGAGCATCATCCAATGGAACGACAGGATGGCGGAAATGGTAGATGATGGATGCATCAGCATGGATCTGCTCCGTGAAAGCGAACCGATCATAGGAGCCTATATCGGCCTTTCCGATTCCACCTTCTCCTATATCGCCCATACCCCCAACATCAGCCCTCCCGATGAGACCAGCCGCTATTTCGTGGAATTCGGGAACTACCCTCTGGAGGCCATACAGCAGACCCGGGAAATGAGGCTTCTCAAACGATGGGAGAACCAAGACTGGACCCAGGTGGTCAACAAGCCGAATCCCATCATCGCCTACCCCACGATGAGCCGCGTGATAAAACGACATGATGCCTACGCCGCGCATCTCCTGCTTGTCAGCGAAACGAGGATAAGCGCCACGCAACGCTTCCTCTTCGACCTGCTTGCCCAGAAGATCGAGGCCTGTCTGCGAAGGCATTGGCGCATCGAGAATCCTCTGGAGAGCAACTATGCGTACTTCCTCGAAGAGGTGCTCAAGGGAAACACCTACGGTGATGAGCGCCTTGCGGAACGCGCGGAGATGCATGGCATGCCGGTTTCGGGGAAGTTCGAGGTCTGCGTCATCGAGCAGACGTGGAGGATCGGTTCTTCGAACTACCTGGCCAAACGCATGCTCGAAGCGGAATCGCGATGCAAGATAGCCGTCAACGACAATGAGATCGCCATCCTGCTGTGCGCGGGAGAAGAGCAGGCAGACGAATTCGCCTCCATGGAAGCGAACATATTCGGTGCGGCTTTGAAGATGGGAACCGAAGTGGGCGTGTCAGAGATGGTGGAATCCCTTGATCTGGCCGCTCTTGCCCTTGAGGAAGCCCATATCGCCTTGAAGTACGGCACGCTGTATTCGAACCGCTATGTCCCCTTCGACGATGACGAGAGCCTCACGAGAACCGTCTTCCGCTTTCAACGCTTCTTCCCCTATTGCGCCGTGGATCAATTCGAGAGCAATTCGAAGTTCGTCAGTCGGCTTTTGTCCAACCACAACCCTCTCATACGCCTCCAGGAAGCTGATCGCAAAAGGAAGAGCAACGACTTGGAAATCCTGCGAGCCTACCTCTACTATGAGGGCCGCATCAATCTGATCTGCGAGATGATGCACATGCATCGCAACACCGTCCTCTACCGCCTTGACAAGATCCGTGAGGTGATCAGGGATGACCTCACGGATGAGGATGTGAGGCAGTATCTTCGGACACTCTTCTTCCTCACCGGCTGATCGCGGCGAAGAAGGCTGTACTATACTGGAGATCCATCACGGCAAGGGGGAAGGCATGTTCGAAGACGAGAATGGCAACCGACCGGGCGATTGGATGCACAAGAACCAGCGCACGCGAGAATCCGCCAACAACATCGTCAAGGATCCCCATGCGAAGAAATGGTACCAGGAGACGTTCTGGATCGTCGTGCTGCTGCTGGTATTCTGGCCAGCAGGTATCGTGCTTGCCTGGAAATCGGATTGGCCCCTTGCGGCGAAGGTGATCGTATCCGTGGTCGTGGCTGCCTATGCAGCAATTGCAGCCTATTCTGTCTGGGTGGTTCCCGACGGCATCTCCGGATAGAAGCCTGCCGATGATGGCAAGAGGCACGAAAGGAATGGAGCCAGCGACAGGAATCGAACCCGCAACCCACTGATTACAAATCAGTTGCTCTACCGTTGAGCCACGCTGGCACCCTTTGAGCGTTCGCCCATTCTAGGCGAATTCACGCACTTCATCAACCATGCAGGTCAAGGCCCGGCCTGTCCGGCTGCAGCTCGGTCAAGTTGCGCCAGAAGCGCTTCGGCATCATCTGGCGCCGAAGCTCAGGGTGGTAGCGCTCATCAATGGACAGGCTGCGATAGAAGGCCTGCCAAGCCTTCTGCATGACCACTTCCGAGGCATCCTTTTCGGGCAGCGTCAATGACCGGTCGGCAACATCAGCCAGCTGGCGGCGCCTGCCATCCCACATGCCCGCGATATGATGGACTTCATCGTAGAGGATGAACGGCTGGATGCTGAAGCGCTCGATGAAATGGTCAAGGACCAGGGGGACGACCGAATCCCTGGGATTGATGCGGGCGAACCATATCTCCCCCTTCTCATCCTTCAAATGCTGAAAGCGCGCGAACTGGCGTATCTTCTCGCATTCAGCCCCCACCGAGACGACGAGATCATGAAGCGCTTTCACTGCGGGATGCGAAAGGTCATCAAGGATGCGCCTTGTGGAGGATGCCTCGTCCATGGCATAGCGAATGAACCGGTAGATGACAGAGGGAGCATCCGTTCGACCTGAAAGGGATGCCCTCAGCACCGCACGCTGGACAGAAGACCCCCACTTTCTCCCAAGGCCTTGGGAGACCCGGCGCGCATGCTCTTCACAGGTGGGAATGAAGGATGAGCGGTACAGAAGGCATGGCTGGTAGTCCTGTTCGCGCATCACCTCAACTGGATGCTCATGGTTGGCATAGGAGGCGAAGATGGCGGAGAGGAGCCCCTCGGTGGTTCCATCGAAGAGGTAGACTACCCCTTCGTACATGTCGACGGCATTGCCCATCAACGCCTCCCCGCATCAGATGTTCCGGATACGGCAGAGGGCAGGAAGGACTGCCAGGCTCCACCTGGTGGATCATCATCGAAAAGGCTCATCTGTCCCTTGACAGCCTTGCCGGCCCTTCTGCCATGGGCACCTCCGTCGATTCTGCTTGAGAGGAGAGGGAGGAGGGCCTCTCTGCTGTATTCCACACCCTTTCCCATATACGCACCATTGCAGGTGATGAAGTAGCGGGCCCGCTTGAAGGCTATGCCCAGCTTGCGCACTTCCTGCTCCCCCAAGGCAGTACGCCTGCGCGCACGCAAAATGAGCTTCGCCCCTCTCACGCCAATGCCCGGCACACGCAGCAGCTCCTCGTATGAGCAGGTATTCACCTCAACGGGGAAATCATCCAGATGCCTGAGCGCCCAGTTCGCCTTCGGGTCAAGGTCAAGCGCCAGATGCGGATGCGCCTCGTCAATGATCTCAGACACTGAAAAGCCATAGAAGCGCATGAGCCAATCGGCCTGGTAGAGCCGATGCTCACGGTCAAGCTGGATGGAAGGAGAAGATGGCAATCGCGCATCTTCGACCACGGGTAGATACGCACTGAAGAAAACGCGCTTGAGCTGCATTCTGCGATAGAGCGAAGCGGCGAGGTTCAGGATATGGCAGTCCGTTTCAGGAGTTGCCCCGATGATCATCTGGGTTGACTGCCCTGCCGGCGCAAAGGCCCTTTCCCGACGCCGAGGCCGGGAATTTGAAAGGTATACCGTCTTGCGCCTGCGGACAAGCGCACGCGATTCAGTATCCTCCGCTATGGATTCGCTGATCTGGCGCATGGGCTCAAGGACACTGCGTCGGGTCTTGTCAGGGCAGAGGAGCGCCAGGCTCTTCTCGGAGGGCAGTTCCACATTCACGGAAAGCCTGTCTGCCAAAAGCCCCAGACGCTGAACCAATTCCAAAGATGCATTCGGCACCGTCTTCGCATGGATGTAGCCACGGAACCCATAGTCTTCTCGCAGGATGCGCAGACAGGAGATCATGAGCTCAGTCGTTCTGTCCGCATCCCCTATCACCCCAGAACTCAGGAAGAGGCCCTCGATGCAGTTGCGACGATAGAATTCCATGGTGAGATCGGCAAGCTCCCGGGGTGAGAAGCTGGTGCGCTCAAGGCAACCGTTGCTGCGACGGTTGATGCAATAGGCGCAGTCGTAAACGCAGACATTGGTCATGAGCACCTTCAGAAGAGAGATGCAGCGGCCATCCTCCGTGAAGCTGTGGCAGCATCCGGCTTGGGAGCTTGCGCCCAGTTGCCCACGCCTGCCTGCCCGATCAACTCCCGATGAGGTGCACGCAACGTCGTACTTGGCCGCATCCGAGAGGATTTCCAGCTTCCGAACGATATCCATGGCACACCACCAAACATTTGTTCTTGCGAATGTCTGTTCGTATGGTAGCGTTCATCAGCGACATGGTCAATCAGGCCTGCGCATCATCGGCTTCGCGCAGGCGCAGCTGATGAAAAAGGGCGTGCAGCAGGTTGCACGCCCATGAAAGGAAACCTCATCAAAAGCCGAAGCCCTGAGGATGCGGACAGCTCCATGGCTTCATGACCGCACCAGGGGAGGTGATCACTTCACGCCGAATTGCTGATAGTATCGTTCAATGGCCTCCCGCTGATCCACGGTGAGCTTCCCGCGGTCGCTCAGGTCCTCGACCACTTCCGACATCGTCACGATGGCAGCCGCTGGGAACTGGTAGGTCTCGGAAACCTCTTGGAGCGCCGCAACGCTGCCCTTGCGGCCCACTTCCTCACGGTCGAGGGAGACCATGAGCCCGACCACTTCGACATCAGCTGCAGCTTTGAGGATGGGATAGGTCTCCTCGATGGACTTGCCTGATGTGGTCACGTCCTCGACGATCAAGACCCGGTCGCCATCATGAAGCTCAGACCCCAGAAGGATGCCCGTATCCCCATGATCCTTGACTTCCTTTCGATTGCTGCAATAGCGAACGGGAGCTCCGAAGAGATCTTCCAGGGCAATGGCGGTCACGACGGAAAGGGGGATGCCCTTGTAGGCTGGCCCGAAAACGACATCGAATCCAAGGCCGAACCGATCGTTTATGGCCTGCGCGTAATACTGTCCCAGACGCTTGAGCTGCATTCCGGTCACATAGGCGCCCGCATTCATGAAAAACGGGGATTTACGACCGCTTTTGAGCGTGAATTCCCCGAACTTGAGCACATCGCTTTCGATCATGAAGTCGATGAACTCGCGCTTGTAGTTCTCCATGGAAACCCTTCCTCTCCAGATGATGAAAGCGCCCAGGCTCCCAGCCAAGTGCCTGAAGCGCATTGCTGAACATGATAATATGAATGCATCTGCGGCAACACCTTGAAAGGCAAGCGCTTGACCACGTTCATAGCCCATTACAAGTCCTTGGATTCCCAAGCCGATCGAGCACGGGGGCTCTTCGAATTCGAAAGCTCCTCGCGCATGGGATCAAAGGGGAATACCCAGGATGCGCGCATCCGCATGCTGGAACTGTTCGGCAACGATGCCTTGGCTTGGAGCATAGAGCGCATCGAGCGCAAGCCGACCAAGGAAGCCCAGACAGACGGGCAGCTTGAGCTGGATTTCCGAGCCCCCGTCAAGAAGCGCAAACGCAAGCGTGAGTACTGGTAGGAGCCAACCATGAAGAAACGCGACATCAAGTTCCTGAAGCAGCTCGTCGAGACCCCTTCCCCCACTGGTTCGGAAGAGAAGGTGGCCGAACTCGTACGACAGCGCCTTTCCAGCGTGGCGGACGAGATCCACACTGACACCATGGGATCAGTCCATGCCATCCTCACCAGCAATCCGGGCTCAAGCCCTGTCCTTGTCGAAGATGATGAGGGCGTGGGCATCTTCGAGGACGGCGGCGAATACGAATTCGTCGAAGAGGATGTCTCCGAAGCATCGGAGACGGTCAGGATGTCCTCACCGGTCTTCATGCTTGCAGCCCATATGGACGAAGTGGGGTTGATGGTTCGCTACATCTCCGATGAGGGATTCCTGTCCGTCTCCGCCATCGGGGGCGTCGATGCCGCCATCCTCCCGGGCATGCGCGTCGATGTCCATGGTCGCGACGGCATCCTGCGCGGCGTGGTTGGCCGCAAGCCCATCCATCTGATCGATGCCGACGAGCGCAAGAACGTCACCTCCCTTGACAATCTCGTGATCGACCTGGGGATGCCCGCCCATAAGGTGAAGGCGAAGGTGTCCGTGGGAGATTCCATCACATACGGCGTGGGATTCGAGCGCTTCGGCCGCGACATGGCCGTCTCGAAATCCTTCGATGACAAAAGCGGGGTCTTCATCGCCTGCGAGGTGATGGAGCGTCTGGCAGAGAACGGACAGATGCGAGGCACCTACATCGCCGCCATCACCACACAGGAAGAGATCGGCACCCGAGGTGCCACCACCAGCGCCTACTCCATCGAACCCGATGTCGCAGTCGCCTTCGATGTCACCCATGCGACCGACTACCCCGGCATCGACCGCACCAAGCACGGAGACATCCGCTGTGGCGGCGGCCCCGTCATCGCCCGAGGCCCGAACATCAATCCCTTCGTCTTCGAGCGCCTGGTGGCAGCGGCGGAAGCGGAAGGCATCCCCTACCAGCTGGAAGCTGAACCGGCAGCCACTGGTACCGATGCCCGCGCCATCCAGGTTTCCAAGGGTGGGATACCAACCGGTCTGGTATCCATACCGCTGCGCTACATGCACACGCCCAACGAAACCATCTCCTTGCGTGACGTGGATGCCACCATTCGCCTTTTGGTGCGCTTCGCGCTTGACCTGGAATACGATGCCAGCTTCGTCCCCGGCATATCAGCAGTGGTGGAGCGCCCTCACGCCAACCGCACAGTGAAGAAGCCGCTCGATACCGAAAAGGCCCTTGAGAAGATGTCAGCCAAGATTGACAAACTCAAGGCCCGCATCGCCGAATTGGAGGACGAGAACAGCCAGATGTCCACGGTGCAGAAGGCTCAGCGGGAGCTTTTCGAGAAGATGAGCAAACGTCAGGAAGAGGCCGATAAGGACGAAGAGGATGCCTTTGACACAGGCACTCCACAACGCAATGAACCAGTGGGAGGCGTGAACGAAACCGCCCCTTCAGCCTATGGTGCCTCCGGAAGCAATCCCCGCCAGAACGGCACGTTCAATCCCTACCAAGGCTATGCTCCCGCTTCCACACCCTACGGAGAGGCTCCCTTCGAACGCCAGCAGCAGATGAGGGCCACGGAGTTCGGCTCCTATGACAGCACCCCGCATCGCTGGGGCGGTCAACACGCCCGAGGGCGCACGCCGAACTTCGCCGATCCGTCGGCTGCCAAGGAAGCATCCCAAGGGATCATCCCCGGCAAGGACACCTTGACCATCATTCCCCCTGATGATGCCGACTCTGAGGGCATGCACTCCTGAGCATGGGCAAACGAGAAGAAAAGATCATCGCGAAGAACCGCCGCGCCTTCCACGATTACGACATCCTGGAGACCTTCGAGGCAGGGATCGAGCTGACCGGCACCGAGGTCCGATCCCTGCGTGACAACAACGCCCAGCTCACCGATGCCTTCGCCCTTATCCGTGGTGGAGAGGCCTGGCTCAACAACCTGCATATCGCGCCCTTCCAGAACGGCAACATTGCCAATGTCGATCCTGACAGGCGCAGAAAGCTGCTGCTGCACAAGCGGCAGATCAGGTATCTGGCCGAGAAGACCCAGGAGAAGGGCTTGGCGGTGGTTCCGCTGAAGATGTACTTCAACGACAGGAACCTGGTCAAGGTGGAGATAGCCTTGGCCCGTGGCAAGAAGCTCTACGACAAGCGCACATCGCTCAAGGAACGGGATGTCAAGCGAGAGATAGACCGCGCCCTGAAAGAGCGCAGCCGCTGATAACGCGCAGACGCGCAAGAGGTTACATCTCAGCAAGGACGCGCCACCCCTTTGCCCTCTCTTCGCCGCGCTGTGCTATACCGTCTACAGCGACTGAAAGCCGAAAGAGGAGATATCATGGGTCTTGATGAAGAGCTGCAAAGCTTGGAAGAAACCGGCGAGACCGAAGCCGAATGGACTGACCAGGAAACAGAGCTGCAGGATGCTGAGGACAATCTGGATGAGTACCTTGGATCTGATGCCATGGAATCAGATCAGGAACACGCCTTCGCCAGCTTCAGCACAGCAAACGAGGCCGACTACGATGGCTACAGCCCGGATGAGATCACCCAAGAGGAAGAAGAGATCGAAGCGTCCGACGAGCTTCATTCCGAAGGGTATCACGTTGAAGATGCCCATGATCTTGAAGAAGAGGTCATCGAAATGGAGATAGAGGATGAGGACATCCATGCCTATCTCGTAGACGAGGATGACAATGAGATAGGCTTCGTGCTCATCGACGAAGACGGCAACGAGCAAGAATACTACTACGTGGACATGGACGACTACATCGTAGTGGATGATGGCTCTGAAAGCGATGACGATGCCCACACGAAGGTCGTGCGCGCTGAAGACGGCGAGGAATTCGACTTGGGCATCAGCCGTGAAGGCATCGAGGAGGCCACCAAAGACGCCAACGCCGTATACCGGGAAGGCGTCCAAGTGGCAGCGGAATTCAAGGGCATCATGTCGGACATCAGTGAATCCATGAGCTTCTTGAAGAAGTGATGGCTATTGACTTGGCCTCGTTGCCGAGTAGAATGCTTACGTTACCTGCCGGGGGCGACTGGTTTCGACATGGCAGGTCTGC
>CAYWWK010000023.1:0-31030 GCA_964462135.1 uncultured Eggerthellaceae bacterium | reverse complement strand
TTGCTGGCGCAATAACTAAGTCGGCGAAGCTGAACAGGTGTATTTCCAAGGTGAATGTTACGCTTGCCAATTCCAACAACAACGGCGTTCTTCTGGGAGACATAGAGCCGAGCGTTGCCTTCGATATCGACAACACCAAGATCTCGAACTGCTTCGGACTAGGAACGCCTTGTAATAATAATGTGGCCCGTTTGGCTAATATGACCGCTCCGGCCGAGACCGCTTTCGAGAACTGCTACGAGGATATTTCGATCGAGGTTGGAAAGTCGCTTTTCGGGGATGCGATGCCTGGCATCAAGTATGCGCGAACGGACTTAGGGTTCTTGCATCATATTAGCGAAGAGCTCCAAAATGTCCTCTATACGTTTCCTATGCTGCGCTACAACTCTGAGCTTTACCAGAGTCTCGGCTTCAATGACGACGTCTGGGAGTTTGATCCTACGATTCAGGTTGGCTATCCCATGTTGCGCTACATAGGGGATAAATCGGCTTTCGATCAATATGACCTTGACATAGTGATTGATTATAAGAACGAGAAACTAATATGTTCGGGAAGCGATTTCGACAAAGCAAAGTACATTTGCCTGCATAACCTGCCATTTAGAAGCCTTAGGGATTATCCTGGTTCGGGCATACACAAGGGCGATTGGCAGAACGCAAACTATGCATCTGCCACAACGCCCTTTGGGATGATGTCAGAGGATGAGAACAGCCTCGATCTTTCCGAGACCATCGAATACGAAGGCTTCAAGAACGCAGAGACCGAGTACAAAGGTACGCGTTCTGTGAGTTTGTACTTTGAACCAAGATTTTCAGGAAAGAGCTACGCCTTTATTAAGACAGTCGAGCTTCCCCCGCGCCTGGAAAACGGGTATGCAGGCAACATAAAGGGTGTCCGTGCGAATTCTGCAGGCACAGGTGCTATCCATGTGTTGACAGTAGGTCCAAATCTCATCCCGGATCTTGAATACAGGCCGGTTGCGGACTCTGGTGCTGATGTCGGTACGGGTGAAGACATCGGAGCTGACAATACGTCTGCGATGGAATGGATTCCCATCACGGCATCGTCAACACCGGTTCCAGCAGGAACATACGAAGTGCGCTTGGCTGCAACCGATAGCTCGTTCGCTTCGTATCCATCGACAGTCGTGGTTGACGAATATGACCCTGATGCGGTCACGTTCCCGCTCGTCCTAGACCCGCAGGGCGGCGCATGGGTAGAAGGTTTCGATGCTCCTGAAACCTACAACAACGAACAGATCGCAACTCTTCCCGTTGCTGACAACATCACTCGCAGGGGTTACACCTTCACAGGTTGGTATACCAATGACTCTCTTGTGGGTAACCCGCAGACTGAAATTTCGGTAGGGCAGACCGAGGCACTGACGTTCTATGCTGGATGGACTCCCAATGTATACAACGTAACGCTTGACCTTGATGGTGGACAAATAGTTCAAGGCAGCAACGTGGCAAGTTATACCTTCGGTGAAGGCGCCGAGCTTCCGATTCTTGCGAAGAAAAACTACGAGTTCGGAGGATGGTACGAGGATTCCTCCTTTGAAGGCGAGCCGATAAGCGCTATCGGGTCGGATGACATCGGGGACAAGCAGTATGTGGCCAAGTGGTACAGGCCTGTGTTCAATGTGACTTTGGAGTCTGGTGAAGGTGCATTCGTAGAAGGTGTCGATTCTTCGTTCACCTACGAAGGTGGCGCAGCGACGAACCTACCCGGTGCAGATCAGCTGTTCTATGAGGGACACACATTCGCCGGCTGGTTTGAGGATTCGACGTTCAGCGGGTTGCCTGTCTCTGTCATTCCGCCTGAGGCCAGAGGGGACAAGCGCTATTTTGCCAAGTGGGATCTTGGTGTTTACTCCATCGTATTTTCAGGGAACGGTGGAATACTCGGCTTTGAACAGACAGGCGTATCCTCATACACGTATGGCACTCCCGTAACTTTGCCGCTCTACGAGCGCCCGGGGTATGAGTTCTTGGGATGGTTCGACAATGCGGAATTGGTTGGTGGTGCGATAACCGAGATCGCCGCTGGACAGAGCGGGGACAAGCGCTATTACGCGAAATGGGAGCCCAAGACGTATGAGATCTCGTACAACATGGGCACGGATGGTACAGGCGCGACTCCTCCAGATACCATCGACCTCTCTGCCTTTGACAGCTACCAGACAAGCGAATCCGCCTTCTTGTTGCCGGGAGCGGATACGATGCAGTGGGATGGCCACACTTTTGCTGGATGGCATGAGAATGCTGATCTATCGGATGCCCCTTTGACTGAGCTCACAGCTGGTTCATATGGCAATAAGACCCTTTATGCTGCGTGGGTGGGAGAGGCGTGCGTGCTTTCATTCCACGAGGCAGGTGGTGTCTTCGCAAACCAACCCAAGACAGTCTACGAGTTCAGCACTGATGGTGTCCAAGAAGGGGATGCTATCACCTTGCCCCGTGCAGAGGATATCGATCGTTCGGGTTATCTCTTCGATGGCTGGTATGCAGATGCTGCATACAGCGGATCCCCACTGGAAAGCATAGAACTTGTCAGGGGTGTCATCGATCTGTATGCGAAGTGGGTTCTTCAAGAGTACGGCATCTCGTTTGAATTGAACGGTGGCGATTTCACCGATGCGTTCGTTCCGCCGTCTAGCTACAGCGTCGAATCGAGTGAGGTCATCCTTCCGGTTTCCAACAATCTGATTCGTGAGGGATTCGTGTTTAAAGGTTGGTACGAAGACGCAAGCTTCATAGGTACTCCAGTCATCGCTATCCAATCTGGCAGCATTGGCGACAAGACGTTCTACGCGAAATGGGAACAGGAGCAGGTTACGCCACCTGATCCGGAGGTACCAAGCAAGCCGGATGCCGGGATCCTCTCAGTGTCGTTTAGCGGGGACGCGTTCCGGGCAATCGAATGGGCCGAAGAGGATGAGAATCACCTGCACGGGCGCATCGAGGTGCCTCGATCCAAGATACCCACCGCTCCTGAGGAGTTCAAGATCGAGGTACCCGAAGGCATCTACGTTGATTCCATCACGAAGCGTGCCCGCTCATTCATCCATCCGCTTGCCGTCTTCTTCCGTGCAGCTGTCAGCAACGATGCGGAATCGGTGTTCTGGGACATCCTGCTCAAGAGCACCGATGATCCAGACTACGAGAGGCTCTACACCCTTGAGATGGTTCCCCTTGATGACACGGGTGATGGTGGCGGTGACAATGGCGGCAGTGGTGATACCGGTGGAGACAAGCCTGGTCCACCCATCTCTGATGGCTCGGGGGATTCTGGCTCATCGAATGGCCAGCCTCCTGCTGAAGGGACAGAGCCTCCACAAGCCAATGGAGGAGACGTGGGTGCCATTCCCTTGACGGGAGATGGGGGCGATGAGCTTGCCCAGACCGGAGACGAGACACCTCTGTCCCTGCTGCTGATGCTCTGCGCGGGAAGTCTTGCCTGTGCGGGAGGGTACGTGCTCATCCGTCGTCGGTCCTGACGAAGGAACAGGGGACGGGTCTTCCGTTCAACTACCTGCTCATGGAACTGCTTCTCCGGCGCACGACTGTCCTGAATGCAATAAACGACACGATCCCTGTCATGCGATTGAACGCAAGACCCGTCCCCTGTTCATCCCCTGTTCATCTGAGGCGAGATATCCCTCGGGGTGATTCTGCTAGAATCAAATTCAGAATGAGCGCAGATGGGGAAAGGGAAGTTCATGGCCAGTCAATGTGGCGCCTTCTGCTCGTTTTGCGGTCGCTGTGGAAGAACGGTTTCCAAAAGCTTCCATTCGCCAAAACCAAAAGACGTGGCTCCTCCGGGCGTTTCTGCCTTCGAGTATCGTCCTGAGCGAATCGAAGATGACGGCGGCGGCAATCCCCGTATGGGCAAAGGCGCGCTGGCATCTGGCGAGCAATAGCATCATGCCAGTGGTGAGGAGATGCTATGGAAGTCCAACAACTGCGCCATTTTCTTGCGGCGGCGAATTGTTCGAGTTTCGCACAGGCGGCGAGAATCTGTTTCACATCGCGGCAGAATATCGCTCATACAATAAGCGCGCTTGAACGTGAGTTGGACACGGCTCTTTTTGAGCGCAAGGGCAACCGTGTCCAGTTGACGCCAGCGGGTCAGCTGGCGGCCTTGCAGGCAGATGAGATCATCAGCCGCATCGATGCCATGCGCTTCATGTTCGCAGACTCATCGACCAGCATTGATGGGCTTGATGTCGCCGTCACATACAATCTGTTGGGACGTATTCCCGAGGCCGCCGAGCTCTTTATCAGTGATTTCAATCAGAAGATAAACGTTTTCGAGGTCAGTTCCGAGGAATGCTATCAGTTCGTCTGTTCGGGTCGGGCGGACGTGGGTCTGGAACTTTGCATGCAGCGCACTTTTCCTGACTGCGTTTCAGAGGAAATAAGCCACTTGCGCGCATACGCCATCGTGAATGAGGCGTCTGATCTGGCAAAGAAGAGTACGATTTCGATACACGATCTCAGGCAACAGCGGCTGCAGATCATGTCGAGCTCTCAGTTCCAATTCGAGCCTCTGTTCGCGCAGCTTCAGGCGTTGGGTTATGACTTCTCGCAGATATCGGTTGCCAAAACCGATTACAGTCTCTTTGGTATCAAGCGCAACGAAGCGGTTGGTATCGCAACGAGCCTGTTCGTGGATCGGCTTCCCGCAGATATGCTTGCCATCCCTTTGGATGATCCGCAATTCAACTGGTGCATCTATCTGCTGTATGCGGAGGACTCACCGCGCAAGTCAACCATCATGAGATTCACGCAAGGTTTGCGAAAGAGCTTTTCAAAGCAACTCTGATCCGTTGGCGATATGCTTCACGCTGTGTTCATTGAATGCCATGCATTGGCTATTGGGTGTACGCATCGAATGCTGACGTACTGCTATGCGGCTGGGCGTCACATCTTCGTTCAATAAACGATTCGGTCTTTCGACAAATCAAATTTGTCGAAGGAGGCATCATCGACAATCAGGACACATCTCTTCCGTCTCCCCCTATTTCCCTTTGCCGCGCAAACTGGTCTCAGCTTGGCGGATGGCGCGCACTCCGCGAGCAGAGGGCAAGAGGAGAAGGAGGAAAAGATGACAGAATGGAAGAGGCAAGAGGGCGATGAGACAATCTACCGGACGTGCGCCTGGTCTCCTCCGGGGTGCCACCCCGTAGGATGCGGCTTGCAGGTTCATGTCAAGGATGGCAAGGTAATCGATATCGAAGGCGACCCTGAACACCCCATCACCAAAGGTTCGCTCTGTCCACGATGCCTTGCCTTGACTGAGTACATCTATCACCCTGACCGCATCATCTATCCCATGAAGCGCGCCAAGGAAGATCGCGGTCTCGATAAATGGGAGCGCTGCTCGTGGGATGAGGCAACCGATCTAGTTGCCAATGCAGCAAATGAAATCATCGAGAAATATGGTCCTGAGACCATCGCTGTATTCGGCGGAACGGGTCGAGAGGCGAACTATTGGTACACCCAGTGGGCGAATCTCGTCTTCGGTTCCCCGAATGCCGTCTATGCGCAGGCTGGTTGGTCGTGCTACGGACCACGCATTTCCAATACCGCGTTCATGCTGGGCGGAGGTTATCCTGAGATCGATTACGCCCAGAAATTCGAGGATCGCTATGACCATCCTGGCTGGGTGCCTCCGGAGGTCATCGTCTGCTGGGGCAAGGAGCCGCTGCGCTCGAATCCGGACGGCATGTATGGGCATTCCATCATTGAGATGATGCGACGGTTCGGCACGAAGCTCATCTGCGTTGATCCGCGCATCACTTGGCTCGGAACGCGCTCGGATATCGTGCTTCAGGTGAAGCCTGGCACCGACACTGCCATGGCTATGGCGTGGATATATGTTCTCGCGAATGAGAATCTCGTCGATCGTGAGTGGATTGATGCGTGGACATACGGCTATGATGAATTGGTAGAACGCGTCCAAGAGATGCCTCCTTCGCGCGCGGCAGAGATCTGCGATGTTCCGGAGGAGCTTATCTGGGAGGCGGCTCGCATGTATGGCAAGGCGAATCCTTCGTCACTCGCGTGGGGACTTGCCGTGGATGAGAACCCTAACGGCACGCAGCTTGGTCAGTGCCTCATTGCACTCATGACCATCACGGGCTTCATTGATGCGCCGGGTGGTACGACGCTTGGTCAGGCCGATGACGGCGGCAATCGCCTGTCAGATGGTGGTGCCATCGATGCAAGCGACCGCATTGAGGATGCGAGCGACTCCACCCTCATGGTGGCGCTGAAGAACGGTCTTATGTCTTTAGAGACATGGAATACCAAGCGCATCGGTGTTGACACCTATCCAGCAGTCGGTTCCATCATGTGGACGGTGCATCCAGACGAATTCCTCAAGGCGCTTGAGACCGATGACCCCTACAAGATCCACATGGCTGGGTTCGTGTCTTCAAACCCTGTGGGAACGGCCATCGCTGCAGAGCCGCAGCGTTGGTACAAGGCACTCAAGAAACTCGATTTCAATTTCGCATGCGATCTATTTATGAACCCGACCATCATGAGCTGTTGTGACGTGTTCTTGCCAGTTTCCTCCACCATCGAACACGACGGCATGGTTGCTACCCATTACGCTTCCAATGCATCATTCTATGGTGCTCAGAACAAGTGCATTCAGGTGGGTGAGTGCAAGAGTGATATTGAGATCATGATGATGGTAGGCAAGAAGACCCATCCCGAATTCTGGAATCGGTTCGAAACGCAGGAAGACTATGACAACTTCCACGTCATGCTGTCATGGCTGCCTTTCAAGGAGTTGCGGGAGCGCGTGGTGGTCATGTCGAATGAGCCGTACTACAAGTACAAGATAGGCCGTCTGCGTCCCGACGGACAGCCGGGTTTTCCCACCACGACAGGTCGCGTCGAGCTCTATTCGCTGATGTATCAGAACTGGGGCGAGGACCCACTGCCCTATTACGAGGAGCCAGTCTACGGTCCAGAGAACCTTCCGAATCTCAGCAAGGAATTCCCGCTGATGATGACAACCGGCGCTCGCCAGCAGGAGTTCTTCCATTCAGAGCACAAGCAGGTGCCAAGTCTTCGCAAACTGACTCCGTGGCCGATGATCGACATCAATACCGAAGATGCTGAGACCTATGGCATACAAGATGGCGACTGGGTTGAAATCACCTCGCCCTATGGACACATTCGCCAGCTTGCTCGTGTGGTTCCCACCATGAAGAAGGGCGTGGTTCACTGCATGCACGGCTTCTGGTATCCCGAAGAGGATGGTGAGGTGCCCAATCTCTATGGAAACTGGAAATCAAACGTGAATATGCTCATGCCGAACAGCGTCAATGGCAAACTCGGCTTCGGCAATACCTTCAAGCAGATGATGGTCAACATCAAGAAGGTTGAAGGTTTGGGAGGCCCGAATGATCCGGATGCGAACGGTATCGTTCTGGAGCCCAGCCGCCAAGCTGAATTCACGGTCCAGGAGATCTGGCGTCCGGAAGACAAGCCGACTGACGAATATCTCAGGAAATAGGAAGGGGACTTACCATGTCACACGGTGCCCTCTACATTGATTATGAATACTGTTCGGGTTGCCACAGCTGCGAGATTGCCTGTCGCAATCATCTGGGGCTTCCGAACACCCAGGATGGCATAAAGGTGCTTGAAGACAGGCCCTACCAGCATGAGGATGGGTCATGGCACTGGGATTTCATTGCATATCCTACAGAGCTGTGCGACCTGTGCGAGAACCGCAGGGCTGAGGGAAAGCTTCCCTCCTGCGTGCAGTCCTGTCAGGCGAAGGTCTTGGAATATGGAACCATTGAGGAATGTGCGGAGAAGCTCGTCGCGAAGCCGAAGAAGGCTGCCATCTTCGTGCCTTGATGCGTGCCACCTGACTACTTGAAAGGGGATGTGTCGCACGGGTGCATCCCCGCCTCCAAGGGGGAATCTATGAGCAATGTAAAAGCTATCAATCCCGATCCAGAGACCATATACGCAGAAGGATTACCAAAACGAGATACGATAAAGCGCGTCGTTGCGATTGCAGCGGCAGCACTCATTTTCCTTTTCTTCCAGTTCGTCTGCCCCGTGCCTGAGGGGCTTGAACGGACTGCCATGTCGGCAGTAGGCATTCTTCTCTGCTGTATCGTTCTCTGGGTCACCGAAGCGTTTCCGTTCATCGTAACTATCGTCCTGATTTACATTCTGCTTCCTATGACCGGTGTTCTGCCGTTTGCCACCACAACGCTCGAAGATGGAACGGTGGTGCAGTCGGTGTTCAACCAGTCAAGCTTGATGGTCCCCATCTATTGCCTGTTCATCTTCGCAGTCACTGGTGCCATCATGTCAACCCCTATCCCGTATCGCATTGCAAGCGTCACCTTGAAATGGGCACAGGGTTCAAGCAAGAAGATCGTTATCGGGCTCATGATGGTTACCGCCGTTCTTTCCATGTTCATTGCGGATTTGGCCGCATCAGCCATCTTCATCGGCATCGCATTGTCCATCGTTGAGGCAAACAAGGGCGTGAAGGGTCAATCGGGGCTCGGCAAGGCCCTGACTCTGGGCATTGCGCTTTCGGCTTTGGTGGGCGGTATTGGCACGCCTTTGGGCAATTCGTCCAACATGCTTTGCATTGGCATGGTGGAGTCAGCCATGAATGCGCGCATCACGTTCCTCGGCTGGTGTATTGTGAATATTCCACTTGCGTTGGTCGTGACATTTTTGTCCAGCTTGTTCATCGTGCGTGCGTTCAAGCTGGAAGACATCAAGCCCGAGGCGCTGCAGGTTGTTGAAGCGAAGCTCGCCGATGTGGGCAAGCTCACTCCCAAAGAGATTCGTCTTCTCATTTGGTATGTCATCGCCTTCGGCCTGATGATCCTGAGCACGTGGTTTCCGCAGATCAATTCCATTCTGGTTGCGCTCATCTTCTGCGTGCTGGCGTTTGTGCCCGGCATCAGCTTGTTGAACAAGAAGCAGTTCTACGACAGCATTCCGTGGGAAATCATCATGATGGTCATCGGCATTCAAGTGCTCGCAACCGGTCTGGTCGGCACAGGTGCCGCCACATGGTTCGTCAATACCGTCTTGGTCGGCGCTGATGGGTGGGCACCATTCGTGGTTATCGCCGTCATGTGCCTGATAACCCTCATACTTCACCTGTTCATTCCTATTGGGCCACCAGTCATCTCGGTAGCTGTTCCCATCATGGTCGCGCTCGTCGCCGCCGTGAATGCGAATGCTGGTGGTATGGCTATCAATCCTGGTGTCATCGCCTGCATCGGTGGTGGTTTGGGTGTCGTGTCCACCGTATTCCCATTGGATTCCATCATCCTCATCTGCTATGACAAAGGTTGGATTTCAATGGCTGAGTGGGTCAAGAAAGGCTGGGTACCTACGCTCATTCTACTTGTGGTGAGCGTGCTTTGGCTACCCTTCGCCTGCGGGTTTGCATTCCCTGTATAGCGATTGAATGGCTGCGGGCGTGTACAATGGCCTGCAGCCATTCTGAAAGCCAAAAGGAGACCGGTTTATGGGAAATGCAAGCGAAAAGCCCTGCGTGGGCATCATCATGGGATCAGAATCTGATATGCCTGTCATGGAGGCGTGCATGAAGCAGTTGGATGAGTTCGGCATTCCCTACGAACTGAAGGTGGCCAGCGCTCATCGCAAGCCTGCTGTGGTCCATGAATGGGCTTCGAACGCCCAAAGCCGTGGCATGCGCGTGATCATAGCTGCTGCCGGAAAGGCGGCTCACCTTGGTGGAGTGGTAGCTGCATTCACGCCGCTGCCAGTGATTGCCGTGCCCATGAAAACCAGCGATCTTGGCGGTTTGGATTCGCTGCTCTCCATGGTCCAGATGCCCAGTGGCGTTCCCGTCGCCACCGTCGCCATCAATGGCGCGAAGAACGCTGCCATCCTCGCAGCCCAGATCATCGGTACGGGTGCCGATGATCTGGCACATCACGCCATGGACGAAGTCGTGCGCATGAAGGAGGCTATGGCAAACGCCTAGCCAAGAGGGGGCGTGTGCCCTTTCAGCAGGTATTGCACCACATAACCTGCCAGCATCAATCCCGCAACCGGGGGCATGTAGGAATGAGTCCCCAGTTCCGTCTTCTCGCTGCGCGCGGCCTGCGCGTCGGGCTTCACCTTGGCTGGGCGTTCGGTGGAATAGAGCACATCCATATCAGGCAGCGTGCGATCGCGGAAGATCTTGCGCAGCTCCCGACAGAACGGGCATCCTTGGGTTTCGAAAAGCTTGGCGAAGCGAAGACGGGTGGGGTCAGACCGGTTCGCCATGCCCATGGCTGATACCAGAGGAATGCCCTGGGCGGAGGCGTATCGGGCAATGGCGGCCTTCGCGGTGAGTGTATCAACGGCATCCACAATGATGTCAGGGGTGGCGAAGGGGCTGAGCAATTCTTCGATGGTCTCTTCCAGAACGAAGGCGAAGAGCGTGTCGATGCGTGCGTCGGGATTGATGTCCTTGGCCATGCGCTCCATCACATCCACCTTCCGCTGGCCCAAGGTACTCAAGAAGGCGATGACTTGCCGATTGAGGTTGCTTGCCTCAATGATGTCCTTGTCCACGAACAGAAAGCTGCCCACACCAGTGCGTACCAGCGATTCGGCGCAGGCCGAACCCACGCCGCCCAGTCCGATGATGGCTACCCGGGCCTGGGCAAGGCGCGCCACGCCCTCATCTCCAAGCAGCCGTCTGGTTCGGGATATGCTCTCTTCGCCTGTTGTGTTCACGGAAATGATTCTAGCCCATCTGCTGCTTTGAGATAAAATACCCGCATGCAAAACGAATCCCAGATCGGCCAGACGCTTACCGCTTTGGCCGCCACCATTGAAGACCGGCGCCATGCCACTGATGAGAGTTATACCCATCGGCTGCTGGAAGGTCGACTGGATGCGCTCCTCAAGAAGGTCGGCGAGGAATCCCTGGAAACGTGCCTGGCTGCGAAGGAGACGCAGCTTGCTGCAGACGGGTCCTCCTACCAGTCCCAACGGGATCATCTTCGCTACGAAGCGGCTGACTTGGTGTATCACCTCATGGTGCTGTTGGCGCGTTTCGATATTTCCAACGATGAGTTGGCTGCCGAGCTCAACACACGCATGAAACCCGATGAGCGTCCTCAAGACGCCTCGGTCATTCAAGAAGACCACATCAACAGAGGGAGATAACATGGCAAGGATGTTCGGAACCGACGGTGTGCGCGGTGTCGCAAACACCGAACTCACGAATCAGATTGCCTATCGGTTGGGACAAGCCGCCGTGGTCTTCTTGGGCAAGACCATCGTTGTTGGCAAGGATACGCGCCTGTCGGGCGATATGCTGGAGGCGGCCATGGTCGCTGGCATCGAAAGTGCTGGAGGCACGGCCCTTTTGACAGGAGTCATTCCCACTCCAGCGGTTGCGCTGCTTGTTCGACGCCTTGCCGCAGCGGGGGGAGCGGTCATCTCAGCTTCCCACAATCCGCCTGAGTACAACGGCATCAAGCTCTTTGATGCGAAGGGTTTCAAGCTTCCCGATGCTGTGGAAGACAAGATCGAGGAATTCGTTCGCAAGGGAGGCCTGGAAGGCTCCGATGACGAGGTTCCCTCCGGTTCCGATCTGGGCTTCACCGTGCAACTCAATGATGCGAGGGAGATATACATCACCCATGCTGTGGAATCCGTCCAAGGGCAAGGCATCACGTTCGAGGGCATGACCATCGCCTTGGACACGGGGCATGGCGCTTCTTCCGAGACCAGCCCAGAGGCGTTGCGACGCCTGGGAGCCACGGTACATGTCATCAATGATGATTACGATGGGTTCGACATCAATGTCCAATGCGGATCAACCCACCTTGAACCGGTGAAGGAATTGGTTCGCACGCATAAGGCCGATGTCGGTATAGCCCATGACGGGGATGCCGACCGGGTCATGCTGGTTTCCCCTTCTGGAGCCGAGATAGATGGGGATATCGTTGAGGCGGTATGTGCACTTGACATGAAAGAGCGTGGATGTCTGGCGAACAACACGGCAGTCACCACGGTCATGTGCAATCTTGGATTCGTCCACGCCATGCGCGATGCCGACATCACCGTCGTGCAGACGAAGGTGGGCGACCGCTACGTCTTGGAGGCCATGCGCGAACACGGATACTCCATCGGGGGAGAGCAATCGGGTCACATGATCCTGCTGGAACACAACTCCACGGGGGACGGTCTCATGACAGCCGTGCAGTTCCTTGCCGCCGTGAAGCGCAGTGGCAAGACGGTGGAGGAAGCGGCGCAGGTCGTTCAGAAGTTCCCTCAGGAGCTCATCAATGTGCGTGTTCAGGATAAAGCTGCAGTCATGGCGAACGAGAGCGTGAAGGAAGCCGTTCAAGCTGCTGAGGAAGCACTGGGGGATGACGGTCGAGTTCTCTTGCGACCGTCCGGCACCGAGCCGGTCATCCGTGTCATGGTAGAAGCCAAGGATGACGACGCTGCCAAGACCCATGCCGAATCCATCGCTGAGGTCATTCGCGGCATCTCTTAAGACAGATCCTTCGAACCTTCAAACTGGATATACCTTCAAGGCGCAGGCACTCCTCCTCGGTGCGGCAGTGCGACATTGCTGATGCCTTGGAATGCTTCGTGTTCACGTACTGTTTGATGCTATATATATGAATCACAGCAGAGGCGTGATGGATCCATGAAGAATCCAGTCAGAATCGTTCAGAAAATGCATTGATGAACAGGTGAATCATGCAATTCCAGCATGGTTTTCCGCAGAATATTCGTTGTTGCAGTGCACCCATTGATGCTATATATTTACATCATCATTTCATAGAAATGAGCACTATATATTTCATAACCCAAGGAGGGTCCCCCTCTTTCACGGTTGCAATGGTGCCAAGGAGGTGTTCATGGAATACGTTGTGTCTTGGGAAGAGAATACGGGTGTCGCCGTCTTTTCCATGGCGGCTTGCGGCTCCTTGGACCCTTCTCTCGTCAGTGCGCTTTCGAAGTCCGGTCTGGCGTGCTTCCTTCCCTATCAGGTGAAGGATGAAGGACGGCAGACCATTCACATCGAAGTGAGCACCATCCATCTTGATCCTTTGGCACGGGTTGTCGAACAACCCATGGGCCAATCGACGCTCTCTGCGCTCTGTCGTCACTTCCACAACCTCATAGAGGCATGCGTCTTCCATGGGCTGCCGTTCATGAATGTCGTCTTGGATGCCGAGCTCATCTTCTATGATCGCATTCAGGATGACATGCGCTTCATCTATCTTCCTGTTGCCAGCACGGCCAAGGACGCCTCTGCTATTCAAGAGTCGTTTCAAATCGTTGTGAAGGGCATCACCCCTGCAGATACCCGTGCCAAGGATATGCATCAGCAGCTGATGGCGGCCCTTGCCACACGGGAACCCTTGAATCTCATGAGTCTGTCATCACTGCTGAGGCATCTGGCTCACCAGTCGGAAGATGAGGAAGGTTCCTGCGAAGAAAAGCCAGCAACGCAGGCTGGCTGGAAGAGTGGCCGTCATGTTCGAGAGGATCCAGGAACAAGCGTCCTTCATGCTGTCAATCTTGAAGGGCTGCCATTCCCTGATCTTGAACATGGAGAAGGGGCATTCCGGCATGCTGGCGCTGGTCTTTCCGTTGCAAAGGCAGTGCCAAAGCATCGGCATCTGCGGCATCGGCTCATCCATAAAGCCTCAGGGCTCATCTCTCCCATAGATGAAGACGGCCTTACTGTGGGGAAATCGAAGCATGCGACATTCCAAGTGCCACACACTACCACGGTATCACGCATCCACGCCACACTCACGGCAGAGGATGGTTTCTGCTGCATTCAGGATGCTCATTCCCTCAATGGAACCTTCGTGAATGATTGCCCCTTAGAGTCCGGCGGAAAGGCATTTTTGAAAGACGGAGATGTCATTCGCATGGCTGATGAGGAGTTCCAGTTCGAAACCCAACTGACGAAGGCGGGTGAATGAGCGTGCGATTCTCAGCAGTAGGCTGCACTGATGCAGGGCGTGTGAAGGACACGAATCAAGACAGCTATCTCATCGAAGTGGCCGATACACCCTTGGAAGATGTCGCTTTGGCAGCTGTGGCGGATGGCATGGGCGGTCTTCGCAAAGGTGAACTTGCCTCGGCCACTGCGGTCCGGCATCTTGCGACGTGGTTTGAAGAGAGGCTTCCTCTGTCTCTTGAGGTGCTTGACTCGTCTGTCGAAGGGTTCCAGCAATTCGTTGAAGGCCAATGGGCGGGCTTCGTGCAGGATCTGAATCTTGACATCATGCGATATGGACTGGCGGAATCCATGAATCTTGGCACCACGCTTACCGCCATGCTGGCTTTGGGTGCACGGTACTCCATCTTGCATGTGGGCGATTCCCGCATCTACGAGATCACGGATGCTGGAATTGAGCAGCTTACTGAAGACCAGACATTCATCCGTCGTGAGATCGAAGCGGGCCGCCTTACTGAAGAGAAGGCCGAACGTCATCCACAACGCAATGCTCTTCTCCAATGCATTGGTTCATCAAAAGAGATAAAACCGCAGGTCATCCACGGCAGCATGCACAGGAATGCAACGTATCTGCTGTGCTCGGATGGCTTTCGCCATGCTCTCAGTTCGCAGGAATTGCAGGAAGCACTCAAGCCTGCGTCGCTCGATTGGGCTCATAGGGTATCGGAGTGCCACCCCAAGCACGTTCTGCAACGCCTGGTTGCCACGGTCATCAGTCGCAAAGAACGGGACAACATCACGGCGGTGCTGCTCAGCGCAAGGGAAGAGGGGTAGCAATGCCCATCAAAGCCGAACACGGTGGCCTGAAGAAGGGAGATGTCCTCAAGGGGAAATATGAGATCCTTGCGCTCATCGGCGAAGGAGGCATGAGCCGTGTCTATCTGGCCCGCGACCTTGAACTCGTCAACAAGCAGTGGGCTATCAAAGAGGTGGACAGGCGCGCAACTGACCCGATGGGACGACCCATTGAGCAGTCCCTTGCCAGCGAGGCCGAGCTCCTCTCGAAGCTTCAGCACCCCGCCATCGTTGACATCGTGGATATAGAGAAGACGGACAGCTATATCTACGTCGTCATGGACCACGTGGAAGGCGAACCGCTTGACAAGGTAGTCAGGCAGAAGGGTCCGCAACGCGAAGAGGACGTCCAGAACTGGATGATCCAAGTCTGCGATGCGCTTGGCTATCTGCATCGACAGGACCCTCCCGTCGTCTATCGGGATATGAAACCCAACAACATCATGCTTCATCCTGATGGGTATGTGAAGCTCATCGATCTGGGCGTAGCGCGCGAATACAAGGACGAGCAGAAAAAGGATACCGTCGCCTTTGGCACTACGGGTTATGCTGCGCCCGAGCAATATGGCAAGGCGCAGACCGATGCGCGCACTGACATCTACGGCATCGGTGCCACCATGTGGCACCTCCTTGGAGGCTCAGCGCCTCCTGTGGAGTTCCCACTTCCAAATGTGCGTGATGCGAACCCTGATGTCGGCGAAGGGTATGCCGATGTCATCATTCCCAAATGCACTCAACTGGAACGCGAAAGCAGATACCAGTCATGTGAAGAACTTGCCGCTGATCTTGAAATCTATCAGGAACTCACTCGGGAATACAAGGCGGCGCAACGCCATAAGGTCGTGGCATTCGCGGCTGCCCTTGGGGCTGCGGTGCTGTTTGTCATCATAGGCTTCATCTGTCTGCGCGTTCGCGAAGGGCAAATCACCCAGAACTATCAATATCACATGGATGTAGCGAATGCGCGCGTGCAGATTGATCCAGCTGAAGCCCAGGAGGAATATCTGGCTGCCATCAAAGAGCGACCCGATGCCATTGATGCCTACAAAGGCCTCATCAGCAGCTACAAGGTGGACAGTCAGTTCACCCTTGAAGAGAAGCAGCAGTTCGACCAGATATACAACGACAACCTTGCCTCGCTTCAAGCATCCAGTCGCTTTTCTGAACTGTCGTACGAATTGGGACGCCTGTATTGGTATTTCTACAACTATGGGCAGACGGGTTCATATGACGAGAACCAGGCCACCCGCATCAAGGCGTCCTCTGATTTCTTCATGAATGCCTCTCAGGATACCGCCTTTGAGAGTCATGCGACAGCGCAGAACTATGCCAACATCGCGCAGTTCGTTTCAGGCATAGATTCCGCTGTCATGCAGGGGGATGAGAACCCAGACCTCTACATCGGTTTTTGGAACAGTCTGAACAATCTCGCTGACCAGATTGACAATGAGCCCGTTGAGATCGTGAAGCTGGATAGCTGCGTTCTCATTGCGAATGCCCTGGAAACCTACCTGAACAAGTTCAAGAACATGGGGAATGCGAGCGAAGCTTCTCTGGAAAACCTTGTCGACAAAACGGCGCAGCATCTCTCAACCATGAGCCTTACGACTGATGAGAACAAGCAGCTGCGTGACATCACGCTGGCCCGTCTGCGCGGTGAGGTGACCACGAAGATCGCAACTCTGTATTCCGGCAATACGGTTCCTGGAGGCAGGTGATGTCATGGAAGACATTCTCTTAGGCATTGCATGCGCCTGTTTCATGCTTGCCGTCTTGTCGGTGGTGGCTGCGGGATTCATCTTCGTCAAGCTCGATGTGCCCGATGCCGTCCGATTCCTTCGACATGGGTCCTTGAAGGCTTGGAGAAAGACGGAGGCAAAAGGAAGGGAGAAGCCCCACACCGCCCACACGACAGGTGGCCATCGTTCAAGCTCGGAACCTGATTCTTTCAGCACCGCCGTACTGAATGGCGAGAACACCGAGGAACCTACCTGCGTGCTTGCGGTTTACGAGGGCGAAAGCGAACAGCCCACAATTGTTCTGGAAGAGGCCATGGGTTCGGAAGACGATAGAGGCTCTTCTGCAACCGAGATACTCAGGTCCACATTCAGATTCGCCATCAAAACGAAAGTCATCTCCGTAAACACAGCTGAAGAAATAGAGGGAAGGGAATCATGATGCTTCAAGTGAGAGGTGTGGTTCAAAAAGGTGTGTCAGTTGCCGTTTCAGCGCTGATGGTGATTCTGCTTTGGCCTGTTGTTCCTGGTGGTGCTCAAGCATGTGCCGAAGAAGGATCAAAGGCGCCCGTCCAAGAGGAACTGAGTGGTGACACAAGGGATGACGCTGCGGGCGTTGTGGAAGAACAGCCAACGGTGCAGGGCGATGATGCTATAGGCACTGCCGGTTCTGCCCAAAGGTCAGTGGAAGCTGACAAAGACATCTTTGACGAGATAGAGAATGCGCTCAAGGCGAAGACCTATGCCTATCAGACAGAGGCTGCGTTGGAAGATGGCGATTTCCTCCCTGACGGAAAGAAGCCTGCGGTGGAAGGAAGCTACACCTTCGAGGTGGTGGAACCCTCTTCATCTGATCAGATCGACATCAGCTTCGCCAATGCTTCCGATGTGTATTCCCTTGCCATTGTTCCGCAAGAGATCATTGCAAGCCCTGTCACGGTTCGTCTTGATGTATTTGCCAGCGACGACAAGACGACCCCGTTCGATTCGATCTCGTTTTCGATCGACTCTGTTTCGAAGAAGGCCATTGAGGAATTCGAGCTCGCATCTCTTGGCTTCAGGCTTGATCAGTCAGAACAGGAGTTCTATGCAGGGCGGGCAATAGAGAATGCTGTCAAGGAAAATGCAGGGTTTCTGAAAGCCGATCTTGATGCTGCTGGGCAAGACATCTTGAAGTCATGCTCCCTCGGTCATTACTCTGTGTCACCGAATGGCTTCGATGCGAATATCTCGTTTTCACTTGGCGATGCGCTCGAGAGCAGGTATGCCATCATTGACAAGCCTGCGTCCATTCGAGTAGATGCCATTGAGGAAACAGCCATGCCTGCGGGCTTCCTTTCTGGCGGCGCGTCGGCGGATACTTGGACGAATGCCAGTGGCATTTCAGCGCGGTGGAACAACCATACGCTTGCTCTGACCTATAACGGCACCTATGGAGATTCACTTGATCTCAATGATGCAGAAGGGGCCTATCAGGATATAGAGGTCTATGCCAAGGATGACACCGGCCTCATTCAGAAGATATCCGTAGCGTACAACGTTGATCGCACGGCACCTGAGGTAACTGCATTTTCCGTTCAACCTCCTGACAAGATCTGGGATGCCTTTTGGATCTTCAAAACCAAGGCTCACGTGAGCGTCAGTGCTGTGGACGCTCCTCCCCAGGAAAGTCCCCAACTTGCCGTTTCGGGTCTTTCTCGAGATGGGTTCGTTGAGTACAACGACAACGTGTCAGGCAAGACGGTGCGCAAGGGAGGTATGGCACTTTCGGGTGTGCATGATGAGAATGGAATACTTGCCTTTGACGTTGATGGAAATCAAAACACGGAAATCAGTTCCTACAAGGCGCACATAACTGACAAAGCGGGCAATGTGGCAGATCTTGACATGTCGGATGTCAAAGAGATCCCGCCAGAGATCATGAGCCTTGTCGTCGATGCAAGCGGACCTGAACTGTCTGTTTCCTTCGACAACAATGATGCGCGCAATGGCAGTTATTTCAGTGCTGGTCGCATGGGCGTGTTCACCATCGCTGATTCCAGTTTCGATATTTTGAAGGAATACGATCCTGATCAAATCGTGGTCTCCATCAGCGAAGGCGAACAGGTGCATGTCTATCGTGTCAAGGATTTCCAATATGCAGGCAGTTCCTATTGGCAGGTGTCATACAACTTCTGTTCTGAGACGGACTACTCCATAGAGGCACGCGTTGAAGACATCATAGGCAGGGCGTCGGAAACCTATTCTGCGAGCTTCACGATTGATGGATATGCGCCGTCTGTCAGCGTTGCGTTTGACAATGAAAGCGCCCAGAACGGCAACTATTACAATGTGGCGCGCACGGCAACGGTTTCGGTGACTGAGCGGAACTTCTCAGACACCCTGATTTCCGTGCAGCCGACAGTGCAAGCTGGAAACGGACTGACAGCCATGCCAGCAAATCAAAGCGCGTGGTCAACGGATGGTGACACGCATATCTGCACCGTCTTCTTCCCCGGTCCAGGGGTGTATGGCATGAGCATCTCAGGAACCGATCTTGCCATGAACAACCTTCCTCCCGTCGCGATCCCCGACTTCGTCATTGATACCGAAAAGCCTCAGATCACCATTCAGGTGAATGGTGACGTTGACGCATCGAACCGTGCCTATCGGGACAACTGCGCTTTGTCTATCAGCATCACTGACACCAATGCCGATCCTGCGTCCACGGTTGTGGTCCAGCCCATCGGGTTGAATTCCGCGGTCAATCCCTATCAGGTTTCATCGTCCGTTTCGGCTACGGAGATCACTCTGTCAAGTCAAAGTCCCGCCGTCCAGCCAGAGCATGACAACGTGTATCGAGTGGAGGTGAATGCGCGTGACATGGCCGGCAATGTTGAGACGAAGGTAGTTGACTGGTCCGTCAACCGCTTCGGTTCCACCTATGTACTGGATGAAAACACCCAGTCCATGGTAAGTAGGAAATATGTCCAGGCAGATGGCACTCACGATGTGTGTATCACGGAGATCAATCCAAGCGGCATCAATGAGGATGACGTTTTGGTGGACCTCGCGAATGGAGCTAAGAACAGCACGCTTGCGCGAGGTGAGAGCTATTCCTTCGCTGCGCAGGAGTCCAATGGTTGGCCCGCATATGAATATGTGGTCCCGAAGGGCAACTTCACATCTGACGGCACCTACCAGATCACACTGCACTCAACAGATGGCGCTGGCAATTCCTCCATGAATACGATGGACAACAAGAATGTCACACGAACGGCGCCGGCAGAGGTTCTGTTCTCGGTGGACAACACCGCTCCCATCGTTACCTTCAGCGGAGTAAGTGAAGGTGAATATGCTGATACTTCCCACGAGGTTGGGTTTTCCATTGAAGACAACTTGCAACTTGATCGTGCAGTCATTCGCGTGAATGGCGAAAAGGTCAACACGCTTGACGCTGAGGCGCTTGAAGACCCTGACAACTTGAAGATCACGCTCAAAGAGAGCGAAAGCGATCAGGTGATAACCGTTGAAGCCTATGACAAGGCGAACAATATGACGCCGCAGGATTCGCCTGCTGTCTTCGTAAACTCCAACCCCTTCGCGCGTTGGCTGCATGATCCCATTTTGGTTGTATCAACCATTTTCGGAGTGGTGGCATTAGGAGCAATCGCTTTTTTCGCAACCCGATTCTTCCGAGCGCGTAGGGCGTGAATATGAAGAGAGGTGTACCTGTCTGTCCTGTTTGTGGAGCCGACACCTCATGCCGCTCGCAGGGATCGAGAGCGGCTGCTGCTCCTGTCAGCAAGCTCCACTTGATTCTGATGAGCAGGCCAATGCGAGTCGGGATTGCGCTTGCGTGCGGTGTGGCGCTGTGCGTGTCGACAGCGGCTGTCACGGCGGCTGTTTGCAGTGATGCCGCCCTGAAAGCAAAGGCTGCTTCGGCTGTTGAGCAGAGGGATGTGTCCATGCGGTCTGAATTGCAGGCGAGCGTTGTGGCATTGCACGCAAGAGCGGGATGGGAATTCGTTTCGCCAGACAGGCATTGGCGAGTACGGAATGGCAACGATGGGAGATGGGTTGTAGAGGAAGCCAACCGGGATGATGCATCAGGCTCGCGACTCATGGAAGGGGAGGGTGTGCTTCTCTCAGCTACTGTGGCAGGAGACGCATTCTTCTTCTCCCTGTGTGAAGGGAGTCACGGATCGACACTGCGTTGTCAAACGCTTGGGGGCGCCTTCAGGGAATTTCCGCATGTGAGGGACGTCATTTCGCTTGCGGCAACCGAGGAAGGGATTATCACGTTGAACTCCTCAGGTGATGTAGGTGTATTCAACCCATCCACGGGCTTTTGGCATGGCATACAGCCTTCAGGAAAGGGATGAACAAGGTGAGGTGCCTTGTCCAGATAGAGAAAGGAAACCCTATGACGAACATCCGAATCAGCCCAGATACCATGCGGGGCCGCGCAAATGAGTTTCGCAGCGAGGCATCGAAGATAGGCGACTCCATCGCCTCGATGGACCGTCTGCTGGGTCAGCTTCAAGAGGAGTGGGAAGGCGAGGCCAGCAGGTCGTATGCCGATCGATACAACAGCGAACTCAAGCCCGGTTTTCAAAAGGCCCAAGAGATGGTGAACGAGATTGCCCAGGCATTGGACAAGACCGCTCAAGAGATGGGTGAGATGGATCAACGCATCGCCGCGGGATTTCGCGGTTAGCGCGTTGTGCTCCGCGACTGCCAAAGTGGGCGCAATGCAGGCGCCCGCTTTGGGGTCCGTCCGTCTGTCTCCTCTGAAGCCAGGAGTCTCCATGCTCATTACCGTTCAATCAGATGAATACATCCATACCGTCGCGTTGCCCGATGAGGTGCGGGGTGCCTATTGGGTGCAGGATGCCCAAGGTGAGAGGGTTGCTTTCGTCCAAGCCGAGGAAGCAGGCTGGCGGATGGAGCCAGCGCAGGATATCGCCTTTGTGGGGTCCATCTCCCAGGAGTGTCTCCTGATTCCCTTTGAGGAGGCATACATCTTTGCCGTTGAGGGCAAGGGGAACCATTGGACGATGATCTGTCGTCCTGCCACGGCAGGCGACAAGACCACTCGCATCATCGGGTTTTCTCAAGACGAACGCATGACCATTGGTCGTTCCCAAGACAACATCGTCGAATACCCATCCAGATACGTTTCGTCTCATCATGCCGTATTGACCTTCTTTGATGGCACCTTTTCCATCCGAGACCTTTGTTCTTCCAACGGTGTGTTTTTGAATACGCATCGCATCCCTCCGGATGAACCCATTGATCTGAACGTTGGGGATACGGTCACCATCTTGGGGCTTCGTCTGACCATTGGTGACAGATTTATCTCATTGAACTGCCCTGAAGACATCCTGCATGTGAAAGAGGCTGTGGGGTTCGTTCCTTTCAATCCGCCCGAGGCAGTTCTGGATAGGCGTGAATGTCACTCTGCACGGCATTGCTTCTATCCAGCATTGCGCTTTGCCCGATCCATCGAACCGAAGGAATTCGTCATCGATGCTCCTCCCCAACGTGAACAGGAGGATGATGCGCCCATTGGCATGCGGATAGGGCCTTCGTTGGCCATGGCCATGGCTTCCATCCTCTCTGCAAGCGTTTCCGTCATGTTTGTGATGGAACAGAATGGAAGCATACTTCGAGCCGTTCCCATGTTGGCCATGGCTGTTGCGATGCTTGCAGGCAGTGTGCTCTGGCCCATTCTGAACAAGCGATTCCAACACACGCGACATGAGCAGAAGGAAGCCCAGCGGCGCAGCGCCTACGCCCAGTATCTTGAAAAAATGCGCTCTCAGCTTCTGCGGGAGGCGCAGATACAGAAGGATATTCTGCTCGAGAACAGGCTTTCTCCGCGTGCCTGTCTGAAAGTCGCCGCTGAACAGGATGCCCATTTCATGTCTCGCATGCCCCTGCGCAAGGATTACCTTGAAATCCGTCTCGGCCGAGGGCGCCTGCCCCTGGCGGCCCATATTCGCTTTCCTGACATCCGCTTCGAACTGCAGGAAGATGATCTTCGCGATGCGGTTGATGCTTTCGCCCATGAGCCGCACATACTCAGTGATGTTCCGCTGGGGCATTCCCTCATGGAGAAACCCGTCATCGGCTTGGTGGGCAGTCGCTCATTCACTGATGGTTTTTTGCGGAATATCCTCATACAGCTTTGCGCGCTTCATTCCTGCCAGGATGTGAAAGTCGCCCTTCTCGCTGATGAACACACGGTTGATGCCTGGATGTTCGCCCGACACATTCCCCATCTCTTTTCAGATGACAAAGCCGTCCGTTTCTTCGCGGCTTCATTGGATGAGGCGAACGCATTGGGTATGCCACTGGGAAAGGTGTTGGAAGGTCGTTTTGCCGCAGAGAGCCTCGACGTGCGGGAGGTCAAGCCGTATATTGTTCTTCTCTGTCCTTCAAAAACAATCTATGACAGGTCGAAGATCGTGAAGGATGTTCTTGCCTGCAAGGACAACGTTGGGTTCGCGGTAATCGCCTGTGCTGAGCACATGCATGACCTGCCCATGCAGTGCAGGACCATCATTGGGGAACATGATGAAGGCGCTTACCTGCTTGACCGGGATGATCCTACGGGGACGCGCAATGCATTCACACCGGATCCGCCTCTTTCCCTTGAGGAGACGAAGGCCTTCGCCCTTGATGTTGCCAAAGTTCGCATCGATGTTTCGGAGTCCGCTGAGCAGTTACCCGACCGGCTTTCCTTTCTGCAGATGTTGGGTATTGGCAATGTCGACCATCTGAATGTGGCTGATCGTTGGCGTGAGAACAATGCATCTGACACCCTTGCCTGTCCCATTGGCGTCGATGCGGCTGGTGATCCATTCATTCTTGATCTTCATGAGGATTTCCATGGTCCTCATGGGCTCATTGCCGGGACGACCGGATCAGGAAAGTCTGAGTTCATCATCACCTATGTGCTTTCCATGGCGTTGAATTACTCTCCTGATGATGTCGCCTTCGTGCTGATTGACTATAAAGGTGGCGGCCTCGCCAAGGCGTTCGACAACGATCGCTTCAGATTGCCGCACATCGCAGGGACGGTAACCAATCTCGATGGATCCGCCATCTCTCGCAGTCTCACGTCCATCCAAAGCGAACTGCGTCGCCGTCAGCAGCTTTTCAATGAGGCTCGAGAGGTGCTTGGCGGTGACAATGTGGATATATACAAGTATCTTGACCTCTTCCGACAGGGGAAGGTGCAGCAACCATGCCCTCATCTCATTCTGATTGCTGACGAATTCGCAGAGCTCAAGCAGCAGGAGCCGGAATTCATGGATGAACTGATCTCGGCGTCCCGCATCGGTCGATCCTTGGGTGTCCATCTCGTTTTGGCAACGCAGAAGCCCAGTGGTGTCGTGAATGATCAAATCTGGTCGAACTCCCGCTTCAAGATCGCGCTCAAGGTGGCTGATGCGGCAGACTCCAAAGAGATCATCAAGCGTCCCGATGCCGCAGAGATCACGCAATCGGGACGGTTCTTCCTGCTTGTGGGCTACAACGAGCTCTTCAACAAGGGTCAATCAGGCTACTCTGGCGTTCCCTATGTGGCAGATCTTGATCCGGGTACCCTTCAAGACCAAGGCATCAGCTACATTTCGAACACGGGTCGTCCGCTTCTGTCAGTGAAGCCCCAGGCGGTTCATGCAACCATGTCAAGCCAGTCTCAGATCGTGGCCGTCTCTGAATGCATCGTGCAGGTGGCAGCAGCACAGCAGAGACAAGCCCAGCTTCTCTGGCTTCCGCCTCTGCCGCCCCATATCCAGCTTTTGGAACTGGAACGTCGATTCGACCGGGAGGGTTCAGATGATCTTGCACTGAATCCCGTTGTAGGCGCCTATGACGACCCAGCACACCAATCACAAGGACTGCTGAGGCTTCCGTTGATGAAGGACGGGAATGCCCTCATCTATGGAAGCGTTGACGCAGGTGTTGAACAGGCTGTGCGCACGTTGCTTTTTTCGGCTCTTCATCAGCACACAGCGCAAACATTGAATGCCTACATCCTTGATCTGGGCAGCCAATCACTGTCGGCTTTTGCTTGCGCACCGCAGGTGGGAGACGTGGTGGTACTGGGCGAGGATGAGAAGATGAAGCGATTTTTCGGTTTCATGCACGCTCTCATCGTTGAGAGACGAACGTTGTTCGCTCAGCAGGGAGGGTCCTTCGTTCGCTACCGCGAAAGGGTTGGAAGCTGTCCAGCCATCCTCATCGTCATCAATGGTGTCGCTGCTTTCCTGGATGCATATCCCAACCTTGAGGAAGAGCTCGTCAACCTTGCTCGGGAATCCGCTCAGGCAGGCATGTACATCGTGGCGGTGGCTGAAACGCCCAATGCTGTCCGTATACGCCTGAAGAGCCATTTTAGGCAGGTCCTCGCCTGCGACCTTCCTGATCCATCCGATTATGCCATGCTGTTCGGCTCGCTTCATGGAGCAGTCGTGCCTCATGGCTATGGGCGAGGATTGGTCAAGATCGATGATGCGCTCTTTGAGTTCCAGATAGCTGATCTCTGCACGGAGCATGAGAGCGAATACGATGTCATCGTCGCTGCCTGCTCCGCCATGCAGCAAAGCCAGATCAATCCTGCACCTTCCATCCCCATGCCGCCAGATCGTGTCACGCCGAAGATGCTTGCAGATGCCCAAGCTCTTCCAAGCGAACTTCCCTATGGGATCTATGACGATGCTCTCACCTGGGCATCCATTGATCTTGCCGAGACTGCACTCAGTCGCGTTGTCTATCTCAAGGCGAAGACGGGAACTGCGTTCATAGGCGGGGTGGTAGACGCGTGGGTCTTGCAGGGGGCAAGGGACATCGTCATGCTGGATCTCGCCCATATCCTCACTGCGCAGCCTCAAGGATGCACCTTCTCCACCCGAAAAGACGAATTCGCCGTTCAGTATCTGACGGATGTGGCCGAGCGTGGCGTGAACCAACCAACCGTCATTCTCATATCGGGGGTCATGGGGTTCTTGGGCCGCTGCTCCCTTGATGCCGCGTCAGTTTGCAAGAGCCTCCTGAAGAGCCTTGTGCCAGGCGGCTCGCTTTCGATCGTCCTCTTCGACAGCGTCAATGACGCTGGCTATACCTACGAGGATTGGTTCAGGGCGCATACGACGAACCGGGACGGCATCTGGATCGGTCCCGGCATCGAAGGGCAGAACGCTATCGGCATCTCTTATGACCGAGGCCTTCTACCCGACGCGAAGATGGGTTCGGGCAGGGGCTATGTTGTGGAAGGCGGTGCGTGCCGCCTTGTGCATACCGTAACTGCAACCAATGAAAGGAGCACGGATTGATCGAAGCGCCAGAGTTTCTGCCATTGGGGTCGGTGGTATCCCTTGAAGGCAATGAAAGGAAGATGATGGTCACAGGAAGAGCCCTTGTCGTTGAGGGTGAGACCGGTCGAGAATACTATGACTATGCGTTTTGCCTGTATCCAGAGGGAATGCTTGGAGACGCCGTCATCTACAGCAATCATGAGAATATCGAAAAGGTGTATGCCCAAGGCTTTGCAGACGTTGAAGAGATTGAGGCCATCACGCGTATCAAGGAAGCCTTGGAGCAGATTGAGGTGCCCAAGGCGAAACCGCAACCTTTAAACGCTTGGTAGGTGTGTTATGGATATGAATGACACACAATCCCAGGTTCGGCGACTGCAGCAGGAGATCAATGAGGGATACGCCGCCCTCAGCCTGCTGAATGCCAATATCGATGCTCTGCAGGATGCTCGGTGCCATGTCAGTGCCGCGCGAGAAGAAGCTGCGGCACTCAGCCATCTGCTTGGTTGCTTTGCGCTGGCTGGTTGGTCTGGAAGGCATGCGAATGCCTTCATGGGAACGGTGGGGCAAGGAGGACGGGCTTCCTTGAACGCTGAGGAACTTCTGAATGGTTGCGATGATCTTCTTCGACAGATGGATGCGAAGATGAGTTGCTTCAATGGCCAATGTACCAGTCTTCGATCCAATCTGGCGGCCAACGAGAGACGGCTGAATCGCATGCAGAGCAGCATTGCCTGTTCTCGGAGAGGCAGGTGAGGCTATGAGCGGTGAGGTGCAGATCAACATCGCCCGGCTCACTGAGATTCATGGGCATATCGAATCGGCTCGGCGCGGATTGCTCGCCGTGTCTCCGAATATCACGCAGGGAAGCTCCATTTCTCCTGCCCTGACGGCTTTCAAGGAACGAGTCGATTGTCTGAGCACCGTCGTGGATGCGCTCTCCAAACGGCTCGAGGCCGATTCCCGATCATTGCTTGAGGTTTCAGCTGCGTTCATGGATGAAGACGACTCGCTCGCTCAAGCCTATCAAAGCCAGATCGGTTCAAGCTTGCATGCGCATTCATCGACGACATCCTCGGACGTGTCTTTGCAGGGAAGAAGCTTGCAGGAAGGAAGATAAGATGGGATATGTCATCAGGATGTCTGATGTGGATGCCGCCTACGACAGCTTTCTTGCCTATGCGCATCCGTCCACAGGCATGTTGACTCAAGCCTTGGAGAAGTTGCGTGAAGCCGTGAGGGAATTGACGGTCATGAGGACATTCCAAGGACAGGCAGCTGAAGCCATCAAGAGTTACTTCGGGGACGCCTATCCTGTGATCATAGATCAGATCGAATGCCTGGCTGGACAGCTCAGATCGGATTTCGCTCTCAAGTACATGAATCGCTATGCAGACCAGCCCATTGCTGAGCAGGGTCAAGCCGTGCTGCCTGAGGACGAGATGGAAGCGAAGCGGGGATTACTGGCTTTTGCGAAGGACAGCCGCATTCCGACCATCCAACAATATCTCGACAAGGCCAAGTCTGCATTGCCCTCAGGTGTCGCCTTCACCTTTCCCTCAACGCTTCGGCTCCAAGGTGCGTTGAACGGCGCCCATGGTGAGATCGAGCAGATCAAGAACAGCATGCGGGTGGTTGAGGAAGCGGGATGCGCGCTCTTTGCAGCGGATCAGACCGACTGGTCGCTCTTCGCAGCCCAGCTGAAGAACACCATTGCCTGTCGCTGCGTCATGGATATGACCCTCTATGACCCCGGAGATTTCTTCAAGCACATCGAAGTCATCTTCTCAACGCGTTCCTTCGCAGCTTCTCTCCATGGGCAAAACGACAGCAACCAAGCGTTGATCGCCGCTGAAAGGCAATGGGCGTCCCGCCAGCTTCTCAAAGAGGAAGAGGCGTATCGCATATGCGAAGAAGGTCGTGCCCAGTGGGAGCTGATCGGCATCGGTGCCGGGGTCGCCATCGTCTTGGTAGGTGCATTCGCCACCGTGACGGCAGGAGCGCCCCTTGCGGCCCTTGTGGCTGGTGCCGCCGCTTTGAAGGCAGGGAAGGATCTTGCTGAGAGAATCCAAGACAGGGCGGCGAACAGACGCTCATCAGCTTCGGATGACTGGGATGGCAAGGGCGTTTCGGTACCTGAAGCAGCAACGGCCACGGGGGTCAAGATAGCTTCGAAGATCGGAAGCAATCTTGTGAAGCAGAAGCCAGCCGCTGTCAGGAACTTCATCAGCCAACAGGTGAAGGGTACCGTCTCGGTTGTTGACGTTGCATCTTCAAGCGTGCAATCAGTTGCTGATTGCAATCATGAGAGGATGCGAACCGAGGCGCAGGGACATCTGGCCAGAATCGAGGAACTCAAGAAGTACACGACGTCTTTGCCGAGCAAAGCCGCCTGAGTTCATATGCTCAAGGAGAGAAGCGAAGGATTTCCATGAATGACAGGACTCTCATCAATGTGAAGCTGCCTGCGACGGGCAAGGAATACGATTTCTGGGTGCCCGATGATATGCCCATGCAGGAAGTCAGCCAACTCGTTTGCCAGGCAATGCAGAACATTGAGCCGGACTTCTTTCTCTGTACCGGCAAACAGGCACTCATGTATGAACGCACCGGGCAGATTCAGGACCCCTCTGCCACCGTAAGCGAAATAGGCTTCACTGATGGTGACGTATTCATCTTGGTATAGGGGTAGCCATGAAGGTGAAGATCAAGAGCACTCGACGCGGTGTCAGGGTACGGGGAGAAACCACCGGGTCTGAGGTTCTTATCTACTCAGAGGCGGAGTGTGTGAAGCAAGGCTGCGATGCAACCTTGCTGTCATTCTCCTATGCACGACGAAAGAAGGGCTACCAATTCGAATACCATGCCGGGACGGCCCGGCCTCTGCGCGAGATGCTCAGTGTGCCCATTCCAGGGGAATACTTCGAACCGATGCTCATTTCGTTTCTTGATCTCGCCCGTGTCTGTGATATGAATGACCTTTCCATGCAGCGCGTATCCTTTGATGTCGATCATGTTCTTTTTGATCCGGCCAGGTATTCCCTGCGCTTCGTCTATATGCCGGTGCGGGGCGCGACAGAGAGGGTGTCCAGTCCTTTGGAGGCTCTGGAGAAGCTGGCGAGGAATGCCCGCTTTGACGACGCCCACGCCCAAGAACTTGCCCACAGGGTTCTTGATTACGTCTTGCGCAGTGCCATTTTCTCATGGACCGACTACGAATCATTCCTTCGGCTTCAAGAAGTTCTTGAAGCCGAAGAAGGCGGGCGGTGGGACACTTCCCTTCTGGATGGAAGGGTTGCCGCTCCTGCGGATTGCAGGGATAGACATGGCTTCGATTTCATGAGTCACGCATCCTATCATTCGCGCCCTGAGTCTCAGCCTAAGCCTGCACATGAGCTGCCTGCCCACGCAGCGATCACTGCCCATGTTCTGAGGCATGCGCTTGATGGTTATGAATGGCCGCTGAAGGCAGGCAGCAATCTCATCGGCACATCAAAAGGATGCGATATCCGTCTTGCGGGCATCGAAGGTGTCAGCCGTCAACATGCGGCTTTGCAGGTCTCGGACAATGGAATCAAGATCATGGATATGAACTCCACCAACGGTGTCACGGTCAATGGCCGACGTATTCCTGCAGGCGTTCCCGTAGTGCTGCAAAAGGGGGATCGCATCCATATCGCTCACACGCTGTTCACGGTGAGATACTGCAGACAGATCGCGCCGTCAGAAGAACAAGTGCAAGTTCAACCCCATCTTCCAACGTCATCGGCTACAATCCATTCGGACGGACTATCAGAAGGAATGAACCATGCTCACACCCGAAGAACAGCTTCATATCATCAAATCCGGCGTTGCTCAGATCGTTCCCGAAGAGGCGCTGCTCAAGAAGCTTTCACGCGATGTTCCCTTGAACATCAAGCTTGGCGTTGACCCGACAGCCCCGGACATCCATCTGGGACATGCCGTTCCCCTTCGCAAGCTCCGCCAGTTCCAAGACTTGGGGCATGAGGTCACGCTTATCATCGGCGACGGCACGGCGCTCATCGGCGATCCGTCCGGGCGCAATTCCACGCGTCCGCAACTCTCACGCGAGCAGATCGGCGAAAATGCCCAAACCTATGTGGATCAGGCATTCAAGGTGCTCGATCCGTCGAAGACCACGCTGCGCTACAACTCCGAGTGGATCTTGGACTTGGATATGGAAGGCCTGCTCAAGCTGCTGGCGAATTTCACGGTTGCGCGCATCCTCGAGCGTGATGACTTCCATAACCGCTACACCTCCGGGCAGCCCATCAGCCTGCATGAGTTCCTCTACCCGGTCATGCAGGCCTATGACTCCGTGGTCATCAAGGCCGATGTGGAACTGGGGGGCACTGACCAGCTGTTCAATCTGCTGGCGGGACGTGAACTCATGGAGAAGTTGGGAATGGAGCCCCAGGTCTGCCTCACGCTTCCGCTGTTGGAAGGAACCGATGGCGTGCGCAAGATGTCAAAGTCCTACGGCAACTACATTGGGCTGACCGACGCACCGGAGGAGATCTTCGGCAAAGTCATGTCCATCCCCGACGAGATCATGGTCAAGTACTTCCGCTTGGCATCTGATCTGTCCGTGGATCGGATTGATGAGATCGAAGCCGGTCTTGCTGATGAGAATCTGCACCCGAACAAGGTGAAGCGGCAGCTTGCCTCCAATCTGGTGCAACTCTATTACGATGATGCTGCCGCCATGGCCGCAGAAGAGCATTTCGACAAGCTGTTCAAGGCCCATGAGACACCCGATGACATTCCGGTCTTCGAAGGGGACCTCCCTCTGAATGATGATGGCCACGTGTATCTTGCGGCACTTCTGCATCAAGCGGGACTTGCGCAAAGCGCCGGTGAGGCACGGCGGCTGATCGACGGGGGTGGTGTGAAAGTGAACGATGCTCCCGTTCCGGCAAAGTGCTACAACGTTGACCCGCAGGAGCTTGAGGGAGCCATCCTCAAGGTTGGCAAGCGGAAGTTCCTGCAGCTTCCCTGATACGCTTGTCCCACCCGGATTCAATTTGCAGTGCGACCGCAGCCTGTAGCGAAGGCTTCAGCCTTCGTCCCTCCGCAAGCTGAAGCTTGCGCTACACTGATAATGGAAGGCGCTTTGGAGACGGTGCTGATACGATGTCTCG
>CAYWWK010000022.1:0-32253 GCA_964462135.1 uncultured Eggerthellaceae bacterium | reverse complement strand
GAAAGACCCTGAATTGGGGCTTGACTTATGATAGCTGGTCTACGGCTCGGATCGAGGGGGGGGCGTGAAAGGCGCTCAGGGGCGTCGGTTATGGGGGAACGTGAACAGGATGCGTGTACCCGCGTCCTCTTCGCTCGTTGCCTGAACTCCCAGCCCAAGGGAATCGCACATCTTCGCCACCAGGTACAGTCCCATTCCCGTGGCAGTGCCGCTGGTGCGCCCATTGGTGCCCGTGAAGCCACGATCGAAGATGCGAGGCATGTCCGCCTCTGATATTCCGCAGCCGTCATCGGCTATGGACAGCGTCGTGCACTCGCGAGGAGTGCCCTCTTCTTCCACCGTCGCAGAGAAGCGAATGCTGCGGGCACCGTATTTTGCCGCATTTGCTATGATCTGTCCCAGCATGAACAGCATCCACGGTTCATCGGTGAGCACCTCAAGGGTTTCTGGGATGTCGAAGGTGGGGACGCAGTGCTTCTCGGTCAGGAAACGGGCATTGCGCTTGCAGGCTTCCCGACACAGGTTCGCCAAGGCCACCTCTCTGATTTCGTAATCGTTCTCCACGGCGGTGCTGCGGGCATAGTACAGGGCCTGATCGATCTGCCGTTCGATGCGCTCAAGCTGGTTGGACAGGACGGATGCATCCTCACCCTGCATGCGTTGAACCATCAGCTTCGCTGCGGCGAGGGGTGTTTTCGTTTCATGGATCCAAAGCTCTATGTATTCCCGGTAAGCCTGCGTGTCTTCTTGGGCCGCTGAAAGCATGCCATTCGAGAGGAGCGTCAGCTTCTCAAGCGCATCGAAGGCGAGCCCCCCCTCCAAGAAGGCAGGTTCCTCCACGAAGGCAGTCATATCTCCGGGTCGCGCTGCCCTCTCCACCGTCTCCTGTATCTGCTGCCAGAAGATCCTGCGACGGTTGAAGTCAACAAGGAGGCCCGCGATGAGAAGGATCAGTATGAAGAAGGCCGCAAGGCCGATGGCCTCAACGGAAAGACCCATCACTGCCAGCATAACGGCGATTCCGAACAGGCAGAATGCTCCCAGGAACAGCGTGCACCAGTGATCGCGCAGATAATGCGTGAAGGTGAACACGCGCATCTAGGAAGCCCTTTCGGTGTCTCCGGCCGAATAGCCGATCCCGCGGCTTGTCCTGATGAATTCTGGCGGCACGCCGATGCGCTCAAGAGCCCGGCGCAGGCGATTCACGTTCACGGTCAAGGTGTTGTCGTCCACGAATTCATCGGATTCCCAAAGATCGCACATGATGTCTTGGCGAGAGACGATGCGGCCCGCATTGCGCAGGAGCAGCGCAAGGATGCGCATCTCATTGCGGGACAGTTCGGTGGATGCACCTTCGTAGCTGATGGTGGCGCGGTCGCAATCAAGGCGTACCCCTTCGCATTCAAGGGTGTTTCCCGCCTGGTTGCCGGCACCAACGTTGCGCAGGACCGCCTGGATCCGGGCAAGGAGAACGGCTGGCCGGTAGGGCTTCGTGACGAAATCGTTCGCGCCCAGGCCCAAGGCCATGACTTCATCGAATTCGCTGGTGGAAGAGGTCAGCATGATGATGGGAACAGCAGAAGATGCGCGAATGTCCCGACAGATGGTCAAACCGTCCGCACCAGGCAGCCTCAAGTCAAGCACGACGCAGCAGGCTTGGCATGCCAAGGCTTCCTGAGCCGCCTGGTCGAATCGCTCACAGCATCGGGGTGCGTAGCCCTGAAGGGTGAGCAACCGGGTCAGCTCTTCGCGAAGGGCAATGTCATCTTCCACGATGAATATGGTATCCATGGACCGAAATGATACCCGAAAAGCTGGCGGAAGAGGGGGATCAGTGTAGGGAGGATGACAGAGGACAGGGATATTGTCATCTGCGTCTCCTGTCATCTCTGTCACTGGTTTCGCGTTACCATTGTTGATATGAAACGACTGCCGAACAAGCTCCCCTATCTTCTGATGGGTGGACATATCTGCGTGGATGCAGCTCAAGGGGGACTCGCTTCCGTACTTCCGTTCCTGGCTCTTCAGGTGGGATATTCATACGTGCAGATAACCTCGTTGGTGCTGGCATCGAACATCGCCTCTGCCGTTATCCAGCCGCTTTTCGGTTGGTTGGGCGACCGTGTCGCACGTCCTTGGCTCATGGCGCTGGGTGTTGCCTTGGCTGGCATCGGCATTGCGTTGGTAGGTGTCCTTGAAGCCTACCCGCTGGTGGTCGCGGCGGCTATGGTCAGCGGTATTGGCAATGCCATGCTCCATCCCGAGGGTGCGCGTCTGGCGAACCTGACGGGCGGTGCCGACAAGGCAGTCAGCATGTCGGTGTTCTCGGTGGGAGGGCAGGTGGGATTCTGTCTGGGACCCATCATCAGCGTTGTGGCCATCAGCCTGTTCGGGCTGCCTGGCACGCTGGTCTATCTGGCAATCTGTCTTCCCTATGCAGCGCTCCTGCTTACCTTCAATCGCCGATTCAAGCAGTTCGGCCTTCGTGAGGAGGCGGCGGATGCATCAGGGGATCACCGCGACCGCTGGGGCGCCTTCTCTGTCGTTTTAGGCGCGCTTTCCGTCCGTTCTGTCGTGTTCTATGGGGTGACCAGTTTCTTCCCCCTGTTCCTGATCACCGTCTTCGGCTCATCGGAAGATGCGTCCTCATTGCTGATCACGGCGTTTTCCATTGCAGGCGCAGTGGCAACGGCGGCTTCAGGATTCGCCTCGCATCGAATACCCACACCGCGTCTCATGGTGCTTTGCTTTGCCGCTATGACTGCATCCCTCATCATCTTCGTGATGTCAGGCAACCTGTGGCTCTGCGTGGGCATCGTCTTGGTACTGGCGGTATGCGTGAACCTCTTCAATCCCTCAGCAGTGGCACTGGGCCAGTCCTATCTGCCGGAGCATCTTGGCATGGCATCGGGCCTGTCTTTTGGTGTTGCGGTCTGCGTGGGTGGGGTGGCCTCTCCGCTTCTGGGCGCGCTGGGGGATGCCATCGGTCTGGTACCGGTGATATGGATCATGGTGGCAGTTGCAGCGGTTGGGTTTGCGTGCTCGCTCGGAGTGCTTGCCATCTCAAGGAGGGATGACGGGTCGAACCGATCGTGACGGCTTCCGCTGCAAAGGTGATGCAGACCACGCCGGAGCAATGCGAACCGTACGCTCACCGTGCAACGGCTCCCGTTACGAAGAGGCTGCGATCCTTACTGCGGCAATGCCTCAAGCCCCTGTTATACTGAGGCACATGGTAGACATCATCCATGCATCGAATGCGGCCAAGGCCGCCAAGCGCGCTCTCTCCTTGGAGGGCGTCGACAACGTGCGGGACTTGGGCGGTATCCCCGTCTATGGGAATCGCGTGGTCAAGCCGGGATTGATATTTCGTGGGGCTGCGTTGTCAGGAGCCACGGCTGCAGACAGGCGCGTGCTCTTCGAAGAGCTTGCCATAACCTGCGTGATCGATCTGCGCTGCGGCTGGGAAGTGGAAGCCAAACCCAATCCACGGCATCCGAACGTTGATTACCTGCACATTCCCTTCTACGACAAGGAGAAGGTGGGTATCGAATACGAGGTAGGTGCTGTGGCGGGCCAGAAGGTCGGTCGGGATGTGGCGTGCGACCCCGATGACTTCTACCGGTCTTTGACGAATCCCCGCACGGTGGCGCAGATGCGCGAGTGCCTTGCCCAGACTATCGCCCGCACCACCAATGGGCTGGCGGTTTACCAGCATTGCAGCGGCGGGAAGGACCGCACGGGCGTCATGACGCTCTTGGTGCTGACGGTGCTGGGCGCAAGCTTCGCTGACATCCTTGAAGATTACCTGTTCACCAACGCTTCGCGCGACACCCGTTTCCAGGAGACCTACGCCAAGTTCCTTCGCATCGCCAAGGGTGATGAACGCTTGGCGCTCCAGTTGGTCAACGATCACCGGGCGCGCCGTCAGAATTTGGAGGCGTTCCTGGAGGCCGTCAGTAAACGCTATGGAGGCATTGACGCATTCGTGCGTGAGCAGCTTGGTATTGGGGATGCCCTGCGTGAGGAATTCCGTGCCGCCTGCACCTGCCCCGCTTGAATGAGGGATTACGGCACGTCCCCTCTGCTCTGCACGTCAGGAGAAGCATTCCCGAAGCAGCATCTCAAGAAACTCGTCAGAAAGATAGATCGGCAGCTTCTCGGCTGCCTTGACCGTGGTGTGGCCTCCTTCGCCTCCATAGCGGATGAGCGCCTTGCAACACCATGCCACGGCGCGAAGGACTGACACCTTCAGCCAGGCCGAAAAACGCTGATCGAAGGCGCCCGGCTGGAAACGGCTGTCCACTGCATCCCAGTACAGGGTGAGAAAGGCACCGATATCCTTCTTCGGGAACAGGAAGGAACTGTCCCAGAAGGTGGTGGTAGGTGCCAGGAAGAAAGCCAGGTCTTGAGCGACTTCTCCGATGATGGGCCGTTCCCAATCGACGAACCACCCGGCGCGTTCTCCTTCGCCCAAGAGGAAGTGGGACGCCAGTGTTTCGGTGTTCACGATATGCGCTTCGTGCGGGGCGTGTCCTGCTGCATCAATGGCGTTAGAGGTCAAGGTGGTCAGTCGGTCAACCCAGCGTGTGATGCGGGCATCCTCGAAGGGCGATGCACGGTAGATCCTGAAACGCTCAAGGCATTCGTCGAAGAGCTCCTGCAGGGGATCGTGAGGTTGGAAGAGGGGAGTGTCGGGACCGACGGGCACGCTATGGATATCTGCCAGAATGGCAGCGCAGCGTTCAAGGTCACCTTGGCGAAGATGGTCGAAATCAAGCTGCCTCCCCGGGCAGAACGTCTCCACGAGCACTCCTTCGCCGGGAGCCTTCGAAGAACTGTCCACGTAGATGGGCATCGGGGTGCATCCCGAAGAGGCCACCGCCTTGAGCGCATCGGATTCATAGCGCACTTGGCAGGCATGGAAAGGTTGGGGCAGTACGTTCACGCGCAGCACATAGCGCTGCGATACGCTTTTGCTTGAAGCCCTCTTGGGCTCTGGGGGCCTTGATGCGGCCCCATCAGGAACGCAGAACCAGAAGTTCACGTTATGCTCGCCCTCTCCCAAGGGGTGGAGCGTGAGCTCATCGTGAGGGGAGGCTCCCACCAAGCCCCGCAATTCGATATTATCTGCGAGATATCGCGCTGCGCTGCGCTGGCAGCTTTCCCATGAGTCCAAAGATTGCTCCTAGAATCCCAGCCAAAGCTTCAAGTATGACAGGGTACAGCAAGCTGCGAAGGCGATGACGATGAATCCAAGGAGCCAGTTCGCGACCCGAGGGCGCATATGGCCGAACATCTCACAGATGAGTGGGTAGAGAAGCCAGACGTACAGCACGGCCACCAACCCGATGAACACATCGTTGACCAGCCACGCCTGCCCAAGGACATTGAAGGGCAGTTGGGAATTGTCCCAGAAGGGATACTTTCCGAATTCATCGGGCTGGTTGACCAGAAGGCCAATCACCAGCTCAAGGACCATGCTCAGGATGACCGTGATGACGAACGTTGCCAGCAATGCTCCCCAAAGCGTCTTGCATCGCACGACGATGTATTCCTTCAGGGGTTCGATGACCAGCGTCATGGCCACCGCACCGATGCCATAGACCCAATAGGGGTGATACCACGGATCGTTCCATACGACGTAATCAGGCGCCACGATGCCGAAAAGCGCATCCATGATGATGCAGTAGAGCAACTCCAGCCAATGCCCTACGATGGTGCAGATGCAGAAGGCAGCGATGATGGCGCGCCAGAACTCCCATGTCTTCGGCGCGAAGTACCCTATCTCCTCATCAGCGGTTATCCTATGCAGCTTATGCTTCCCCACGATACCAGCTTCCCACGCAGGCGCTGGACGCCCCATTGCCGATCATTGCGATCCTGCGTTGATGATACGCAAGTTGCATACTGCTTTTCCCGGCAGGCATTCATGGCTACCGAAAGGAAACCTAGCCGATATCTTGGGCGTCTTCAGAACCGTCTCAAGAGCGCGAGTCTCTGTCCAGACGGTGAAAATAAAGCTAACTAATTGAGTTATATATGATGAAAACACCCGTAAAACTGCTATAATAGCGAAAAGATGACTGACCTTGAGGGTGACTATGGAAGAGTTGCTGACAACTTGCCATAAGATCTTTGATCAAAGTACCCAGCCATTCAGTATCGCGCAAGTCAATACCGATGACTGCGGCACTCCCGTGGGGATCTCCTACGAGTTCCTGAACCCTGCCATGGCATCGCTGACGGGCTCCACCGTTGAATCCTTGGTGGGCAAGGACATCTACAGGCTCTGGCCGAATGATGACACCACGTGGCTCGACTACTTCTCAGCAGCCGCGTTCGACAGCGTGGCCAGCGAATTCGAAGCCGCATCCCCAGTGCTTTCCGAATTCCTGCACGTGTCCGTCTTCCCTATAGAGTACGGGCATTGTGGTTTCTTCGTCCAAACGGTTACCCAATGGGTCAGCCAAGCCCACCCGTCCCTGAAGAAGATGAAGGCCGGCATCTTCTTCTATGATCTGCGAAGGCGGTTCATTCTGCTTACTGCTCCTGCCTGTGACCTGACGGGGTTGGACACACGCTACATCAGCTTCGTGGAATTCGTGCGGCATCTCTTCGGCGATGAAACCGACGATGATGTGCGCGAACAGATGATGTCATTCAAGGCAGGAAGGGCGAACAGCCTGCTTGTCACCGGTCAGCTGTCGAACGGCCGATGGCTGAAGATCAGTCTGGGCCATATGGGCAGCACCGACCGTTTCGCCTTTGGGCTCATCGAAGACACCACGCAGCTCCACGAGGTGGAGGAGAAGAACGCTGATCGGACGCGACTTCTCCGTCGACAGAAGAAGGCGCTCCAGACTGCACTTGATCTGGCAGAGCAAAGCAGCAAGGCCAAATCGGCGTTCTTGGCGAACATGTCCCATGACTTCCGCACGCCTATGAATGCCATAACGGGTTTTGCGAACATCGCCTTGGAATGCCTGGATGACAAGGATTGCGTGAAGGATTGCCTGGACAAGATCCTCATGTCAAGCGCACATCTGCTTGAACTGGTGAACGAGATCCTGGATGTGAGCAAGATCGAAAGCGGGAAGATGTCCATCACCTGCCATCCTCTGTCACTGGTGCAGTTCGTGGAGGCAACCGGAACGCTCTTCTCGGGTGAAGCCGAACGCAAGGACATCCTCTTCACGCTTGATGCAAGCGGCATCGTGCATGATCGCATCGTGGCAGACAGGACGCGTCTGTCCCAGATCCTCGTGAATGTCCTGGGGAACGCCATCAAGTTCACGTCGCCGGGGGGTCACGTGACGTTCACGGTGTCTGAGCGTGACCGTGCGACGAAGGGCTATGGCATGTTCGTCTTCCGTGTGCAGGACACGGGCTGCGGGATGCCCCGTTCGTTCCTGCCGCGCATCTTCGAGCCCTTTGAGCGCGCGCAATCTGACAGCATGCCCCATGCGGAAGGCACGGGTCTTGGCATGACCATCACGAAGAGCCTCGTTGAGCTCATGGGAGGCGCCATCAATGTGGAGAGCGAGGAGGGCGAAGGCACCATCTTCACCATCACCATCCCCCTTGAATTGGTGGATCAGAGCGATGGGGAAGCTTCCTGCAGATCGAATGACTGCAGACCGATTGATGATGTGGCCGAGGAACGCCAGGACAAGCATCAAGACGTCGGCGCTCCATCCCGCCAGGATGCGATGCCCGAGGTCTACGATTTCAGTGGGCGGCATGCGCTCATCGCTGATGATGATGAATTGTCTCGCGAAGTGCTCAAGCGCGTTTTGAACAGACATGGATTCGCGGTTGATGAGGCTGCTGATGGCGAGGACGCGGTGGAGAGCGTTCGGGTGAAGGGTCCAGACCACTACGATGTGGTCATGCTTGACATGCGGATGCCGCGCATGAATGGTGATGAGGCGGCCCGCAGGATACGCAGCATGGACCATCCTGATGCGCAGAACGTCCCCATTCTTGCCGTGACGGCCGATGTGTTCGACGAGGCCCTTCAAACTGCGGAAGAGGCGGGGATGAGTGGCCGCATCACCAAGCCCCTGGATGTCCATGAGCTCATTTCCACGTTGAAGGATTGCCTTTCCTGACACCTCTGATCCTGCTTGAGGGTCCCTGCAACTTCAGTTCCCGGAGTCCCTTCGCCGAGCGGGCTCTTCGGAGCCTCCTGCTGGAAATCAACAGCCCCTCATCGTCAACGGTTCACAGCATTCGAATTCAGTAGAATAGGCGCATTGCGAACGGGCAAGCAGGGACAATCCAAGGGGCTGCAGACGAAGGAGGAGGCACGAAGTGGGGAATATCCTACGGGTATTCAAGCGCGATCTCCTTCGCTTGCTCAAAGCGCCGGCCGCTCTCGTCGTCGTAGTCGCCCTTGCCATCCTGCCATCGGTGTACACCTGGTACAACGTGCTGGGGTTCTGGGACCCTTATGAGAACACGGGCAATCTGCGGGTTTGCGTGGTGAACCTTGATCATGGCGGCAGCTCTGAGCTTACCGGGAAGTTGGATGTAGGTGAGCGAATCGTAGGTGAGCTGCGCCAGAACAGGCAGCTTGATTGGGATTTCACATCGCTGGACGAGGCGACCGAGGCGCTGCAGACAGGCAAGGCCTACGCGGCCTTCATCATCCCAGAGGATTTCACGGCACAGCTGCTCACCTTGACCGCCGGTGAGTTCCGACAGCCTCAGATCGAATACCTGGTGAATGAGAAGGCGGGGCCGGTTGCCCCGAAGATCACCGATGCCGGGGCAAGCGTCTTGGATGAGACGATCAACTCCACCTTCGTATCCACGGTGAGCGATGCCGTTGTTCAGGCGATTGATGAGGCTCTCGGCCAATCCAAAGCTGATGCTACCGCCCTGCGCTCCGAAGCGGTGCAGAAGATCACGGCTGCCCGTGATTCCATCATGGCGGCCTGTGATGGCCTGGCGGAGGTGCAGGCATCGTGCGTGTCGGCCCGCATGGAAGCGGGACGCATCCAAGAGGGGCTTCAGCAGGCTCAGGCGCAGGCTGACGAAGCGGCGGCCACCTTGGCGGATATCTCCGCGCTTGCGCAAAGCCTGCAGACGCAGCTTGGTGACCTGATGGCTGAGGCCACTCCTTCAGTCAGCGCCGCCCTGACCGACTTGGGAGCCGCCTCGGCCCGCGCCAATGCTGCGATAGGGGCCCTGAGCGCAGACTTGGCTGCCGCGGGCGGAAGCATCGATGCCGCCTTGGGTCAGGCGCAGACCACGCTTGCGCAAAGCCAGCAGCTTGCCGAGTATCTGCAATCTGTCGTGGATTCGATGCCTGACACTGATCCCAACAAAGCGGGCCTTGCCAGTGCTGTCGAGGCGCTCAAGACGCGCAATCAGGATATGGAACAGGTGGTGAGCGCCCTTGCCACCCTGAACGGCTCTCTCGATCAGGCGATCTCCTCGGCAAACAGCGCCTCCAATGCCTTCGATGCCGCCGTGCAGGAAGCGGTTTCTTCGGGTCAGGATCTGTGGGAGACCATCTCGGCCACCCTGCTTCCCCAGGCCCTCGAAGCGCTGAACCAGGTGTCCGTCACCACATCTTCGCTCTCATCGGCTGTGCTTGGCACCAAGGTGGTAGCCAGCCAGGCAGGCATCATCTTCGATTCGCTGAGTGATTCCCTGGGCCATGCCGAAGAGGCCATCACCCAGACCGAAGCCCTTTTGAGCGGGGTGGTGGGCGAACTGGACGACCTGCACGTGGACGTGTCAGCTTTGGATGGCTCTGCGGGACTTGCAAGCCTGCTTGGGATTGATGGCCTGGATGCGCAGTCCATTGCCGCCTTCATGGGTTCTCCCACTGAGGTGGTGACCGAAGAGCTCTACCCGCTGAATGCCTACGGTTCGGCCATGGCTCCGCTGTTCATGAATCTGACTTTTTGGATAGGTGCCTTCATGCTCATGGTCATCATGCGCCAGGAGGTGGATGGCACAGGGGTGGAGGGGCTCACCATCACGCAGGCCTATCTCGGTCGCTTCCTCCTGTTCGCGTCGATCGTGATCGCCCAGGCGGTCATCTGCTGTGCGGGGGTCTTGCTCATCGGCGTCCAAGCGGTCAGTCCCGTGGCGCTCTTCGTGGCCGCCATCCTGGCATCCTTGGCATATCTTTCCATCATCTACGCTCTTTCAGTCACACTCCAGCATATTGGCAAGGGTATCTGCATCGTGCTGGTGTTCGCCCAGATCCCCGGAGCCACGGGGCTCTATCCCATCGAGATGACATCAGGCTTCTTCCAAGCCATCTATCCGTTCTTCCCCTTCACCTATGGCATTGGGGCCATGCGCGAGGCCATCTGCGGGTTCTACGGTGCCCATTACGCCACTGACGTGGCCGTGCTCCTGTTGTTCTTCACCCTGTTCATGGCACTGGGGATTGGCGTGCGCCCGTATCTGGCGAATGTGAATCGCATGGTGGCGAACCAGATCCGCAAGGCGGGTCTCTTCAACGGCGAGAAGGTGGAAGTGCCCGCGCGTCCCTACCGCACGGCTCAGATCCTGCGTGTCCTTGCTGACAAGGAGGAGTACCGTGAGATCATCACCCATCGCTATGAGCGACTGACGCGGCTCTACCCCAAGCTCATCCGCGGGGCGCTCATCTTCGGCATCGGCGTTCCCATCATCATATCCATCATATTCGCATTCACGCCTGCCGAAAACGTCTGGGTGCTCACCTTCTGGCTGGTATGGCTGGTGGCAATCACCGTGTTCCTGGTGGTGGTGGAAAGCCTGCGTTACAGCATCGCCCGTCAGATGAGGCTGGACTCCATGAGCACGCAAAGCCTGTTCGATCTTTTCAACGCGAGGAAAGGCGATGGGCGTCTCCCGGAGAAGGGAGCACGCGATGCGTGACGCTTGGATCATCTTCACCGATGAGGTGCGCAGGCTGTTCGCGAACGTGGTCTCGGTGGTCATCGCCTTGGGATTGGTGGCCATGCCCTCCATCTTCGCGTGGTACAACATCATCGCCTGCTGGGATGTCTTCGACCATACCGGCAATCTTGCCGTGGCCGTGGCGAACACCGACGAGGGGTATCAGTCAGACCTCATTCCCCTGCGTGTGAACATAGGTGAGCAGGTGGTCAGTGCGCTGCGGGCGAATGAGCAGATAGATTGGCTGTTCACTGATGAGTCGGATGCAGTGGATGGCGCGCGGTCGGGGCGTTACTACGCGGCAGTGGTCATCCCGAAGGACTTCAGCCGCGATATGCTCACGTTCTTCAAGGGCGATGCACAGCAGGCCAGCATCATCTATTACAGCAATGAGAAGAAGAGCGCCATCGCTCCGAAGATCACCGACAGAGGGGCTGACACGGTTTCCTATGAGGTGAATCAGGTCTTTGCGCAAACCATGTCGGAGGTGGCCATCTCCTTGGGGGAGGCTTTGGCGCGCTATGCCGATGAGGCCGATGTGTCCGGACAGGTGCAGCAGCTGGCTGACCACATTGGCAACGTGGGCCGTCGCATGGAACAGGCGGCCCAGGTGCTAGAACTTTATGGGGAATTGGGACAGGATGCCGCTGGACTCATCTCCTCTTCCACCGCTCTTGCCACTGCCGCCGAAGAGCAGGCGAACCAACTCAAGAATGCCGCGTCTTCCGGTGCAGATGCCCTGGGTCCGCTCATCCAGAGCCTCACTGACACGGTCAAGGCTTTGGGAGAGGCCTTTGAGCAGGGAAGCGCTGGCATGGAGGCGCTTGCCGCGGCCACCGACAAGCTCTTCGATGATGCGGGTGTGGCCGCCACCGATGCGACTGCCGCCTTGCGTGCGGAGGCCGACAGCCTGACAGGGATGATCAACGGCTATCGGAACCTGGCCGATCAATTGGAGGCGCTGGCTCCCGGCATGGACGCCGCTTACCAGCAAGCCATGGAAGAGGCGGTGCGCCTTCTGCGTCTGCAGGCTGATCTGATGGCGCAGACCCAGCAGCAGTTGCGTGAGGCGGCTGACCAGCTTGATGCCGGGAGTGCCAACCTGAGCGAAGAGCGAGCGCAGACCAAGGCGCTTGTGGCGGAGGCTCAGGCGAATCTGCGCAAAGCGCGGGATTCCTTCGTCGCCTTGCGTCCCGGTCTTGAGCAGATCGCCCAAGAGGCGGCTGACCTTGCCCAAAGCGTGCAGTCGTCTTTGAGCACGTTGGGTGGAGCGGGTGCCGTCCTTTCGTCAACCGCTTCCACGGCAGCCGATGCGCTTGCAGTTGGCAATGGCAAGATCAGCGACGTGGCGGCTGATCTGCGTCGGTCGGCCGAGGCCATGGATGCGGTCAGCCGCGGCATCGAAGAGGCGCTCATCTCGGGAGATGCCGATCAACTGCGTGGCATCCTGACCTCTGATGCGTCCGCTTTCGCGGGAGCATTGGCGGCTCCGGTGGGCATCGATCGCGAGGCGATCTACCCTGCCGAGAACTTCGGTTCGCAGATGGCGCCGCTCTACACCACCCTCGCCCTGTTCATCGGTTCGCTCTTGATCCTGGTCGTCATCAAGCCGCGTTCCTGCAAGGCCACGCTCAAGCGCGTTCCCACTGCGAAACCCCGTTCGGTATTCTTGGGGCACTTCGGTATCATGGCGGCACTCTCGCTGGCGCAGACCACACTCACTGCCGTGGGGAACATGCTCTTCCTGCACGTGCAGGTAGCCCATCCGTTTCTGTACCTGCTCATTTTCTGGCTCGCAGGCCTGGTGTTCACTTTCATCATCTATGCGCTTGTGGTCTCGTTCGCCAATCTGGGGAAGGCCATCGCGGTGTTGATGCTCATCATCCAGGTGACGGGTTGCGGTGGTTCGTTCCCCTTGCAGATCCTGCCATCATTCGTGCAGGCCGTAAGTCCCTTCCTGCCTGCAACCTATGTGGTGGGAGCCATGCGTGAGGCCATGATGGGCACCTATGGAATGGTGTATTGGGACCAGGTTTGCTGCCTTCTGGTGTTCTTGGTTCCGGCGGCGCTGCTGGGCCTTGCCTTGCGCAAGCCGCTTGAGCGCTTCATGAGGTGGTATGTGGCTCAGGTGGACAAGTCAGAGCTGATGGCCTGAGCGGTCTGCGTGCCCCTTGGCGTCTACATCCACCGCTTCCAGCGGAAGAATGCCAGAAGCGCTCCGGTGCAGAGAAGCGCGCCTATCACCAGCGCGAACCACATGAAGGGCCAATCCAGACCGGGAATGAGGCTCAGGTTCATGCCGAACCACCCGGTGACGAGGGTGAGTGGGGCGAACAGCACCGTGACGATGGTGAATACCTGCATGATGGAGTTCTGCTTGAGATCGATCTGCGTCTGTTCCAGTTCATGGAGCTGCAGGCTGTATTCTTTGAGCGTTTCCGAACGGGTTGCCAGGCGGTCGGCCAGGCTTTCTATGTGCGCGAAGGACCGCGCACCGCTTTTCTCCATGAGTCCGTTCTCATTGTCGGACAGGATGCTTGCCATGGTGGCTATCTCCTGATAGTACACGGCGAACCTCATGGATTGCCGACGGTATTTCATGATCTCAGATGAGGGGATGTCACGATTGGAGTCGAGCATTCCCTCCTCGATGTCTTCCATTTTGTCTTCGAAACGGCCGAGGAAGGTCAAGTCGTCCACCAGCAGCTCCTTGAAGAACACGTAGAGGCAATGGGCTGTGGTGGTGCGGGACAGCACGCCGATGTCCACCATGTGCTCAAGGACCTTCTGGGCAATGTTTCCTTCATCGACGAACAGCAGTCGATGCCGGTCCAGGTAGAAGGCGAACAGGGAGGGTTCGGCGACGAGGCTGGTCTTGCTGGGGACGGCAAGCGACCCGACGATGTAGTCAGGATAGATGTCCACGTAGTTGCTGTCAGAGGCAGCCAGCTGATCGAGGGATTCGTGGGCATCGGCATGCTCCAAGCCCAATTCCGCGAATTCCTCCTTCGAAAGGATGGCTATCACCGGAGAGGAGCTGTGCTGGGCTTCGGTCTTGTCAACTTGGACCAAGCTGGGAAGATGCTCTTTCGTAAGCATCAGTCTTGATTGCTCCAGTTCGTAGCAAATGCTCATGGCGCGGCCTTTCCCCTGTTCCTTTCAGGCCAAGGATAGGTTTTTTCTGGCGATTTGCTGGTGCGGTGGAGAAATCGAAACCTAATGGAAGTCTGAAGGCTACACTGTGGAAGACAAGATCGTGTTGTATCCTTGGAAGACGATCCAACAGGGAAAGGAATCATTCAATCATGCAGACTACGGTAAAGAGAATGGCGTCGGTTGCGATTGCCCTGATGATGGCGGTGCTGTGCGTGTCCTTCTTGGGATTGACAGGCTGTTCCGGCGCTGCCTCCTCCAGTTCGTCCTCTGCGCAGGCAAGCGCTGGAACCCATCACGCGGTCATTCAGGTGGAGGGCTATGAACCCATCACGGTGACACTGGATGGAGATGCCGCTCCTCTGTCAGTCGAGAACTTCATGAAGCTGGTCGATGAGGGCTATTACAACGGCAAGACCTTCTATCGCATCGTGGACGATTTCTGCCTGCAGGGTGGCACCCTGGGTAATTCCGCTGCTGGCACTGACAATTCCCTTGAGTCCATCAAAGGCGAGTTCTCCGCCAACGGCGTTGACAACCCCTTGGCAGACGAGTTCGACCGCGGCGTGGTTGCCATGGCGCGCAACTCCAACCCCGATTCTGCGAAGAGCACCTTCTTCGTGACCTTGGGCAATGCAAGTCAGGTGGGTCCCAGCCTTGATGGCCAGTATGCGGCGTTTGGAACCATCGATGATGCTGGCATGAAGATCATCGACCAGATCGTTGCCGACCATCTTCCGAATGTGGATGATCCGGACATGGGCGCCATCTCAATCGAGGCGAACCAGCCAGTCATCCGGTCCATCACCATCACCGACTAGCGGTTTGAGGAAAACCGTCTTGAGCGCGACGGACCAGGGCGATTCGCTGCCCTTGCGTCCTGTCTCTGTGATCGTATGACCGAATTGGATGCGAAGCGCGAATCGCTGGCTGCGTCCCTTGCAGGCATGGGAACGGTGGCCGTTGCCTTCTCAGGTGGGGTCGACTCCACGTTCTTGGCGGCATTCGCCCATGGCGTGCCGTCCGTCACGGTGTGCGCCATCACGGTGTCCTCTCCGCTGATCCCCGCCGACGATCTCGCCTTCGCCGATTCGTTCTGTCAGGAATGGGGCATACCCCACGAGGTGCTTGAGCTCGACCCGCTCCGAGAGCCCCTCATCCGGCGCAACCATGAGGACCGGTGCTACCATTGCAAGCGCATGATCATGGAACAGGTCGTCTTGGCGGCGGCCCGCAGCTCAGCGGTGCCTTGCGATGGAAGCAACACATCCGATGCTGCTGATTTCCGTCCCGGCAATCAGGCGGTGGAGGAGTTGGGCATCCGAAGCCCCTTGGCGGAGGCGGGCTTCACGAAGCAGGATATTCGCGAAGCGGTGCATGCATTGGGGCTTGCGAATTGGGACCGCCCGGCTTCTGCATGCCTAGCCAGCCGCGTTCCCTATGGCACCTCCCTTGACGCCGCGCTGCTCAAGCGTGTCGATCAGGCCGAACGGCTCCTTCGCGAGGAGGGGTTCGGCCAGGTGCGCGTGCGCGCTCATGGGGATCTTGCCCGCATCGAGGTGTCCCCGCATGAGATGATGCGCCTTGTTGACCCGCAGATACGCGAACGCGTGGTCCATCATCTTCGACAGCTCGGCTTTGTCTATGTCTCCGTTGATCTTGAAGGGTATCGGCGGGGCAGCTTGAATGAGACCATCAAGGAGGAGGGGCATGGAAGATAGCCTGCACGCGTTGCTGGAAGGGGTGGCCGAAGGGCGCATATCCCTTGCTGATGCGGAACGCGCTCTGCGCGCCAAGCCCTTCGAGGACTTGGGATTCGCCCAGGTTGATCTGCATCGTCGGTTGCTGCAGGGGGCCAGCGAGGTGATCTACGGCGAAGGGAAGACGGCCGACCAGATGGCGGCCATCGTGCGAACCCTGCAGGAAAACGGACAGGAACGGGTGCTGATCACGCGCCTGTCAGAAGGCAAGGCCAAGGATCTCTTGAAGCATGGCATCCCGCTGCAATACCACGACATCGCCCGCGTCGGCATCGTGGGGGGCATTCCCCCGGCTGAAACCGAGGACTACGTCTTGGTGGCCAGTGCAGGCACCTCGGATATGCCGGTGGCTGAAGAAGCGGCTCTTACGGCTGAGATGTTGGGATGCCGGGTGGTACGCGCCTTCGATGTGGGTGTGGCCGGGTTGCACCGCACGCTTTCGAAGCTGGATGACATCTTGGGGGCTTCGGCCATCGTGGCGGTGGCGGGCATGGAAGGGGCCTTGGCAAGCGTTCTGGGGGGCCTTGCCAACTGCCCCGTCATCGCAGTGCCGACCAGCGTTGGCTACGGTGCTTCCTTTGGCGGGGTGGCGGCGTTGCTCTCCATGTTGAATTCCTGTGCATCGGGGGTGACGGTCGTCAACATCGACAATGGCTTCGGGGCGGCCTATACGGCTGCCATGATCTGCCGAAGGTTCTGATATCGGATATCGCTGTTTCGACGATCTTCGGATTGAGAGGATGACCATGACCACGCTCTTGCTTGACTGCACGCACGGATCCACCAAGGACGGCTTCGCACGCGCCTGTTTGGCGCTGTTGCCTGAACCGCCATCTCTTCCCGAAGGGGTTGAATCCGCCTTGCGGGACCATGCAGGCCATCACCACGATCATCACCACGCCCATCACCATCACAGCCTGCAGGAGGTCGAACGGTTCATCCATGCGTCTGGCGCCGCACCTGAGGCCCAGCGCCATGCTTGCGAGGTGTATGGCCTTCTGGCACAGGCCGAGGCGAAAGCCCACGCAACGGATGTGGACAGCGTTCACTTCCATGAGGTGGGTTCAGCGGAGGCGGTGGCCTATGTGTTGATGGCGTGCATCGCCATGGATGCACTGTCGCCGTCGCGCATCGTGGCAACGCCGGTATGTACGGGCTTTGGCTTCGTCGACTGCGCGCACGGTCGATTGCCCATCCCGGCACCCGCCACCGCCAATGTCTTGGAGGGTGTGCCTTCGTTTGCGGGGGAGGAGGAAGGGGAACTGACCACCCCCACGGGAGCCGCTCTGGTCGTTCATTTCGCAGAGGGGTTCTCAAATGTTGGGGAGGCAGAACCCGTTGCCGATGTGACGATGCTCTGCAACCCTGCTAAAGTGTGTTGAAACGCCTCTGAAGATCAGGAGTGCCCATGAAGGTATTGGATACTGGTTTCGCCCGTGATTTCATCCGTCTATGCAACGATGGCTGGTTGGCCGGTTGGCATGAATCCAACGGGGGCAATGCTTCCTATCGCTTGCGCAAGAGTGAGGTGAATGAGGTCAGGGCCGGCTTCAGTTCGCATGCATGGCAGAAGCTTGACGTTGAGGTGCCGCAGCTGGCGGGCGAGTTCTTCCTGGTCACCGCCGCAGGCAGCCATTTCCGCTCCATCGCCCATGATCCGAAGCGCACGCTGGGCATCATCGAGGTAGATCGCTCAGGAAGTGCTTGGCGCGTCTGCTGGGGTTTCAAGGGGGATGCACAGCCTACCTCTGAGTTGCTGGCGCATCTGATCGATCATGAAATCCGCTTGGTGGCCACGGATGGGAAGAATCGCGTCATCTACCATTGCCATCCGGCGAACGTGGCGGCCATGACCAACATCGTCCCCTTGGACAGCGCTCTTTTCACGCGGCTGCTGTGGACGCAGATCAGCGAATGCGCCTTCGTCTTCCCTGAGGGCATCCAGATCGTTCCGTGGGAGATTCCGGGCAGCATCGCCCTTGCCCGAAGAACCGCCGAGGCCATGGAGCGATCGAATGTGGTGCTCTGGCCCCATCATGGGCTGTTCGTTGCTGGGGTTTCACTGGATGATGCTTTCGGGCGTGCCCATACGGTTGAGAAGGCGGCGGAGATCTACCTCAAGACCTGCATGAGCGGACGACCCTATCTGTCAGGTATCACCGAAGAGGACATCCTGAAGATGTCGGCTGCCTATGGGTTGGGCATAGATGCCCACGGCATCTTCATGCGTCCGCCCCTCAGACTTGAAGAGCCTTCTCAAGGAGTGCCTGCCCATCAGGGGACAGCGGCATCTCAGCCGATGCATCCAGAGCAGGCTGCTCAAACGCCTGCACCGGTACCTTGGGAATCCGCGCCAGAACCGGCAGTTTCCCATGAAGCCGCAGATTCTCACGAACCTGCCATGACCATGTCCGACATATCGAAGATGACGGGAGGTGCGCCTTCTCCCTCCCCAGATGCCGGTTCGCCAGTATTCTCTGGGGCTGATCCATCTCCCTCCATCGGGGTTGATCTGAGCGAAGCGACGATCGATCCGATGACAGAAGCCGTTCAGGTTGAAGAGGTGGCACAGGTGACAGAACCTGCGCCAGCCACAACCGCCTTCGGTATGACTGAACCGCAGTTGAGCCCACAGGGTTTCCCGAAGCTGGGCGGTCCTGAGATGACGGTCGAGGCGGCATTGGCGGCAACGCCTCCCGCATTCCGGACGCAGCCGATTCCACAGCCACAGCCCGAGGAGCCCATCTACCGCTACTACCCCAAGCCCCTCCACTGATGAGACCCATAGTTGCATTCCTTCGCAGCGTGTAGCGAAGGCTTCAGCCTTCGTCACGCGTCAGCGTGCGTCTTGCCCTCACCTGGCCTTCCCGCATGCGGGTGCTATCATTTGCCCATGTCGAAGAAGCCTGCAAAGACCAACGCCATCCGTGAGGTTGAGGCCGCGCGGATCCCTTGCACGTTCCATCTGTTCGAAGCTCAGGGCGCCCCCAGTGGTGTTGAGGTGGCACGCATGCTGGGCCAAGACCCTGATCGCGTTTTCAAGACCTTGGTCACGCAGGGAAAGTCCGGCGCGCATTACGTGTTCATGATCCCGGTGGCCGAAGAGCTTGATCTCAAGCGTGCGGCATCAGCGGTGGGCGAGAAGGCCATTGCCATGATCAAGAGCCGGGAGTTGCTGCCGCTGACCGGGTATGTCCATGGGGGCTGTTCGCCGGTGGGGATGAAACGGCAGTTCCGAACGCTCATTGATGAAACGGCCCAACTCTTCGATACCATTCTCTATTCAGGTGGGCGCATTGGCTGCCAGCTTGAGACGTCGCCTACCGATTTAGCTGCTCTCATTGGCGCTGAATTCGCTGCTCTCACCGTTTAGCCTGCATCGGGCCCCTTGAAGGTGTGCCATAATCTCGCTCACGCATTCCCGTGAACCCTTCGGGGAAAAGGTTGCTGATGGTCACGGTCTTGAAGAAAGGACGCTCGCATGAAAGGTCAACTCACGCTTCGCGGCATTCTGATCGGCTGCGTCGGCTGCGTGCTCATCACGGCATCGTCGGTCTACGTCGCCCTCAAGATGGGCGCGCTGCCGTGGCCGATCATCTTTGCGGCGCTCATTTCGCTGTTTGCCCTGAAGGCATTCGGCAAGGGAAAGCCTTCCTTGAACGAGGCGAACGTGACCCATACGGTCATGTCGTCAGGTGCCATGGTGGCAGGTGGCCTGGCATTCACCATACCCGGCGCATGGATGCTTGGGTTGGGGGAGAACCTTTCAATGGTGCAGTTGCTGGTCATCGCGCTTTGCGGTTCGATGGTGGGGTTGGTCGCCTCCATCGCCTTGAGGTCTCATTTCATTGAGGACGCGAAGCTGGAATATCCCTTGGGGCAGGCAGCGGCGGAAACGCTCAAGGCGGGCAATGCAGGAGGCAAGGTAGGTGCGAAGCTCTTCGGCACCATGGGATTCGCGGCCCTCTGGGCATTCCTGCGCGATGGCGTGAAGCTGATTCCCTCCATGGTGGCGCAACTGCCCATTCCAGGTGTCGTCTTCGGCATCTACGCCTCTCCCATGATGCTGGCCGTGGGCTTTCTCATCGGAACGGGGGCGATGGTCGTCTGGTTCGGTGGGGCGGTGCTGGCGAATTTCGGCATTGTAGTGGCGGCTCCGGCGTTGGGGCTTGCAAGCGCCGATGCAGCGAGAGAGGTTGCATCGTGTTTGGGTATGGGATGCATGATGGGATGCGGCCTTGCGGTCATCGTGCGTGACATCATTCCGTTGGGAGTCCGCGCACTCTCGGGCAAAGCCGCGCAGGCCCGGCGCAGCTCTGAGCCCTTGGGGCTCACTTCGTGCGGGACCTATATGGGTGCGGCACCTCAGGTGAAGGCGGTGCGCAACGCGAGTGTTGCCATCCTCGCTCTTGCCAGTGCCGCGGTGGCCTGCTGCATTGCGCTTGACCTTCCCGCCGTCGTGTCTGCGCTTACGGTGGTCTGTGCGTTCATCGCCTGTGCCATGAGCGCCCAATCGGTAGGGCAGACCAGCATCGATCCCATGGAGATATTCGGATTGATCGCCCTGTTCCTCATTGCGCTGTTCGCGAATGTGACGCAGCTTCAGCTCTTCTTCGTAGCGGCGCTGGTGGCGGTGGCATGCGGTCTTGCGGGAGACGTGATGAATGACTTCAAAGCCGGTGCGGTTTTGGGAACCAGCCCGAAAGCCCAGTGGGTGGGCCAGGGGATCGGCGCCGTTGTGGGGTCGATCGTCGCTGCCTTGGCGGTAGGTGTGCTGTTCCAGGCCTATGGACCGGATGCGTTCGGGCCGGGAAAGGAATTCGTCTCGGCCCAGGCGAGTGTTGTTGCCACCATGGTCTCGGGAGTGCCGAACATGCCGGCGTTCCTGGTGGGAGCCGCGGCGGGCTTCATCCTCTACCTCGTACGCTTTCCCGCCATGATGCTTGGCTTGGGGATGTACCTTCCCTTCTACATGTCCTTCACGGCTTTCTTGGGGGTATTGGCGAAGGCGGTCGTTGATCTCATCAGACGCAGGGTGATGGCTGGCAAAGAGGGGCAGGATCATCAGCAGAGCGAGCAACGCTGGCAGGAATCGGGTCTGGTGGTTGCCTCTGGGCTTCTTGGGGGCGAATCCATCATGGGCATCATCTTGGCTATGATCGTCTCCGCCACCGCCTTCTTCTAGGTTTGTCATGAGCGCCTCATCCCGGTCTATCTACCCTGCCTTCGCCACTGCCACCATCCTGTGCGCACTGGGTTCGCTCACGCAAACGGTCATGAATTCCATGATGCTGGGCGTACAGGCTTCTTTCGGCACGGATGAGGCCACTTCGCAGTGGCTTACGACGCTCTACATGCTGGTCATCGGCATCACGGTGCCGTTGGTGGCGCATCTTTCCCGACGCTACAGCACACGGCAACTCATCTTCGGCGCCTGTCTTCTCTTCCTGGCAGGAGCTGTGGTCGATTGGCTTGCTCCTGACTTCGCCGTTCTCCTCATCGGCCGCATTCCACAGGCCATTGCCACGGGCATCACGTTGCCTGTCATGCAGTCTCTGGCCATGACGCGCTTTCCCCAGGGCAAGGTTGGCACTGCGATGGGCATAGCGGGGGTGGCGATGGGATTCGCTCCCAATATCGGACCGCTCATTGGCGGGGCGCTGGTGGACAGCTTGGGGTGGAGAAGCTTCTTCATCATGCTTGCCTGTGCTTTGGTGATGTTGCTGATTGCCGTTTTGGTCATCTTCCCGAAAGAGGAGGTGCCCGAGCGCCAGGCAAAGCTGGATTGGATATCGTTTCTTCTGTCCACGTTGGGATTCGGAGGCTTGCTCTTGGGGTTCACCAATGCGGCGAACGTTGGGGTGGGTGACGGCCAGACGTTCGTCCCGCTGCTCATCGGCTGTGCCTGTCTGATCCTGTTCATCGCTCGCCAGCGACGCATCGAGAATCCCCTCATCAGCATGGATATCATGAGAACGAGAAGCTATCGAGCGAGCCTTCTGGGGCAGTGCAGTCTCTTCGCCTCGTTCATGGGCATCACGCTGATCATTCCGCTGTTCGTGCAGAACGTCTGTGGCCTCTCTGCGTTCGATGCGGGTCTCGTGTTCATTCCGGCCACGGTGTTGGCGGTGGTGTTCAATCCGCTGGGAGGCATCCTCTCTGACAGATTCGGTGCGCGACCGGTGCTCATCGGAGGTTCCGTGTTCTTGACGGCGGGGGCGGTGTCCATGGTTTTCGCGGACGCCACCACCCCTCTGTGGTTGCTGACGGTCATGCAGACCATTCGTGGCATCGGTGTAAGCTCCATCATCGGGCCCTTCATCTCTTGGGGCATGGCGAAGCTGCCGGGTTCCCTCATGAACGATGGCTCCACCTTCTTCGTCACGCTGCGTCAAGCGTGCGCCTCCTTCGGCACGGCGCTCATGATGCTTGTCATCGTAGGACTGGCGAATGCAGGCGCAGGCGGCTACCAAGCGGCATTCGCCTTGTCGGCAGCGCTTTCGGTCGTGGTGCTTCTGGTGGCGCTCTTCGCATCCCCGAAAGCTCAGAGTCATGGGGACGGTTCTCTTGACTCAATCCGTTCGCATTCCGTTTAGAATGCGCGTCGCAGGGTTCGATCCGAGCGAAGCGGAGATCGATCCAGAACATGTAGCGGCGACCTGCCTCGTGCCACCAAGGTGGCATTCGCAGGATGTCAGCCTGCGCTGCGGAGAGAGCTGGATGAGACTGTAGCGGAAGCCGCCCGCGCAGCGGCGGCTTGCCCTCAGCGCTGTGGGGATGGGGCCATCGGACCGCATGGCCCCAGCAGTCCGGTACAGCGCCATGCGATGCCCAACGTGCAGCTGATAATCCGATAGAATGCCCTCATGGCATCTTCCCTTCGAAAGCCCATCGCTCTCATGGCCGCAATCGCCTTGGCGACATGCATCCTTGTCTCCTGTGCGCCAGCTGCCTACGTGAGCCCCTATGACTGGAACAGCCTGCAGCAAGAAGGCCAGAAACTGGTCTACGCTCCCGAAGGCGTGGTGGAATCCCGCTGGGGCGTGGACGTGTCTGCCCATCAGCACGACATCGACTGGTCAGCCGTTGCGGATGCGGGTGTGCAGTTCGCCTTCGTTCGGCTGGGCAATCGTGGAGCCACTGAAGGCATCCTCTACGAAGACGAGTGCTTCATGGCGAATGCCACGGGTGCGCACAGAGCAGGCATTTCCGTTTCCGCCTACTTCTTCTCCCAGGCAATCACTCAGGAGGAAGTGGAAGAAGAGGCCGATTTCGCCCTTTCGCTGCTCTCCCAGGCACAGGCTGAAGGGGTGAGCTTCGAGGTTGTAGCCTTCGACCACGAAGCGGTTGATGTCGAAGGGGCGCGCGCCAATGATCTGGATGGCTCTACGCTGAGCTCTCTGGCCATCGCCTTCTGTGAACGCATGGAACGGGCAGGCTATGAGCCCATGGTCTATGGCAACCAGCGTGATCTGGGACGCATGGACAAGGTGGTGCATGCGGCGTATCCCTTATGGCTTGCCGAATACGAGGTGGCAGCCCCTACGGCCCAATTCGACTTCATCTTATGGCAATACACAAATGCCGGGGATGTCCCCGGCATTCCTACGGAGGTTGATCTGGACCTGTGGCTTCCTGAGGTCAAGGGAGATCGTCCCTGATCCATGCAAGGCGGCTTCGCCCCGTGCGCCTCACCCTGCAGGGGCGCGGTGGGTGCCTTGGCACCCGAAATGCCCGAAGGGCGCTAAAGCGTGGCGTTCTCTTGGGCATCCTGCACCGATGGCACCTCCCATGGTGCCGGTTCGTCCTGGATGCTAAAGCGTGGCGTTCTCTTGGGCATCCTGCACCTGTTGGGCTTCCTCGGGGTTCATCCAGTCCCCGGCAGCGCCCAAAGCCATGCATAGGATGACGACGGCCACTACCGCGATGATGGCCCAGATGAGTCCTGGATGCTTGCGTTTGGACCCCCGTGGGCCAACTTCGTCGACTTCGTATTCCTGCATGGCGGGAAACTCCGGGTCGGTCTCAGAGGATTCCAGCACCACTGGCTGATCATTGGCCAGCACATCCCGTTTATGCTTCTTCGCGGACTCCTTCAGAGCCTCTTCGCTTATGGAAGGTACTGGCTTCATCTTGCGTCTCCTTCGTCTATTGCACTCCCGGGATGGAGGGAATGGTTGCGAATCCCGCCTCCAGTTCCTCCTCGGTGGGTGCGTGGTCCACCATCTTGCCGTTGTTGTAAGCGTCGTAGGCATACATGTCGAAGTAGCCGGTTCCGGTGAGTCCGAAGAGGATCACCTTCTCCTCGCCCGTCTCCGCGCATTTCTTGGCTTCTTCCATGGCGACATAGATGGCGTGGGCGCTTTCGGGCGCGGGAAGGATGGTTTCCAGGCGTGCGAATTCCTCCGCTGCTCCGAAGACATCCGTCTGCTTGACGGCCACGGCATCCATGTACCCATCATGCACCAGTTTGCTCACGATCGGCGACATCCCATGATAGCGAAGCCCTCCTGCGTGGTCCGGGGAAGGGAGAAAGCCGTTACCAAGCGTGTACATCTTGCAGAGAGGACATGTCTGGCCGGTGTCGGCGAAGTCGTAGGCGTACCTTCCTCGGGTGAGCGAAGGGCAGCTGGCGGGTTCGACGGCAATGAACTGCGTATTCGGCTTGTCCCCTTTGAGCTTGTCCCGCATGAAGGGCGCGATGAGGCCACCCAGGTTCGATCCGCCTCCGGCGCATCCGATGACCACATCGGGGTATTCGCCAAGTTCTTCCATGGCCGTGTAGCTCTCAAGGCCAATGATGGATTGATGCAGCACCACCTGATTGAGCACGCTGCCCAACTGGTAGCGCCCTTTGTTCCCAGGAACGTTCAAGGCGCGCTCCACCGCCTCGGAGATGGCTGTTCCCAGGCTGCCCGTGGAATCAGGGTGCTCGGCCAGCATCTTGCGCCCTACCTCAGTGGTATTCGAAGGGGAGGGGGTGACGGTGGCGTTGAAGGTCTCCATGATGTTTCGGCGGAACGGCTTCTGCTCATAGGAGCATTTCACCATGAAGACATCCAAGTCAAGTCCATAGTGGTCGGCCGCCTCGGAAAGCGCGGTACCCCACTGGCCTGCCCCTGTTTCAGTGGTGATCTTCTCCAAGTCCTGCTCTTTCGCGTAGTACGCTTGGGCTAAGGCGGAGTTCAGCTTGTGGGAACCGGATGTGTTGTTGCCCTCGAATTTGTAGTAGATGTGAGCCGGGGTGCCCAAGGCGCGCTCAAGATTGTAGGCACGGCACAAGGGGCTGGGCCGGTAGACCTTGTACATCTCGCGCACGCCTTCAGGTATGTCGAAATAGGGGGTCTCATCATCCAGTTCCTGAGCCACCAATTCGTCGCAGAAGACAGGTGCGATGTCCGCTGCAGTGGCGATCTGGCCATTGGGAAGCCGCATGGGTTCGGGAGGTTCAGACATGTCGGCGCGCAGGTTGTACCATTGGGTGGGAATCTGGTCCTCGCGAAGATACAGCCGATAGGGAGCGTCGGTTGGGTTGGTTGTCTGGGTAGCCTGTGCCATCTTTCAATCCTTTCTCGCGGCTTTTGGCTGGCGATTGATCCGATCTGCGCCGTTGATCGAGGTTCCAGGATGAGGGGAGTGCAAAAAAGAAGACCCCCGAGTCATCGAGGGTCTTCGTTGGATATGCGTGCGGCGAAGTTCGATAACCCGATTACGATATTCCCTTCTGCCACCACCAAGCACCAGCAACCGTGCATGCGGTTGCGCAAGAAAGATATGCCTGAGCGTTGGTCAAGATGAGCCTTTCGTTTCGGGTCAGTGCGGAAGCATAGCAGAAAGCCTGGAGAGTCAAAGCGAGAAATGGGCGAATCGTCAGATTTCCCCTCTGTAACATCTTTTGGGCGCACGCTGATCTTGCCTATAATCACTCAGAAATGCCGCTGCCCATCGAAAGGTCATCCATGACGGCTTGCACGAAGATATCCCAGCTCATAGGCCATACTCCGCTGATGGAGCTGGTCAATTACGAGACCGCGCACCAGCTTTCGGCTTCCATCTTGGGGAAGGTGGAATCATTCAACCCAGGGGGCTCCATCAAGGATCGCGTTGCCCAAGCCATGCTTGAAGAGGCTGAGCGTGCAGGCAAGCTGGATGCCGATACCGTCATCATCGAACCCACTTCGGGCAATACCGGCATCGGGCTTGCGCTCCTGGCTGCGGCCCGAGGCAATCAGATGATCATCTGCATGCCTGACACCATGTCGGTTGAGCGACGCAATCTCATGAAGGCCTATGGGGCGAAACTTGAGCTCACCGAAGGTTCGAAGGGCATGGCCGGTGCCATCGCCAAAGCCGAGGAGCTTGCCCGGCAGATACCCAACGCCTTCATTCCTTCCCAGTTCGAGAACCCTGCGAATCCGGCTGTCCACTACCGCACCACTGGTCCTGAGATCTGGGATCAGGCAGACGGACGCGTGGACGCCCTGGTTGCAGGCGTGGGCACTGGAGGGACCATCAGCGGTGCGGGCGCCTACCTCAAGGAACAGAATCCGGATATCCTGATTGCCGCTGTCGAGCCAGCGGGCTCACCCGTCCTCTCTGGCGGCAAGCCGGGGCCACATGGCCTTCAGGGCATCGGTGCGGGCTTCGTGCCGAAGACGCTGGACACCCATATCTACGGCGAGGTCATCCAGGTTCGTGAAGAGGAGGCCTACGCAGCGGCCCGTGCCTTGGCAGCCCATGAAGGTCTTCTGGTGGGCATCTCATCCGGCGCGGCGGTTTGGGCTGCTACGCAGATAGCCCAGCGACCGGAGATGGAGGGAAAGCGCATCGTGTGCATACTGTCTGACACGGGAGAGCGCTATCTGTCCACCCCTCTGTTCTCGTAGGCACATGCCTTGACAAGGCGCGGGGACCGTTTGAGGTGCTTCTCGTGCACCAGTGCGTTCCTTGCTTGCAGGTCTTCTGCCTGTTTGCCTTGGCGCTCCTGCACACAGGAGCGCTTTGCACTAGAATCGTATCCTTGCAGAAAATGCAGCTTCTCGCTGCAAGACCTAAGGGAATGCTCGTGATCGAATTAAAGGACCTGACCAAGACATTCAAGACAGGCAAGACGGAATTCACGGCCGTCAACGCCGTGAACCTCACCATCAACGATGGTGAGATCTTCGGCATCATCGGGTTTTCCGGTGCAGGGAAATCCACCTTGGTGCGATGCATGAATCTGCTTGAACGCCCGACCTCCGGGCAGGTGCTCATCGATGGCGTTGATCTGACCCGGCTCTCTCTCAAGCAGCTGCGTGAGGAACGCAAGCGCATCGGTATGATATTCCAGCAGTTCAACCTGCTCTCCCAAAGCACGGTGGCAGCCAACGTGCGGTATCCGCTTGAGATATCCGGCGTTGCGAAGGAGAAGGCCGATGCCCGCGTTGAGGAACTGCTCGAGTTGGTTGATCTTGCCGACAAGGCCGATTCCTATCCCGCCCAGCTCTCAGGTGGTCAGAAGCAGCGCGTGGCCATCGCGCGTGCCCTGGCCACTGATCCGAAGATCATCCTGTGTGACGAGGCCACCAGCGCGCTTGACCCCATCACCACCCGTTCGATCTTGGACTTGCTGAAGCGCCTGAACACCGAATTCGGGGTGACCATCGTGGTCATCACGCACGAGATGCGTGTGGTCGAGCAGATCTGCGATCGAGTGGCGGTTATGAGTGAAGGGGAAGTCAAGGAGCAGGGAACCGTCTTCGACGTCTTCCTGCAGCCCAAATCAGAGACGGCGAAGAGGCTCATCGAGCCCTCCCATGCGGAAACCGCAGGGCAGCTTCCTCCGAACACGCTGCGCCTTGCCTTCACGGGGGAGGAATCCGGCGCTCCCGTCATCTCTGACATGACGGTTCAATGCGATGTCATGGTGAACATCCTCTCAGCGAATACGGAAGTCATCGGCGGCAAGACCTTGGGCCAGATGCTCATCCAGCTGCCGGAGGACGCTTCTTCCCAAGACCGTATCAAGCACTATCTGGAAAGACGCGGCATCTTCTTCGAAGTGAATGCGAATCCCCCAGAGGATGCTGATGCGAAGGAGGCGATCTAGATGTCCCAGGAGATGATCGACCTTTTGGTAACCGGCACCTGGGAGACGCTGTACATGACCATCGTCTCCACGGCTATCGCCTATGTCATCGGCGTGCCCATAGGGGTGGTTCTGTATGTCACCGGAGAGGGAGGCATTCGGCGCAATCGGGCGGTGAACTTCGTGGTGGGCATCATCGTGAACATACTGCGCTCGGTCCCATTCCTCATCCTGCTGGTGGCCATCCTTCCCTTCACGCGAGCCGTGGTGGGCACCACGATTGGTTCTACCGCTACCATCGTGCCGTTGGTGGTGGCCGCTGCTCCCTACGTGGCGCGCATGGTGGAGTCCTCGCTCAAGGAAGTCGATGCGGGTGTGATCGAGGCCGCACGGGCAATGGGGTCATCCACCTTCCAGATGATCTGGAAGGTTTTCTTGCCGGAAGCGAAACCATCTCTGCTCGTGGGTGCTACAATCTCGCTCGCAACCATCCTTGGCTATTCCGCGATGGCGGGTTTCGTCGGTGGTGGTGGCTTGGGTGCCATTGCCATCAATTATGGGTACTACCGCTACCAGTCCGATGTCATGCTCATCACCGTGGCGTTGCTGGTGGTCATCGTACAGATATTCCAAGAGGGTGGCTTGAAGCTTGTCAGCAAGGTTGACAAGCGATTGAGGTAAGGAACCAGGAGGGAATGCTATGAAGGTTTCAAAGAAGTTCGCGGCTTTGGCGGTGGTGGCTGCCACGGCATTGGCGTTGGGATTGGCTGGCTGTTCGGGCGGCTCAAGCTCATCAGCGGGCAGTTCTGCTGCCACCGAAGACGATATGGTCATTACAGTGGGCGCTTCCCCCACGCCGCATGCACAGATTCTTAAGCAGGCTGAAGAGGAGCTGGCGAAGGCTGGATACACGCTGAACGTGGTCGAATACAATGACTATGTGCTTCCGAACACTGCTCTGGAAGAAGGGGAGCTTGATGCGAACTACTTCCAGCACATCACCTATCTGAATGATTTCAATGATGAGAATGGCACCCATCTTGCCAACGCTGCAGGCATTCACTTTGAGCCTTTCGGCCTGTACTCCAACAAGGTTGATTCCCTTGACCAGTTGGCCGATGGCGCCGTGGTTGCCGTTCCGAACGATACCACCAATGAAGCGCGTGCGCTTTTGCTGCTCGAACAGGAGGGCCTCATCAAGCTGAAGGAGGGCGCAGGCCTCAACGCAACGGTCATTGATATCGTTGAGAACCCGAAGAACCTCCAGATCCAAGAGGTGGAAGCTGCGCAGGTTCCCCGCACGCTTGACGAGGTTGACGTGGCGGCCATCAATGGCAACTACGCGCTGAACGCTGGCTTGAATGTGGCTGACGCCATCGCAACGGAATCCGACGAGGGTGAGGCTGCCCGTGCCTACGTGAACGTCATCGCGGTCAAGGAGGGCACGGAGGATTCTCCGAAGATCCAAGCGCTGGTGGATGCACTGCAGACCGATGCCATCAAGGAATACATCGATCAGACCTTCAATGGTGCGGTGGTCACGGTCTTCTAGATCGAATCGCATAGGTATCGCGAAAGGGCGCTTCCTCGGGAGCGCCCTTTCTGTGTAGCAGCGGCGTGCCCTGCGCTGCCATAGGTGTTGGGTTCCGTGCCGACAAGTCGGCACCTACGGCAGCACACGCAGCCCATAGAGGTCAATCCGAGCGTTGTAGGGGTCGATCCGAGCGAAGCGGAGATCGACCCACAACCGACCTGATCGACCCAAGATACACAGCGGTGACGTCACACGGCTTCGACGATGCGGTAGCTCTCACCATCTCCGCAGCAGGTTTGGATGGTGATGGATTCCCCGTGACTGGTGACGTCGGAGGCAATCTGCCCCCATTGGGTCGTGTTGGGGACATCGTAGATCTCGGCAACAGTGTAGGTGCGTGTATTGCCGTTGCGGTCGCATACGGTGATGGTATCGCCCTGCTCAAGGTACATGACGCAGTTGAACACGCCGGGGTGGTGACCGATGAAGTATCCCCATGTGCCATCCTGGGTTGAATCGGACCCGCGCCACAAACCAGCGGAATTGTCAGGAGCGCTGGGGGAATCATAGGAATCGATGTATGGGATGACTGCTCCCAAGATCTGAAGCGACATGGAGGGCATCTTCTGGGCATTCGCCCTTTGGGCGGCTTCCTGATGGTTGACCGTCTGCAGGGGAACTTGGGTCTGGGTATGCGCATTGCTTTCCGCCTGAGCGGTGATGAGCGAGGGAATGGTGGAGGGCTGTGCGATGTGATTGCCTTGGCTGTCATAGCCGGACAGTTGGAGGTGCTGGGCCTCGTCGGCGTAGGCATCGGCGAAGGTTTCCTCCTGTGTCTGCTGCTGGGCGGTTGCCTGTTCGGCAGCGGCTTCTGCACCCGCCTCATTGAACGATGGCGCCATAGCGTATGCTGCGCCTCCTGCCAAAGCCACGCAGAGCAGGCAGGCAAGCATGGCGGTAAGGACCCGTGTGCGCTTCTTCATGTCCGCCTCCTTCGTTGCAGCTTCGAGGTTCCAACATGTTCGAAGATACAACCGGGTCATCTGAAAAGGCATGGGGTCATTCTGTCGTCAGGGCACCGTTCGGAAGGTGTCACGATCTCGTGCCTTCCGTACCTTGCCGCTGCCCTTTCGATGCCTCCTTGTTGCTTTGCTGGGGAAGCGATGGGCAAAAGAACAGGCCTGGGTTCTATAATCTGCTGCATGACTGATACGAGCCACGTGTTTCATGATGAACCCACGCATCCAGCCGGTGGGCTCATCGTCGTGCCCACGCCCATTGGGAACCTGGGTGACATCACGCTGCGCGCCATAGAGACTCTGCGCTCTGTTGACGCTGTGCTCTGCGAAGACACCCGGGTGACCGGTCGCCTTCTTTCGGCTCTTGACCTCAAGCGTCCGCTTGTCCGCTTGGACGAGAACACCATCCGCCAGCGGTCGGAAACCATCATAGAGCGCATGCGAGAGGGGGAGCGCTTTGCCTATTGCTCGGATGCGGGCATGCCGGGTGTGTCTGATCCGGGCATGCATCTGATAGCCGAAGCGCGCGAACAGGGTTGTGAGGTAGAGGTGCTCCCCGGCGCCTCAGCGGTCACCACTGCCTATGTTGCCAGCGGCTTCCAAACCCCTCGATTCCTTTTCGCGGGATTCATGCCTCGCAAGGACGAGGAGAGAAGGGTGGTGCTGGAGGGATTCAGTACGCTGGATGCCGCACTCATCTTCTATGACAGTCCCCATCGCGTCGCCGCTTCAACGGCCGCCATCGCGCAAGTGTTTCCCCATCGTACGGTGGCGCTGTGTCGAGAGCTCACGAAAGCCCATGAAGAGGTGATCGTCGAAGAGGCACCGGTACTTGCCCAGTTGATCGCTGGTCGGGAAAGGAAGGCGCCCCTCAAGGGCGAGATCGTCCTGGTGATCAATGGCCCAACGGAGATGGAGAGCAATCGCACGCACCTGGCGAATCTGGAGTCCGCAGAGCGTCGAGCGCAAGAATTGACCCAAGCCGGAAACCGTCCCAAGGAAGTTGCCCGCGCCGTTGCCCAGGAGTGCGGCATCTCCCGCAATGAGGCGTATGACCTTGCGTTGGCGGCACGAGATGGCCTGCGCGAAGATTCGGTGGTGCAGTGACTTCCCTTCAGCCCAAAAAGGGTGACGTTCGAACGCTCAACATCGCCGGGTTCACGGTTCGGCTCACGCGCAAGCGGGTCAAGAACGTGAATCTTCGCATACGTCCAGGCGGGGAGGTGGCGGTGTCAGCTCCTTGCCATGTGAGCGCGAAGGAGATCGAGCGTTTCGTCGAAAGCAAGCGATCGTGGATCGAGAAGGCGCTCGAACGCTATTCCGCGGACGTACCAGACCCTTTCATGGAAGCGACCGATGAGCAGAAGCGGCAATGGCGGGGCATTGTCGAAGCGTTCGTCCCTCCCTTGGTTCAGAAGTGGGAACCTATCCTTGGCGTCAGGGCCGGGAAGCTGGCATATCGGAACATGAAGAGCCGTTGGGGAAGCTGCCAGCCTTCGACGGGGCGTATCTGCATCAACACGCGCCTTGCACTCTATCCACCGGAATGCTTGGAATACGTGGTGGTCCATGAGCTCTGCCATCTGCTCGTGCGCGGTCATGGCAAGGAGTTCTACGGTCTTTTGGACAGCGCTCTCCCGGGGTGGCGCAAGGCCCGCAAGCGCTTGTCCCTGTCTCCCGATGCAGACCAGTTCGATTGATCTGCATCGCAAAGGCCGCTCTAATCCGGAGAGGTCGATCTCACCCCTCCTTCCGTAGACCAGCTATCATAAGTCAAGCCCCAATTCAGGGTCTTTCCCCTAAGCC
>CAYWWK010000021.1:0-39941 GCA_964462135.1 uncultured Eggerthellaceae bacterium | reverse complement strand
GCAGCATCTGGCGTGCGATGACCTCGATGTGCTTGTCGTTGATGTCCACGCCCTGGCTGACGTACACGCCTTGCACCTGGCTGACGATATAGCGCAGGGTGGTGTTCGGGTCGGTCAGGCGAAGCAGGTCATGGGGGTTCACGGAACCCTTCGTCAGCTGCTGGCCAACACGAACCTCGCATCCGTCCACCACTCCCGGCATCATCGTGACGCGGGGCGAAACGGCATATTCGCGGATATTGCCCTCCTGGTCATGGATGGTGAGCACCTTGGAGGTCTTGTCCCCGGAAATCTGCAGAGTGCCAGAGATCTCAGCCAGCACCGCCTGGCCCTTCGGCTTGCGGGCCTCGAAGAGCTCTTGGACACGGGGAAGGCCATGGGTGATATCCTCACCAGCCACACCGCCGGTATGGAACGTTCTCATGGTGAGCTGCGTACCCGGCTCGCCAATGGACTGGGCTGCGATGATGCCCACGGCTGTTCCGATATTGACCGGACGCCCCGTGGCCAAGTCCCAGCCATAGCATTTCTGGCAGACCCCATGCTCTGCATGGCAGGTCATGATGGTACGGATCATCACCTCTTCGATGCCAGCGCTGATCATGGTCCTGATCTGGTCCATGGAGCTGATGTACTCACCGGCATCCAGGATCACTTCGCCGTTCTCATCGGCCACTGCTTCAAGCAGGCACCGACCGATGAGGTTCTCATCAGGCTGACCCTTCTCGTTCTCAAGTGCATAGGGAACGCCCTCGTGGGTGCCGCAGTCGATCTCGCGGATGATGACATCCTGGGCAACGTCGACCAGACGGCGGGTCAGGTAGCCCGAGTCAGCCGTACGCAGCGCGGTGTCAGCCAAGCCCTTGCGCGCACCGTGGGTGGAGATGAAGTACTCCAGCACAGACAGGCCCTCACGGAAGTTCGCCTTGATGGGACGGTCGATGATCTCGCCCTTCGGGTCTGACATGAGGCCGCGCATGCCAGCAAGCTGGCGAATCTGCTTGATGTTGCCGCGAGCGCCGGAGAAGGCCATCATGTAGATGGGATTGAAGCGGTCGAAGTTCTCGGCCATGGCATCGCCGACCTCTTCATTCGCCTCATTCCAGACGTCAACGACCTGCTTGTGACGTTCCTCATCAGACATCATGCCCAACTCGTAGTCCTCGTCGATGGCCGCCACCTTCGCGTCGGCCGCAGCGAGGATCTCGCCCTTGTTCGGCGGGATGGTGGCATCGTAGACGGAAACGGTGACGCCCGCGCGAGTGGCGTAGTGGAAACCGGCATCCTTCAGGCCATCAAGGATGGGCGGAATCTCAGAAAGCTCGTAGCGATTGCAGACCTCTTGGACCAGACGGGAGATCTCCGTCTTGTTCATCTCGTAGTTCAGGAACGGGAAGTCCGGCGGGAGCACATCATTGAAGATGATGCGGCCCACGGTAGTCTCGATGCGGTCACCCGCCTTGTGGTCCTCAAAGGTGTTGTATGCCGTGGCCACCTGGCAGTTGACGCGCAGGCGCACCCAGATCTTCGCCTGGAGGTCCAGATCGGCACGGGCGTCGTAGGCATTCATGGCATCGTCGATGTCAGTGAAGACGCGACCCTCACCGGGGAATCCGTCACGGGCGGCCGTCAGGTAGTACAGACCGATGATCATGTCCTGGGTAGGCACCGTCAGCGGACGGCCATGGGCAGGGGATTTGATGTTGTTGGAGGAGAGCATGAGCACACGCGCCTCAGCCTGAGCCTCTGCCCCAAGCGGCACATGGACCGCCATCTGGTCACCGTCAAAGTCAGCGTTGAAGGCCGTGCAGACCAGCGGATGCAGACGAATGGCCTTGCCTTCCACAAGCACCGGCTCGAAGGCTTGGATACCCAAGCGGTGCAGCGTTGGTGCGCGGTTCAGAAGCACCGGATGATCGGTGATGACCTCTTCCAGCACGTCCCACACATAGCTGGCGCCACGTTCCACTGCGCGCTTCGCCGACTTGATGTTGCCAGCGTATTCCAGTTCCACCAAGCGCTTCATGACGAAGGGCTTGAACAGTTCGAGAGCCATCTGGCTGGGAAGGCCGCACTGGTGCAGCTTCAGCTGAGGGCCGACCACGATGACCGAACGACCTGAATAGTCCACGCGCTTGCCCAGCAGGTTCTGGCGGAAGCGCCCTTGCTTGCCCTTGAGCATGTCGGAGATGGACTTCAGAGGACGATTGCCCGGACCCGTGACGGGGCGGCCGCGACGACCATTGTCGAACAGTGAGTCCACCGCCTCTTGGAGCATGCGCTTCTCGTTGTTGACGATGATCTCTGGCGCGCCCAGATCAAGAAGGCGCTTCAGACGATTGTTGCGGTTGATGACGCGACGGTACAGATCGTTCAGGTCGGAGGTGGCGAAACGGCCACCATCCAGCTGGACCATCGGACGCAGATCGGGCGGGATGACCGGAATGACGTCCAAAATCATGTCAGAGGGCTTGTTGTCGGACTTCAGGAACGCATCCACAACCTTCAGCCGCTTCACGGCCTTGGCACGCTTCTGGCCTTTCCCGTTGGCGATGATCTCACGAAGCTCTTCCGAAGCCGCTTCCAGATCCATCGCATCCAGAAGATCGCGCACCGCCTCGGCGCCCATGCCACCCGTGAAGTAATCGCGATAGTTCGCACGCATCTCACGATACAGGGCCTCATCGGGAACCAACTGCTTCGGCTCGATCTTCATGAACTCATCCAGCGCATCCTGACGCAGGGCCTTGCGCTCGTTGAATTCCTCGTAGATGTCGGCGATCTCCTGTTCCACCTCTTCGGCAGAGAGCCGATCATCGTCGGCATCCTCATCGACGAACTCATCCTCTTCGGGCACGTAGTCCACAGAAAGGCGACGGGTTGCCTCGATCAGGCGATCGCGCTCGGCGTCAAGCTCCTCCAAGTCGGCAGCCAATTCGTCACGCAGCTCCTCAGCATCCTCTTCGCGAGCCTCTTGGTCAACGCTGGTGATGATGGAACTGGCGTAGTAGAGAACCTTCTCCAATTCCTTGGGAGGGATGTCAAGCAGATACCCCAACCGCGAAGGGCTTCCCTTGAAGTACCAGATATGCGATACCGGGGCCGCCAGTTCGATATGGCCCATGCGCTCGCGGCGCACCTTGGAACGGGTGACCTCGACGCCGCAGCGTTCGCACACGATGCCCTTGAAGCGGATGCGCTTGTACTTGCCGCAGGCGCATTCCCAGTCGCGGGTAGGCCCGAATATCTTCTCGCAGTACAGGCCGTCCTTTTCAGGCTTCAAGGTACGGTAGTTGATGGTTTCCGGTTTCTTCACCTCACCGCGCGACCACTCACGCACGTTCTCGGCACTGGCGAGGGATATGCGGAGCGCATCGAAATTGCGGACGTCGAATTCAGTGGTGTTGGGCATCCCTATTCCTCCTCTCCCTGGCCAAGCAGGTCAGCAAGCTCTTCGGCCACCTCATCCGCGCTGTTGCCCATGGGAGCCTTCGCGCGAAGGATGTCGGCCGATTGGATATCAGCATCATCGCCGAGGAGGTCATCCCCGGTGGTGCGGTTCACGTCCTGGATCAGTTCGCTGATGTCAGCGCCCAGATCATCAAGCAGGGTTGCTCCCTGATCCTCTTCCTCAGAGGCGCCAACGCCGAATCGCTCGAAGGTGGCGCGATCCTCATCGCCCTCGTCGGTGTCCATGTTGGCATCCACGGTCCCACCATGGCCCTCGAGTTCCACGTTCAGACAGAGCGACTTCATCTCCTTCACCAGGACCTTGAAGCTCTCAGGCACCTCAGGTGCCGGGATGTTCTCACCCTTGACGATGGATTCGTAGGACTTCACACGTCCCGCCGTATCGTCAGACTTCACCGTGAGGATCTCCTGCAGCACGTTGGAGGCACCGTAGGCATAGAGCGCCCACACCTCCATCTCACCGAAGCGCTGGCCGCCGAACTGGGCCTTGCCACCAAGCGGTTGCTGCGTGATCAGGCTGTAGGGGCCCGTGGAACGGGCATGGATCTTGTCGTCCACCATATGTCCCAGCTTGAGGATGTAGGTTGCGCCCACCGTGATGGGTTCGCGGAACTTCTCACCCGTACGGCCGTCATAGAGCCACGTCTTGCCGGTAGGGGTCAGTTGCGGAACGAATTCATCACGTGCCTTGTCGCCATACTTCTGGTGGTTGATGTTGATGAGGTTCCGGTTCGCCTTCACGATGGCGTCCGAGATCTCCTCTTCGGTGGCGCCGTCGAAGACCGGCGTGGAGACGAAGAGGGGGCCTTCCACCACCTCATCCGTATCCTCTGCGTCTGACCATCCCCATTTCGCAGCCCAGCCCAAGTGGTTTTCAAGCAGCTGGCCCACGTTCATACGGGAGGGAACGCCCAGCGGATTCAGGATGACATCGATGGGTGTGCCGTCGGCCAGGTACGGCATGTCCTCAACCGGCAGCACCCGTGAGATGACGCCTTTGTTGCCGTGACGGCCAGAAAGCTTGTCGCCCTGCTGCACCTTGCGCTTCTGGGCGACATAGACGCGAACGAGCTCATTGACTTGCGGTGGCAGGTCGTCATCCTTGCGATTGAAGCGCAGGACGCCGATGACGCGACCGCCGGCTCCGTGGGGAACGCGCAGGGAAGTGTCACGCACCTCATGGGCCTTCGCACCGAAGATGGCGCGAAGGAGGCGCTCCTCAGAGGACGGCTCGGTCTCGCCTTTCGGCGTGACCTTGCCAACCAGGATGTCGCCCGGGAAGACCTCGGCACCGATGCGGATGATGCCATCAGCGTCCAGGTCTGTGATCATGTCATCGGAGATGTTCGGGATCTCACGGGTGATCTCCTCATCACCCAGCTTGATGGACCGGGCATCCACTTCGTACTCAGCGATATGGATGCTGGTGAGGAGGTCTTCGGCAACCACGCGCTCGGACACGATGATGGCGTCCTCGTAGTTGTAGCCTTCCCAGGGCATGTATGCCACCATCAGGTTGGCACCCAAGGCCAGTTCCCCATGATCGCAGCTGGGGCCATCGGCCAGAACGTCACCCGCCTGCACCTTGTCACCCTTGCGGACGATGGGCTTGTGGTTGATGGAGCCGGATTGGTTGGAACGCTGGAACTTCGGAATCAGATACTCATCGTAGTCGCCATCCTCGTTTTCCACGATGATGGTCTGGCCATCAACGTAGTCAACCACGCCCGGATTCTGAGCCACGAGGATCTCGCCGGAGTCAACGGCGATGCGATGCTCGATACCCGTTCCCACATACGGTGCCTCCGTGCGCAGAAGCGGCACGGCCTGGCGCTGCATGTTGGAACCCATGAGTGCACGGTTCGCGTCATCGTGCTCAAGGAAGGGAATGAGCGAGGTTGCCACGCTGGTCATCTGGCGTGGGGAAACGTCCATGTAGTCAACCTGATCAGGTGCCACCTCACCGGGCTCGCCGAATTCACCGGCAGCGTTCTTCATGCGGCAGAGCACGCGCTTCGCCGGAACGAACGTGCCGTCCTTGTCGAAGGAGCCGAACTGACGGCTCTCCGGGTCGAACTCGTCATTAGCCTGGGCGATGATGTAGTTCTCTTCCTCATCAGCCGTGAGGTAGTCAACGTCGTCGGTCACCTTGCCGTCAACCACGCGACGGTAGGGGCTTTCGATGAAGCCGAAGGGGTTCACCCGTGCATAGGCAGCCAGCGAACCGATGAGGCCGATGTTCGGGCCTTCAGGTGTCTCGATGGGGCACATGCGGCCATAGTGGGAGGTATGGACGTCGCGAACCTCAAAGCCTGCGCGCTCACGGGAAAGACCGCCCGGGCCCAAAGCGGACAGACGGCGCTTGTGCGTGATGCCGGATGCCGGATTCGTCTGGTCCATGAACTGGGAGAGCTGCGATGAACCGAAGAACTCCTTCACCGCCGCCACGATGGGACGGATGTTCACGAGTGAGTTCGGGTTGACCTCGTCAGTGTCCTGCATGCTCATGCGCTCACGCACCACGCGCTCCATACGGGAGATGCCGATGCGGAACTGGTTCTGGATGAGCTCGCCCACCGTGCGTATGCGGCGATTGCCGAAGTGGTCGATGTCATCAGTGGTGTAGCCCTCAACGCCGTCATGCAGATTGATGATGTAGCGCATGGTGAGGACGATGTCATCCTTGGTGAGCGTCGAGGAGTCGTTCTCCTCAGGGTTCTCACCCAGCTTCTTGTCCATCTTGTAGCGACCGACCTTCGCCAGGTCATAGCGCTGTGGATTGAAGAAGAGGCCGTCCAGAAGCGTGCGGGCGGAATCCACCGTGGGCGGCTCGCCGGGACGGAAGCGCTTGTACAGCTCGATCAGGCTTTCCTCGCGCGTGGTAGCAGGGTCGCGCTCAAGGGTGCGACGCACCATGTCGGAATCGCCCAGAAGCTCAAGTATCTCTTCGCTGGTTTCCGCCAAGCCCAGTGCACGCACCAGCAGCGTGGCCGGCTGCTTGCGCTTGCGGTCGATACGGACGGAAAGGACATCGCGCTTGTCGGTCTCGAACTCAAGCCAAGCACCCCGGCTGGGGATCACCTTGGCGTTGTAGATGATGCGATCAGAGGTCTTGTCGCGTTCGCTGCCGAAGTAGACACCGGGAGAGCGCACCAGCTGGGAGACCACGACGCGCTCGGTGCCGTTGATGATGAACGTGCCGCGATTCGTCATCAATGGGTAGTCACCCAAGAAGATGGGGATCTCCGCCTGGACGCCGGTGTTGCGGTTCACATAGTTGAAGGTGACCGTCAACGGCGCCTGGTAGGTGACGTCCTTCTCCTTGCATTCATCAACGGTGTATTGAGGCTCGTCGAATTCATGGCTCAGATAGGAGAGCGACATGTCCTTGGTGTTGGATTCGATGGGACCGATGTCCTCGAATGCATTGCGGATGCCTTCGTTCTTGAACCATTCGAAGCTGTCAGTCTGGATGCCGATCAGGTTCGGCAGATCCATGACATCCTGGATCTTCGCGAAGCTCCTTCGTTCCCGGTAAAGGGTAGATGAGGTTTTCTTGAGCTTGGCCACGAAGCTTGTCCTCCTTCTCTATTCCTTCTTGTGCATGTTTGATTTCCCGCAAAATGCAGGAACCGTCCACATTAATTATGGGTTTGTCAACCGTCAAGGAAATTTTCTATGAAATATGTGTTTTTTATGGATTTTTGCATTTCCTCAGGTTTCCAGAAGACCGTACTTCTTCCTGACCCGAGCCAAACGCTCCAGGATGGCGTTGCCCACCAGGAACAGCGTGAGGAACGTGGCTCCTGCCTGCAGGGCATTTACGGGGATGCCAGCCAGATAGACCGCCGCCACCCCTTCAGGGGTGATGCTGGCAAGCATCATGAACACCGAACTGGTGTCCAGCAGCGGCCCTGCGATGACCAGCACGAAGGCTCCTCCCACAAGCCCGGCCACCACCTTCGTCTTCCATGACCATGCCGCTTGCGGGATGACGCCCTTCTTCCCCAAGGCGCCGAAGACGGCTCCGCAAAGACCAAAGGAGAGCATCTGCCAGGGAGTCCACGGCCCTTGGCCGAATATGAAATTGCTCACCAAGGCCGAAAGCGCTCCCACCATGAACCCCGAAGAAGGCCCCAGTCCAAAACCTGCCACCATCACGATGGCCGCCATGGGCTTGAAGTTCGGCAACCAGACGAAAGCCGCCCGCGCAGCCACCGCGAGTGCCGCCATCACGGCAATGACCACCAGTTCCCTGGCCTGGGGCTTGCGACTCTCGAAGGAAATGAAGAAGGGTATCAAGGAATAGATGACCAGAAGCACGCTCACCACGATGTAGCTCTTGCCGCGCAGGACAGCACCTGCGCCCACGGTGATCAGCGCCGCCAAGATCACGCAGACCCACAGAACGGCTTGGTGCTTCCTGCCTTTCGCTATGCCAGGCACAGTTCCATCACATCCTCATCAGTCACCGCATTTGTGAACACATGGCGGCTCATCCGGTTGGCTGCCGTCGTATAGAACGAGTTCATGGAGAAGAACGCACGCGGAGTGTTGGTGGCAACCACCGCGCCATCGAAGAACAATGAGACGGAATCGGCATGGCGTGCGCAGAACTCCACGTCATGCGACACCATGATGACCGTAAGCCCCCTTTGGATGAGCTGGCGCAACACCTCCGCCAGCTTGCGCTTGAAGAACGAGTCTATCCCCTTCGTGGGCTCATCCAAAAGCAGCACTTGAGGTTCACAGAGCAGCACCTTCGCCAAAGCCGCCCGTTGCAGTTCGCCTCCAGACAGGTCGAAGGGGTGCTGATCCAGCAGATCCTCTATGTCGCAGAGACGTGCGACTTCCTGAATGCGCTCCTGCACCGAACGGCCCGAAGTATCCCCCGCCTCCTTTCCCAAACCACCAACACCGCCCGAATCCAAGGTCATCTCTTCCAGATCGGCCCGCACGGTCTTCTTCACGAAGAGATTCTGGGGGTCTTGGGGAAGCATGGCCAAGGCCCCACGAAAGAGCGAGCCGCGCTTCCAGTCAGTCAGTTTGCGTCCCAGCACTTCCACGCGCCCACGGTAGGGTTTGCAAATGCCGCAAAGGGTCTTGAGCAGGGTTGATTTCCCTGCGCCATTCCCCCCAACCAAGGCGAACAGGCTCCCCCTCGACACCTTCAGGCTCACACCACGAAGCACATCGGGGGCCTCCCGTTCGTAGCGGAACCATACCTCCTTCAGGCGCACTGCCGCATCCCCGTCCTCGGAAGCGATGGGTTCCTCCTGCGGCAACGAACGAACGGGAAGGTTGCGGACGCTCACGTAGTCCAAAAGCCATTGGCGTCCTTCCCGCACGGTCAAGGGTGCGGGTGGCTGCCGATGCGGCTCGTTCGCCATCTGAGAAAGCCCAGGTGCCTGTTGCCGTTCGCTGGACTCTCCTTCACTGACCCCTCCGCGTTCCTGTACCCCATAGAAGATGCGCACGGGCGCTGGCAGGGCATAGGTCATGGCGCTTTCTTCCTGATAGAGCCTCTGGGCCACCTCCCGCGGCGTGCCCTCACAGGCAACGCGGCCCGCCTCCATCACCACAACCGCATCAGCAGTGGCGAACACGTCCTCAAGACGATGCTCGGTGATGATGATCGTGGTTCCCAATTCCCGATTGATCTTGCGCACGGTGTTCAGGAAGTCAGCTGCGGCGATGGGGTCAAGCTGGCTGGTGGGTTCGTCCAGGATGAGGACGCTGGGCTGCATGGCCATGATGGATGCCAGGTTCAACAGCTGCTTTTGGCCACCGGAGAGCTCCGCGACGTCTTTGTGGAACCAATGCTGTATGCCGAAGTAGCTGGCCATCTCCGCAACCCGCAGACGCATGGTGGCTTGATCCACCCCCAGGCTCTCCAACCCGAAGGCAAGCTCGTGCCACACCTTGTCCGTCACCACCTGTGCATCGGGGTTCTGCATGACGAAGCCGATGAACTGCGCCTGTTCGCGCAAAGTCACCTCGCCCAAGGGCATCCCTTCGAAAAAGATGTCACCCGAGATTTCCCCATAAGGTGCCAGCACCGTCTTCAAATGCCGCAGAAGCGTCGTCTTCCCGCATCCAGACCGCCCGCAGATGCACACGTAGCTTCCTCTCTCGACATCGAGCGTCACCCCATCAAGGGCGCGACGCTCTTGCCCCGGATAGGAAAAGGTCAGATCCTGGATATGGAATTGCGCCATGAGATCCTCTCCCAAAGGTCGATAGCGAATGGAATGAACATGAAAACGGCAAACGCAGCGAATGACAGGGTACCAAGGAGGGAAACCGAGGGAATCTGCACCACGGGAAAGAATTCCATCGCCGCCGCTCCTTGAAGAAGACCTGTCATCACAAGGGCTGCAAGCATGGCGAATGCGACAAGCATACCTGCATTGCGAGCACCGAACCGATGGGAAGCGAAATGGGTCGTGCCGCTTCGACTTGCCACGAACCCGCGACTGCGCATGGAATCCGCTGTGATGATGCCTGACTCCAAAGCCCACGCAGTCAGCGCCCCCAGAACGCTTGCGCCACTTTCCACCCGTTCCATGAAACCGCCTTCCGCCGCACCTTTCCCAATGCAGTCCCGCGCACCGGAAATCTGGGTGGCCTTGCGCAGGTAGTCGGGCACAAGACGCAGGGCCAGCGTGAGCACCAAGGTGATGGCAGGCGCCAAGCCGGCGAAGAGGTACATGAACTTGTCTGATGTCATGATGCGGTTGTAGCTGCCGAAGAGCAGCATGATGCTTACGAACATACCCGCCGTCTGCGTGCCATACGCCAACGCCTCTGCCGTGTAGGGCCTGCCGAAATAGACGAACAGCACGGTGTCTCCCCTGGCATTGAAGAAGCCATTGAGGATGGCCAGGACGGCGAAGACGGGAATGAATCCCAAAGCGACACGCCAGCCGCTCCTGCCGCGCACCATGAGATACAGCGATGCGGCTGCAACCCCCGCGACAGCGATCCAAACCGGATTCTGAACGATCACAACGAACACGATGGCGCAGACGAACCAGACAAACGTGACAGCGGGATGGAAGGATGAGAAGGCATCAGGCTGCATATCTGAGCCTCCGAAAGCGTGCTTCTCCCACTGCCTGCAAGGCAGTGGGCATCAGACAGAGGACCCCATAGGCAAGATAGAACACGACCGAGAGGGGGGTCACGCGGTTCATCACCACGACGGGATCGTAGAGGATGGTGGTCTGATCCAAAGCCACGCCGGCTGCCACGATGATCATGCAGGCGAACATGGCCAGGACCACACCACGATCACGGGCATCGAAGCGATAGATGGAGAAGGCGGTACGACGCACGCGTGGGGTGTGATGGTCGCGATTGCATCCGAACCCGCGGCTGCGCATGGAATCCGATGCCATGATCAGTCCCTCGATCGTCCAAGTCAGCGTGCTGGAAAGCAGTGCCGCTTCGTTTCGCAGGCATTCGAACGCGCCGCCTTGACACAAACCGCGTCCCACACCCGACCGTGCCTCATTCGCCCTCCGATATCGACGGCTGATGCGAGGAAGCAGGCGCACTCCGATGGAGACGAAGAGTCCCAACTGGGGCCAGAGTCGCCCGAAGAGGTACACCACCATGTCTGAGGACACGATGGTGAGGATGCATTCGACCCACATGCAAACGATGACCAGCTTGAGTCCGATCACGCCACCAGCCACCAAAGACTCCAGTGTCATCTTGTTGCCGATGAGGTTCTCGCCCAACGTGGTCACCCCGAAATGATTGAACCCGGCATAGAAACCAGCGAAGACGATTCCTCCCGCGAGAAACGCCAGATTCGTTAGCAATCCCGGCATCCTTCTAAGGTAGACGCTGTAGATGAATGCGCTCATGAAGCCTATCCCCAAGAAGATCGGCTGATCAAAGGCGCAGGCGCAGACGATGACGAACGCAAAGAAGATGAGCGAGATGCAGGGATGATAGGAATCGAATCGCACGATGCTTCACCGACCCACGAGGATACCCATGATTGCTCCGGCCATACGGCTTCTCACTGCTCTTCCCGGCGCTTGATGGCGTAGGCACCAATGAAGGCACCCGCACCGGCCGCCATGAGCAGAAGCCAGATCCACCACAGTCCCGCATCCTGCTGTTCAAGAGAGCTGAGCGGGGTCGAATCGTCTTCCACAAGCCGCCCGGTGGCCGCAACCTCAGAAGCAGAACTGAAGTTCTGCGCTACGGAGGCGTCTGGTAGCCCTTCGCCATTTGTTGCAGGAGCCACGGCCAGGGCCGCCCCCAGCGCGCGGGTAGCACCACCCAAGCCACGCCCAAGCCCGGTGGGCGTGACGGTGGGCTGGGAAGACTGCCCGGGCGTCGTGGGCCTCTGCGGCTCCTGAGGCTGCTGCGGCTTGGGATTGATAGGGCGATCAGGTTCAGCTGACAACTGCCAGAATGGATCCTCACCTGCAGCATAGCGCCGATACGACTCGAAAGCCTGCAAAGCCTGTGCCGTTGACATGGCAGTCGTCTGGCCATTGGCTATCGTCGAAAAACCGCCGTCGCTGTTCGCGAAGGAATCCATGAACGATGAGAATATGTTGCGATGCTCATCTCCGAAACCAGCCTCGATCGGATCGATCCCCAACGTCGCAAGCGCGATGATGACCTGCGACTGAGCCTCTGAGGTTGAATATGAGCACTGCGGCTTCTGCAGCTGGCTTGCAAGATAGGCCACGGCGCGATCGATTGCCTGCTCCACCCCAAGCGAGCCATTCGCAAAACGATATGGAGCCAAGGCCTGAAGCGCCATGGCAGTGATGTCGATGCCCGATGCGCCATCAGGCGACAGACCGAACCCTCCATCATCATGTTGCGCTGAAAGGAGCGTTGCCAACAATGAAGAGCGCGTCCAAGCTGCCCCTGACGGCGGATCGACCTGCGCTGCATCAAGGGCGATCATCGCGAAGATGACCGCGTTGCAGCCCTGGCGCAGAAGGTTGGGGTGGTCGTGGATCATGGCCGCCAGATTCACGCCTTCCACATTCGTGATGTCTTTGCCCATGGCAGTCAAAGCCAGGGACACGCGCTCGATATCAGTCGGTTTCCTGTCAGCCGACCAGCCCTTCACCTCATCAACCACTGACCAATAGTACGCGCTGAGCTCATCGGGGCTGATCTCATGCCCCGAGCGCAGCAACGTGAGCACATCCCATTCATCTCCATAGGAATACCCTCGGAGGGCATGCAAACCGGCAAGGTTCTGCAAAGCGGAGGATGATCCTTCGCTGACGATCCGGTTGATATCAACCACGGGAAGGTCTTCCCCAGGAGTGACCGTGATGGTGAAGACAACGGGCGCCACCGTATTCGTCTGGTCAATGGGCGTGCCTGTGACTGTCACGGTGCCTTCTGCAAACGCCTCCACCTGATAGTTCGTAGAAAGAACGAACATATTGTAATCAGGCGCACCCTCTACACGCTTCATTGAGTCTTCGTTTCTAGAGCGGTAGATAGAAACGATGCCTTCCTTGTCATACGTCCACACGATTGAAGGCTCGGTGATGCTCCATCCCTCAGCGTCGTTCATACCTGAGAAGGTCAGGCTGAGTCCCTGTTTGACGTTGCGAGGCAGCGTGATGGAGGTATCGGATGCGGTCACTTCGCGCAGGGGATTCGCATACTCATACGTGACTTCAGACGAACCGGATACCTTCACACCCGTCTGCGGGTCGGTGAGCGTTGCAGTGTAGGTTACCGTTCCGCTGCTCACCGGAACATATGCATCGTCAACATAGACGCCGACGCTCTCATCAGAACTTGACACGCTCCAGTGGGCACGGTCAGCATAGCTGGCATTGCTTGGCTCTACGATCACGCCACAGTGATCAGGATTGAAGCGCGGCGGGTTGCTCTGCCAATCGTTCGCATTCCGTCCATGCACCGTAAACGCACCTGAGATACCTGGTCGCACGGATTGCGCTGCCACATACGTCGATTTCGCGAAGATATATGCCTTGACTGAAGGGTCAACGATGGACGCCACCTCCATCGTAGCCTCACCCGGCTTCTCGAAATGGAAGCTGGCATATTGCGGCTCCTTGCTGATGAGTTCCTGATTCAGCGACTCATACGTGAACAGCGAAGGATTCACCGGGCGGTAGCCATCGAAGTCGGAGTACTTCGCATGCACCGAGATGACAGCATCCTGCGAACCGGCAAGCTCAACGATGCCATTGGTCACATCATTGCCATTCACGAAGAGCTTGATGTCCTCTATCTCGCCTTCAACGACTGTGACAGGAATGGAGGCCAACGTGCCTATCTTCACCCCATCTGTTCCTAGAAGATCTGCCGTGATAACAGCCTCACCGACCACTGATGCATACAACTCGCCCGTATCAAGCGTGCAGCGAATGTCCCGATGATTCGAATTCCATTCGATGGAGCAGCCCTCGGGCACATTGTAATCGGGCAAGGAAAGTGTGCCAGCCTTCTGGAACTGGTCGACATCGGCACGGTTGATGGCAAGCTGCCCTTCGACAATGAATGGCGACGAGCCAGGTGCGCTTGGCGCGAAGGCCACCTTGTGCTCGTTCGGCTCGGTTCCCGGTTCGGTATAGGGAAGATCGGGGCCGAAATATGGATATCCGTCGCTATTCTGGCCCCACGCTGTGCCATTTTCGCCTTTGTTCTGGTTCATCAGATTCGCAAACGCCAACGTCCGCATCTCGACGCCCGGTTTCTCGGCGCTTCCTGCATCTACCGGGATCGCATTGGCGATTCCCTGCTCCCAATATGAGTTCACAATGCTTCCCGTATTCTTCGTTTCCACGAAGGCGTTGTTGGGCGAGCCGATCACATAGCAGTTGGAGATCACGCCGCCATCAAGATATTTGGCAAACCCGCTCGTCTTGTATCCCTGGCCAGCCTTCACGTTGGAGCTGCAGTTGATCACCGCGCCTTTGAAGTAATTGCCAAGCACGCTGTTGTCGCCATTGATCGTTCCCTGGAAGCGAATATTTTGGACAACGCCTTCCTCGCCAATCTCAGCATGCGGGAACACCCTCTTGCCGTTCAAAGTGATGGTGTGCCCCTGTCCGTTTAGCACGCCATTGAAGGGGTTGAAGCGCCAGTTATTATGACTGCTCGATAGCTCGATATCCTGCGTGAGCACATAGTATTTCCCGGTGGTATCGCTATCGTCGGCACCTAAGTTAGCCAAATCGGCCGCAGTATCAATCTCAATCACGCTGCCATCCTGGGGAAGCGCAACAGGCTCCATGGCCTTCTGTTTCACGAGGGCATCGATCGCATCGTTGAGCGCTCGCGCAGCCGCATTCACCACATCTTGGCTCGCGTCTGCAGGCAAAGCGTTCGCCGCAGCGAGGGCTGCTTCCACCGCATCCCAGCTTGCTTGCGTGTATTTGCCCTTTTCGGGAACGAGGGCATTGGCCTTCTCAATGGCTGCGTTCAAGGCCGAGCGGTTGACCGTCACGTTGTTCTTGTCTTGCAAGATGGGCAGCGAAGCGCCTTCCAAGAGCACCCACACATAGCCCGTATCGGGGCGCTCGGCGTTGAGGACATCCACGGCTTCGAGCCACGAGGTCACCGAGTCGCCGTAATCCCCTATCTTGTGAACATCCACGAGGTTCTGGCTCGCTAAATTGATACCAGCAACGTTTCCACCATAGCCCTTGTCGTAAACCGTATGGCAAAGATTGGCGACCGTTCCGCCCGACACGAAGGCTCCACCGAATCCCGCATCGCCCGAGAAGTAGCTGTTGCGGATCACGCCGCCCGTCATGTCGGCGACGAATCCACCGGGGTCAGCCCTCCAGCCACCAGTGGAAACGGTTGCCACAGAGAAGCAGTTTTGAATCGTGCCGCTGAAGTGCATGGCGAAACTGCCCGTAGGCGTATCCTTCACCTCTGCCTTGCCTGCAAGCCCCAGATTTTGTACTGTACCTGTGATCGTGTTGGCAAGCGCCGTGCCATCAAGGGCAATCGTATGTCCGCGCCCGTCCAAAGTGCCGACAATGGACGTTATCTGCTGGCCGCTATCGAGCACGATGTCGTTCGCAAGCGCATAGACCTCTCCTTCTTCGATGGTTTCGGGGACATCGGCTGCACTGGATATGACCTTCTCGGGCGGCTGCGGATCATCAGGCCCAGGCAGTGGGTCAGGGTCATTGCCGTTTTCATCCCGCATGGGGATCACCACGGTATAACTCTTCGTTTCCGCATCGGGCGCATTGCTTGCCGCCACCGTTACCGTAACTGTATTGTTGCCCGGTTCAAGAACGGCGCTTGAGCCGAAGTTGCTCCACATGCCACCATCGGACTTCAGAGGGAAGATGCTGCCGTTGTCATTGAGTGTGGCAGACATCACGGCAGATTCGTTCGCAGCGACGGCACGCACATAGCACATCCGCAAGAAGGCCGCGCTGGCGTAGTCGACAACAGGCGTCGTATAGGAAGCCATCTCCGGATCAAAAACTGGAGAAAGAGTCAGGGCTGATGGATAGGATGCGTAATCAAGATAGGTAACCTCAAGCGACACCAGATCGCACGGTCCTGCACTCGAAGACGCTGAAGCATCCACGATCACATCAAGGATCGACATGATGAGAGGCGGAGAATAGTAACCGAAGTCGCCAGCATTCACGTACGCAGTCAAGCGATATGCACCCTCGGTTTCTGGAGTAGGAATGCTGACCGACCCATCCGAGGCGCTCGCTACGCCCTCTATCTCTGTCAAAGCACCGTTTTCATTCACCCATGCCACATGCGCATTCTGCACTGCCTGCCCTGAAGCATGCATGAGCTCCGCGCTGCTGAAATTGTATGCGGGCTGGAACGCCACACCAGCGACTTTCAAGTTCAGCGTCGCACCAGGCGCAGCAGACACCGATTCGGCATATGCCCCGTTGCTGGTGAACCATGAGATATGGTTGTTGTTGCTCGATTCATCCTGCAATACGAAGAAGTCAACTGCATCGCCATCGACTAGCTGGGCGTTCAATACAGTGGAGCTGCCCGGATAAGCGGAGTTCACCAAAAAGCCGCAGTCTTCGCTGCCCATTCCGAACATGTTCTGCACGAATCCGTTGCCAGGATCGAGGAAGTACCCAGCGGTATCGGCTGTGAACTCATCACCAAGCCATACTTCATGTGCCTTCACCAGAACATCAAGCGCTGACACTCCGCCTTCAACAGCATCTGTGTACCCGTAGCTTTCTGCCAGGTCGCTCGACACCTCGGCATTTGTTCTCGGCCCGAACAGAAAGGCACCGCCGGCCTGCGCGGTTATCTTCACCTGCACAGTTATCGCAGCTTGCGCAGATGGATGATCGGTGGGCTTCTGTCCACCTGGCGCAGCATCCTCTGACACGGCAGATGTACCTGAAGAGACCGATGCGTCAGAGGTGCCAGGAAGGCTTGATGCGGCTGTCGTGCTGGGTGTTCCTGTCGTATCCGACGCACCCGATGCGGCAGGGCCATCTGATGAACCAGACGCATTTGACAAGCCCGAAGAATCCGGCCCATCATCCGCGTCAGGCGCATCAAATGCATTTGACGCGTTGCCGGCATCCGACGTACGGGTAGCAACGGAAGGACCACCGGATTGGCCTTCATCCGCATACGCAGCCAACGGCATCATGCCAAGTACGATGACCCCTGACATGATGATGGCCAAAACCTTGTGGAGCAACGGTTCCAACCGGTGCATATTCTTCGGTCCTCTCATACGAATAACCCCTCCCTTGGAAACCTCATGACTCAAAACCACGGATTCACTCTTCGTCATTGCTGATCAGCCCCCGTACAGGTGTAGTTCCACTGGATGGCATCCCCATTCTTCAGGGTGTAGCTGGAACACCCATGATTCGGATACCAACCATTGACCTGGTATCTCCAACCCGATTCATTGCCGCAGTCGAACTCGTAGAGATGATTGATGCCCTCGACGTAATAGCTGCCATATGCTGGCGTCCAGGAGTATTCCAACTGGATGCCTGCCGCATCACAGGCGCGCTTGAGCACGTCGAACACGGTGTCCCCTTCATTGAAGGCCACCGTGGACGTGGCCAGGATGATGCCGTTGGCAGGCACGAACCGGTCCTTGCCTGCAGAAAGGTTCTGAAGGTTGTCCAAGATGCTGGCGCAACTGATCTGAATGGTGCAGGTTTGGACGTGAGCAGCCGATGAGGCGCCTCCTCCCTGACCCGTGCCACCTGTCCCGGATGCAGAGGTGCCATCCGCAGCCAGCGTGCCTTCCAAGGCGCGTTCCTGACCATCAGCCTCACCCGAGGAGCCTTCACCCGCTGAGCTCTCCCCTTCGCCCGACGAAGGCGCGTTCAGGTATTCGACGCTCACCTTGTTGGTCTCTGCATCAATATGGATGGCAACTTCGCACTTCTCAGGGATGGCCTCGGACACGTCGCCATAGCGGATGATGACCGATGATCCTGTGAGGGTTTGGATGATGTCCCCATCGCGCAGCCTGTCACCATTCTCAAGCCCGTAGGCTATACCTGCCCGTTCGATGTTGACGTTGCCCACCTTGTCCTCGGCCACCACCTCTACCTGATCATAGGTGGCGGCTTCCTGGGATGCAGGTGCATCGAACCAACCTTGCAGTGAGCCAACGCCCAGGATGGCCCCGATTGCTATGAGCACGATGGCTGCCACCATGATGGCGTTGTAGATAGATCTTCGCTTCTTCGCCTTTGAGACAGGGGTGGTCGGAACCGACGGTTCTCCCATAGATGACCTCTTCTCTTCCAGGGCTCCGGTCATGTGGCTCGGTGTTCCGACTTCGCTTGGGTCCTCTCTTTCCCGGGAGGCATTCCAAGGCTTTACGGTTACTGGTATAGCGCGGGATTCTCACCCGCATTCCCCGAGGCTTGCAAGCACTGCCATCCTGGCAGTCCAAAGAGCCATTGAGGCCAGTATAGGGATTGAAAATGGGGAAGGAAAGCAAAGAGTGATGGCTTTTATGCATGCCTGCATGAATTGAATTCATAACGAACCCTGAGGGACTGCCCACTGCGAAGGCTCCTTCGCGATACAGACCCGCAGCGCAGGCTTGCCCCACCCAGGTGCGATCTACATTGCCTTTGCAGCGTAGGTCGTCCGTTGTAGCGCAGGCTTTAGCCTGCGATTGCCATCCACCTGCAACTGACGAAGGCTGAAGCCTTACGCTAGGTCAACCTGTCATATTGTGCACAGGGCAAGACGCACACTGTCGCGTGACGTCTTACGCTACACTTCGTTCACCTGATCGGTGGTAAAGGTCATCCAGCAGGCCAAGGCGTAGCAGAAATCAGATATCCGATTGAGGTACGTGAGCAGCAGGGGGCGCACAGGTTCTGTCTGGGAAAGCTGCACGACACGCCGTTCGCACCTCCGCGCTACCGCACGGGCAACGTGAAGGGCAGCTGAAGGCACATTCTCACCAGGGACCACGAATGAGAAGCGCTCGGGTGCATACTCGTCTATGCGCCCTTCGATCCATTTCACATCCTCTTCGGTGATGCAGGCATTCCCTGAACCGTCAGCCAATTCGGCCATGGCGTCATAGAGGCGCTCTTCCACATGCCTGATGTCGGCAGCGGCCTGCTTCTCTGGAATGAGCGCCCGTGCCATGCCCAGCTGGGCTTGCAACTCGTCCACAGTGCCATAGGCCTCTACCCGCACATCCGCCTTTGAAATGCGCGCACCCGATGCAAGGGAGGTGCATCCCTCGTCTCCGCTTCTCGTATAGATATGCATGGGCTAGGCGCTCATATCGATGTATGACCATTCCACCGCATCGTCGCCATTCACGATGGTCTTGTCCGCAGAGGTTTGGACCTGCTCGCCATTGACGGTGTACGTCCAGCCCTTCATGCCCTCGTTCGCCAAACCATCCACGGCATTCACGAACATCCCGTATTCGCTCTTCTGCTCATCCACCTCAAGACCGGTGGCATGGAGCACATCTAGGACACTGGCCCCTTCGGCCACATTGACGGTACCTTCATAGGTGACCTGTTCGTCAGCCCCCGGGCTAGACACGGTGACCGTCACGGGAATGCTCAGATCCTCGACGGCGGCACTGCTGGCGCTGCTTTCAGCCGATGAGCTGCTGGCCGCAGAAGAGCACCCCGCAAGCCCAAGGCTTGCCACCAAAGCTATCGCTGCCATCATGGATACCAGACGCATCATCACCTTGCTGTTCTTCATACCCATTTCCCTTCTCTCGTTGGACAAGGAGATTCTACTGGGTTGGTGCCACCATCCTTGCTGGATGGCTATTCATTCTGTCCATAGCTTCTTGAATTGAATTCATAACCGCCTCTCGCGCATCCTCTGTCGCAACGCGCGGATATGATCGGGGGTGGTACCGCAGCAGCCGCCGAGAATGGTGGCCCCAGCGTTCACAATCTCCTCCATCTGCCGAGCGAAATCCTCAGGACGCAAATCGTAGACAGCCTGTCCCTCAACGAGTTTCGGCAGGCCTGCGTTGGGCTTCGCGATAATGGGTACGGAAGATACCGCAGCCATGCGCGCCACCACCTCCACCATCTCATGCGGCGCCAGCGAGCAATTGATGCCCACCGCGTTGGCTCCCTCCTCCACCAAACCTGCCACGGCATCTTCAGGCGTCACTCCCATGAACGTATGCCCATTCGCCTGAAAGGACATCGTGGCGAAGATGGGAACGTCGAGCACCGAACGCACCGCCGCCACGGCCTGGCGCGCCTCCTCCAAGTCTGTCATGGTCTCGACACAGACGATTTCAGCGCCCCCTTCCTTGAACAAGACTGCTTGGGCCGCGTAGGTTGCGAACGCCTCTTCGGGCTCCAAGTCCCCATAGGGCTCAAGCAGCTGGCCCGTTGGCCCCATATCCGCTGCCAGAAAAGGCCAAAAGCCGCTTGCAGCGTCCCATGCTTCACTGATCGCCCGTTGGGCTATGCGCATGGCCGACCGAGTAGATTCCTCCGCCATCTGGGCATCTGCCAGCTTCACGCCGTTCGACGTGAACGAGTTCGCCATGACAAGCTGCGACCCAGCCTGCATATAGGCAGTATGCACCGCTCGAACCCTGTCCTCGGCGCGAAGGTTCGCCTCGGCAGGAGTCATCTGGGCCACTTCATCTTCGCAGACTTGAAGCATGGTGCCCATGCCACCATCCTCGATGAGTATCGCCTCTCCAGCCAGCACTCGTTTCAGGAATTCATCCCGTTCATCTGTCATAGCCGTGCAACCTCCTTCAACTGCGTTCTGTGACCATCCTATCGCATGATTGCTGGTATCCTAGAGGCCATGACCTCCCTCACCTCAACAAAAGAGAAGCTTTGGACCCCTATCTTCGTGACCATTCTGGCGGCACTCCTCTTCGCATTCATGGTAGGTCAAGGGGTGAACTGTGGATCTACCGTCTACCTTGAGCGCACTGGCGGAACGGTTGCCCTTGCCGGCATCGGTGCCATGGTCTTCTCCGTCGCAGCAGGTGTCATGCGCATCTTCTGCGGTCCCATTGTTGATCGTCGTGGCAGACGATTCGCCATGCTCATCGGCGCTGTCTTCCTGCTCGTGGGAACGGTAGGCCCGCTTGCGGACAACAGCGGCGCCCTCTTCATCGTATGGCGTGCCTTGCAGGGTATTGGCTTCTCAGCTGCAACGACAGCGGCGAACACGGCTGCCGCCGATGTGTTGCCCTTCACGCGCCTGGGAGAAGGCATAGGCTATGCCGGACTCGGACAGGCTGTCGCTATGGCCATCGGCCCCGCCCTTGCGTTGTTCCTTGTCTCTTCGAATCCTCCCGAGAACCTCTATTTCGGCCTCATCTCCTGCAGCGTCTTGTTCCTCATCTTGACATTGCTGTGCCGCTACGAGAAAGACCCCCGGATGCTTCCGGCCACGTCAGAGTACCGTGTCCGCTGGGAGCAGAGGCAGGCGGAACAGATGCAGCCGACAGGCTCAGACGAAGGCGCTGCAGAAGCCTGTGATCCGCAGCGAAGCCGCCTGCGCAATCTGGTGGATTCCATCTTCGAGCCCACCGCCCTGCGCGGAACCGCGGTCATCGTCTTCATGTCTGCTGGGTTCACTTTCAACGTCTTCTACATGGGCTCGTTCGGGAACTCGCTTGAGGTGACGAACTCAGGGTTGTACTACACCGTCATGGCCATCGTGATGATTGGAGTGCGCCTCGTCTCTGGGCGCTTCATGGACTCCACGCCGCCCCTTCGACTCATGGGTATCGCTGCGGTGGGCGGCATCACGGCCTTTACCTTGGCTATCTGCTGCGGAACGCATCTCTTCGGCGAACTCACTGAACCGCTGTTCTATGCCATCGGAATCCCCTTCGGGATATTCATGGGTTTGGGGCTGCCGGTGAACCAGACCATAGCCGTGAAGCTCACCCCTCCTGATCGTTGGGGCGCGGCGAATGCGTTGTTCATGCTGGGTGTGGATATAAGCGGAGCCATATCCTCTGTGATCTGGGGTTTCCTGATCGAAAGCCAGGGATATCCTGTGGCATTCGTCGGATGCATCCTGTTGCAACTGGTGGCGTTCGCAGTCGCCTTCCTCGTCTATCCGAAGAAGGGTGCGCGAATATAGGAACCTGCAAAGTCAGTCAGGAAACTCCATGGCTTCCAAATAGCGCTCGTTGAAAGCACTGCTGGTGGAAAGCTCAAGATAGGTGGCATGCTGTGCGATGTCCACGGAAGCCTCTCGTGCCGCTGAGCTGATCAATGCGCAGGCAGCCCCTTCCACGGCTGCATTGCCCACGCTTCGCGCCACTCCCAGCAACTCCTCAGGAAAGAGTCCCACGCGGGCGGCATTGCGCAGGTTCAGCTTCTGGCCAAGACCGCCCGCTATATCGAAGCGCGCGATATCGCTCATCGACAAACCGCTCTCTTGCACGAGCGTGCCTATCCCGGCTGTTATGGCTGCCTTCGCCAGCTGCACGTTGCGCACATCCCGCTGAGTGACGGCAATATGGGGAGCAACCCAAAAGGCGGGTGCACCATCATATTCCTCCAAACGCAAGGCCAAGCCATACGGCAGCTTGCCTTCCACCTCATCGGCTTCCAGCATGAGGCCGCTCTCCTCAACGATGCCTGCATCCAACAAGAGTGCCAGCACGTCTATGAGGCCTGATCCACAGATGCCCTTCGCCGGTTCCCCGTTGATGGTCTCAATGTGCAATGTCCCATCCTCGACAGCCGCCTTCGATATGGCACCTGGATACGCCGGCATACCGAAGGTGATGTTGGCGCCTTCGAAGACAGGACCAGCGGCCGTGGCGCAGCAGATTAATCCACTTGGACCGCTCAAGGCCATCTCACCGTTCGTTCCCAAATCAGCAAGCAGATGCGGTTTATCTGACCGGGTCATCCCCAGACTGAGGATGTCAGCGGTGATGTCTCCACCCACATACCCCGCCACGCATGGCAGGAAGAATGCCTCTTGGACACCGCAGCCCAAATTTGCAAGCGCCTGAAGCGGTTGATCCTCTCCGAACAGCATCGGTGGCGTGAACGGAGCCGAACCGATAGGCGTCGGATCAATCCCGCAAGCCAGATGCTCCATGACGGTATTCCCTGCCAGGGAAACCCGGTTCACCTTGTTTGCGGAAACGCCGGCTTGTTCCAACATGTCGTGAACCAGCTGCACGATCCCCTCGTTCACTGCAGTTTGCAATGCATCGAGATGCCCTGCGCCTACCGCCGTGATACGCGAGATGACATCGGCTCCGAAGCCGCGCTGCGGGTTCGCCAAGCCGCTGCTTGCCAAAACGTTGCCGGTATGCAGATCGAGCAATCGACAGGCAAGGGTGGTCGTGCCCACATCAATGGCAAGCCCAAACCCGTCTGCTTCATCTGCCACCCACGCTTCGACCACTTGAGAACCCTGCAGGACGACGTCCATGACATCGCCATCCTCCGAAACGTCCTTCGGCAAGAGCGCTTCCATGCCAGGCATCGCAGGCTCTTGACATGCCAGAACTTCCTCAATCGTGCCGTCCGGCCTGCGAAGAGCAACACGGCATTTGCCACAGGTACCCGCCCCACCACAGGGTGAAGCAAGGCTCACCCCTTCCCGCCGAAGCGTTTCGAGTACGGTTTCGCCCTGCTGAGGGACCAGCTTGAGCGTTCGCGTCATAGAACCAGGCATCCCGTATAGGCTATCTTGTTCTTCCCATGGTTGTAGGGAATGCCCGCGCTGATGCACACGTCGTTCACCATAAGTCCCGCCGATTCCATGGAGACCAGCCTGCGGCCAGGGAATCGACAAGGCTCATCGGGACAGGTACAGGTGGGGCAGATGCTGCAGGTGCCTGCCGAGAGGAGCATGGCTTCAGGCGTGTCTTCCAAAAGTCCAGACAGCCTATGGATACGCGCCTGATGAACCTCTGAGGCTTCCATCATCGTCTCGCCGTCGAATTCATCCTCCAATTCCATGACGGTCTGAAGCACCCAACATCGGGATCTGCTGTCGAAGGCCTCTTGGAAACTTTCGAGAGTGCCGCAATGGGGCGGGCAGGCCCAATTCGTGCCGTATATCTGACAGTGCCCCGAGGCGCACATCTCACGTACCGCCTCCTGAGCCTGAAGCTCAGAGGCGGCACACGTGCCCACGCAATCGAATTCGCAGGCTTCTATGGCTTCTTGGATATCCAATTGATCCTATCTTCCGTAGAACTCATCCACCGCTTCGAAGAACGCTTCGATGTTCTCATAGGGAGCCATGGGAGGAACATCGCAACCCGTGGATATCACGAAGTTCGGGTAGGCTGCACAGGCCTCAAGCACCGATCGCGTCTTCGCCTTCACGGAATCCGGTGTTCCCAGGCGAATCTCTCCTGCCGGATCAACATTGCCCATGACGATCACGTCTTGGGGCATGAGCGGCAGGATGTCTGTCATCTCGATGGCGTTGCCGAAATGGAATGCCTTCGCTCCGGTGGCGATCACCGCATCAGCGGCCTTCACGACGGAGGAGCCGCAGTTGTGGTAGATCACGATGAAATCATCGCTTTGAACCGCATCGACGATCTGACGCACATACGGCGTGGAGAACTCGCCCAGAAGGTCAGGAGGCAGAAGGCCTGCAAGGGGCTCAGCCATCACAACGCCGTTGGCACCCGCCTCTTTGAATGCCTGAGCATAGCCGGTCAGGAACTGCGTGCACTTCTCAAGCACAGCCTTCACCAGTTCAGGCTCCTCATAGCAGAGGATCATGACCTCATTCACGTCCATCAAACGTCCTGCCAGCGAGAACGGCCCGATCATGCCAGCGAACACAGGACGATCGGTGATCTTGTCCATCACCTTGCGGATGGCTTCGATGTAGAGGCCTGTGCGGCCGGAACCCACCGCAGGCACAACAAGGTCATCAGGATCAGAGTCCTCATCAACGATGGAACCGATGACGGTGGGAACCTCTTCGTCAGTCACAACGATCTGACTGCCGAAGGCTTCTGCCTCTACGGAAAGATCCATGAACGAAACCGAAGCAGCCGTCGGGAACGTCTCAGCAATGACCTTCATGGCCTCTGCCTGTTCGTCACTGGAGCCGATCAACTCCTTGACCGTGATGCCCATCTTCTGGATGGCTGGAAACGAGAGAACCGGAAGCGCATGCTTCTCTTCATTCGCAATGGTGTCTGCAATCCATTTGTTCATATCCATGTGAGAGACCCCTTCCCAAGGCAATAGCCGTCGAAGCCTATTCTGTGAGACCGCCTTGCTATTGGGGGGATCAAGCAAGGCGGTTCGAAATGTCACCCCGGGGAGAGGATCAGGGGTGTCTCCCCAGGGATCGGTTCGACTTTACCCGTCTTGGTGCAACAATGGAAATACCTATAATCGAACGGTCTATGAATTTGATTCATAACTGAGCATCTGCCATCATGGGCATTGTTTCGAGCACGATCGAAGCTACGAAAGCAGAGGGCGCGATGACATTCCGACAGCTTCAGTATTTCCTTGAGGTGGCTCGCACCTTGAACTTCTCGAAGGCAGCTGAGGCCCTGTTCGTCAGCCAATCAACCTTGTCGAAGGCAATCTCCACCTTGGAAGAGGAACTTGGAGCCGTGCTCTTCCTGAGAGATCATCACAATGTCAAGCTCACGCCAGCTGGTGCCGTGCTGGCCACCAACCTGCCGCGTCTGCAGGAAGATCTGAACAAGACCATCGATCTTGTCCAAGAGGTCAAGGAAGGCATGCGCGGCCGACTGGCTCTGGGAATTCAAGAGGGCTTCTCGCTTCCCGAGATCATCGTCTCAGCCATTGATTATTGCAAATACAGCATGCCGTTCCTGAGCATCACGGCAACCGGTCTTGACGATGCCGCCCTTGAAGAGTCGCTTGCCAATGGAAGGATCGATTTCGCCCTCAGCTATCAGCTGGAAGAGGACCTCGCCTCTGATGAAAGCAATGGCACACTCACCGTCTTGGAATCAGCTCCAGCGGTGCTTTGCGTGTCGAACATGGCGAAGACAAGCGGTCAGCCTACCGCCAAGGAGCTTTCCAAGCTGAGCTATCTCTTCGCTGCTCCCGATGATGCTCCGCGTGTGCGCCGATGGGCAGAGTACTGTCGCAATCTTGGGTTCTATCCGGACATTTCGTCTGTGAGGGATGTGGGCACCGTATCCGCGAAAACCGAATTGGGTATGGCTGCCACCATCGTGCCTCAGGGGCACAGCCTCACACGTTCACCGAACATTCGCACACTGCCCATTGCCGATGCTTATCGGGTTTCCAGCGTCATGACCTCGAATCCTGACAACCTGAACCAGATCGTGGAGGTGTTCACCAAGCTGATCGAATCAGATCTGTAGGGGCCGTCGCTTGCCGTAGCGGTAGTCATCCGCTACGGGGCCGGCAACAGAGGTTCATCGGAGTACGCCTGCAGCGGAAGCCCTCTGCTGTAGCGTAGGTCATCCGCGAAGCGGCGGCCTGCCTTACCCGAGACAACCCTGTGGGGCAGGTCGCACACATTCGCATGATGACCTACGCTACGGTTCCACCCGGAACCATCCCTCGGCATGGGGCAAGGCACACGCTTCGCGTGATGCCTTACGCTACGGTCAACCTGCCATGCCCCTCGTAGCGCAAGCTTCAGCTTGCGACGGGACGAAGGCTGAAGCCTTCGCTACAGGCGCGCTGTGGGATAGGGGGGGTGCGCCCATAGCGGGAATGGAGTGCTACGGGGCTGTCCCGAAAAACTCAGATCTTTGCCATCTCCTCGGAGACGCGGTTATACCAATGCTCCCAGTTCCCCGGGCAGTACTTCTGCGCCGCCGCTTCGGAAACGGTGTACCCATAGCCCCGCGCCAAACCCACAGCATGGGCAGGGATAGCCTCTTCCCAACTTCCCCATGAGCTTGACCCCCAGCCCCAGGCATTGCATGGACGGAAGCAAGCAGCTCCTTTGCTGCTCTCGACATCAGAGATGGCGGCGGAGAAGCGAGGGTCGATCCCAGCATCCCAAGCTGCTGAGGCGAAGGTCTTTCCCTGTCCCGACAGAGGCGAACCCGCCAAGTATGCATCCAGACGCCCTGCCCAGCTTTTCACGAAGGTTGACTTGTCCTTGGACCAGTCAGCGCCATCCGTCGAAGGCGTCGTGAGGGACTCCTCCGCAGACGATGCCGTTCCTTGGGTCTGCTGCGCTTCTTCCGCTGCCTTGCGCTCACGTGCCTCCTGCTGCGCCTTCTCCTCTGCGGCCTTCTGGGCGGCTTCACGCTGCGCTGCTGCAAGCAATGCTGCCCGCTTCGCCGTTTCCTGCGCTTGCTCGGCATCAAAACGCGCTTCCTCCAAGGCGCCTTGTGCCGCCTCTCGTTCCGCAAGCATCTGGGAAAGGTTCTCGAGCTTGTTCGTAGCCGTCTCGTGGATGCGGTTGAAGTAATCGAAGGTGCTTATGAAGCTGGAAAAGTCTTGTGAGGAGAGGATCACTGACAGGATGCCCGTGTTGCTGCGGTGAAGCTTGTACAGGCTGGCCATGCTCACAGCACAGGCTTCGCGCTGCCCTGGTATCTGACCGTCCAGAGCTTCGATCTGGGCTTCGTTCTCTTCAATCTGCGAAGCTATCTCATCCACCCGCTCGGTCGCACGATTGTACTCCGCCGCGGTGGATTCCACCGTCTTCTGCAAGCCATTGGCCTCGGCATTGATGTCTTGGGTTTCTGCAAAGACTGCCCCGCAAGGGCAACAGAGTGCTATCGCCAAGAAACCAGCAAGCGCGCCCATCACAACCGCCTGCACGCCCCTTGTTTGGAGCAGCTGCGTTCTCTTTGATTTCATCTGGATCATGACGAGGATTATACCCGGAGGAAACATCACCCTCGAATCGGTTCACAATCCGTGAAATTGGCACAGCATCTATACATTGTCCATTGGGCGTCCTTGCGGGCGCACGACCTCCACCAAAGGCGAACCTTCCCGCTCGAGAGTCTGGATCTGCTCGTAGGTGAGACCCTTGTTCTCAAACACCCGGTCCTTCAACCGCTGAATCCACGTGTTTCCGCGCACATCCTCACCTTCGGAAAGACCCTTCCATTCCTCTTTGATGCCGATGGCCACCAAGGCGATGACCGCCACCCGCAGCTTGGTCAGGTCAGGCACGTGAATCTCGAAGCATTCGCCCTTGTCCCGGAACAGGCGCGTCTTCACATGCACGTCCTTCTTGTTGTAGGAGGTGCGTGTCTCCGTGACGAAATCGAACGGTGGATTCGCGAACGACCCGTACAGGTCCCACAGCATGCCTTCAATGTAGTAGTGCTTGTTGATGACATACGGATGCATGATGTATTCGTAGCGCTCGAAGCGCAGATAGTAGTTCAGGCAGCGATTGTCGGGGCGAATGGCTGCATTCTCACCACCCATACGGCCGATCACGGAGATGTTCTGCTTCTCTGCCGTCCACCCCTTCTTGTTCTCGAAATGGTAGAAGAGGTCCCCGTCCTCGTACCAGGTATCGAAATCCTCATGACGCGCGATGGCATCACGCTGCATATAGACCTTGTTGAATTTCATGCGACTCCTCACGGGTTGACAGCACATGACCATGATACAGGTAATGCAGCTTTTCGGCTTTTCTCACGGCTTCACACACCATCAACATCCCTCATGTACAATGGATGAATACGACAGGATCAGACGAAAGGCCACTATGCCAAAGCAGCATTACACCCTCACCTCCTATGAGCCCGTCTACGCCGTTTGCCCTGAGGTGCGCATCCCCGAAGAGGCAATCCGCAAGCAGGCGCTTCGCTGGCTGGAACTCCATTGCGCCAAACCGGGCGAGCAGGCAAAGCTCACTGATGCCTGGGTGGCGAAGAACACCGATGACTTCAACACCGTGGAAGAGCTGCTCATCTTCATTCGATACAACATGTACAAGGACAATCGTGAGGCGCAGGAGCTCTCCGACCAGGATTACATCTGCCGCGAACTGGCTGCGCGACTTGTAGAGGACCTTCCTGCCGATCTGGTTGAAGAGTCCGTCTACGCAGCGAACATGCGCCTTGAGGACATGATCAGCCGCTCAGGCAAGAGCATGCAGGAATTCTGCAAGGAACACAACATGTCCTTGGATCAGCTCTACGAGAACACCGAGCAGCGCGCCATCCAAAGCCTGAAGGAGGATTCCGCGCTGGATGCATGGGCCGACCACATGCAATTCACGCTGGAGCCTGAGGACTTCTACGCCGTCATCCCCGGTGAGAACATTCAGGACAAAGCTGAGAAGCGTCGCCAGATCGAACTCGATGGGCGCCTCCCACAGATGGAAGAATACGCGCTCAAGACGAAGGCGCTCAAGGATGTCATGGAAAACGCCATGATCAAGCGTACCGACACCGACCCCGAATGGCTGCGCTATGGGGATGTGAACGTCGAAGTGACGAACGCCATGAACCAATACCCGGACAATTACATCGCCCTGTAAACCGCATTCTTGCCGCATCTATGAAAAGGGCCGCAGACGCGGCCCTTTTGCTTGTACCCTATTGGCAACCACCCTATCGGTAGTCGTTTCCTTGATCGCCGCCCAGAAGCTTCTGCTGCTCCTTCATGTGCTGGGCCTTCTCAGCGGCCGAGACGAAGTTCTCAGGGGGCTCCTCTATGTCAAGGATCTCAACCTCGAAGGTGAGGTCTTTCCCTGCCAAGGGGTGGTTCATGTCGAAGATGGCAACACCATCCTCCACGGCCGTGCAGGTAACCGGCATCGGCACGCCGTCCTCAGAAGACGACATCCACACGCGCTGCCCCGCCTTCACCTTCCCACGGGGAACCTGTTCCATGGGGATGCGCTGTATGAACTCATCCAGGTATTCGCCATACGCCTTGTATTGGTCAACCGTGAAGGTGCGCTTCTCACCCACCTCATTCATCTTCAGGATCTCTTCCTCGAAGCCATCGATGGCCATGTCCATGCCTGTCTGGAACTTCATGGGATGGTCCTTGTCGGCATGCCCGAATTCCTCGCCGTTGTCCGTGGTGCCCACATAGGTGAGCGTTACCGTTGATCCAAGTTCCATGGGGTGTCCTTTCGTCTATTCCTCTGTTTCAACGTGAGCGTTGTCCACAAGCCATTGAGTGGCTTTGCGCTGACGAGCCATCTTACGCAGGTTCGAAAGCCTGTTCGCTTCCTTCCATGACGCCAGCTTCGCCTCTCCATCTTCCTCGCCCTCGAAGAGAGCAGCGATGTCCTCATCGGTGATCTCCATCTTCTCATGGGCGAAGATGGCCTCCAAGACGCAATCGATGGAGGCTCGACGCAAAGCCTCGCGAGCCACGTCCTCTTTCATCTGCTCGCCCTGGATGCTGTTCTGGAGCAGCCATTGCTGCAGGTCCATTCCCTGCTCCTGCAGGCTCTCCATGAACTCACGTCCCACATCTTGGCGAATGAAGTCCACATAGTATTCGGGAACCTCTTCAGTGAGGCGCTCGACCGCTGCATCAGCCACTCGATCAACCTTCAAGTGCGGCAGCTGCTCCGCCTTCTGCATCTCGATATTGCGGCGAAGCTGCTTCTTCATGTCCTCAACGTCAGTGCAACCGACCTTCACGGCCAGATCATCATCAACGGCTGGAAGATTCAGGGCACGGAACCCACAGACTTCCACCTGGGCATGGAGCTCTCCATCGCCGAACTCCGATGCACCACTCTCGTCTTTCGCTTCGAAGTCGAACTCGATGAGATCGCCCACCTTCGTGCCAACGAGATGCTCATCGAAGCTGGCTGGCATGGTGCCGGCTCCCAACCCCACCATGCGCGTGACGTTGTTCATCCCGTTGACCAGCTTGCCATGATTCGTCACGGTCAAGCGCGTGTCCACATAATCGCCCATGGCAGCGATGTGATCTTCGTCTTCGATCTTGTCTAGGGTGTGATAGTAGTCTTGGATATCCGCGAGGGCCTGCTTGATGTCCTCCTCGGTGGCCTCTTCGGGCGGCATCGCAATGGTCACTGGCTCATAGGAGGAAAGCTCCATTTCGGGCGCCACCGCTCCGGAAACGGTGAACGAGAACGGCTTGCCCTCTTCAAGCATGGTGTCCACGTTGAACTGTGGCTCATCGATGAAGATGACGTCGGCTCCGTCGATGGCCGCGAAGGCACCATCATTGATCAGCTTCTCAGCCACACCACCCATGGCATTCTCATGACCGCCTACACCCTGCTCCAGCACTTCCTTGGGTGCCTTCCCCTTGCGGAATCCCGGCACCTCGCGTTCGTTCAGCTCCTTGAAGAATGCCTTGGCAGCAGCGTCAACCTCATCAGCGGAAGCTGATATGGTGAGCACGATCTCGCGAGTTGAACCATCATCTTCAAAGGACTTGTCTTCGACTTTCACATATCCCCCAACCTTGAGTTTTATAGTGTTAGCATTGTAGCTCACAAGCCAGCCAGAACGGGCGAAACCACAAGCTCGGAAACCGTCTGCAATGCAGGGAACGGAGTCTCATCATGGGGTCTTACGAACGCGAGCAGGAACTCATCGCGCAAGGCCGCGCACAACGTGGCTACACTGCCTTGGAATACTTCAAGGAGCTTGATGCGGGTATCAGCGAGGAAGCAAGCAGGCTCACGCATCGACCGGACTATTCCCGCACGCTCTTCGCACCCGAAAACGATGACATCTATCAGGAATTCTGCGCATACGTTGACTTGCCGGAACCGCGCTATTTCGATGCCATCGAAGACCCCATCCGCGTCGAAGGGTTCTCCGCGGCTGATGCCTATTTCGCCATGAAGTCGAAGAACGACCGGATCATCGCCATCGATGGCGCAGCGGTATACAACACGCTGTGCAATCTGAGGAAGAATCCGCAGGTGTACAGCAAGGTCCTCCAATTCCGGCCCACCTGCTACCAGGCTGGTTGCGGTGCCAAGGATGCCGCCTTCGATGCTGGCTATTACGACTAGCGCACATGCGCCTGTAGCGAAGGCTTCAGCCTTCGTGCTTCCGCAAGCTGAAGCTTGCGCTACGAAGATAGCCCGTTAGTGTTGAATCCGAGCGGAAGCCGTCATGCAGGATCAGCGGTGTTCAGGCGCAGTGCATTGGCCTGAAGCTCCTTCACCATGCCGTCCGTGATGGACAGGCCCAACGCCTCCCCTCGCTCAAGCTTCTCATTGGCTGCAAGGCATTCTCGAATGAATGCCACGTTCTCGGGTTTGAGCATGCCAAGCGCAAGCGCCTGCGCGAAGCCTTCTTCAAGGTCGGTTGATTTCGCCACACGCCACAGATGGAGTGTGACCAGACGCACTGACCCTCGGAAACGCTTCTCAAGCGAGACCTCAGCCATGGGAGTCTACCGTTTGTAGACGTACATGCTCACCGATTCGAAGGCAGCGCCGCTCTCATCGTTCACCATAGGCACATCATAATCTGCCTTGAATCCCTGATCGGGACGCACGGCATATGAATCAACGACGTCAGGCTTGCCGAAACCGGCCGCTTTCAGCCAAGCGAAGTTCTCCTCGCGTGTGCGTGCTGCCTGAATGCTGTTCCCAATGGAGCGTGCCTCATCGATGGTGCTTTCCGGGCGCTCGCGATCAGCGAACACCGTCTCCATGATGAGCAGGCCACCGGGCTTGAGCACCCGCGCAAACTCACGGAGCGCGGCTTCCTGATCATAGAAGAGCGTCATGACGTTGTTCACGTAGACGACATCCATGGTTGCGGTGCCCAGTCCTGCACTCATGAGGTTCTCTGGATATGCCACGTAGAAATCCATGTTGTTGCCCGGAAGCCCCGAATCATGCCAAGCGCGCGTGACGCCATCCTTGGATTCCTGTACGAAGGCCTCGCTCCAATCAACACCGATGGCGCGCCCCTTCATCCCAACCATGGACGAGATCTTGTATACACCGCGACCGCGGCGGCTGCCGATATCCAATACCTTCTTGCCCTTGAGTTCGGTAGCTGGAAGCAGCATCTTGCAGATGCTGGCGAATCCGTATTCGAACTGCTTGCCCGAATAGTATTCAGCCAGCAGCTTCGGATCAACTTCGTTGCGCTGGGCATTGACCGGCGAGGCCACGCTCACGGCATCCTTTCCTGAAAACGCACTGCTCACTATTCCCACTCCTTGACTGATATCCACTGACGCATCCTTTGAGGTCATGGGCTTGAAATCATCCAGTTTGAGCGCACGAGCCCGCTCTGACAAGTCCTTTCGAGCTGAATCCACCTGCAGATCATCATTGTGTGCATAGTAGGCTTCGTTGCCGAAATGCGAGATGAAGTCCGTCGTAGCCCGTCGGGTAGACAGCTCTGCCATGAACACGAGCATTTCCCGAGGCGAGAAGCACCCCTCCACGAAGGCGAATGCGTTGTCCATCTGAAGCGATGCGGCATCGACGGCCGGTTCGATCTTCGCCACTTCCATCGCATAGGCTTTCTCTATCACCTCGAAAGCCTCTGGGCCTGCATCCGCCTTGGCAAGCTGGCACTTCGCCATGAGATCATGCAGCAGGTTCAAAACGAGCCTCTCGCGCCGGACGCGCGACCGCGCCGCCGCGCCCGTGGCCATCAACCGTGCCAGAGCGGCCTCTCGCGTTGACACCTTCGGAACCAAGGCGATCTCAAGAGAAGCCCCTTCCAAAAGTGTCGGCTTCACCGCACGCAACTCATCCCGCACGGCAAGAGCCACGGCTTCGGAATCAAGCACGGCGGAGCACGACTGCGCCAATGCATCAAGCATGATGCCGATCAGCGCTATGCGCTCATCGAATTCCGCCGCCCTCGCCCGTTCCCGGATCTCCTCCGCAGCCGTGCCAGCCAAGATGGTGTCAACTTGATAGTCGGACCGATACTTCGCGAACAGGGCATAGTACACGGCGAACTGATCGGCCACTTCGTCATCCCGAATGAACTGGACGATCAGTTCACGATCGATTGGCTTGTCAAGCTGCTCATAAAGCGAAATCACACAAGCCAAGTCCTCCCAACCACGTGCCGTCACGAAAGCCTTGCCCCCACCCGGCTTGCTTTCCACGCGATAGAAGCAATCCTTCTTGGCCTCGAGGAAGGTGGTGACGGATGGATGGATGCCCCGTTCGGTGGCATAGGTTCGCCACGCTGCATAATCGGGTTCGACATCTATCTCGCGCAGCCTGTCCAACGTGACGATGTCAAACTCATGAACGCTGCGGTTGTACTCTGGCGGGTTGCCGGCGCAGGCGACCACCCAACCATCCGGCACCTTGAACTTCCCGAACGTCTTGAACTGCAGGAACTGGAGCATGGACGGGTAGAGCGTCTCCGATACGCAGTTGATCTCATCCAAGAACAGGATTCCGCTGCGAAGCCCCGTGCGTTCCATGTAATCATAGATGGCCGACACGATCTCCGACATGGTGTATTCAGAGGTGTCGAATTGGAAGCCATCGAACGTGCGATGCTCGATGCGCGGCAGACCCAATGCCGACTGGCGCGTGTGATGGGTCATGGAATACGAGACGATCCCGATCCCCAATTCCTCTGCTATCTGCTCCATGATGGCCGTCTTGCCGATCCCCGGAGCCCCCAGAAGGAAGACCGGGCGCTGATGCGCGGATGGGATGACGAACATGCCCGCATCATCACGCTCCAGATACGCTTCCACCGTGTCTTTGATCTGTTGCTTTGCCTGAGTGATGTTCATGCTCTTCCTTTCCGATGACGGGGCGCAACCACAGGGAGAAAGACAGGGGGCTACGTCCCCGCCGTCCCACTTCCTTCACCCTTGTCCAGTTCTTCCTCCTCCAGCACCACCTTGATAGCCCATGGCGGAACAGGTGGCAGCATCTCTCCCTCATCCAAGAAGACGAACGCCGCATCGAATGCGGGAGCCTTCTCAGGGAATTGGCCCAATCCGTCGGTGAAGTAGATCAACCCCTTCAAGTCGGGCAGCTTTCCCATCTTCCGCAAGCCTTCCACATAGTCGAACGCTGGACGGAAATCCGTGCCGCCGAACCCCCGCACCACGAACCCATCCATCATCTTGTCCACATCGCGCAAGTCGCCAATCACCGTATCGGACTGAACGCGCGAATCGCATTGAATGACATGGATATTGACCGTGCTGGCGAAGTTCTCGGAGGACTTCAGGACATCGAAGGTGTACTCCACGAACCGCTGCACGAGGTTCTCGCGTACCGATTCGGACGTGTCTATGACAATGACGAAATCGCGGATCTGCTGACTGTCCTGGTATTCCAACGGCTCAACCAAAGGCATGTTCCCATACAGCTCTAGCCCATAGGTGTAGTAGATGTAGTCGAACTCGTCCATGTTCACTTTCATGGTCTCATTGGCAACCGTGAAAGCGCGCAGGAAGTCCGCATATCTGAGCCTTCTGCGATTGGCAAGCGCCAAGGATGCCATCAGTTCACCCGCCTGGTCGCCAAATTCCGAAGAGAATGTCTCCAAGTCCATCTGCACCTGTTTGGCTATCTCTTCCCAATCCACCTCTTCGGATGACTTCTCATCTGATGGAGCCGCATCCTCTGCCATGCCCGCATCCTGCGCGCTCTCGTCTTCCTGGGCCGTATCCGACTCATCAGAATCAGCGGAGGATTCGTCAATCTGCGCTTGAGTGCTCTGAGGGGCATTCCACTCCTCGACATCTGAGAGATTGTCGGTATGCAGCCTCTCTGCTTCTGACTCATCACCGTCTTCGTCTTCGCATCCCGCCGCCGAGGCCTGCCCATCCCCGCTCAGCCCGTCGGCATTCGACGGCCAAGCGGTATGGTCATCCCGCTCGAACAGCGCATGCCATGTATTCAGCTGGCTTCGTCCGTACCCAAGGTGCTGCGTTCCTTCCGGCGCATTGGCCACAGCTTCGATGAACCGGTAGAGCTTCCCCGGAGCAAGTGCCCCTGCCATTCTGCGAAAATCGCTGATGGCTTCCTTGCGAAGCGGGTCGTCCTCGCTGGGAAAGCGCAGACCACAGATGTCCATGACCGCATTCTCAACGATGATGTCGCAGGTGAGGCTCCATGCTTCCCGGTTCTTATGCCCCGTATCAAAGGGCTGCCTGAAGATGCAATGCATGACCAGATGCAACTGGTCGCGGATCGTCTCATCGCCTGACTCCTGGAATCGCGCGATGAGTCGATCAGGTTCATAGAGGATCCGACCGCCATCGGTTGCTATGGGATAGGCGAATCCCGCTCGTACCGGCTCAAGCTCCATCTTCCAAAGCGCCCGATCAAGGAAGCGGAACTTCAGCATCAACTGGACGCGCGCCTCTTCGAGGATATCGCGCCCCAGCGCATCTTCCGCATTTCGCCTTTGTGTCTTCACATCCTGCACGTGTCACCCCTACAGACTGAAATCGAACGATCGTATCCCGAATCGCTCGCGCTTCAGTTCGAGCAGATACCCTGTCATTGACGCATCCTGCATTCGCTGCACCGCATCCACGGCGTCATCGATATTCGATGCATTCAGGATGCCAAGGTCAACGAGCCGACCGAGCAAGCACCTGTCATCGTGGCGTGCTGATTCAAGGCAGATCTCAAACAAGCTGTCACGAAGCACGCGACGTGCCATCTTCTGGCTGACCGCCCCCATGAATACCGGGTCCTCCAGTCGATCGACCAGACGGTTTGCCTGTTCGTAGGTATCAAGACCACTTTCGCTTTGAGCATCGAAGCTGGAGGCATTGATGATGGAATTGTCGTAGTACTCGAAGAGGGCCTCCACGTTCACGAAGGTGGGAACCGTGAGCGCCAGCATCATCTGCTGTTCGCTTCGATCAGTCCGGGGAGGATGGATGTCAAAGAACCCATGTCCTTCCACCGGCTGCACCATGTCCACATGGATATGCTCCAAGAGAGCATCAACTGCAAGACCTCGGGCGCCAACGGTGGTGATCCTGTCGGACAGGAAGAGTTCCTTGATGCGAACAGCGCCGTTGAACGCATAGGCAGCTATCTCATTGACGGTGTCGGGAACATGGACGGTTTCCTGTGGCCCCACATAGACGACCACACGCTCGAACCCATCGTCCTTGCGCTCCAAGAGCAGCCCCTCATGCATGCGGAATCGCTCGGATTCGGCATGTAGCTCGATGCGACGCAAGGACGGCTCCCCCTTGCCATGGTGGGCTCCCAGGGTTATCAATGCACGAGGACCAAGGTGCACAAGCTGGCCTGGCAGCGTCACCTCCTCGATGCTGGTATCCAAAAACGCGTCGCCACCGATCCACGTCACGCTTGGGGGCACATTCACCCGCGTCAGCCTCTTGCAACCGCGAAACGCGGCACCGTCGATCTTCTTGAGCCCCTCCGGTAGATGCACGGTCACGAGATATCGTGCCGATTCGAACGCCTGACGCTCTATCTCGATGGTGCCCTCGAGCACGCTATATTCCTCGGCCTGCGCATCCATGAGTCGGACGAATCGGAGTCCCTGTTCTGATTCACGATACAGACCGCCTTGCCCATCGAAGAACAGTGATCCGCCCTTCTCCAAAGAGAAGGTCAACTCATCCCCACGAAAGCAGACCCTTGTTCCGTCTGCAATGCGCGGACCAATCTCACGCACCGTGGCAGGAACATGCAATTGCGAGATGCCGCTGTCCTCGAAAGCAGCTTCGCCAAGAATCTCAAGCCCTTCGTTGAGGAAGACCTGCGTGAGATGAGGGCATCCGTAAAACACCTTCTCAAGCAACGCCCGGAGTCGGGGTGGAGCACTGAATGAGGTCACAGCCGTATGGGCGAACGCGAACTCACCAATGACCTCAAGCGAATCCGGAAGGCTGACCAAAGCCAGATTCGCAAACCCGCTCATGGCCTTCTTGCCGAGCACTTTGCACCCTTCATGGACGGCATATTCCCCTGTCGGCACAGCCAAAGCCGCCATGATGGTCCAATCCTTGCTGTAGAGAGCACGACCATCGCTTGTCATGAACTGGTTTGACTCGCTTACCTGGACGGATTCGAGTTCGCTGTTGATGAAGGTACCAGGGCGGACGTCACGGGTGCCTTCGCCGATGATGAGCGTCTTCAAGGAACCCTGATCGAAGATGCGAGGGGTGAGCACTTCGAGTGCCCCCGGCAGCGTCAGATGGGAGAGGCTCTTGCAGTTCTGAAACCAATCGGCATGGTACTCGGAGATGAATGCCGGGAGAACCACGCGCTCCAAGTCCACGCATCCACGGAATGCGCAGTCGCCGATGGCAACAACGGTGTCAGGAACGGTGACCTCTCTCACTGATTCCAGCCCAGCACAGCTCCCTGAGACCAGCTCCACAACCGAATGGCCTTCGATGGCCTCTGGAATATGCAGAACGGAGACGGCTGGTTGGCATCCCTTGATGCGGATGTCTGCTCCATCAAGGATGACGTATTCCCAAACCGTACCCGCTTCATCAGTCCAAGCATGAAGCTCGGACTCGCGCGCAGCCTCAAGGCGAGCAGCCAGAAGAGCGGCCTGTTTTCGCTCGGCTATTCTGGCTTCAGCCTGCACGGCCTTCTCCCATGTTGCAGTCATGTCTCCCATGACGGTGGGAGCGAAGCCACCGAAGCAGACGTCCAGCTTGCTTATGTCCACACCTAGGCTGACACCCAACTCAACATGCCCGTCTTTCTAGATCAGAGGTCCGCAGGCCTCCCAAGGCGCCCCTGCTGGATTCAACGCACGTTTCGAAGCAGTCTCATCAGAGAACATGATGCTGTAGCGAATGCCCTTGAGCGTCACGTACAGGCAGGCGATCTCGTGACCACTCCCTTGGTTGAACACCTCATAGGTGAGCAACTCACGGTCGATCATCGGCTGGAGCAGCGGATCGCCAAGCACTTTCTCGAGGAGCATGTTGGTTGACTGGCGACCCAGCTCATCCTGCTTGAGTGCCAGATTGTAGAGAGCCAACTCCTGCTCTTCCGTCAGCCGTCCCATTTCCTCTATCTCTGCGAGGATCTCTTCTTCAGTGGCCATGAATTCCTCCTAACGGAACATATTTGTGAATTTCGCAACGCAGACCTTCATATCCATCGCTTCTTCCTGCGATGGCGCACCGGACTGAAAACCTGCGTTGCGGATTCAACCATGATGGGAGCATTCCAAAATCAGCAAGCACATAATAAAAAAGGGCCCGCTCCATTACAGAGCAAGCCCTTCGAGAGCAACTTACACGCCCTTGTAACCCTGTGAAGGATCGCTGTCGCCAACGCCGATGCCGGTATCGCCAGCTTCGTTGCCGGTGCGCTTGGTGGAGGTGTAGCCACCCCAGCCACGTGCCTTGAACTCATCCTTCACCCAGAAGATCTGGGCCTTCATGAGATCAGGCTGGGCAACGCCGCATTCGGCCATTGCCTCGTCCTTGCTCTTGCCGGCCTTGATGAGTTCATTCAGCTTCTCAGCTGCCTCATTGGCAGGCATTGCCATGAATTCTTCTTTGGTCATCTTGGACCTCCTTGGTCTTCAATGCGCAGTACCTTCGGCCGTGTATTATATTTCAAATGCCAGCCGAAGGTACCAATCAATGCCTACAGAAAACTAGAGCTGGAAGAGCACCATCGGACGCTCAAACGCCTTCATTTTCTCGATCATCTCATCGAGAGTGCCGTAGTAAAGAGTGCCAGACTCTTCTACCTGGCAGGCCAGAGGACGCTGACCAGCCTTTTCACCGCCAGGACCATAGTACTTGGTGAAGATGGTGGTGGGGCAAGGAATGTAGAACCACTCCCAGTTCTCACCGCAGGTCTCGTCGCCACCCTTGAAGAATGGGCCGACTTCGACCTCTTTGATGCCCCATTGATCCAGCGGAAGACCAAACTCCTCCTTGCAGGCGATCTCAGCAGCATGGTTGCCAGAGAAGTAACGATAGTCGCAGAGAAGGGCGTAACGGGTACCGTCATAGCGAGGGTCTTTGCTAGCAACCTCGAACTGCTTCTCGATCTCGGGCTTGTTCGCCATTTATCTCACTTCCTTTCGCATTAATCAGCATCGAGGCTGCGGACACGGCGAGCGTTGCACATGACACCCTTGTACGGTG
>CAYWWK010000020.1:0-40929 GCA_964462135.1 uncultured Eggerthellaceae bacterium | reverse complement strand
GATGCCGATCTCCTTCTTGCGCTCCAGCACGCTGATGTAGGTGATGACGCCGATCATGATGGAACTCACGATGAGGCTGATGGACACGAAGGCGATGAGCACGTACGAGATCATGTCGATGATGGTGGTCACCGAGCTCATGAGCGCTCCCACGATGTCCGTGTAGGTGATGGCCTTCGACTCCTGCCCCGTTGAGTTCATCTCATCGTTGTAGGCATCCAGGATGTCAATGATGCCCTGCTTCGCCTCGAAATCCTTTGCGAAGATGTCTATCTCATAGGGTTTCTCCATCTGCGCGTAATCAAGCTTGGCCAAGTTGTTGTCGAATGATGCCTCCTCTGGAGACATCATTGACATGATGAGCTCGGTCAACTCGTCTTCGGTCATGTCGAAACGGAATGCGTTCTTGAACGCCTCCTCGTCGATGCTCATGGCACTGGACATGTTGGATGCCAAATTGCCCATGGTCTTCGTGAGCGCAGCCGTGATGGCCTGCTGCATCTGGCTTGAGAGCGCCGTCATGGTCTGGGTCATGTAGTCGGTCATGGCTGCCGTGACCGCTTCTGCCAACTGGGCTTCCATGCCCGAAGTGTCAAAAGTGAACACCTGCGGCAAATACTCTTGTATGGTAGGTTGACCTGCCGTGTTCAAGAAATCCTGGATGGATGCCGAAGCGCCACCATGCGTTGGTGCCCAAGTCGTATATTCCATCATGAGCTTCTGTGCCATCTCTGCCGCCTTGTCCGTATTGAAGGAAGGCTGCATGGCAGAAGGATCTATGGCCCCTGAAAGCCCACTTGGGTCAAAAGGTGGCAAACTGGACGCATCAAAGTTGATGTCCAGGCCTGACAGATCCAGCTGCATCTTGCTCTCGTCGAACTTGAACGCCGCGGAAAGGGCATCGGTGTCGATGGTGAAGAGGTTCTCCATACCGAAATCCTCTTCGCTCTTCCCCTCATCAGCCTCCTCGACAAACGTCTTTCCATTGAACACGTCCACGGAAGGATCAGCAAGCTGGTCCTTCACGATCTGGCTCTGACCGGCCTGCTCGATCAGATGATCCGTCAGAGCAGGTGTGTAGTAGATCCCCGAGTTCATCATGGTGGAATTGCCATCATCCTTCGGCTGGATGATGCCGGATATGACCAAGTCCTCGCTGTTCGCGATGACTCCCTTCATGTATTCCTCATCCCCCGACTTGTCCACCCAAACGCCGAACTCATCATCGTATTGGTAATAGTCGGCCGAGCACACAAGCTTCAACTTCAAGTCAAGGAAATCCTGATAGGTGAACTCCTTGCCATCGTTCACCTCAGTCGAGAAATCCTCCTCATTCACGAAGGCACGCACCATCTCATCCATGACAGCCCGGTCACGCAACCCCAGGATATACAGCAGGAAATCGCTCACGCTGCCATTGTGGGTCAGCACCAACACGCATTCGTTGGGCTTCTCCGGCCAATGGCCAGCCTTCACGTCATAGCCCTCCTTCGCCATGTCCACCGTGCCCATCATCTGGGCGAACATGTCAGTGCTCATCATCTGTGACATGATGCCGCTGGTGGACATGCCGCTTCCAATGCCCAAAGACGAGAACGTGGTGTCGGGATTGACCTGCTGCACGCCCTGTTCCGTATCTGCCAAAAACACGTTGGCTGTCACGTTGTACTTGTATTCGACATCATTGGCGTATTGCTCGATGCCGCTTGTGCCACTGTCCAGGTATTCCTTGAGCGAAGCGAGGTCGTTCGATCCCACGCTGTCGAACATGCGACCCATGATGGCCGCCTCATGCACGACGGTATCGTTGCCCTCATCCTCCGCCGAGACCGCATCATCGCCTGCGCCACCTCCCATGCCCATGGTGGACACCATCATGGAGGTCATATCGAACCCCGTGGAGGTGATCTGCAGCGGGTAGGAGGACAGCGTCTCCTCTTCCACGCTTGCAATGTAGTTGTTGACGCCATTCGCCAGCGCCAAGATGGCAGCGATGCCGATGATACCGATGGACCCAGCGAAGGCCGTCATGATGGTGCGGCCCTTCTTGGTCATCAGATTGTTGAAGGAAAGCGAGAGCGCCGTCAGGAAACTCATGGAGGTGCGGCGCACCTTCTTCTTCGACACCTTTGCCAGATCCGCTTCAGAGGGAATGAAGGGATCGGAATCATCAAGGATATGCCCGTCAGCCAGATTGACGATGCGCGTGGCGTAGGCATCAGCCAACTCCGGATTGTGCGTGACCATGATGACCAACCGATCATGCGCGATCTCGCACAGCAAGTCCATGATCTGCACGCTGGTCTTGGAATCCAAGGCACCCGTCGGCTCATCAGCCAAGAGTATCTCAGGGTCGTTCACCAAGGCGCGCGCGATGGCCACGCGTTGCATCTGACCGCCAGAAAGCTGGTTCGGGCGTTTCTTGATATGCTCGCCCAGGCCAACCCGCTCCAAGGCCTCGGTGGCACGCTTGGTGCGCTCCTCCTTGTCAACGCCTGACAGGGTGAGCGCCAGTTCCACATTCGCCAGAACGGTCTGATGGGGAATGAGATTGTAGCTTTGGAACACGAATCCGATGCGATTGTTGCGGAACGTGTCCCAGTCACGATCGGTATAGTCCTTGGTGGAGATGCCATCGATGATGAGATCACCGGAGTCGTAGTGATCAAGGCCGCCGATGATGTTCAGAAGCGTGGTCTTGCCCGAACCCGAGGGACCGAGAATGGCTGCGAATTCGTTGTCCCGGAAACTGATGGAAACCCCATCAAGGGCAACTTGAGTGAAATCACCTGTGGTGTAGGATTTGGAGATGCCTTTGAGCTGCAACATGGAAAGCGCCTTTGCCAGAGATGTTTTGACACTGCATTCTACGACAAAGGCGCTTCAAATCTTCGAAAAGTTCCCTTACACAACCGTAAGGGACTCCTTGGAAAAAGACAGAGATTCTCCTTGCCTATTCACCAGCCAGTGGAGACGGCACGCTGTAGACGCGGGCGCCATATTCCTTGTCAAGTTCGAAGAGGGAATGCTGATCCTTGCCGAACAGGGTCATCTTCGTGATCATGTCTCGGGCGTTGTCTTCCTCTTCCATCTGCTCATCGATGAACCACTTCAGGAATTGCTGCAGGCGGAAATCCTTCGCATCAAGAGCGGCGGCATAGATGTTGTTGATGAGGCTGGTCACGAACTCCTCGTGCTCAAGCTGGAGGTTCAGCGGATCAATGTAGGAATCATACGTCTTGCCCGGAGCCTCGATGGCCAGAAGCTTCGGCACCATGTCGTTTTCCAAGAGATACTTGCGGAAGATCATGGCATGGTCGCGCTCTTCCTGCGCCTGGATCTCAAAGTACGTGGCGAAGCCGTCAAGACCGGCATCCTTGTAGTAATCGGCCATCTCAAGATAGAGGTAGGCCGAATAGAGTTCCTTGTTGATCTGCTCATTCACGAGGTCGTAGAGCTTGCTGTCCATGGCATTTCCTTTCGTTGTCACCAGTGATCACTGCATTTCCTTGATCGTCGAAAGTATAGCGCTTGACTGCTCTGAGGAAAGTAAACTGCAAAGAAACGCGGGCGTTACAAAGAATCATACGAAAGCCATGCTCATCTATGTCTGCGGGGTGCAGTCATAGAATCCAATCAGTAGGAACCCCGCAAGGAGAAAAGGAGCCGATCATGGCTAACGTAATGGATGCTTACACCACTTCCGAAGCTGCGAAGACCCAAGATGCCCTGAAAGACCTCGAGCGCATCGAGCAGGAAGTCGTTGCAGAGGCAGAGGCTTCCGTGGAAGACTTCGATGCCATGGGCAACGAACAGGCAGCCGCTGAAGCAGCTGAGACAGCCTTCACCTTCGAACAGGCTCAGCAATAAGCAGACGGCACATGAGCCCTGCAAAGCGGAAGCCCCCAGCGGGCTTCCGCTTTCTTTTCCTCACATCCGCATCTGCGAACCGCAAGGTGGAAATCTCAAGAGTCAAACGACCGATAGAAGCAGGAGCGGTTGCCCGTATGACAGGCTGGCCCTTCCGGATGAACCAACGCAAGCAGCGTATCGGCATCACAATCATAGCTCAGGCGCACCAGTTTCTGGGTATTGCCGCTGGTGGCACCTTTATGCCACAACTCTTTGCGGCTTCGTGACCAGAAGACCGTCTCGCCCGTCTCAAGGGTAAGCCTGAGCGATTCAGCATTCATCCACGCCATCATGAGTACATCCAAGGTGTCTGCGTCTTGGACGATGCAGGGTATCAACCCTCTTTCATCGAACTTCAATTCGGGCAGCTCCATGATCACATCCTGACTGGAATTCCCTGCTTGGCCATGTCCTCTTTGACCTCGCGAATGGACAGTTCGCCAAAATGGAAGACACTGGCAGCAAGCACCGCGTCCGCCTCGCCCTCAAGGATGCCCTGGGCGAAATGCTCCAAGCATCCCACGCCTCCGCTGGCGATGACGGGAACGTCCACCGCTCGGGCCACTGCCCGCGTGAGCGCGCAATCGAACCCTTCGCGTGAACCATCTCTATCCATGCTGGTGAGCAGGATCTCCCCTGCTCCACGCTTGGCCGCCTCTTGTGCCCACGCCACCGCATCGATGCCTGTCGCATGGCGGCCTCCCGCCGTGTACACTTCCCAGCGGTCACGCGTTCCCGCCACGCGCTTCGCATCAATGGCCACCAGGATGGCCTGCGTGCCGAAGGCATGGGCGGCCACGGTGATGAGCGACGGGTCCTTCACCGCCGCTGAGTTCACGGAAACCTTGTCAGCGCCCGCCGCGATCATGATGCGAATATCCTCAACGCTTCGGAAGCCACCGCCCACCGTATATGGCAGATGCAGGCTCTCGCTGGCATGGCTTGCCAGATCAACGGTGGTGGCCCGCTTGTCAGACGTTGCCGTGATGTCCAGGAAGATGACCTCATCGGCCCGTTCCTCATCGTAGCGACGCGCCAATTCGATGGGATCGCCCGCATCGCGCAGACCGACGAAGTTCACGCCTTTCACCACGCGCCCATCCTTGACGTCGAGACAGGGAATGACCCGCTTGGCCAGCATTCCGCTACTCCGCCAGATCTTCCAAGGTCAAGGGCTTCTCAAGGCTGTCAGCGAACCCGGGTTCCGTCTGCAGGGCATCGCAGCAGGCAGCAACGCCCTGCTGTACGGAGAAGGCCCCCTCGTAGATGGCTCTTCCCGCGATGACGCCCTCGATGGCGGAAGACACTTTCGCCAGTTCCTTGATATCGGCCAGCGAAGAGATGCCCCCGCTGGCAATGACCGGGTTGCCGAACGTCTGGGCCATCTCCACGTAGGCGGCAGGAGCGATGCCCGTGCGCATGCCATCCCGCGCGATGTCCGTATAGATGAGGTGCTCGTATCCCACCTTCGCCATGCGGTCAGCAAGCTCAAGGGCCGAGATGCCAGCCCCCTGCACCCATCCTTCCACCTTCACGTCGCCATTCTTGGCATCAATGCCACATGCCAGCATATCTGGTCCGAACTCCTCCCGCGCCGCCTGGGCCAGATCGGGGTCCGTCACCAAAGCGGTGCCCAGCACCATGCGCGCCACCCCTACATCCGCCATGCGCCGAAGGTCGTCAAACGTGCGGAGACCGCCTCCCACCTCCACATGAAGGTTGGTCAGCTGCAGAATGCGCTGGATGACCGCGGCATTGCACGCGTTGCCTTCCCGGGCACCGTCCAAGTCAACCACGTGCAGCCACGTGGCACCGTCCTCTTCGAAAAGCTGCGCCTGCTGGGCAGGATCATTGTGATAGACCGTTACCTTTTGGTAGTCCCCGCGTTCAAGGCGCACCGCCTGACCGTCAAGGATATCGATGGCTGGAAGAAGATACATTGGCTATCCTTTCACGAATCCCACGAAGTTCTGCAGCAGCTTCGCTCCCGCATCCGAGCTCTTCTCTGGATGGAACTGTACACCGAACGCGTTGCCGCGCCTCACTGCCGAGGGAAACGTTACCGAATGGGTCGTGTGGCCGATGGTGAACGGGGACTCAGGAGCAGCGTAGGAATGCGTGAAGTAGAAGTAGGATTCGGAGGGAATGCCAGCGAAGAGCATCTCATCTTCAGCCGCAACCTGATTCCACCCCACATGGGGAATCTTGTGCGCACGTCCTTGCGCATCCTCACGCGGCAGGCGCCCAACGATGCCCGGGACAAGCCCAAGCCCTTCGATCGCACCGTCTTCGGCATGCTCTTCGCCTGCCTCGTACATGAGATGCATGCCCAAGCAGATGCCCAGGAACGGCATCCCTTCGCTCACCGCCTGCCTGATGGCGTCTGCCTGGCCTGAGACCTCCAAGGTGCCCATGGCATCAGCGAACGCGCCAACACCCGGAAGCACGATGCCTTCGGCGCGCAGGATATCCTCCGGCGCATCCGTGACCAGAACGTCCGCTCCGCATGCTGCCAGCCCGCGCTCAACCGATTTGATGTTGCCCTTCTTGTAATCGACAACGGCGATCACAGCGCGCCCTTCGTTGAGGGAATGGCGTCGCGCGTCCGCGGGTTCTCCGCCGTCGCATATCGGAGCGCACGGCCACACGCCTTGAACGCCGCTTCGATGAGATGATGCGCATTCTCACCCGAGAACTGCCGCAGGTGCAGCGTGATGCCCGCATTCGCCGCCAGCGCGATGAAGAACTCGCGCGCCAGCTGCGTGTCGAAGGTGGCAATGGCGTCAATGGGGATATCCATCGCCCAGTATGCCTGACCGCGTCCAGATATATCCAGCGCGCACATCACAAGCGCTTCATCCATGGGCACCGCGCAGCTTGCAAAACGCTCGATCCCGCGCTTGTCCCCCAGCGCCTGCGCGATGGCCTGCCCCATCACGATGCCGGTGTCCTCCACCGAATGATGCGCATCCACCTGCAGATCGCCATCACAGCGCACGGTCATGTCGAAGAGCGCGTGGCGACAGAACGCGTCCAGCATGTGGTCGAAGAAACCCACGCCCGTCTCAACATCGGCCCTGCCCTGCCCGTCCACATCGATGGTCACGGTGATATCCGTCTCACGCGTCTTGCGCGTGATCGTTGCGGTACGCTCACCTTCCATGTTCTTCTCCTCCAGTTGCGCTTGCTGCATCCTTGCCGTGCATTGCGCTTTCGTCCTGCACTGTCATCTGAGCTCTCGGAGGCTCGTCCTGAGCGCATCCAAGAACGCATCGTTTTGCTCCGGCGTGCCCACCGTCACCCGCAATGTGCCCTCAAGACCAGGCGCGTTGCTGAAATCGCGCACCAAGATACCCCGATCAAAGAGGCTCTGCCATACCGCATCAGCATGAGGCGCACGGAACAGCACCCAGTTCGAATGGCTGGGGAATGCCTCCACCCCAGGGAACGCTCCCAAGGCCCCGATCAGACGCTCACGCTCGGATATGATCGCTTCGATACCCGGCTCGAATTCAGAGCGATTCTCGAAGATCACCCGGGCGATCGTCTGACTGACTGCGTCCACCGAATATGGCTGGCGCACCTTCAGGTATTCGCGGATGACGTCAGGATGCCCCATGATGTAGCCCACGCGCACACCCGCCAGGCTGAACGCCTTGCTGAACGTCCGCAAGATGACCAGATTCCTGTTGGCATCCAGATACGGACGCATGGTCTCCCGCGAGAATTCGAAGTACGCCTCATCCACCATGACAAGCGCATCCGTTGCGTTGAGCAATTCACGCAGGAAGTCAGTACGAGCGCGCAGCCCGGTGGGGTTGTTGGGACTGGCGATGATCGTGAAGTCAACCGGACTGTCCGACCCCGAGACCGCTTTCAATACGGCTTCCTCGTCGATGCTGAATCGCCCATCCGCAAGTCGTGGGATGTTGATGACATCCGTATCCGTCAGGCGCGCATTCGCCTCATACACGGAAAACGTGGGAGGCAGGTTCAAGAACGTGCGCCCAGGACCTCCCCAGGCCAAGGCCGTGTCGAAGAGCAGCTCATCCCCGCCATTGCCCACGAGCACCTGGTCACGATCAAGTCCGTTTGCCTGCGCAATGACATCTCGCAGATCATTGGCCAAAGGATCAGGATAGCGATTGAAGTGCACCTGACGAATGGCCGGCTCGATCTTGCGCCGCAGGTCATCGCTCACATCCCGCGGGTTCTCGTTGGCCGACATCATGGCTTCAGCCGGAAGGTACTTCGGATCATAGGGGGTCAGGTTCGCCAGCTTGGCAGAGGGCTTGCGTACGCTATCCATGGATGGAGCCATCCATCTTCTCGTTGGCGGCCGCTTCGCTCAAAGCATCCTCCATGCGCAAGGCAACTGACTGAGCATGCGCCCACAGCCCCTCATGCATGGCAATCTGCATGACCGCCTTGGCATCATGGGCCAGTGCCTGAGCGCTGTACTGGATGATGGAGCTCTTCTTCACGAACTCATCCACCGAAAGGGGGCTTGCGAAACGCGCGGTTCCTCCCGTTGGCAGGGTGTGGTTGGGGCCAGCCACGTAATCACCTATGGCTTCCGGCGTCCATTCGCCCAAGAAGATGGCTCCCGCGTTCCTGATTTGCCCCAAGTAATCCATGGCATGGGCCACATGCATCTCCAAATGCTCAGGCGCGATGATGTTCACCGTTTGAAGAGCCTGATCCATATCATTCACGATGACGATGAGTCCGTGGTCCTCCAACGACTGACGCGTGATGTCCGCCCGCGGAGAATGGCCCAGATGCTCTTCCAGCCGCGCTTCCACCTCATCAGCATAGGCAGCAGACTCGCAGACCAGATAGCAGGCAGCCATGGGATCATGCTCAGCCTGCGCCATGAGATCAATGGCAACAAGCGAAGGAGCCGCTGTCTCATCGGCCACCACGCACACCTCAGAAGGACCAGCGATCATATCGATGCCCACATCCCCCGAGACCACCTTCTTCGCTGCCGCCACATAGGCATTCCCCGGTCCCGTGATCTTGTCGACCGGACTGATGGTCTCAGTGCCATAGGCAAGGGCTGCAATGGCCTGAGCCCCTCCCAAGGTATAGACCTCGGTCACGCCTGCCAGCTTGCAGGCGGCCAGGATGGCAGCATCAACCGTGCCGTCCTTCTGGGGCGGCGTCATGCATGCGATGCGAGCCACCCCCGCCACACTCGCGGGAATGGCATTCATCAGCACCGTGGAAGGATACAGGGCGCGCCCCCCTGGCACATAGATGCCCACGGAATCGAGAGGGGTCACCTTCGCTCCCACCAAGGCGCCATCTTCACGGGCAAAGAGCCAGCTTTGGGTCACCTGACGTTCGTGGAAATCGCGGATCTGCCGTGCGGCATGCTGCAATGCCTCCAGCGTATCGGGGTCAACCTCGGAAAGCGCCTCATCCATAGCGGCTTTCGGCAGCCTGAAGGCATCAAGCTTCACCCCATCGAACTTCTCGGTCAGCGCGACAAGGGCCGCGTCCCCTTCTGCACGCACCTCAGCCACGATGTCGGTTGCCGCCTTGAGCGCGTCGGCATTGAATGCCCCTGTTCGGTCAATGAGCTCTTTCCGAAAGGGTTCAGTCGGCTTCAGTTCTATTCGTCTCATCATCTTGTTCCACCTGCTATGGGATCGTATGCGGCCTCCTTGGCGTTCTGCGCCAAGACACGTGCCAATTCTACTATGCGACCATCGGTGCGCAGCCGCGAGGGATTCGCGAAGAAGCGGGCGGTGGAGGAGAGTACTTCCTCCACGATGGTCAGATGATTCTCTCGAAGGGTCGTCCCCGTGGCCGTGATGTCGACGATGCGCTCGGCCAGCCCTGTCATTGGGGCAAGCTCTATGTTGCCATTGAGCTTCACGATGTCAGCTTGGATGCCCCTCTTGGCGAAATGGGCGCGTGTGATGTTCGGGTACTTGGTGGCAACACGCAAAGACCCCAAACGGCGATAACGCTCTTGGATCGCGCTTTCAGTGCCCTCAAGCTCCGCCACCACGAAGCGGCATCCTCCGAACTTGAGGTCTGCCAGCTGCACCACCTGGGCGTCCGTCTCAAGAAGCGAATCCCGACCGCAGATGCCGCAGTCAGCAGCGCCTGATGCCACAAACGCAGGGGCGTCGGAGGGACGGACGATGATGTAGTCAGCCGAGGGCGTGGAGATGACCAGCTGGCGTCCCGGGTCGGCAAGGCCCTCCACATCCAATCCAGCTGCTGCCAGATTCTGGATGGCATCCTTGTTGAGGGCGCCTTTGGGCACCGCGATACGCAGCTTGCGATCAGTGCCCTCTTCCTGTGCCGCCGCTGCCGCCATGGCCTGTTCCAGTGAGAAGGCGAATCCCGCTGCCGCCTTGGGAGCGCCAAAGGAAGCGAGCATGTTGTCGTAGCGACCGCCCGAACCCAAGGCGCTTCCCACATACGGAGAGAATGCCTCGAAGACGATGCCCGTGTAATAGTCGAATGAGCTCATGACCGAGAAGTCCACGAGAAGCGTGGCATCAGGGCAAGCCGCGCGCACCTCTGTGAGCACCTGGTCCAATTCGTCAAGGCCTTGCGCACATCCAAGGGGAGCGGTGATGGTGCGAGCCAACTGCACCGCCTCTTCACCACCACGCACCTGCATGAGATCGAAGATGGCTTGACTGTAGGCTGGGGCAACCCCTTCCATGCTCACCCCAGCAGCCTCACCTGCCAAGGTGAGCTGTTCCAAGGCAACGAGGTCGGAAGAGTGGCAGGCATCCAGCACGGCACGCTTCCACTGGTCGCTTCCCCCTGATCGCTCCAACAGCGCACGCAGAGGTGCCACGGTAGCCAAAGCAAGCGTGAGATGGGTGACTCCTGCCAGTTCCAAGGCACGGACCATCAGCGAGGCCAAGGCACAATCCACCTGCCATCCTTCCTCGCCAATATCCTCAACCCCCATCTGGGTCATCTCGCGAGGAGTGACTTGCGCAGCACCTTCGACCTCACGGAAGACACGCTGCGTGTAGCGAAGACGCACCGGCCCATCCGCATCGCGCAGACGCGTCGAGCACATACGGGCGACCTGCAGGGTGACATCGGGACGCATTGCCAACAGATCACCTTGGGAATCGAAGAAACGGAAGGGGGATGCGGGAAGATGCAGTCCGGCATTCACCACATCCATCGCCTCAAGCGTCGGTGTCTCGATAGGCTGGAAGCCCTCTTGGGCGAACAGATCTTGAACGCGACGCGTGATGCGCTCGCGCTCGATTGCCTCATCGGGCAGCACGTCCCGAAAGCCAGTAGGCGTCACAAGATTCATGGCACTCCTCGTAAACGTATCGAATGGCCGATACTTTAGCACAGTAGAGTGCTAAAGTGATGACGATTTTCCGCTTCACAGCTCAGATCCGTCAAGACCGATCCGAGCGTCGTAAGGGTCGACCAAGCATCGTAGAGCCGATCCAAGCGTCGTAGGGGTCGATCCGAGCGAAGCGGAGATCGACCCGATGACCCGATCAACCCAATCGGTCCAACCCGCTCTGCGGAAACCTCATACCCCTGCCATCCGATGGGGAGGAGTCGGCAGAGCCGAATATCCTTTCGCTACTGCCCCAGCTTCTCTTCCAAGAGCTGATTGATCATCTGGGGATTGCCCTTGCCGGCCATGCGCTTCATGCATTGGCCCACGAAGAACCCGATGAGTCCGGTCTTGCCTCCCTTGTATTGCTCAACCTTGTCAGGGTTCTCGGCCAAGACCGCATCCACCACCGCTTCGATGGCACCGGTGTCAGACACCTGTTCCATGCCTCGCTCATCCACGATGGTCTTCGGGTCCTTGTCCTCTTCCAGCACCGCTGCGAAGACCTCCTTACCCTGCTTGGAGGAGATGACCCCCGCATCGATGAGTTGCACAAGCTGGACAGCCCGAGACGGAGTGAGCGCGCACTCCTCCAAGGAGGCATCCGCATTGGCATTCAGCCATGCCGTGACGTCGTTGATGACGAGGTTCGCCAAGGGCTTCGCGAACCTTGATGCATCCTTGCCGCCTTCAGCCGCTGCGGCCATGCATGCCTCGAAGAACTGCGCGGTCGCACGATGCTCAACCAGATGACGCGCATCGTAGGCTGAAAGCCCGAAGGTCTCCTTGAAACGGGCAGCCTTGTCATCGGGAAGCTCAGGCAGCTTCGCGCGGACCCCTTCGATGAACTCATCGGAAAGGTTGTAAGGCGCAAGATCGGGCTCGGGGAAGAGACGATAGTCATCGGCCGTCTCCTTCACCCGCATGACAATGGTCCGCTTGGCGGAAGGATCCCAGTGGCGGGTCTCCTGATAGATGACGCCCCCCTCGTCAAGCACCTGCGCCTGACGGCGAATCTCATAGAGCAGTCCATCATGGAGCGCCTTGAACGAGTTGATGTTCTTGAGCTCGGTCTTCGTACCCAGCTCTTTGGTCCCACGTCGGCGAAGGGAGACGTTCCCATCGCAGCGAAGGCTCCCCTCTTCCATGGAACAGTCAGAGATGCCCAAGGCCAGGTAGATCTGACGAAGCTTCTGCATGAACAGACGCGCCTCTTCAGGGGTGCGCAGGTCAGGTTCAGTCACCAACTCGATCAGGGGAGTGCCGGCGCGATTGTAGTCAACCAGGGAATGGGTGGCTCCCGCGATGCGTCCCTCTTCGCCCCCGATATGATTCATCTTGCCCGCATCCTCTTCCATGTGGATGCGCGTGATGCCCACATGGGCGCGGTAGCCATCAGCGGTCACGGTGACGTTCTCGAAGGCGTCCCCTTCGCAGGCTCCTTCCAGGCCATGGCGTTCCTTTGCCGCCGCTCCATCCACCTCAAGATCAAGGTAGCCCCTCATGCAGAAGGCAACGGGGCCCTGAGTGGTTTGGAAGTTCTTGGCCATGTCAGGGTACATGTAGTTCTTCCGATAGAACATGGAGTGCTTTTCGATGTCGCAATGGGTGGCAAGGCCCGCCAATACGATGGATTCGATGGCTGCCTTGTTCGGCACGGGAAGGGCACCGGGCAGCCCCAAGCACACCGGACAGGTATGCGTGTTGGGGGCAGCACCGAATTCCAGCTTGCAACCGCAGAACATCTTCGTCGTGAGCGTGGTCAGCTCAGTGTGGACTTCCAGTCCGATGACCGCCTCGTAGCGGCGAAGCACCTCTTCCAAGCTCTGCATGCTATTCACCTGCCTTGAATGAAGGCGCAACCTGTGCGCTGCCGTAGATCCGCTCCAGCTCTGCCGCTACCCGGAACATGTTCTCATCCTTGAACGCGGGTGAGATGAGCTGCACGCCAATGGGGAGTCCCGTTTGGGCACCCACTCCCACCGGCATGCTCATGCCACCATTGCCTGCGATGTTGATGGAAATGGTGAACATGTCAGAGAGGTACATCTCAGCAGGATCGGCAATCTCACCGAACTTGAATGCCGTGCGGGGAGCGCATGGTGCCAACAGGCAATCCACGCTCTTGAATGCTTCGGTGTAGTCTTGGGTGATCAAGGTGCGCACCTGCTGGGCCGGATAGTAATACTGCTCGTAGACACCTGCCGAGAGCAGGTAGCTGCCCAGCATGATGCGCCTGCGGGCCTCTGGGCCGAACCCTTTGGCGCGGCTGGCTTCGTATTGGCTTCCCAAGTCCTTGTGGCCCGGGTCGCAATAGCCATAGCGGACGGAATCGAAGCGAGCCAGGTTGCTGAAGGCCTCGCAAGGGCCCAACACGTAATAGGCGCTGATGGCGGCTTTCGCATTCGGAAGCTCTATCTCCTCGATCTTGGCGCCAGCGCCTTCCAAACGCTGGGCCGCCTCCTCCACCTTCGCCTTCACCTCATCCGAAAGCCCCTGCGCATCCATGAACGCAGGGACGACGCCTATCCTCATATCCTTCACGCCTTCACCAAGATTGGCCGTGAAGTCCGTCTGGATGGGTTGGGAGGTGCAGTCCATGGCATCCTTGCCAGCAATGGCATTCATGGCAAAAGCGGCATCTTCCACCGTACGGGCGAATGGGCCCACCTGATCGAGTGAGGAACCGAAGGCAACGACACCGTACCGGGATACCATGCCGTAGGTGGGCTTCACCCCGATGACACCACAGAAGGAGGCAGGCTGCCGAATGGAGCCGCCGGTGTCAGAGCCCAGCGTCACCGGCAAGAGCCCTGCAGCCACTGCTGCCGCACTGCCGCCAGAAGAACCACCGGGGACCCGTTCGAGATCCCATGGGTTATGGGTGGGACCGAAGGCGCTCGTCTCCGTGGAGGAGCCGAAGGCGAACTCGTCCATGTTCAACTTGCCCAAGGGAATGGCACCCGCATCAAGGGTCTTCTCAACGCAGGTTGCCGTATAGGGAGAGACATAGCTTTCCAGCATGTTGGAAGCGCACGTGGTATGCGTCCCCACCAGATTCATGTTGTCCTTGTAACCCAGCGGAATGCCTCGGAGTGCGCCCGCTTCGCTGAAATTGCCCTGCGCTATCCGGGCATCCAGCGCACGGGCCCGGTTCAGGGCCTCGTCGCGCGTGACCTCAAGGAATGCGTGGACTTCCCTGTCCCTGTCTTGGATGACGTCAAGGGCGCTCTCCGTCATCTCCGCGCAGGAGAATTTTCCTGACTCCAATCCTGCTTGGATCTGCCGCACGCTCATCTGTCCGAAGGGAGTGCCTGCGATGCCCATCACCGATCACCCCCGTCCGAAAGGATGGCAGGGATAAGGAAGCACCCATCCTGCTGCTTCGGTGCATTGCGCAGCGAATCGTCCTGGGAGAAGCTGGTATCCTCCCAAACATCCTCGCGCATGACATTCGATAGGCTTCCGATGGGATGGAACGTGGGCTCCACACCCTCAAGATCGTATTCTCGGATGATCTCCAAACTGTCTATGATGGAGTTCAGATCCACGGTCATCTGCGCTACCTCGTCTTCGGTCATGCCTATCCGAGTGTATTCCGCGATGTCACGCACATCCGCTTCCGTTAGATGCTGCGTCATGGGGCTCTCGCTTTCAGATCGAATTGCGAACCTTGCTATGATATCGCAGTAAAATGTGCGCTGCCTTGTGCATTTCGTCCAATTCCTCAAGGAGCATCCCATGGCGCTGGTTGGTCTCATATCCGATACGCATGACAGGTTGCCTGAGACAGCCATCAAGGCATTGCAGGATTGCGATCGCATCATCCATGCAGGAGACATCTGCACGCCGCCCATCCTCTGGGAGCTGGAAACCATAGCACCCGTGAATGCCGTCTTGGGAAACAATGATTTCGCGGATTTCGGAGCCGCCGTGAACCCCACGGCTGACGTGGTCATTGATGGCGTGCGCTTCGTCGTGGCCCACAAGCCCACCGACCTGCGCCATGCACTGCATACTTCTCGTGAACGTCATCCGGATTTCGCGGGTCCGGTTGTGGCCGTCTATGGCCACAAGCATGTGCCCTTCCTTGAGAAGGGCGAAGATGGTCTGCTCTATGACCTCATGATCTCCCCGGGGTCGGTCTTCCGATCCCGTGACGCACTTGGCCGCAAGACCGTGGGTCTCGTGGAGGTCTCAGAGGGAAGCATCATCTCCGCGAAGGTGATCGAACTGGATGGCACCGAGGTGCTCAAGAGCTGAGGGTGGACCTGCACAACGTGCGCCCAAGGTCAGACAACGTACGTCCATTTGCAGGGGAACTGGGGGATTCCTACCGTACCGAAGGCCCGTAGCGCAGGCTTCAGCCTGCGTTCCCTGCGTCCCTCTTCGCAAGCTAAAGCTTGCGCTACGAAAGGCAAAGCGGAAGTCGTCTGTAAACAGCGGCTTACCCCACTCGAATAGGGATCGCGTGCACTTGTAGCGTAAGTCGTCACGCGAAGCGTGCGGCTTGCCTTGCCCAAGGAGCAATACGGCTTGCGGCAAGGGTAAGCTTACGTCTGGAATGCCTTCAGGGCATTCCAGACGACACTTCCGCTACGACCGAGCAGGAAGTCCTTCCGCAATCATTCAAATGGCACTTCCACTGCAACCGTCCGAAAACCTTACCCAAGTTTAAGCCGCGTTTCTTTTGCGAAGACGAAGGGCTGCCAACATCAGCCCCAAAGCTATTGCCGTAACGACATATAGTGCTGTGAGGTGCAATACCTCATCATCTCCTGTTGCAGCCAATGCGGTCCCTTCTAATGACGTTGCATTCCGCTGAGCATCGCCAAGAGGTTGTACCACGGTAATCTGATTTCCCTGATCAGTTCCTTGACCGCCGTTTCCAGAGCCATTGCCGTCGACGCCCTCTATGCCATCTCCACCGTTACCCGAATTTGAATCGCCAGTGTTCCCGTGATCTGAGTCGCCATTATCATCGGGAGGATCAATCTCAGGACCATCTGGCACATTCGCCGCTGCACGCTCGAGTCGTTCAAGCGCATCGGAATAGGTAACATCGTCGGTCGCTGATACCCCTGTTGCATCCTTGGCGCCAATGACATAGATGCTGAAATGATTCGGATAGAACCAGAGATATCCGTCCTTTACAGTGGAACTGTACTCGGTTCGCGTATCATCCTCGTCAATGCGTGTCACCGTATACTCTTCGCCATCATCAGCATCCATGAAATATTGGATCTCGATATCATCTGCTGATTCACCAGGTTTGGCTACATCGCTTTCCAGCTTGGTCAAATCAAGCACAGTAACCTCATCGGTATCTGAAGCAGCCTCATACTCCATGTCCTTTTCAACGGAATACCCGCATTCTTTGCAGACCAGTTTCTTCATAGAATTTGCATAAACACCATCGTTGGAGAGCACAGAGACAAAAGCATGCGCGCTCTTCGCTGCCTCTTGGTGCGTCTGCTCTTCTCCGCAGGCGCACACTTCATGCACCGTCATGCCGTCTGTACAAGACCCCGTTTTATACCTGGAAGCTGTGAAAGCATGGACATGGCTTTCGGTGAGTACCGCCGTGCAAGTGGTATTGGCAGAAGGCATGGAAAGCGGAGGTGCGGGAGACCACCCGGCCAGTTCGTAACCCTCAGGAATCCAGCTTGCAACATCGGGCGCCTCAATCTTGGCCCCTGGTGCCAAGTTCTCAACCTTTTCTCGACCGTCCACCACCCAACGCATCGCATAGGTTCGGGTAAGTGAGGTGGTTTCGAACACAACAGATGAGCCGCTGGCCACACGTTCTTCGTCCTTGAGCTTCTCCAAGCTCATCCACCGTGCGAGGTCAGTGTCGGGCAGTTCTATGGCCTCGCCCTCTTTGAGATCGCGGATCTCATAGGGCTGGCCATCCAGCATGAATACCACCGAGCACCTGTCAGAGGGAACGGAAACATTCGAGATGATGCCGATCGATTCATCTCCCATACAATCAGCACTCACCGAACCCATGCCAATCGATCCTGAAACCCCTGCATTGGCAGACAACTTGAAGCTGACGCTTGCCACATATTCAGGAACACCATTGTTGAGAATGCGCTTCACGGGCACATGTGCGAATGTGAGAGTGGTCTTACCGCCTTCCCGCGTGACGATGATGTCGTCACCAGCAACCCCTTGGGCTTCCAGAGCAGTGCGCATCTCCTCTTCCTGCTTCAAAGTGAGCGAAAGGCCATCAGGGACCACGTAGCTCATTGTGGCATATTCGAACGCCTCAACAGTGTAGACAGTGCTGTAGAGAATGTTCGTGAATATACCATCCAAAGCGCTGGTATTGGTAACTGGCATATAGAACCCGTCTGTCTTCGACCCAGGTCCTTTGTTGGACATGGACGTAGCCGCCGGGAAGTTGGAGGAAACGAGGTGCAAGAAACGATTGAAGTCGAATTTGGTTTCACCTCGTTCAGTTTTCCATCCTTTGCTACCATACAAGTCTTCTGCAACAGCATTTGCGCTTCCCTCGACACCGATACTGTAGATATGCGCCCCTTGACTTTGCTTAATATAGACAGCTTGCTTAATTGCGGCTGCAGCCGTATTGGAAACCTTGTCAGATTCATTACTTGATGTGCCCCAGCTCGTCGGCGTGCCATCCGTCAGGAACACCACAACACGTTCCCTTTCACCTGCTTGGGTACTAGGACCAACGGGATTGAGTGAAAAGATATTCTTGGCCATTTCCAATCCAAGATCAGCTGCGGTGGCGCCTTCAGCCTTGATGGCAGAGATTCCGCTAACAACCCTGCCGTTCAGCTGCCCGCTCGCATTTATTGGCATGAGAGCTCCAACATAATCCGAATCTTTCAACTGACTGTATAGCTTGAGAGAGGCGCTTGTATTCGTCGCCAAAAGTCCTGTGTTGATTGACCTGCCGCTTCTGTCGTTCGAGTACGCGAAACCAACCAAAGCAATACGATGGTCCGCTCCCGTCTTCTTGGCATTTTCGAACAAACTGTTAGCGAAACCACGAGCACATTCCTTTAGGGCATCAACTTTCTTTTTCCCGGCACCAAGTGTCTGGTCCATACTTCCCGACTGGTCGCACACCAGCACCACGTCCACTGGCTTCGTGGAATTGGACTCCACGCGCACGTTGCGCGAAGATGCACTCGCTTTCAAGTTGACGGTGATGGCTCCGTTCTCATATGTTGCGTCACCTCCAGTGCTGACATCGGACACTTCATCCGGATTTAAAGGCGCATATTCACCTACAACCGTGATATCGCTCTTGGCAGTTGTCAGATCGAAGTCCTCCCAAAGCGTCCCGTTCTCCATCTTCCATGCACCCACATAGTTCGCTTTCGGCGGCATGGCGGGTGTTTCCAAAGAAGCATCACCCTCAGCGAACGTGACCGTGCCCATCACTTCATCGCCCACCTTGAACGTGGCTGTGTGCGTGACTGGCTCCGGATCTGGCTGCTTGACCTTAACGGCAAAGGTGAGTTCGTTGCTCGTACGCGTAAGAGGTGTCAGATTGACGCGATACCCATCGGAGTGACCATAGTCATAGCCGATGACATCAACACCCTGTGCTTGGGCACAGATGGTAAAGGTCGAAGACGCCCCTTGCACATCCAATCTGCTTCTCAAGGAAGGATCGACGTTGACGTACCCCTGCTCATCCACTTGGAAGAACGAGGTAACATCGTTGCCTTGAGCATCCTTCACTACCCAGCTGAGTTCAGGCCAACATGGATCGTCGTAGCCGTCCAACACGCGAACGCGATAGGGAGCAGAGGCCCATTGGTCCTCGGTGCCCAGCTCGATCTGATCGCTCCCTCCAGTCAAAGCTAAGGAATAGGGCACATTGAGTAGATCGCGGTACCGCTGCAGGTTGAATCCAAACGTCACGGTTCCTCTCATGGCATCCGATGCCGGCTTCAGAGTGATGGTGTAGTTGCGGGGGTCTGCCAGTTGGCTGAAGATGACCGCCGCGCTCTTCTTCCCGACGACATCATTGTTGATGCCACTGCCCACTCCGATGATCCCATATTCGGCCATGTGCTCCGTTACATCGTCACCCGAGAGCACATCGATCACTGAAACGATCTCGAACGGGTCCGACAGCAGCTCACCATATTGGTTCCACAGATTCAGTACTACGGCCTTCTCGTCCTTCCCCGAATACCTACCCTGCAGGTCGCGAGGACTGTCAAGGTTTCCCGAGAGCACCCTCTCTGCATCCCTTTCGATGACTAGCTTCTTTTCAATTGCAGAACCCACAGCAAGGTGTTCCTTAGGGGTGATGGTGACGATGCAGTCCCCCGCTCCAGAGCAATTGCTCAACTTGATCGTACGACTTTCCTGGTCGTAATAGCTCTTTTCGGAATACTGGTAATAGGAGGACAGCTGCCAGAAGATCGGTTTCTCCCTCTTGGGAAGCGAAAGCGACACCTCCACCGTGTCTGTTATGTCCTCTCCTGATTCCGCGTAGACATGCAAGCCAACGTCTTGGTACAGTTTGCCGAAACCGCTCAATCGTACCGTGCCGGTCACTTCGTTATTCCAAACGAACTCAGCTGAAGAGAGGCTGGGAAGAGCAGCACCTTTGTCGATACTTAGACTATATCCATTCCATGTCTTCGCTGCCTCGTCATAGGCGTTCACATCCGTCCAGCCCGTCTTCCCTTCAAAGCAATGCAGCTGAACACGAGCTACATCAAAGGACGGAGAGTCACCCTGGGCGGGCACTACGCTGAATCCATTGCCCATGCACGTGACAGAAGCGAGCTTGGGACACCCCGCGAACGCTGCACCCCCAACACTAGTGACGCTGAAAGGAATGGTTGCTTCCTGCAACTGGGTGCATCCCTTGAAAGCATTTGCGCCGATGTTGGTGATCTGCTCAGAAAGGGTCACAGACGTGATGATACCCTCGTGCTGAACCCAAGGGCCACCGTCTGCGGTGTAATCCTTCATAGTGATAGGAAGCGTTTTCGCCTTCTCGTCGGGTACGACATTCAGCACCCCATCGTGACCTATGTAATAGAGAAGCCCATCCTTGCACTGACCACCCTGCGCCACTTCATGGTAATAGTCGGCAGCTTGAGTAAGGTCGTAGGCATCAGAGAAGCCATTGATCGCGATGGCATCCCATTCTTCCTGAGACCCCTCATAGAAGATCGTATAGCCGTTGCGTGTTGGGTACCTCCCGAAAGTGAAGCTGTCCTTCCTGATAGATGTGACACTGCGCGGAATATAGATCGAGGCGAGCGCATCGCACCAGGTGAAGCCCCCTTCGATGGAGGTAATATTCGAAGAGAGACGCACGTCAGAGAGGTACTTGCTGTCGTAGAACGCATTGCCGTTTATGACCTTTACCGAGTCAGGCACCACATACTGCTCATCGAATCTGTGCATCCTGGGAGATCGGATCAACTCGGTCATGTCTTTATTGAACAAAATGCCATCACGAGACGCATAGTGTCCGTTTTCAGCTGCAACAGAGATGGATTGGAGCTTCGACGCACGAAGCGTGTCTCCGATGACCTCAACCGATGCAGGGATGTGCAAGCTGGTTATACTGAATGCGGTCTGGAACTCCCTCAAAGACTCATTCCCTATTTCTCTGACTCCTTCAGGAACCACGAGCTCACCGCTCTTTTGCAAAGGAACCCCTACAAGGACGGCCTGCTTGTCGTCATATTTCAACACACCGCCTGATGCCTTCGAGAACAGGCAGCCATCAAGGGAAACATTGTTCGGGTTGTCTTCTGCAACCATATAGCCTCGCTTGACTTCTCGCCCTTTCGGAGCGATCTCCAAGGTGCTTGGATACGAGACATAGTCGCAGTCTATATTGTTCATGATCCCACTGACGCCACCCGTGACCCCGTGCTCGAACGTGATCGTCCCCCGCACGACAAAGAAAGGCTGACTTCCTGCGCTTTGTAGACTTCCCGGGATCACCACATCTCCGTGTACCGTGCATGTCCAGAAAGCGCTCTCGGCTATGAACACGAGGGTCTTAGGCAGATCAAGTCCAGTCAAGGCTCTGCAATAATAGAAGGCGCAGGTCTCTATTCTCGTAGCGAAGGGAGGAAACTCCACCTGTTCCAGCTTCGCGCATTGAGAAAAAGTATGGGCAGCCACCACATCCAATGCTGCAGGCAGATGGCAGGATTTGAGCTCACTGCAGTAAGCGAAAACGTTGGACCCCATCTGCTTGATGCCGTCCGGGAGAGAGATCGCGTCAAACCCATCGCAACGGGAGAATGCATAGTCACCGATTTCGACCAATGATTCTGCGAAGCTGAATTCGGCAAGATAATCAGCCTCATAAAAGGCATAGGCACCTATGCTCTCAACGTCTTCTTCGATGATGAGTTTCTCTATGGTGCGGAGGTACGCATTCCATGGCTGACCACCGTCTTCCGTATAGTCAGGCATAGCCCCCGTGCCGGAGATGGTCAGGCTGGCATCATCTTTGTATACCCAGTGAAGTGTATTCTCCTCACCGAAGTCCCCTTCAGCCAAGACCTGCGGACCTTCTTGGATATCGCTCAGTGGCTGAATGAATTCTTCTGAACTTGCCGTCGAGAATGCTCCCGAGTCAGAGTCTTCAGCTTCTGACTCCTTGGTCTGATTTCCATTAAACAGCCGCTCATTTCCCCCGGTTGGATCGTTCACTGATTCGTCTTCTGCGAAAGACACGGTGGGCACCAAGCCCAAAACCAGCACACAGGCGACAATGCATCGAATGATTCGAGCGCTCATCTTCATTTAGATCCTCCAAAAGGCATAATTCCCCATGTAGATAGAAGTAATAACCATTTTGACGAAGTGAAATCCTTGAGAAAATGCTTTTGGAATGAACGCGACCTACGATGTAACGAAAATCCAAGTGATTTGATTCGACCGATGCCGTAGACACTGTCAGACAACAGAGGCTGCAACGGAAGTTACAGCCTCTGTTAGAAAACATTATCAGCGCTCTTGGCATACCTTGCGCAGCGAAATTGCCACAACCGCACCCGCAACAACACAGAGAAGCAAAAGGGGCAATACCGGCCGCTCTGCATCGTCACCGGTTTGAGCAAGATCGGTGTTGGACGTCAAGACACGACCTGTATTCCGAGTTATACCGACCTGTTCGGTCTGAGGATCATTTTCATCACCATTAGAGATAACGGGTGGCCTATTTTGATCACCATTCCCTTGGTGTGACCCGTCATCATCAATGGAAGGAGGTGCAGAGGGATCGTGCACCAGCATGTAATAGCTGAAGTGCGTGGTGCGGAACACCAAGTAATCGCCCTCAACCCATGAATCCATCTTCGTGCGATTGCCAGCATCATCCACGTAATACATAGCCAAGCTACCGCTCTTCGCTGATGCCTTCATCGCGTCATCCATGAGGATGCGAACATCCATGACAAGCCCTTTATCTGTACCCCATTGATGCTCTGTGCCATCATCCTTTACGAAGTGGATGTCGAACACACCGAGAACCGACTTGCCTTCATCGCGCACATCGCCTGCTGCGCTGTCCACACCACTGTTAACCGATGAGGGCTTCTTCTTGACAGAAAGAGAGAGATCCTCAAGTTCAGCAGCGGCTTGCAGTGCATCTTCTGTAGGAGCAAGCGACAAAGTGATCTTTGCTTGCAGGTCGGAATCTGCGGTCGTTTCAGCCATGTGTGCAGCTTCAACCACCACCTTGCAAATGGCTGACTTGCCACCCGAATACAGAGTCAGGATGCATTCGCCAGCCCCATGAATGATTACACGCGCTCTTGCCTTATCGAAAGGAAGGTCTTCGTCATATGAAACAACACTGGCAACGTCCCAATTATCCGTGTTCCACGTAACGCGAACATCTTTATCCTCATTCTTCTTGATGATGGGTGTAAGAAGAATAGGACCTTCATCCAACACGCTCAGCGTCAATTCGGTCTTGTCTATTGCGACTGACTCAACGACGTCTTCGTCTTTAGTTGTCACTGTGACTTTGAACGTATATGTTTTCCCTTGCACATCGGCAATGGTTATGGAAGAAACACCGCTTTTGAGCGGCATCAGGGAGTAACCGCCCGCTGGGTCGCCGCTAGTTCCAGATTCCTTGTCGATCCTCACTACGCTTGGATCAGAGGAGGTGACCGAAGTTACAAATGCGTCCTGCTCATCATAATCAGTATGCCAATACAAGTATTGTTTGTAATTTTCAGGAATGAAGGGCAGAACATTTCCCTGAGTATGCGATGTGGTCTCTATCCAATAGGGCGCCCCCGCTTCACATTCCCAATCTTTCACCGTCAAATCGAAATTCCCTTCTTCAACAGTGATGGTATAGGACGTAGTAATCGAAGGATCAGATTTCAAAGAGATGGTCACTGTAGAAGTACCCAGCTGATAATCTCCTAAAAGAGGCAATCTAAAGAGCCATTTGCTATGAGTTTCGCTGTCGGTGCCTTCAGCTTCGAGGGTAACCCCGGAGATCGCACTTCCACTCACATTGACATCGAAAAGATCATCCATGTTTTGCGTAGGTGGCACCGTCGGGTCTTCCACCTCCACACACAGCCGCGGTATTCCTCCATACTTGCCGCTAAAGGAGGGGAGATTGGTGCATTTCGAGGTGTACATCTCCCACTTTGATTGATTGCGAAGCACTTTGATGTCCCAAGCGCTTGCCGTGCATTGAATATTCGTTACGGGATTTGCTTTCTCAGTTACATATACTGGTCCGAATGATGCGGTGCCTTTATAGTTCTTGTAAGAATACTCGACCGTGAATGAAGCTGTTCCGGCAGCATTGCCTGTTATGGTAAACCCCGCTTGGACATCACCGATCGCTCCTGTGCACACGGCAGTCGCAACGCTTGGATCAGTCGAAGTGATGATGAAATTCTCAGGTGCCAGTCGATCATCTGCAGGTAGAGCGGCCCATGCCTCATCTGTGCCAAGTTGTACAGAGCAGGTTAGAGTGGTTGTTTGAGAGCGATCGATGACATACTGAGAGTTGAACAGTGCCACATACATACCAACATTGACGGTATCATCAATGACAATATCGCTCAGAGGAGACGCCTCGATCTGATCCGCATCCTCAGCTTGCTCTTCTGTTGTAACGTCTTCCTCGTCTTCGGTAGCTTCCGACTCTTCCTCAACAAGTACGGTCTCCTCTTCGGCGTCTTCAGCAGCGCCTTCCTCAGCAGCATCTTCTGTCGACTCTTCCACCTGAGGGGCCACCTCTTCTGTATCGATGAGCCTCTCATCATCAGCGAATGCCTGCTCCTGCATCCATGCACCTGCCGGCACGAGTAGCAGGGCTAGCGCAATAGCCAGTATCATTCTCAGAAGAGAGGTTCCCACTCGTCTCGCCTTCATCTCTCGATCCACGCGTCTCATCTCCTCACATCTTCTTCAACGCCTGAATGGGATTCTGCAATATCGAGAGGCCAGCGAAGGCGCTTTCGCCATAAACACCGCGCAGGAGGTAATGAAAACCTCGGAAGATATCGCCGAAGGTAGTAAACGAAGGATAGACGTTCTTAGCCATTCGCCACTTTGCAGGAAAATCGAATCTTTGAAACCTCACCCTACTGAGATCCCATAATACATGGCGATGCTTTCCTTCATCTGGCTTTTGTATCGCTGCCCGATGGGAACGTATTCACCTGACACCATCATGAACCCATCCGTATCAAGCTTGCATATCGCATCCATATTCACAAGAAAACTCTTGTGACAACGCGCAAAAGAAGCTGGAAGTGCATCCGACATCTCTGCAAGCGTAGCATAGGTCTCAAACGATTCATCAGCAGTATGAACTACCACTTTACGCAATTTGCTTTCTATGAAGAGGATGTCATCAAGTGGCACGAACGAGGTCTGATTGCGAAACGAGATAGGGAGAATCCTTTCCTGGCACGTACGCAGATTCTCTATTGCTCGTTTGAGTGCCTTATTGAATGTTTTCTGCTTCACGGGTTTGAGAAGAAAGTAGATATGCTGGGTCTCATAAACAGAAGTGCAGTACTCAACATATCCCGTGATATAGATCACCTGCGTTCTGCTTCCCGTTGGGATCAACCGTTGCACCGCCTGTATTCCGTTCGGCTCTCCTTCAGCCATCTGGATATCGGCGAAGAGAATATCTGGCTTTCCCGAGCGAACGATCAGCTCGTCCAGCTTTTGCGGACTGCTCACCTGTGCAACTGAAATCTCAGACGCATAGGGGCTGTGTGCGATTCGATCATCAATGATCGATGCTGCTTGAGCATCGTCTTCCAATATCACTGCTTGATACATCGTCTCTGCCGCATTCCTCGTGGTTCGTACATGGTCGTTTGGATCTGATTATCTACGACTTAGACATGCAAAGTCTCTCCTTTGGAATGAAACCCGTGTCTCATGTAATGACCGAGCGTTCAAATCGACGAATGACACCTATGGTGAGATGTCCCCGTGCTCACTTAACCTATTCGCTGGGCGGCTTCACAGAGGTATACCTGTGCCTTTTGATGCTCCCCACGCTCACAGAGACCTTCAACAACCTGCACATGGCTGCGAAGATCATGGCGGAGCGCTGCCGCACTTTTCAAAGAGTCCTGCATCGAAGCCGCTGTCTGCAAATATGTATCAACCTGTTGTGCTATGACAGTGGCACGCAGGTTCGAAAAGCGCAGATCCAAGTAATCCCGCATGCGAATAAAGAGGAATACATCAACCAAGGCATAGATAGTGCATAGCGCCATAAGGCTAACGAAGGGGGAAATCTCGTCTCCAATGAAGAAGAAGGCAACGACAAAGAGGAGGAGCATGAGCAAGAACTGAGCACAGGGAAACAGGATGAAGACGCCTCCCCGAAGACCAGAAACCTTCTGTTCGCTTCGTTCGCTTTGAGCATACATGGCCCGATTGAACACCCAGTAGAACCAATACATCAAAACCGCCAGAAAGATCATATGGAAGAGGGAGGCGAGAAGAAACGCAGGAAGGTTCAAGAGAGTTGCCTCTGTATTCATGGTAGGTGAATGCGTAAGCGCCACCCAAACGATCCCTGTAGGCACTTCTGCGAAGAGCAGGAAGACCTGCGAAAGTACCCCCATGACTATACGGACGACCAAAGAACCCTCAAGGAAAAATGCGTAGACCACTATGATCCCCACTGCGCCCAAAATGGCAAATGCTTCAGGAGGGAAGTATTGCTTGATCACAAGGATGATTATCGTGAACAGCAGTGCTGTCACCCAATAACCAATACGGTGCCTTGTATGCAGTAGACGCAACAAGGCATAGCTTACGATCACATTTGAAATCATGCCATTCGGCGCTGTCACAAAAAAGTAAGTCCAGTCGAAATTCCCAAGAATCATATTTGTGCTTCCATCACGCTGCCATTGCTTCATCGAGCACCAAAAGAGCAGAGGCCTGAAACACCCCGTTTTCGGCATTCGTCACCAACGTGCCCCCATGCCTAGCGACTATCTCCTCAACGATGGAGAGACCCCAGCCGTGATCCTCAATGCTCTTGAACCTTTTCTTTTGGGCGCTCCTCTTCTCTCGCTTCACTCTCGTCGCCATCTGCACAGATCCCTGTGCATTAGACATGCTGTTCTTGGTGGCCACAACGAGAATATTGCCCTTAACCGTTGATGTCATTTCAACAAAAGCGTTGTTTCCCTTACCCTCTTCGGAGAATCTTTTCGCCGCCTCCAATGCATTGTCAAGCAAATTAGAGAACACCGCACAAAGCTCCACGTCGGAAATAGACGGCACCTCGTAAGGGACATCCAAAGCAAAATCGGCATCGATCCCAGCGGAGATGCAATCCGCATGCTTGATGCTGACGATCACGTCAATCGTCGAGTTCGCGCAATATCGAAAACGTTGATCTCCTACTGCGTCTTGCATACTTCTAAAAAGACCAGACACAGCGCAAACATCATCTTGAGCTATGAGTTGAGCAGCTCGTTTGAATTCACGTTCGGCATTCCTCCGAATATCCTCGACCTTAGCCATATCCTCTTGTAGCTGAGTGTTATATCTCTTTTGGATCTCGAGTTGCTCAGCAAGCATTCTCACACGTGCTTCAGCGAATTCTCGATCCTGAACCTGTTGCAATTTCTTGAAAAGGACTATGTCGATAGGACAACAAGCAATGGTTACTCCTGCGGCAAGAAAGAACATCCAGTCAGGCAAATCAAGCATAATGATCCAGCCGAAGAGAATGACGACAGTAAGCAACTGGCTCAAAGGAAAGAGTCCGTAGGCAAGCCTTCGCATAGCTGTTGCATCTTTTATTCCCTTCTGAAGATAGATTGACGTTGCCGCCAACACGCCGCAGGTGGCAATAGCCACGACAATCCTCCAGTCCACTTCCACCACCTATCCCTGTGGTACTTTCGATATTTCGTCTGTGTGTGATTCTATTGTAATGAAGATAATTGTTAACGATGATTTACGTTTTGAATGATCAATTGCATGGCATCTGAGTGAAATTACCCCGTAGCGTGTAGCGCAGGCTTCAGCCTGCGTCCCCCTTCGCAAGCTAAAGCTTGCGCTATGAAAGGCATAGCGTAAGTCGTCACGCGAAACGTGCGGCTTGCCTTGCCCAAGGAGCAATACGGCCTGCAGCAAGGGTAAGCTTACGTCTGGAATGCCTTCAAGGCATTCCAGACGACACTTCCGCTACGACCGAACAGAAAGCCCTTCCGCAATCATTAGACGTTGAACTTGAAGTGCATGACGTCTCCATCCTGCACGATGTAATCCTTGCCCTCCTGGCGCAGCTTGCCTGTCTCACGACAACCCTTCTCGCCGCCATTGGCCACGTAATCCTCGAAGGATGCCGTCTCAGCCTTGATGAATCCACGCTCGAAATCAGAATGGATGACACCTGCAGCCTGAGGAGCCTTCGCCCCGATGGGCACCGTCCATGCTCGGCTCTCGGTTTCTCCACTGGTGAAGAACGATTGCAGGCCTAAGAGCTTGTATGCCTCCTGCACAAGCCGCGCCAAGCCGCTTTCGGAAAGCCCCATGGCTTCCAGGTACTCAGCCGCTTCAGCAGGGTCAAGCTCTGCCAGATCAGCCTCCACCTTGGCTGAGATGGGAACGGGCGTGAGTCCATCTATCTCGGGCAGCGGAGCATCCAGCTGGTCCTCATCCACGTTGGCGATGTAGAGCATGGGCTTCATGGTAAGCAGATGCAGCTCATAGATTGCCTCCTGCTCCTCCTCATCCAAACTCAACGTGCGAGCGCGATGACCCTCGTTGAGTCCTGCCAACACCTTGCGAGCGGTATCCAGCTTCCTCTGGGCTGACTTGTCGCGCTTGGCTTCCTTCTCCAGACGCGGAAGCGCCTTCTCCACGGTAGCGATATCAGCCAGAATCAGCTCCGTCTTGATGGTCTCCACATCCGAGAGCGCATCCACCTTGCCTGCCACATGCACCACATCAGGGTCAGAGAAGAAGCGCACCACTTCGCAGATGGCATCCGTCTCACGGATGTTCGCCAAGAACTGGTTGCCCAGCCCCTCCCCCTGGCTGGCCCCTGCCACCAGGCCTGCGATGTCCACGAACTCAACGGTGGCTGGCACGATCTTGGCAGGGTTGTCGATCTTCGCCAGCGCGTCCAACCGCGCATCCGGCACCGGCACGATGCCGACGTTCGGTTCTATGGTGGCGAAGGGGTAGTTGGCCGCCAGACCCCCTTTGTTGGTCAGTGCCGTGAACAGCGTGGATTTGCCCACATTCGGCAACCCTACGATTCCTATCGAAAGAGACATGTTCAACTCCTGGATGGTCCTGTGTCATCAGTGGACATTCTACCAATGTCAGCACCGCTCAATAGGTGATGTCTGCTTGATATCGTTTCATTTCTGGCTTTATTTAACATGCAAAATGCTGCATAATATATATCACGTTTTTATGTTACCTGTACTATGTTGCATATTATATGGGAGCATTCATGGAAATCACTACCATCACATCGAATGACGCAGCCTTGGCCGAAGTTGGTCAACGCCTCAAAGATGCGCGCATAGCATTCCCCCTTACTCAAGCACAGCTTGCCGAACGCTCAGGGGTTTCATTGCGCACCATAGCCAATCTTGAGAGCGGGCATGATGTCACCTTCGGAAACCTGATCAGCATCCTTCGTGCGCTCGGGTTGCTCTCACGCCTCGAACTGATCGCCCCACAGCCGGAAGTCCGGCCCTCAGAGCTTGCCGCCCAAAGACCTAAGCGGCAGCGCGTGCGTACGAAGACCGCACAAACCCTCCCCTCATGGAAGTGGGGTGATGAGCAGTGACCACGACAGCTGAGGTCCACTTGTGGGAAAGCCCTATCGGTACCGTCTCCATCTCCGACGGAGACTCGTTTGCCCGGTTCGAATATGATGCATCCTTCACACAGAGCGGCATCCAGCTCTCTCCACTTGTCATGCCGCTCTCCCGACAGGTCTATTCGTTTCCGCAATTGCCCCTTGAATCGTTCCATGGACTGCCCGGATTGCTTGCAGATTCCCTTCCTGACAGATTCGGCAATGCAGTCATCAACAGCTGGCTCGAATCCCAAGGAAGGCCTAGGGACAGTCTCAACGCGGTAGAGCGCTTGTGTTATACGGGAACGCGAGGCATGGGTGCCCTTGAATATATTCCTGCCTTGGGACCGAAGCCTCAAGACTCAGATATGCTCCATGTTGCTGAACTCGTGGAACTTGCATCGAGCATATTGAACCAGCGGGAATCCTTGAGCTATACCGCTGAAGACCACGGGATAGAGCAGATTATCCAAGTTGGCACTTCTGCAGGGGGAGCACGTGCAAAGGCCGTGATCGCATGGAATGAAGAGACGAACGAGGTTCGGTCCGGTCAAGCAGCAATCAAACCTGGGTTCAACCACTGGCTCCTGAAGTTCGATGGCGTCATAGGAAATAGAGACAAAGAGGGAGCGGATGACGAAGGCTATACGCTCATCGAATACGCCTACCATCTGATGGCAAGAGCCGCGGGCATAGCGATGGCCGAATGCAGGCTCTACGAAGAGGGGCACCGACACCACTTCATGACCCGCAGATTCGACCGCGTCCAAAGCACCAACGAGAAACTGCACATGCAAACCCTAGGTGCCATGGCGCACTTCGACTTCAATGCCGCTCGCGAACATAGCTACGAGGAAGCGGTCACCGTGGCATATCGGATCGGGCTTGGGCAAGCAGAGGCTGAAGAGATCTTCCGAAGGATGGTCTTCAATGTCTGCGCGAGCAACAATGATGACCACGTGAAGAACACCGCCTTCCTGATGGACCGAACGGGAGCGTGGAGCCTGGCTCCTGCCTATGACATCACGTATGCCTACAACCCCAGCGGTCTTTGGACCTCCAGCCACCAGATGACCATCAATGGAAAGAGCAGAGACATCACCTGCAATGACTGCCTACAGGCAGCCCGCTCCATGAACACCAAAACCGCGAAGGCGAAGCGTATCATCGACGAGGTCTCTTGCGCCGTGGCCCGATGGCTTGAATTCGCAGAGACAGCAAATATGCCGGAAGAGCGCGCAGTTGCCCTGCAAAGAGCATTCGTACAGCTTGTGTAAGGCATCGCAAAGCTGCATGTCTTCGCAGAGGTTCCAAGAGACGCAAATATAGTATATTATATGTTATATCATAGAAAGGAAGAGGGAATGCCTCAAGTATCTCTCTATATGCAGCAACGCACCTTGGACACGCTTCGCGATGAAGCGCAGAAGGCGGACGTCTCAGTCTCCAAGTTCGTATCTCAGCTCGTAAGCGAACGCTCAGCGCAATCCGGATGGCCTACCGGATATTGGGAGGGCGTCTATGGATGCTTGCAGGATGAGAGTTTTCAGGTACCAGAAGAACTGGATATTGCCCTTGATGGCGACATCCCAAGCTTCTCCGCGTGACAAGGATTGCCATGTATTTCCTTGATTCAGACATCTGCATCAATCTCATGCGGGGAAAGCTGCCGCACACGTTCGACATCATGAGCAAAAGCGCCCCCACCCTCTTCGCCATTCCCACAATCGTGGAAAGCGAACTCAGGACAGGCGCCCAGAAGAGCGACCACCCCCAGAAAAACCTTCTCCTCCTTGAGCGATTCCTCGCACCTTTCACAAGCGTTCCCTATGACCGTCCGTGTTCTGTTGCCTATGCCAAGATCCGAACCTACCTGGAGACCCATGGCACCAAGATCGGTCCGAATGATCTGCTGATCGCAGCCACCGTCATTGCCCATGAGGGCATTCTCATCACCGGTAATGTGCGGGAATTCAGTCGCGTTCCGAATCTCGCCCTAGAAGAATGGGACGAGGTGTCCCTTTGAGGATACCTTTCCCTGTATGTGTTACACTGTAACTACTTTCTGCTCAGTGAGGAGGTTTCGCCATGAGTACGACGTTCACCATGAGGATGGAAGAAGGACAGAAGACGCTCATCTCCGAATTCGCCGCGGCCAACGGGCAGTCCATGGCTGACTTCATGCTGGAAGCGGCATTGGAAGTGATCGAAGACGCCACGGACCTCCGCGACTGGGAAGAAGCCTACGCCGAATACAAAGCTGACCCAACCACTTATTCCCACGATGAGATCATGAAGGAGTTCGGTCTTCGTTGAAGTGGAAGCTTGAATACACCAATCGTGCTCGCAAACAGCTTCAAAAGCTCAATCCCAATCAGCGCAAGATAATCTTGTCTTGGATCGACAAGAACCTGGACGGATGCGAGGATCCCCGCGCCCACGGCAGGGCGCTCACAGGGGAATACTCAGGGCAATGGCGCTATCGCGTAGGAAACTATCGCATCCTCTGCGAACTTCATGATGACGAGGTGACCATTTTGGCCCTGAACGTCATCCATCGCAGTCGCGCCTATCGCTGACGCCAGCCAGCCATCACAGGCATCACAGGCTGATGATGCCAGCGGTGTTCATGACGTAGGCCACCAGGATGACCACCACGAACACCGGTGCTATGTACTTGATCATGACCACGAACAGCTTCTCGCCCGAGAACTTGCTGGACTGCTTCACCTCAGAGATCAGCGTCTTCGGCTTGATGATCCAACCAACGAAGATGCACGTGAGCAAAGCCACGATGGGCATCATAATGGTATTGGACAGGAAGTCGAAGAAGTCAAGCAGCTGGGAATTCTGGTATTCCCCGATGCCGAAGAGGGAGTACATGAGGTCCACGGAAAGCAGCTCGTTGTAGCCAAGGTTCACGATGGTTCCCACGATCACGACGAATACACCGCATACCATGATGGAGAACTTCCGTCCTTTGCTGGTGGCGTCATCCACGATGGAGACCAACGTCTCGAAGAGGGATATGCAGCTGGTGAGCGCCGCGAAGAACACCAACGCGAAGAACAGGAAGCCCACCGCGTTCGCAAACGGACCGAATCCCATGAACACTTGAGGCAACACGCCGAACATGAGACCAGGACCCGCCTTCGACGCAACCACCTCTCCACTGCCTTGGACCGCCACGGCCGCTGGGATGATCATGAGACCCGCCAGAATGGCGATGCCGGTGTCAAACAGCTCGATACGGCGAACCGAATGCTCCAAGTCCTCCTTCTTGGAGAAATAGGAGCCATAGGTGATCATGATGCCCATGGCCAACGACAGGCTGAAGAACATCTGCCCCATGGCCGCCACCACCAATTCAGCACTGAACTTAGTGAAGTCGGGGATCAGGTAGTAGGCCAAGCCATCCAAAGCGCCCGGCAGCGTGAGGGCGAACACCGAGATGATGACGGCCATGATGATCAGCGCCGGCATGAGCACCTTGTTGACCCGCTCGATGCCTCGCTTCACCCCAAAGGCGACAACCGCTATCACGCAGGCGATGAAGATGAACATCCACAGATAGCTCTCGGGGTTCTGCAGGATGAACCCACCGAAGAATTCACCATCGGCGATCTCAGAGGCTGGCTGCACCACATACGCCGCCATGTACTTCGTCACCCAACCGCCGATGAGGGCATAGTAAGGCGTGATGATGAAGGGCACGGCAGATGCCAGGATGCCGATGATGGCGAACTTCTTGCCGAAGGCCCGGAATGCCCCGATGGCGGACTGTCCCGTCATGCGCCCAAGAGCGGTTTCCGCCATCATCAGGGCGAAACCGAACGTGACCACCAGTACGATGTAGGTGATCAGGAACGCGCCGCCGCCGTATTTGGCAGCCAGGTACGGAAAGCGCCAGAGATTCCCCAACCCTACCGCAGAGGCGGCAGCGGCCAGGATGAATCCCCACTTGCCAGACCAAGAGGCGCGGACAGGGGCCTTTTCAGTGGATGCAGAGTTCGCCATATCGTTTCCCTCGAAGACACGTCGTTGCAAAGGTGGAAACGATTATATCCGTCAGTATTCGACCTCCCACAGAGCAAGGCCGTGAGCAGGCGCATTCTCCCCGGCAGCGGAACGCCGCTTGGCGGCCAGGACCTCCTTGATCCACTCAGGGTCTCTCTGACCTTTGCCCACGGCCACCAACGTGCCGACCATGGCGCGTACCATCGAATGAAGGAAGGCATTTCCGCGTACCTTCACATACAGCAGATCCTCACCGAATTCCTGACAGGCATGAAACGACACCTCATCCACATAGCGGAAGGTCCTTCGCCCCTCAGCTGAGGCAGCAAGGCAGAAGCTCTTGAAATCATGTTCCCCCACCAAGCTCTGAGCGGCCACGCGCATGGCGTCCACATCAAGCGGCTTCTTCACCTGCCACGCGAAGGCCTCGGTGAACATGGGAGGATAGTCATGATTGAAGATGAAATACCGGTATTCGCGCATCTTCGCATCGAAGCGTGCTGAGAAGCCATGAGGGCGCTCATCCAAGGAGCGGAAGGAAATGGCATCATGGGTGAGCGCGTTCATCGACCGCAGGAATGTATCCGGCTTGCGCGCTTCCATCTCTTGGGCAAGCGCATTGAAGCTGACCACCTGCGCCCGGGCATGAACCCCTGCATCAGTCCGACCCGCGCAAGTTATCTCCACCTCACGACGCAACAGCATGCTGAGCGCCCCTTCGACCTCTCCCTGCACCGTGAGCTGCCCCGGCTGCCGCGCGAAACCCGCGAAAGGCGCACCGTTGTAGGCAAGGGTCAGCGAGTAGGTTCCCGGTTCCATCAGCAGCAGGAAGACCTCAGGCCACGACGCGACCGAACAGGCGGGATATCTCCGTCTTCAGAACGCTGTTCTCGGAATCCACCTTGACGGGAAGCTCCGCCCTGAACTTGCGGCCATCTGTCTGACGCACCATCAAGACGACCCCATCGCGTCCAGGGAACGAGCTCAAGATGGAGTTGAGCCGCTGCGAACGGGCAGCATCGAATTCGCTGGACTCCAATTTGATGACCAGGTGACTGGGCCCTTTGGGGGCAGCCTGGCTCTCATCCAGCTCAAGCTCCTGCACCTCATAGGCGATGATCTGATTGCCTCGGTCGGAAACCTCGAACTTTCCCTTGACCTTGATGACTGCGTCTTCATGGATGACATCAGCATATTTCGCGTGATCGAACACGATGCAGTCGATCATGCCCGTGGCATCCTCCAACTGGAAGGTTGCCATATTGGTTCCCCGCTTCGTAGGCTTGATGACCACCCCCGATACCAACCCCACGAACGTGGCTGACTTCAGGTCAGAATGGCGCTCGGACAATTCCCCCATGCTGTGCTTGGTGATCTTCGACATCATCTGCTCATACGGCTCAAGGGGATGCCCGCTGACGTAGATGCCCATGATGTCCTTCTCGTTGCGCAGAAGCTCACGCTGGGGCCATTCGATGCCATCTGGCTCAGGCACGACGACTTCGAATCCGGAATCCTCCACATCCCCGAACAGATCGAACATGGTGACCTGCCCTTGGCTGGCATCCTTCTGACGTTTCTGGGCCTCTTCCAGAAGCGGTGTCTCTTCCAAGAAGTGCATCAGCTGCTTGCGCGTATAGCCGCACGAGTCGAATGTGCCACCCTTGATGAGAGCGTCGATGGCCTTGCGGTTCACCGTCTTCAAGTCAACACGCGAAACGAAATCGTGGAGGTTCTTGTAGGCGCCGCCTTTATTGCGCTCGGCGATGATGACCTCAGCCACGTTGCGCCCGATGCCGCGCACACCCATCAACCCGAAGCGGATGCCATCCTCTACCGGCGTGAACTCGATGTTGGAGCTGTTGATATCCGGAGGAAGCACGGGGGTGCCATTGTGATTGCAGCTAGCGATGTAGCGAATGAGCCTGTCGGTCTTGCCCATGTAGCTGGAAAGCACCGCAGCCATGTAGTCGTTCGGATAGTAGGCTTTGAGATACGCCGTGCGCATGACCAGGATGGCATAGGCGGCAGAGTGGGATTTGTTGAACGCGTACTTCGCGAACTTCTCAGCATCGTCCCAAATCTGCAGGGCGATGTCTTTCGAGAACCCGTTCGCGTCCGCACCGCTTTCCCAGTCAGCCTTGAGCTCCTGCATGACCTCGAGCTTCTTCTTGCCCATGGCCTTGCGCAGCTTGTCAGCCTTGCCGGCAGAGAAGCCCGACATGGCCATGGATATCTGCATGATCTGCTCTTGGTAGACCATGGTGCCGTAGGTCTCTTCCAGAATGGGCCGGAGGCGATCATCGTAGTAGTGGATGGCCTTGCGCCCACTTGCCACTTCCACATAGTCATCAACCATGCCCGACTCCAGGGGACCCGGACGATTCAGGGCGATGGAAGCGACGATGTCTGAGAATCGCTTCGGGGGGAGTCGCTTGAAAAGGCTCACATACAAGGCGCTTTCCACTTGGAACAGGCCATCCATGTTGCCCGATCGCATGAGCTGGAAGGCTTTCTCATCATCAGTGGGAATCTCTTCAGGGACGATCTTCTTCCCCGTACGCTTGTAGACGTTTTCGCAAGCACGGGAGAGCACACCCAAGGTGCGCAGTCCCAAGAAGTCCATCTTGAGCAGACCTAATTCAGGCGTGTAATGGCCATCGAATTGCGTGATGATGCCGCCACCTTTGGTATCGCGCTTCATGGGCACATGGTCGGACATCGGGTCACGGCAGATGATGGTGGCGCACGCATGCACTCCTTCACCGCGAACATTGCCCTCAATGGAAAGGGCGGCGTCCAGGACGGCCTTCACTTCTGGTTCCGTATCGTAGGCGGTCTGCATTTCAAGGTTCTTCTGCATGGCCTCCTTGATGGTGATGCCCAGTTCATCAGGGATCATCTTGGACACGCGTTCACCCAATGAGAACGGGTAGCCCAAAACGCGCGCGGAGTCCTTCACGGCATTGCGAGCTTGGAGCTTGCCGAAGGTGATGACGCCCGCCACGTGGTCCTCACCGTAGACATCCTTGATGTGTTCGATGACCTCGCCACGGCGCTCATCATCGAAGTCAACGTCGATATCGGGCATCTCCACACGCTCCGGGGAGAGGAACCTCTCGAACAGCAGACCGTTGGTGAGGGGGTCAAGGTCGGTGATGCCCATGGCGTATGCCACGATGGCACCTGCCGCTGAACCACGTCCCGGCCCCACGCCGATGCCTTGACTGCGCGCCCATTCGATGTATTCCTGCACGATCAGGAAGTAGGCAGGGAACCCCTGCTGGATGATGACGCCCATCTCATAGTCAGCCCGTTCCTGCGCTTCGGCGGGCACGGGAGAACCGTAGCGCTTCTCCAGCCCCTCCTGCACCCGCTTCCTGAACCAGCTTTCGTCCGTTTCTCCTTCCGGCAGGGGAAAGCGCGGAAGGATGGTCTCATCCTCGATCTCAACCAGGCATTTCTCAGCGATCTCGACGGTGGTGTCGCAGGCCTCTGGGAAATCCTTGAGGGCCTCGCGCATCTCCTCTTCCGTCTTCATATAGAACTGGTCGTTGGGGAAGCGCATCCGATCAGGGTCATCCAGATTCCGCTTCATGCCAATGCACATCATCACATCCTGCGCACGGGCATCTTCCTGCAAGAGGTAATGGAAGTCGTTCGTGGCAACGGTCTTGAGCCCCGCCGCCTGTGCCACGGCAGTAAGCTGCCTGTTCAGTTCCGTCTGCGTCTTGCCAGAGTCGGTCTTGATACCCTGGTTCTGCAGTTCGATGTAGAAATCCCCTGGATCGAAGCAGGCGGAAAACCGCTTCGCCCATTCCACCGCCTGTTCCATCTGGTCCGCATCAAGAAGCTTGGGAATGATGCCGGCAACGCAGGCAGAGGTGCCGATAAGACCGTGACCGTACTTCTTGAGCTGCGCCATGGTGGTGCGCGGCTTGTAATACATGTTGTCCACGTTGGATTCGCTGACCAGCTTCAGAAGATGGTGATAGCCCTCGGTGGTCTTCGCCAGAAGCAGGAGATGGTAGAGCTTCGGACGCACATCGGTACACAACTCATCATCGGTCGTGAAATACACCTCGCACCCGTAGATGGGCTTGACCGCAACGCCCGTCTCCTTCTCCACTGCCTTGCAGGAGTCGCGCAACTCAATGGCGCCATGCATCACTCCATGATCAGTGACGGCCACGGCCGGCATGCCCAGATCAGCCGCCCGACGCACCATGTCCTTGATATGGGTGATGCCGTCAAGCAACGAGTATTCGGTATGGTTATGCAGATGTACGAATGCCATATATGGTGCCCTCTGTCTATTTGAGATGCGCCATGTAGTGTTTCAGCTGTGTTTGAGGCGCTCGAATTCAGTGCGTGTCATCATAGCATCTGGATGATGGTTTTTCCATCCCGTAACCCCGGGCATCCATAGCCATGGCCAGTCGATCGGCTCGACGGATGAGCGACACCACCAAGGGCAACAGGACTGATGCGTGAGCACGGATGCGCCTTGCGATACTCCCCTCATCGAAGGGGGCACCACGTGACCACTGGGCCTCCTTCACCCGTTCGTACTCGAATGCCACCAGCGGGATGAATCGAAGTGCGATGGAAAGGGCCATGGCCACGTCATCCACGGGGACGTGCAATCTTCGCAGAGGCTGCATATACCATACGAAAGCATCAACCAGCTTGGTTGAGGTCGTGGTGTAGCAGACGATCAGGCTTGCCCAGACCAACAGGCAGATGCGAACCACTATGAAGCAGCCCGCGAACAGGCCATCAAGATTGAAGTGGACAGACCCCTCCGAAAGGGCGAATGCGTTGAAGATGAGGGTGATTGCACAGATAAGGTAGATGGGCGCAGAAGCCAGGAAGACAGAACGGGCAGGGAGAAGTGATGCGCCGAGCAGACAGACGAAAAGCACGGCAGCAGCCAACATGAGCCACCATGAATCAATGAAGAACAGCCCGATGGAGAATACAAGCAGAAGAACGACTTTCGCCCGCGCATCAGTTCGATGCACGGGCGAATCCTTGGCGATATAGAGTGAGAATGTCATGCCCGGAAAGGCCCTTGCAGCAAAGGCTTCAGCCTTTGTCCGCATCCATCGCAGGCTGAAGCCTGCGCTACGAGCATTCCGAGACGATGATCCTCTTGCAAGCTGCTATTTGGCCTTCTCTTCCGCTTCAGCCTTCAGGCCTTCAGCCTTGGCTTCCTCGGCTTTGGCCTCCTCAGCCTTGAATTCCTCTTCGCGGACTTCCTCAGCCTTTTCGGCCTCCTTGGCCTCTTCCTTGGCCTCGGCCTTTGCAGCCTCTGCCTTTTCCTCGGCCAGCTGCTTTTCGCCCTCTTCTTGGACCTCGGCAGCGAAGTTCTCCTCAGCAGCCTCCACGGATTCCTTGATCTCATCGATCACGGTCTCGTGATGCTCCTCAGCCGACTTCTCTTCGGCCTTCACGTCGGCCTCCGCCTTCTCGACCGCTTCCTTCTTGGCCGCCTTCTTGGGAGCAGCCTTCTTCTTCGCAGCGGTCTTGGATGCCGCAGCCTTGCGCTCCGCCTTCGGCACGCAGGTCTCGTTCACCAATTCCATGATGACCATGGGGGCGCCATCACCTTTGCGTGGCCCCAGCTTCATGATGCGCGTATAGCCGCCAGGACGTCCTTCGAACATGCCCTGATTGACCTTCTCGAAGATCTCGCGAACGAGCTCCTTGTCATTGCCCAGCGCGGCAATGGCAAGACGACGAGAATGTAGATCGCCCTTCTTCGCCCACGTGATGATCTTGTCCACGTCGGGACGGATCTCCTTGGCGCGGCTCTCTATGGTCTTGATACGGTCGTTCAGGAACAGCTGCTGCACCAAGCTGCGCTTCATGGCCTTGGTGTGGCTCCAATCTGTCCCGAGCTTGCGCCCTTTGTACTTATGCCTCATTTCCAGCTCCTAAAACTTGAGGTTCAGATCCATCGAGATCAACTTGTCCTTGACCTCTTCGATGGACTTTGCTCCGAAATTGCGGATATTCAGAAGGTCGTTCTCAGAGAACTCAACCAATTGGCGGACCGAATGGATGCCTGCGCGCTTCAAGCAGTTGTATGAACGGACCGAAAGGTCAAGGTCTTCGATCTGCTTGTCAAGCTCAGCGTTGGTTTCCGTGTTCTCCGGGGCGAAGATGGAGGCGGATTCAGCCGCTTCCTCATCGGCATCATCCTCAACCAGCGAGAGGAACGCTCCCATGTACTGATTGATGATGTTGGCACCACGGCAGACAGCCTCCGTTGGGGAGATGGAGCCATCGGTTTCAACTTCCAAGGTGAGGCGGTCATAGTCAGTATGCTGACCAACGCGCGTATCCTCGACGTTCATCGTGCAACGGCGAACGGGTGAGAACAGGGAGTCCACGGGAATGATGCCAATGGGATCTTCCGTGCGCTTGTTGCTGTCAGCGCTGACATATCCGCGGCCGACACCGATGCGAATGGACATGTCCAGCTGCCCACCGTCAGCAACGGTGGCGATGACGTGTTCCGGATTCACCAGCGTGAACTCGGTGGGAACCTCCAGGTCGGCACCGGTGACCACGCAAGGGCCCTCAGCGGATACATGAGCGGTAGCCTCGACCACATCATCGGTGAGCGCGCTGAATACCAGACCCTTCACATTCAATACGATATCAGTGATGTCCTCGATGACGCCTTCTGCAGTGGTGAACTCATGCTGGACGCCATCTATCTGGATGGCGGTCGCCTTCGCTCCATCCAAGGATGAGAGTAGCACCCGGCGCATGGAGTTCCCCAGCGTGTTGCCATAACCACGTTCCAGTGGTTCGACAATGTAACGAGCAACCGTGCTGTTGACTTCTTCCGTGCTTATAGTAGGCCTCATGAACTCTGTCATGTGTGATGAGCCTCCTTAAAAGTCCAAGCTTATTTCGAGTAGAGCTCGACGATGAGCTGCTCGCGGATATCGGAATCGATCTGGTCGCGCTGCGGGAGCGAAAGAACGCTGCCCTGAAGCTTCTCGATGTCGACTTCCAGCCATGCGGGAACGCTGGTGCGCTCATTGGAGATGAGAGCGCTCTTGATGACCAGCATGTCGCGTGCCTTCGGGGCCACCGAGATGAGGTCACCGGGGCGAACGCGGAATGAGGGGATGTCCACACGGCGGCCATTCACCTGGATATGGCCATGGCGCAACTGCTGGCGAGCCTCTGCGCGAGACTTCGCGAATCCAAGGCGGTACACCACATTGTCAAGGCGGCTCTCCAGAATGCGAAGCAGGTTCTCACCCGTGACGCCTTGCTGACGGCTGGCCATCTCGTAGTAATG
>CAYWWK010000019.1:0-41526 GCA_964462135.1 uncultured Eggerthellaceae bacterium | reverse complement strand
TCGGAGAACCGAGGAGAGCCCGGCAGAAGAGGTCTTGACATCTATAGGAGCATCGGAAAGAACCGGATGAGACTGGGGCGGAAGCCGTCTGTTGTAGCGTAAGCCATCGCGCGATAGCGCGTGGCTTGCCCCACCGCGGCGGTGCGCGGGATGGAACCGAGGCGGAAGTCATCCGCGCAGCGGTGGGTTGCCACACCCGGATGAGGGTTACGTGCGCCTGTAGCGGAAGTCGTCATGCGCAGCATGCGGCTTGCCTTACCTGGATAAAGGCTGCACTCCGTTTGGGTCAATCCGAGCGATATACTGTTCGCCTGTGGCACCTGCCGTTCGTGCGTTCATGAGGAGGCGAAAAGATGCATGCAGATCACAGGAAGGCCATCCAGGGCCTCAGCATCGCCAATATCGTCATCAGCGGCATAGGACTGCTCGTGGGGATAGGGGGATTCCTTGTCCTTGGCGTTGGCACTGCCATCGTGGCTGACAGCGTTTCGCTCTTTGACTTGATAACGGGGGCTGCATGGTGGGGTTCTCTGATTGTCTTTGCCATGTTCGTCTTGGTATTCCCGCTGGTTGCAGGCATCCTGGGTCTGCGCAATGCCGACAAACCTCAGAAGCTCACCATGGTCATGGTTTGGAATATCGTGGGAGCGGTTGCCTATATCATTGGCTTCGGATTCTCCGTGGGAGCGCTTCTCGCCGTACTGTGCATCCTGGTCGCGGTCTTCTCCTATCAGGACAAGAAGGCTTCAGAGTGACCTGACTCCAATGTACCTCTAAGGCTCAATGGTTGCGCAGCGCATTGATCTTGCGCTGACCATACTTCCATGTCTGCACTCCCGCGCTGACGATGCAGATGCCCGCCGCAATGCCAGCGGCGAAGAGCAGCGTCGCGGTGGAATCGGCTGCGAAGGCGTCCCAGCGGCCATTCACGGCATCAGACATGGTGTAGAACAGACCGCGTCCGGGAACGAGCGGAATCACGCTGATGATGAAGAACACCGTCGTGGGAATGCGGTTCACGCGTGCAACGACTTCGGCGTATGCGGCTGCGAAGATGCAGGCGATCACGCAGGGAACGAATATCTGCCCCATGATCTGGAACAGGACCCAGTAGATCATCCAAGTCACGAGACCGCCGACGGAAGCCGGAAGTATCCGACGCGGGCTGACATTGAAGAACAGGGCGAAACCCAAGGCGCCGAAGAAGGCAGTTGCCAATTGTATCCAGGCGTAGGCATCCATGAGACTCACCATATCAGCTGGGCAAGCCAGATGGCTGCCATGAATCCAAGGGCCAAGGCCACTGCCCACAGCAGGCTTTCCACGAATCTCATGATGCCGGAAATGGTGTCTCCTGAGAACATGTCGCGGGTGGCATTGGTCATGGCCACGCCGGGGATGAGCAGCATGATATCTCCTATCATGACCATATCCGTCGATATCTCGCCAAAGATGCTCGCCACGGCCATGACGCCAAGGCCGCAGAGAAACGAGTTCGTGAAATTGAAGATGATGGTGCTGGGGGTCCAAGGGCGAACGAACTTGAGTGACAGGCAGAGAAGGACGGCGAAGGCGGCCGAGACGACGGCATCAAGAAGCGATCCTCCGAAGAACATCGCGAACGCACCCGCCGAGAGAATGCCTCCCAGAAGAAGCGTTGCGGTGGGCATCGTGCGTCCCTTGATCTGGGCGAGTCGGCTTTCAAGCATGGCAGGTGCCATATTCGAGCGGCTTGCCTCTGAGCAGAGATCAGCCAGCTTCTCCAACTTGTCGAAGTCGATGGAGGCCTCTCCGATGACCCGTCGTGTAAGCGTATGCTCGTAGCCTTGGGCAAGCGTCATGGTGGCTATGATCGAGGAGGTGATGACGAAGACGTTCATCTTCGCCGCACCGTACGCCCGTCCCATCCGTGCCAATTCTTCTTCCACGAAATGGACGTCCGCGCCGCAAAGCAGCATGGCTTCCGCCACATCAAGCAGGCGAGGAAAGACATTCAGGGCATGCGTGTCGCAGTCAGTCGCATCCTCGCAGCCGAAGGGGATCGGCTGGGTTGCCTGGGTGATGGTGGCTGCTTCTGCCATGGTGCATCCCTCCAATCTTTGTTTCCCTGACGTAAAAAACGTCGACTGCTCTCTTCGCCTGAATGACGGTGAAATATCATTGCACGAGTTTGTGCAAATTCCAAGAAGGAACATTAGGATCGGAAGGATTGGACAACATGGGATTTCTGACGGGCAAGACGGCCATCATCACCGGTGCAGGCATGGCGAAGCTCAAGGACGGTTCTCCGGGAGCAATCGGCTATGGCATCGCCATCGCCTATGCGAAGGAAGGTGCGAACCTGGTCATCACGGGGCGCAATGTCCAGAAGCTGGAGAACGCGAAGGCTGAGCTTGAGGCGGACTATGGCATTGAGGTGCTGCCCGTGCAGGCCGATGTCAGCGCTGGTGCCGACAATAAGGCTGTCGTGCAGAACGTCATTGACAAGGCTATCGAGAAGTTCGGGCGCATTGATGTGCTGGTGAACAACGCCCAGGCATCCGCTTCGGGCGTCACGTTGGCTGACCATACCACCGACCAGTTTGACCTGGCTATCTATTCGGGTCTCTATGCGGCGTTCTACTACATGCAGGCTTGCTATCCGCATCTGAAGGAGACCAAGGGGTCGGTCATCAACTTCGCCTCCGGCGCAGGCCTGTTCGGAAACTACGGTCAGTGTGCCTACGCGGCAGCTAAGGAGGGTATCCGTGGCATGAGCCGCGTGGCCGCCACCGAATGGGGGCCGGACGGCATCAATGTGAACGTGGTATGCCCCCTGGCATGGACGGCTGCGCTGGAGAACTTCCAAGAGCAGTACCCGGATGCCTTCGAGGCCAACGTGCACATGCCTCCCATGGGCCATTATGGCAATGTGGAAACGGAGATCGGACGCGTGGTCGTGCAGCTGGCCAATCCCGATTTCAAGTTCATGAGTGGCGAGACCCTGACCCTGGAAGGTGGCATGGGTCAACGTCCGTAAGCGTCTGGCGAAACTCGGCTGCAACCGTGCGGCAGGGTGCGCTTCGCAGCAGCGCATCCTGCCTGCAGGGGCGGTCGTTGCAATGCGCACATGCAGGCAATAGGCACCGGTTCCGACTTCATCGTCATGCATCACCTACTGGGGAAGTGGCGAGGTGTGTATGTCATGTATACCAGGCAGCGGCAAGGCGATTCACGCCCTCAGGGATCAGTTCATAAGCAATGCCGGAGAATCCCACCAGAACAAGGCTCTTCAGGGGATGAGGCGTTGATGCCCAATACTGGTCAGTCGGATATACTCGGACATCATTGCCAAACGCAAGCTGTATGAGTTCCTCTTGGCTGCGACCAAGCGTGTCTTCGATCAATAGATGCAGCCCTGCGTCCTCTCCGAATATCCTTATACGCTCTCCCATCTCCTTTCTGAGGCAGCGGACAAGCTGATCATGCTGTCGTTGGTACATGTTCTTGGTTGCGTGCACGTATCGATTCCAGGCATCGGACGCCATGAACGCACGGAGCATCTCCTGGTCAAGCCATGCGAGGGGACAATGCTCGCCAGCATGTGCTGCATTCCAGAGCGAAAGCAGCTCAACGGGGAGAACGATATAGGAGATGCGCAGTGAAGGGCTCAGTATCTTCGACATGGTTCCCAAATAGATGGTTCGATGGGCATCGATCGAACGGAGCGCGGGCGCGGGGCTCGATCGGTATCGATACTCACAGCAGTAGTCGTCTTCTATGATGTAGGCTTCGTTGTCCTTCGCCCATTCGACCAGCTTCAACCGGGTGGACAATGACATGATGAACCCCAAGGGGAACTGGTTGGATGGGGTGACCATGGCCAATCGGGCATTCGATCTGCCCAGTTCTGCAAGGAATGCGGCATCTCCGCGATGCGTGGGAATGGGCTTGATCGTACAGCGCGCACGCTCGAAGGCGTATCGAGCGGCATCATATCCCGGGTCTTCCATAGCCACCACCCGCTCTGTCTCATCGAAGATGCGCACGAGATCGCTCAAAGCCACTTGGGTGCCGGGCCGAAGGATGATCTGCTCCGGGGCGCACCGAATGCCACGCGTGCTGTAGAGATGGCGCGCGATCTGCTCTCTCAATCCATGCAACCCGAATGAGTCGATATAGCGTGCGGCATCTTCGCTTGCAGGGCCAGAGAGAGCGTGATCGGCAAGTGCCTTCAGGCCTGCGATGGGCAGCATGTCCAACCGACGATTGCCGTAGCAGAAATCAAAGCGACATCCCAAGCTGCCGCCAAGCGGATCATGCGTGCGTGCAGCTTCGCTCTGTTCGATGAGTTTGCGGCTGTCCGGCGCTGAGGATTCTGCCTCAAGCACGGAGAAATCAAGGTCTTCGACGATGTAGCCTATCCCGCGACGTCCCTTCGCATATCCTTCCAGGGCAAGCTGCTTGTAGGCGGCTTCAACCGTGTTCCGCGCGATGCCCAGCTTCGTCGCAAGATCTCTGATCTTGGGAAGCGTGTCGCCAGCTGGTATCTCGCCGTGCTCAATGGCGGTGCTGATTTGGACATAGAGCTGTCGGTATGCAGGTACGCGCCTGTCCTTGTTGATATGTATCCGCAAACTAACCACCTCCGTCAAGGCGGGGTCGCTGGCAACCTTGCACATGAAGGAGAGAGACCGCGCCGTTATCCCCATTCGATGGGGATAAGAAGTAACAAATTATCACCAATCCCCATTGATAACTACGCAGTTAACGAAAATGATATGGATTGAAGCCATTGGACACATGGATATCCGAGAGAAGGGGGATGTCGATGAAAGCCATGACACGACGTACCTTCGTGGAGGCAAGCGCTGGAGTTGCCTGTGCACTGGGTGCAGCGGCGGTGTGCGAGGGAGGCATCGGTGTTGAGGAGGCCGAAGCGCTGACACCGGCAGAGCCATTGGATGAAGAGTGGATCCGCACCACCTGCTCACCGAATTGCACCGGCGCATGCGGCATGGTTGCATGCGTGCAGGATGGCCGCGTTCGCATGATCCGTCAAGCTGCCGACTACCCCTATGAGCATTACAACCCACGCGGGTGCCTGAAGGGCCTGTCCATCAACACGATGCTCGCCGGTCCGGATCGGCTGACCGTGCCATTGGTCAGGAACGACGAGGGAAAGCAGGTGGAAACGGACTGGGATACGGCTCTGGACACGGCTGCGGAGAAATTGCGGGGCATCATGGAGAAGTACGGGCCGGACTCCGTTGGTGTCATCTATCAGGTGCAGGGAACGGGTCATATCCAGAAGGGCGCCTTGGTGCGCATAGCGAACACGTTCGGGTGGTCGGTCATTGGCGGCTACGAACTCAATGGGGACCTGCCCATGTTCTGGCCCGAGACCTTCGGTTGTCAAAGCGAAGAGCTTGAATCGTATTGCTGGGAGGATTCGAAGCTCACGCTCATTTTCGGATCGAACATCATGGTCACACGCATGCCGGATGCCCATTTCCTCACCTATTCGCAGGAAAATGGGGGACGCGTCATCTACTTCGATCCGAATTACTCCGCTTCGGCCGAACGAGCGGATGAATGGGTGCGCATCGCGCCTGATTCTGACGGAGCCTTCGCGTTGGCCATGGCGAAGACCATCATCGATGAAGGCCTGTTCGATGAGCACTTCATGAGAACCTACACCGATGCGCCTCTGCTGGTGAACACGGAAACGGGCAAGCGCGTGTTGGCTGCGGATGTCGAAGGGTTGGAATCGACCCCCGATATCCCAGATTACCGTTCCAGCTTCGTTGCCGTGGAGGTGTCAACGGGCATGCCTGTGGCGGTGACGCCCTTGGAACTTCCAGACAACGACTATGCGCTTGCGGGTTCCTATGAGATCGTGCTGAAGGATGGCACGGTCGTCCAAGCGAAGCCGGGTTTCCAGCTGCTGGTCGAGCAACTGGAGGCATACCGTCCAGAGGATGTCGCAGACATCTGCAACATCGACGCGGATACCATCGCGCGCATCGCGCGCGAAGCGGCGCAGACCAAGCCCATGCACATCATCTTCGGTGGCGGCACGCAGCAGTGGTATCACGGAGACCTCAAAGGGCGTGCCTGCGCTCTCGTTGCATGTCTGACTGGGAACATCGGCCAGCTTGGAGGCGGCATCTCCACCTATGTCGGCCAATACAAGACACGCTTCAACACAGCCAGCTGGATGGTGCCCGAAGGAGCCATCAAGGCATCGTGCCCATTCCATTACGCTGTGAACGGCCCCACGCCCCTTATGAAGGCGAAGTATCCCAAAGACGGATTCAAGGCCATCGTCGTGGGGTGGGGAAATCCGCTCGAGCAGCACAACGTGGCGAACTGGCTGCGCAATGCCGTTGACACGGGAGACATCGAATGCCTTGTCTGTCTGGATTTCCAACAGACGCTCACGGCTACGAACGCCACGGTGACCTTCCCGTGTGCCAGTTGGTACGAGAAGACCGAACTCACCACCACGCCTCTCCATCCCTATGTGCAGCTTCAGCAGCGTATCGTGGAACCACCGGGAGAGGCCCGAGAGGAGATATGGATATTCACGGAATTGGCAAACCGCATCGACCCTTCCAAGGAGCCGCTTTGGCCACGTTTCGCCCCCGAGGACTCCGAGAAGCGGGCCGACGAGGTGCTTGCGCTTCTGCTTGAGAAGGGCGGCCCTACCATTGATCATCTGACCCCAGAGGAGCTGCGCCAGGGGCCGGGCAAGCTGGCGCACAGCAATCCTGGTGAGAAGCGCATCCCCTTCTGGGAGCAGATCCATGAACGCGTGCCCTTTCCCACGGTGTCTCGCCCGAATCCGCTTGAGGCGACGTCGAAATTCGTCCGTTCGGGGCGCATAGAGTTCTATCGCGATGAGGACATCTTCCTTGAATTGGGAGAGCAGCTTCCCTGCTACAAGCCTCCTTTCGAGGATACGGAATACAAGGAAGACCCTGAGGCGCGAAATCTCTATCCTTTGGGCTACACGACGCGCAACAGCGCTTTCCGGGTACACGCAACCTATGTGAACAACCCCTTCATGCTGGAATTGCAGGACAACACGCCGAAAGTCTGGCTGAATCCCGAAACGGCCGCCGAGCGTGGCCTTGCGAATGGGGATTGGGTGGAGGTCTACAACAGCCGCGGGGCCGTTCAAGGGCAACTCATCGAAGATCCGGGCGTCTATCCAACGCAGTGCATCTTCGATCAGGGCTGGTGGTCGGCCTATGACAACCAGACAAGCTACAACTCGTTGATCTGGCCATGGATCAACCCCACGAATGAGGTGTACTACATCGTCAGCGTCTGGTCGCCGAACATGGCATGGAACGAAACGGCCTGCAATGTGCGCCTTTGCAATGGAGGGAAGCCGCAGATCGTGGAGAACGCAGGCAAGAGCGTGCTTGGCGGGAGCATACCCCAAGGGTCAGGCATCGAATACGCGAAGGGGGCTGAATCATGAGATACGCGATGGCGATAGATCTGGACCGTTGCATTGGGTGTCGTACCTGCGCTGTCGTGTGCAAGGATTTCAACGCCCAGCCGCAAGGGATATGGTGGAACCGTGTGTTCACAAGCGGCACACCGGAATATGACGTCGCAGTGAAGGTCAACGACCAGCTGCGCATGGAATTCGTGCCCATCAGCTGCCAGCATTGCACCAATGCTCCCTGCGAGAGCGTCTGCCCCACGCAGGCCACCTACATCGATGCGGACACGGGTACCGTGCTCATCGACTATGATCGATGCATCGGCTGCCGTATGTGTGCAAGCGCGTGTCCCTACGGTGTGCGCCAGTTCAATTGGGGCAAGCCTGCGAAGATGGTGGGTCTGGGCGATACGACGCTGGAGTATGGCTATCCGAAGCCGTATTACGATGGTGATCATCTGGTGTATACCCCTGAGCGCCCCGAGGGAGTCATGGAGAAATGCACCTTCTGCGCGCAATACACCTCACAGGGCAAGGAGCCTGCCTGCTGTCGTGCCTGCCCGGGCAACGCGCGCATATTCGGCGACATGGATGACGAAGGCTCTGCCATCCGCACCTATCTGGATGGCAAGGAGACGTTCACGCTGGGTGACGAATACCATACCGAACCGAATGTCTACTATCTGGCTGCCCATGGGGTCTCGCAGGTGAACCTCGTGCCAGCCTCTTCAGAGGGAGAGGGGGCGTGATCATGGAGAAGAGCACGCGTTATATCGGCTATGCAGGATGTGGTCTTCTGATCATCGGGCTTGTCGGCTGGGCGATTCAGTTGACGGGCGGTCTTCTGTCTGGATCAGGCATGACCGATATCTTCCTCTGGGGGCTCATGATCGCCATGTTCGCCTTCATGGTGGGCTTCGGTGCCGGTTCTCAGATCGTGGCGAGCATCATCCTTTTGACGGGCAAAGAGGACCTCATGCCACTTGCTCGCGTGGCTGCCGCCATCGGCCTTGCATGCGTGGGCGCTGCAGGGGTGGCCATCCTTACCGACTTGGGGGCTCTCCGCAACATCCTGTTCATGATCACGGGGCTCAACTTCCGGTCGCCCTTGGCATGGGACATGATGGCCATCACCGCCTTCGTCATCGTATCCGTAGTACAGTTGGTCATGATCGCGCGTGGGAATGCTTCGGTGAAGCTGTGGGCAGCCCTTGCGGGCATATGCGCCGTGGCGCTTCAGATCATCGAAGGGCTCCTGTTCTCGATGCAGTCAGCGCATGCCTGGTGGGCCACCCCGCTCATGCCCGTTGACTTCCTTGCCGTGGCAGTCGTCAGCGGCAGTGCGCTGATTCTGCTCATCGGCTGTCTCAAGCGGACAGAGGCAGGAGGTGTCATGTGGCTTGGTCGCCTCTGCGCCATTGCCGTGGCTGTGCACCTGGTGCTGGCGCTGTGCGATCTGGCTCTCATCTCCATGGAGGCGACGCCCGTTTCGGGAGGGGTGCTGGCTGCCATTGGTGCCCAACTTCCGCTCTACATAGCTGAACTGGTCCTTCCGGCGGCAGGCATGATCATCCTGTTCGTGCAGGCGTCATCGCCGAAGCGCACTGCCAAGTTGGTGGCGGCCGTCCTCATCATCGTGGGCATCTTCGCTCATCGGCTGATGCTGCTCTATCCGGCCTACAATGCACCGTCGCTCTACCTGACGCTCTCGGGTACCGACGCTGTGACCGGGCCGTATCCTGTTTCCACGGGACGCTACCTTGATTGGGATACCACGTTCGCCCTGACCACGAACTACCTGCCTGCTCCGGCAGAATGGCTGGCGGCATTGCTGCCCATCGGCGTTGCCATCGTTGCCACGCTGGTGATCTTGTGGGCCATGAAGAAGCTGGGAGCGCCTTCCCGGTCATAGGCGAAAAAGGGGGATGAAAAGCTTGTCTCCTGCGAAGGAATCAGGCCTCATCCCCAGCGTGACCCGCCTTCGTCTCCTGCCAGAGCGCTTCCAGCTCCTGGATGTCCATGCTGGAAAGCTCTGCATCAGCAGCGAAGGCGGCATCCTCCATGGCTGCCCACCTCGTGCGAAACTTGCGGCAGGTGGCACGCAGGGCATTCTCGGCGTTGATGCCCATCTTCCGGGCCACATTCACCAGGCTGAACAGCACATCTCCCAGTTCCATCTCCACCGCGCTCGCTTGGGGAGCGTCATGGAGCACCTTGCCTGCATCATCCTTCGGGGCGTTTTGATAGGCTGCATCAAGTTCCTCGATCTCTTCGGAGACCTTCTGCCAGACACCCTCGAGGGTTTCCCATTCGAATCCACACGCAGCTGCCTTGCGGGATATCTTCTGCGCCTGGGTCAGAGCAGGAAGCCCGGTGGGAACGCCTTCCAAGAGGCGTTCCGGCCCCGCAGCTGGCCCGTGGCCCTCCTTCTCCTCAAGCTTGATCTTGTCCCAGAGGGTGATGACCTCATTCGCGCTGCCCGCGGCAGCGTCACCGAAGACATGCGGATGGCGCCGTATCGTCTTCGCATTGATGTCGCGGCAGACGTCATCGATGGTGAACTCATGGTCATCCTGGGCTATCTGGCTTTGGAGTACCACCTGCAGAAGCACATCGCCCAGTTCCTCGCGCAGATGATCCACATCGTGGGCTTCAATGGCATCCACCGCCTCATAGGCCTCTTCTATCATGTTGGGCGCAATGGAAAGGTGGGTTTGCTCCCTATCCCAGGGGCAGCCATCAGGAGCACGCAGGCGGCCGATGGTAGCTACGAATTCATCGAAGGCGGGATGTGTGCATGCATCTGATCCGTCGCTGTGTGTCATGGAGCAACCTTTCTGCTTATGCATCCTTGGGCGAAGGTCCTGAGGATGACGAGATGCTTCGAAGGATGCGATTCTATCTCATGCAGATCCGACATCGCCCCATTCGTCTTCCGAGGAATGCTTCTGCGGCGTTTGAATCATTTTCCTGACAACTTCGCTGACAACAGGTTGGGCATCGGTGTTTTCGGCGAAGATAGGCGCATGCCCGTGATGGCAAGGAGGGGATTTTGGCAACGCTGCAAGAGTTCTTCAAGATCGCACGCCTGTCTGTGGCCGACAAGACCTCGGGGCGCCGCATGCGTCAGATCATCTCCGTGCTGCGCAAATACCAAGTGACGTCTGGCTTGACGCCGGAGAAGGCCGTTGAAGTTCTCGAGGCGCTGGGACCCACTTATGTGAAGATCGGTCAGATGGCTTCCACCCGCTCTGATATCTTGCCCAAGGCGTATTGCGAGGCTTTCGAGAAACTCCATGCTGATGTCACCCCCATGCCATTCTTCCAGGTGCTGCAATGCATCGATGCAGCCTATGGGCATCCTTGGCAGGAGACGTTCCTGTCGCTGGACCCCCATCCTTTAGGGTCAGCTTCCATCGCTCAGGTGCATCGAGCGGTTCTTATGGATGGGTCAGTGGTGGCGGTGAAGGTCCGTCGTCCCGGCATCGTGACTGAGATGTCTGAGGACATCGCCTTGATGCGGCGGCTTCTGGCAACCGCTGAGTTCGTGACGACCGAGCATCGGACGCTGCTGCTCAATTTCGAGAACCTCTTGGATGAGCTGGAGCGCACGACGAAGAACGAACTTGACTTCAATGTTGAGCTTGACAACCTGATCCGCTTTCGGGCGGAGATAGCTGGTCAGGAAGGTGTCAGCTCGCCCATTCCCTATCCCGCCGTGTCCAATGAATCGGTTCTGGTCATGCAGTATATCGAAGGGGTGCGCGTTGACGATATGGACGCGTTGCGCGCTGAGGGCGATGACCTGAACAAGCTGGCCTTCCGCATCACCCAAAGCTATATCTCCCAAGTGCTTGATGATGGCTTCTTCCATGCTGACCCCCACCCAGGCAACATCATCATCAAGGGCAAGGAGATCATCTGGATAGATCTGGGGATGACGGGTCAGTTGAGTCCAAGCCAACGCCAGTTGGTGGGTCGCATGTTCCGGTCCGTCACAGCTAACGATCCGTACCTTCTCATGGAATCCGTCGTGGGTCTTTCGAAGAAGAACGGGCCGGTTGACTTCGGTGCCCTTCTGCAGGAGCTTTCCGTACTGCTGGGCAAATATGGTTCAGCGGAGCTTTCGAACCTCAACATCGGGGATGTCATGGGTGAGATGGTAGAAGTGCTCCGGGTACAGAACCTCATCATGGCGCCCGCGGTCACCATGCTCGTGCGAGGCGTCGTCACCCTGGAAGGCGTCATCGAGGAGATGGCTCCCAGTCTGAACGTGCTCGACGTCGTCTCTGAGCACGTGATTGCCCAATCCCTGAATCCGCATCATGTGGAGAAGCGTGCCATCGAACTGCTGACCTCCACGGCGGAATCTGCTGAGGCCATGACGAAGCTTCCCCGCCAGCTGCTCAACACCATCGAGATGCTGGATAGGGGAGAGCTGGCGCTCAAGGGCAATGTCGAGGTTTCCACGAATGTGCTGGCCACCATCTACGCATCGGTGGGGCGCATCTCGCTGGCGCTCATCTCGATGGGGCTTTTCCTGGGGTCATCCATTCTCTGCACCACGAACATGGAACCTAAATTCTTGGAAGTGCCCGTCTTGGGGGTGTTGGGCTATCTGGGAGCCTTCATCCTGGGTGTCTACGTGATCGTCCAGACCTTCCGCAGTCGCCATAGGATGAAGAACAACCAGACGTTGGATTGAATGCTGGCCACATCGAGAGTGCATTCCTATTCGTTCCGAAAACCTGCTACCATGGGCAGACTGTGAATCCTTCAACCAAAGGCAGGTCTGCGTGCTCACCATAGGATGTCATCTCTCATCTTCCAAAGGCTATGCCCATATGGTTGATGAGGCGGCATCCATTGGAGCCAACACCTTCCAGTTCTTCACGCGCAATCCCCGTGGCGGCAAGGCGAAGGATATAGACCCTGCTGATATTGCCGCCTTCCAGCAGAAGGCGAAGGAAGCGGGCATCACGCGCATCCTGGCCCATGCGCCCTATACCTTGAATCCGGCGGCGGCGAAGCCCGAAACGCGCGAATTTGCCCTCACGGTTTTGGCTGATGATCTGGAACGCATGGAGAACACGCCCGGTCAGCTCTACAACATGCATCCAGGTGCCCATGTGGGTCAAGGTGCTGACGTGGCGGTGGAGAAGATCGCGGATGCCATCAATCAGGTGCTCAGGCCAGAGCATTCCACCACGCTTCTGCTTGAGACGATGGCGGGAAAGGGCACAGAGGTGGGACGGAGCTTTGAGGAACTGGCCGCCATCATCAGTCGCATCCAACTGTCTGACAAGGTGGGTGTGTGCCTGGACACCTGTCATGTCTGGGACGGTGGCTATGATATCGTCAATGACTTGGACGGCGTGCTTGATCAATTTGACCGGATCATCGGCCTTGACCGCTTGAAGGCCATCCATGTCAATGATTCGAAGAACCCGCTTGCGTCCCACAAGGATCGCCATGAGGCCATCGGCCAAGGCTTCATCGGGCTTGAGGCGATAGCTGGCCTTACCGCTCATCCCGCCCTGCGCCATCTGCCCTTCTTCTTGGAGACGCCTCATGAGAAGGTGGCTGAATACGGCGAAGAGATAGCATCCATCAAGGCTGCGCGCGCGGCCATGGCAGAGTGAATGGAAGGGAACCAGAATCATGTTCGGTGACAATCTGGAGCGTATCGTCAAAGCGATAGAGAAGAACTATGAGGCAGATGAGATCTTCTTCACGAAACCGGGTCTGCGCTTTCCCAGCAGGTCCGTCATCAAGGATGTGCTGAAGAAAACGCGCCGCATCATCTTCCCCGGATACTTCGGTGAAGAGATGCTTTCGGTCAATACCAGCCCCACCTATTTCATCGGTGAGCTCCTCATTCAAGTCGAGCGCGCCTTGCGCGAGCAGATCATCCTCGCCTTGGCCTATGCCGATGCCACGGCGGAAGGGTCGCGTGACCTTGGCCTTGCGGGGGAGTGCGCTCCTGATCACATCACCCAGCAGGCGGCGGACATCTGCACCACGTTCTTCGATGAGCTGCCCACGGTGCAGCGAAAGCTCTTGACCGATGTGCAGGCCATCTACGACGGCGATCCTGCAGCGCAGTCCAAAGAAGACGTCATCTTCTCGTATCCGGGGCTCTATGCCATCTACGTCTATCGATTGGCGAACGTGCTCTATCGCCTGAACGTGCCCATCATTCCGCGCATCATGACGGAGCTTGCCCATTCTGGCACGGGAGTTGACATCGGAGCCGGGGCGGAGATAGGCGAATACTTCTGCATCGACCACGCGACGGGTGTGGTGATCGGAGAGACCACCAAGATCGGTAATCATGTGAAGATATACCAAGGGGTCACCCTGGGCGCGCTGTCCACGCGAGGGGGCCAGCGGCTTTCAGGAGTCAAGAGGCATCCCACCATCGAAGACAACGTGACCATCTATTCGAACGCATCCGTTCTGGGAGGAGAGACGGTCATCGGGGAAGGATCGGTCATTGCCGGTTCCACCTTCGTGACCTTCAGCGTGCCTCCCCATTCCAGGGTGGCCGTCAAGGATCAGGAAGTCACCGTGAGGGGACCGAACGAACGCGATTAGGAAGCAGTGGTGGGGAAACGGGCGCCGCTGCTGTCAAGCTACCAGCTGATCAGCTCGTAGCCGTCTTCAGTCACCACCACCTGTACTTCCCATTGGGCCGTTGGCAATCCATCCTTGGTGCGGACGGTCCAGCCATTCGGGTCAGACATGTCAATGCGATGCTTGCCCAGGTTGATCATGGGTTCAATGGTGAACATGAGGCCGGGTACCAGAACCCAGCCGGTTTTGGGGCGCGTGACGAAGCTGACGAAGGGATCCTCGTGGAATTCAAGGCCGATGCCATGGCCCCCGAACTCGCGCACGACCGAGAAGCCGTTCTCTTTCGCAAAGCTGTTGATGACGGCTCCAATGTCTCCCAGATGCCCCCACGGCTTCACCTGTTCAAGGCCAAGCTCAACGCTGCGCTTCGTCACTTCGACGAGCTTGCGTAATTCCGGTGCCACTTCTCCGATGCAGAACATGCGGGACGAGTCTGAGTAGTATCCATTCAGGATGGTTGAGCAGTCGACGTTCACGATATCTCCGCTTTGGAGCACCTCGTGTGCGTCGGGGATGCCATGGCAGACCACATCATTGATCGAAGTGCACACGCTTTTCGGGTACCCCTCATAGTTGAGAGGGGCTGGAATGGCACCGTGTTCGGTGGTGTAGTCATAGACCCATTGATCGATCTGCTCGGTGGTGACCCCCTCCTTGATGCGCTCGGAGACGAAATCGAGGACGCCGACGTTCACCTGAGCACTCTTCTTGATCTGCTCGATCTGGGCAGGGGTCTTGAGCAGATGGCGTGGGGGAACGTCCTCACCAGACTCGGCAAGATGCTGAAGCTGCTCATCGAACTCAAGATGGCACTTCTTATACTTCTTGCCACTGCCGCACCAGCACTCATCGTTGCGGCCCAATTCGGTATTCCCATCGTACATGGCTGGTTACGCCCTCTCCCGGTCTTGATTCTCGTATTCGATGTCAGATTCGCGCTGAGTATTCTAGCTGTAGTTGGTGTTGATGACCAAAGGCGCGATTGGATTCGAACCAGTGGCGGAGATGGCACCGTCCAAGATGATGTGCTGGCCATTCTGCCAGGTGCCTGAACCGGTGATCTCGAAATAGGTGGTGATGTAGTCGCGGTTGTTGAACCTGACGAGGATGACATCATCGGTGCGCAAGAGCACAGCGCCATTCTGCTCGATCTGGATGGTACCGGGAACGCGTACCAAGTCCCCCGACCAGCATTCCAGAAGCATGGTGGGACGAAGCTCCGAAGAGCCTGAATTGCCGGAGGAGGAACCGGAAGGGGGGTTGGATGCGGAGTCATCTGGAGTTGGCTCAGTGGCAGGTTCCTGATTCTCAGCGGGAGTTTCCGTGGGCTCTTCAAGCCCCGAAACGCTTGTAACCTTGACGTTCCATCCCGAGTCACCCCAGGTCACATCGGCATTCACGGCGCAGGTTCTCGTCTGGTCCCCTTCAGTCTTGGAGAGATTGAAGACGATCGTGCCTCCTTGGGCATTGAGACTGGCTTCCGGTCGCACTTCGCAGCCAACGAACTGATTCGCAAGGTCTTGGTTGTATGACTTGAGGATGTTCTGGAGGTTCGCCTGGATGGCATCAAGGTCAGCCGGCCCCGTAGGGGTCACGTTCGCCTTGCCCTTCTCAACGCCACCCGCAACCCATGAGGTGGCATCGGCAGCCTGGGTCATCTTGACGGTGAGGGGAACAACGGCTTTGATGTAGTCGTTCTCGAATTCCGCCTCTGCCCGTCCTTCGCACGTGAAGGATCCTTTCGCCGAAGGATCCTCAGTGACGGAGCCTACGCTGTATTGGGAGATCTTGGGATTCGAGAGGTCATCTGTCTTGATGTACATATATCCAGAAAGCGACGGCGGATCGATCTCGGTGCTGTTGAATGCCTGCTCCACTTCGGATATCTGAGGTGCTTGAGGCGCATTTGCCGTGTCGAAGGGCTTGATCACCACGAAAACCAGGATCACCGCCAAAGCAGCCAGGGCGATAACGCAGAGGATTATGGCGATTATGAGCATGCGAGAGCCGGATTTCTTCGGCTGCGGGGCGTTTTCTGGCATTGGGCTTTGGGCACCAAAAGCATTCGACGCACGTGGCGCGATCAGGGGAACAGGTACTATATCAGGCTGGGAACGATGACTGGCAGCTGTGCCGGATTGGCCTGTTGGCCTTGCCGAATCAGCTGGGCTATCGTTGCCCTGCGAAGCAGCTTTTGAAAGCGATGGGCTTTCGCTCACGTAAATGCATCCTTTCCACCGCGCGTTTCAGGTTGTAGGCGCGTGTATGTATACGCGGTGTTCAGCGCAAGAAAAACTATACTATAAACAGACAAAATAATCACTCGATTATCCATGGCTGGAAGCAGAAAAAGACTTATGCAGCAAGATCGCAGAACCAGACAAGAGGGACAGGGGGGAGAGCGTCCGTCTTCGCGACGGGGCGCCACGAGGCAGCGGCGACGGGTCTCTTCCACAGAGACGCGTGATGAGCGTGCGGGCATCACCGGACGTCTGAAGGTAAGTTCGACGCCTCGTGAGCACAAGCAGAACCCCATCGCACGCCTTGCGAACCAGTGGTTCGACCGCGTCGTGGGAGCCATGAAGGGAGAGGGGCTCTCCTCTGCCGAAGCGGCCTACGCGCCGCATCGCACCACGCGGGATTTCATCTTCAACACGGCGGGGTCTGCCGCATGGGCCCTTGTGTTTCCCGTGGTGACCATGGTTTCCACGCAATTGGTGGGTGTGGAGCAGGCTGGCATGATATCCATGGCCTTCGTGGTGGCGCTCCTGCTCATGTTCCTGGGGAACTTCGGGGTGCGCACCTACCAGATATCAGATATCGCAGAGGAGCATTCGTTCAAGGACTATCAGGTGAACCGATGGATAACCTGCCTGCTCATGGTGGTTGTCGGGTGGCTGTATTGCAGCATGCGGGGTTATGCCACCGAGATGTTCGACATTTCCATGGCCGTGATAGCCTACCGGTGCGTGGATGCGTTGGCCGATGTCTACGAGGGGCGTTTGCAGCAGATGGACAAGCTGTATCTGGCGGGCATCTCGCAGACCTTCCGTTCCTTGGCGGCGCTCGTGGCCTTCTGCGCGGTTCTGGCCGTTTCCCGCAATTCCGTCGCTGCCTGCACAGCCATGTTCATCGCTGCCTTGGTCACATTCGTCGTCATCACCTGGCCTTTGGCGCTCTTGGAGACGCCGAAGTCGCGGCGCTTCTCCTTGAAGTCGCTGACCTCATTGTTCAAAATGTGCGCTCCGTTGTTCTTGGCCATCTTCCTGTTCAACGTGATCGAGAACATGCCCAAGCTCGTCATGGAAGGCATGCTTCCCTACGACAATCAGCTGTACTACAACGCACTCTATTTCCCGGCCCAGATGATCCTCATCGCAGCGCAGTTGGTCTACAAGCCGCTGCTGCTGCGCATGGCGGGAGTGTGGCAGGATGCGAAGAAGCGACTGAAGTTCGATCTCATCCTGGGCGGCATCATCCTGGTCATTCTTGCCATCACCGGTGTCGCGTGGGCGGTGATGGCCTGGATAGGCATCCCTGTCATGGGGTTCCTCTATGGCATCGATTTCGAACCCTATCGCAGCCTGCTGTATCTCATGCTGATCACGGGCGGCATCACCGCTCTGATCGACTTCCTCTACCAGGTGATCACCATCATGCGTCGTCAGCGCGATGTCACGGTGCTGTATTGCATCTCCTTCTTCTTCTCGCTGTTCATTCCCATCCTGCTCATTGGCTATACGCAGCTTGAGGGTGCCATCTTGAGCTACCTCATCATCGAGTCCATTCTCTGCGTTCTGCTCATCTGGGAGTATTTCCGCATTCGCCATGATCTTTCCCAAGGGAAGAGAACAGCTGTCTCATCATCCGGTGCAACGGCCAGCGCCATTGGCGGTGAAGAGGGAGAGGGTGGCTTCGAAGAGCGTCCTCGCACCACGTTCGTGCCGCTCATCGATGTGGCCGATCCTGAGATATCGGAAGCTGAGGGTGATTCAGGGGTTGAGGAGGAAGTGCCCGAGCGTCCCTTGAGGCCCAGCGAGAAGCGCGCCATCCGTGAACACCGAGAAGAGGTGATGCGGCGTCGCACGGGAAAGCATTCAGGCAGGGGGGGTTCGCGATGAGATTCGGAAAGGCAGGCATCCCGTCCCCTGCCACTGCATCCTGAAGGTGTTATGCATGTCGATTGGAGCTGCGTTGACAAGGATCGGTGTGTCGCCGCTGCTGACTTGAAAATAGTGCAGAAGTGAAATAGTTCGCGGATTGCGCATTTCACCGATTTGGGCTTGCGTGGCTTGCGCAAAGGCTTATCCTATGGATGCTGTGCACAAGCTACGAGGATTGGAGAGTGCGATATGTGCTTCAGACCAGCCGGCGCCGACAGTGGCGGACAGAAGTGCCCCGAGTGCGGCAAGACCATCCAGATGATGGGTGGTATCGTGATGAAGAACTGCCCCTTCTGCAAGGCAGACTTCTCCAAGTACATGAATGAGGACGGCACGCCGAAGGCGGGCGCCCCGGGTGCTCCCGGTGCCCCAGCTGCTCCTGGCGCTCCGGGCGCTCCTGCAGCCCCTGGCGCTCCCGGCGCCCCGAAGGCACCAGGCCAATAGGCGCTGTTGCTTGCACGAGAGCCTCTGCGGAGGCTCTTTTTTTATGGCTTGAGGGGCTGAGTTGCGGTTTCCGGGTTGATTTGTAGCGCAGGCTTTAGCCTGCGATTGCGACCCACCCGGAAGTAACCCTCGGCACAGGGCAAGACGCACGCTGACGCGTGACGTCTTACGCTACAGGCGGGCGTGAAAGTGCGCCTGAGCGTACTTTCGATCCAGTTCGCGTGAAAACCCGACCGAGTGAACCGCAGAGGGTGCAACCCCAGACACGGATTCAGGTGCTGGCAAAGCTAGCGAGAGGCAATGGAGTGTTTGGGATTGGCGTGAAAGTGCGCCTGAGCGTTCTTTCGATCCAGTTCGCGTGAAAACCCGACCGAGCGTACTTGAGTTACGCGAGGAAGGAGGGTTTGGAGCGCGAAATGGACGAAAGGATGGTGCCCTCGACAGGAGTCGAACCTGCGACACCTTGCTCCGGAGGCAAGTGCTCTATCCACTGAGCTACGAGGGCACATTCGCGTTATCATGCCGCGAGGGATGATTATACGTCAAAGGACGCGTTCGCGTTCACTCGTTTGGTCCAAAGGATTATAGATGACAGAAGTGCTTCATATAGAGAAGATGAGCTACGGACCAGCTGCCATTGCCCATCTTGCCAGTGGAAAGACGGCATTCGTGAGCGGGGGAGTGCCGGGAGATGTGGCCGAAGTGGCCATCACGCAGGATCACGGAAGCTATGTGAAGGGGCACGTGGTGAATCTGGTTGAGCCTTCAGCTGTCCGAGTGACGCCGAGGGACCCCCTGCTTCTGGACAGCGTTGAGCCATGGGGATGCCTTGACTACGAGACGCAGTTGGATTCCAAGTGCCAGAATGTGGTTGAGGCGCTGGTGCGGAATGGCGGCATCGCACGCAATGAGGTGGAGGCATTGACGGAAGCCGTCCGGCCTTCGGAGTGCGTCTATGGCTATCGAAACAAATTGGAGATGACTGCCTTCCGTGATGCGTCAGGAAGATTCTCATTGGGGTTTGCTAAAGCGGGCAGCGACGATCTTGTGGCGGTTAAGTCGTGTTCGTTGGGCAATGGGCTCATCGACGATGCCCCCAAGGCCCTCAGCGGAGCCTTGCGCTATATGCAAGGGGCGGATGATCTGGGCATCTATCGGGTGGGCGTGCGGGGGAGCGTGCGCACGCGCAGCGTGGAGGTGGCTCTGTGGACACCGCCAAGCTCCTTCCCGCGCTCATTCGCCGCGAAGATGCTCCAAGATGCCCTTGGAGCCACTTCGGTGGTGCGCGTGATAGCCGAGAGGGGAAGTGAGCGGCGCGTCAAGCGCGTGGAGGTGCTTGCCGGGAATGGGTGCTGGTCAGAGAGGCTGGCTGGCCTGCGCTTCGCGGTATCGGCTCCTTCCTTCTTCCAGGTGAATACCTCCCAGGCCGAAGTGCTGATAGGACTTGTCTGCGAGATGGCGCAGGCCGAAGAGGGTCTTCTCGTTGCAGATGTGTTCGCCGGGGTGGGAACGTTCTCGCTTCCCCTTGCCCAAGCAGGCTGTGACGTGGTTTCCATCGAGCTTTCTGGAAGCGCGGTATCCGATCTCAGGCGCAACGCGGATACGTCCGATCTTTTCGTGGATGCCGTCTGCGATGATGCCAAGCGAGCCTTGGACCAGCTGGAGGGGGCGGAGGTCATCGTGGTCGATCCACCGCGGTCGGGCCTTGAGAAGGAGGTACTCGCAGGCATTGCAGACGCGAAGCCGCGCCGTATCGTCTATGTGAGCTGTGATCCCCAGACGCTCGGTCGGGATATCGCGCGCTTCAAGGCGAAGGGCTTCCATCTGCAACGTGTGTGTCCAGTGGATATGTTTCCCCAAACCTACCATGTGGAATGCGTCTGCCTGCTAGCCTTGTCGTGAATCTGATAGAATCACAGGACACAAAGGCGGATTGAGACCGTGGGATACGCGAAAGGACAGCTTTCATGGCTGAATACACTCCTGAGTACAAGCCGAATGGCAACGAGATAGCGAACATCGTCACCTCGAAGGGGACCATACGCGTCCAATTGGCTGGCGCAGATGCCCCCATCCATGTGGGCAACTTCGTCGAATTGGCGGACAAGGGATTCTATGACGGGTTGAAGTTTCATCGCTATGTGCCCGGATTCGTCATTCAGGGTGGTTGCCCGAACACCCGCAATGCCTCTCCTGCTGATGTGGCCGCAGGGCGCGGCAGCTTCGGTACGGGCAATCCGGGCTATTCCATCCATGAGGAATACACCACCAACCCGAACAACAGGCACCTCAATGGCACGCTTGCCATGGCACGCAGCCAGAATCCCAATTCAGCTGGAAGCCAGTTCTACTTCTGCCTGGGAGATCAGCCCTTCCTGGATGACGGCTATACCGTATTCGGGCAGACCATCGAAGGCCAGGATGTGATCGATTCCCTGCGCGCGGGTGATGTCATTGAGTCCATCACCATCGAAAACGAGAACTAGCCTGCAGGGGCTGCACTCCTTGAAGAGCGAAGCAATCTGACACGGGAAGCCAACGTGAATAACAGCCTGTTCGATCAAGCCACCATTCGATACACCAACAAGGACTATCGTGGAGCCCTGCGCGGATACAGCGCGTGTTTGCAAGACACGTCGGTTCCGTTCTCCTTGGGCGAGGTGGGCCTGATCTATCATCGCATTGGCAACTGCCTGGTGAAACTGAAGAACCCCCAGGAAGCCATCCAAGCCTATGCGCAGGCGGCATCGGATACCGCATACGATGTGCACGGGGCTCTCCAGAACAACATCGGCATGGCCTATGCCTCCCTGCGTGACTACAACAATGCGAAGATCCACTTCCAGCAGGCAGTGGATGATCCTGACTACGACACGCCTTACAAGGCGTATATGGGACTGGGCAATGCAGAGCTCAAGCTGGGCAACAGTGCTGAAGCAGGCGTTGCCTTCCGTGAAGCTGCCCTTGATGAGGGTAATCCCGATCCAGCGAAAGCGCTGTTGAATCTGGGTATCTGCTTCATGGCCCTCGACCGTCCCCAGGATGCCATCGCAAGCTATGGAAGCGCGCTGCAGTTCGACATGTCTCCTGACACCTCGAATCGACTTCACGCCTCCATGGGTCAGGCCTACGCCGCTGATGGGCAGATGGCCGAGGCGGTGGACGCCTTCGAGAAAGCCATCAGCGACGGAACCTACATCCTGTCCGATTCGGCAAGCGTGGATTACCAACGGGCTTTGGCGGCAGTGGCGCATATGGGTCCGCGGCCGGGGGATGCCGACATGTCCGGTTTCGATGTGGCCGTTGAGGGCGACTATTTCGGCGAAGGGGACGACCCGTTCTTCTACGACGAGGGATACGAGGAGCAGGACCCTTCCGAATACCCTGGCTTCGTCGGCGCCTACAGCGGGAATGACGATCGCTTCTTCGAGACCTCCGAGGAGGAGTTGGAGGCACTGTCGAAGAATTTGGCCCGCAAGGACCGCAAGCGCCGCAATATCGGTCTGAAGGTGCTCGTGGTCATCGTCGTGCTCATCGTCATTGCGCTTGGTGCGGCAATCTTCGGATACACCCAGGGCTATGGATGGCCTACTCAGGAATCCGTCGTGCATGAATTGTTCGCTGACCCGCAAGCAGCTTCCGAGAGCGTGTTCATAGAAACCCTTTCAGAGGAGAGCATCAAGTCCATGATGGCTCCGGTGGTGAGCGATGCGAACGTGACGATAGACGGCATCAACAAGTCCATGACCGATTCGGTTGCATACGCTACCGCCAAGACCCCTGAGGGCGGCGATGTCATGTATAGAATCAACATGGTCAGGGATATGATCGGTTGGAAGGTGTCCTCGGTAGAGCTCTACTTCCCCAGCCAGTCCTGACCTTCAAAAACAGCAAGCGGTAGGCATCAAGGAGCAAGGAGCATTCCATGGCAGTACAGAAGACCTATACCATGATCAAGCCTGATGGCGTTCGCAATGGCCATATCGGAGAGATAGTCAATCGCTTCGAGCGCGCTGGGCTTGTCATCGAGCGCATGGAGCTTGCCAATGTCACCACGGAGCAGGCTCAGGCGAATTACAAGGAACACGAAGGCAAGCCGTTCTACGAGGGCCTCATCGAATACATCACCTCAGGGCCAGTGGTCAAGATGGTTGTCAGCGGCGAAGGCGCCGTGGCGAAGTGCCGCTCTCTCATGGGAGCCACGAATCCCGCTGAAGCGGCACCGGGAACCATACGCGGTGATTTCGGCCTGGTCATGGATGAGAACGTGATCCACGGTTCTGATTCCCCCGAATCAGCTGAGCGCGAGATAGCCATCTTCTTCAACTAGGAGTTGGGTTGAAAGCCTTCCTTGGTCAGGAGGTTGCATGCTCTATCGAGTGATGGATGTCAATGAGCTTCCCAAGCTCATTGATGCGTTCATGGAAAGCTATGAAGTGGTTGCGCCTGTCAAAAGCGGGCGCAGCTTCGCGTTCGAGCCCATCTCCTCCTTCGACGAGATCGTTCTTGACTATCCCACCACGCTCACGTCTCTCAAGAAGTACATCCTTCCTCCTCGCGAAACGCTCTTTGAGTTCAGTGTGGAGGGTGCGGATATCACCGACTACACTCTGGAGATTCGACCGCGAGTGCTTTTCGGGGCCCATGCCTGCGATATCTATGCCCTGAACAATCTTGATCTGGTGTTCGAGGATGCCCATTATCCCGACCCGTATTATGAGGCGCATCGGGCGGCAACCATGATCGTTGGCATCAACTGTCTTCCCACGGAAAGCTGCTTTTGCCATCTGCTGGATGCTGATGAGGTTCGCAGTGGCTATGACCTGTTCCTGCAGGACCTCGGTGGCAGGTATCTGATCTCCATCGGCAGTGTGGAGGCGGCGAACATCCTTGAGGCAGCCTGTGAGATTCGGGAGGCCACCGATGAGGATCGGCGTGAGTTCCGACGGCTGACCCGTGAACGCCAGGAGGCATTCTCTCCGGACATCCCGGATATCCAGGAGATACCGATGCTCATGGATGCGTTTCACAGCGATGACTTCTGGGAAGAGCTGGGAAGCCGCTGCCTTGCATGCACGGCCTGCTCGGCAGTGTGTCCCACCTGCTATTGCTTTGACATCACGGACACGCTTTCGGCTGATGGGAAGACCGGCAGGCGCGAACGGGTGCTGGACGCTTGCACCTCTCCGCAATTCGCTCAGGTCGCCGGTGGCCACAACTTCCGGGAAACGGGACGCGAGCGTGTGCGGCATCGCATGTATCACAAGCTCAACGGCTTCAATTCCAAGCATGGTCGCTATCTGTGCGTGGGGTGTGGGCGGTGTGTGAGGGCCTGCAAGGCAGACATCTCGCCCATCGAGGTTCTGCGCTTCTTCGAGCGGAAGGGGGCTGAGGATGCCTGAGGTCCAGTCAGTGCGCGTGGCTCCATTGACCGATGATGCCACTTCCATTGCAGGGAACCAGTTGATGATGGCCAATCCCTATCGGCCGTGGCCCGCTCGCATCACCTCCATCACTCCTCTGACGGAAACAGAGAAGCTCTTCGAATTCCGCCTGATCGACGATCGCATCCGTGCAGCTTTCCATCATGAGCCAGGGCAGTTCGTGGAGGTTTCCATCTTCGGCGTGGGAGAGGCGCCCATTTCCATTTCCAGTTCACCCTCCAAAGGCGGCTTCATAGAATTGTGCGTCCGGCGGGCAGGTGAATTCACCCAGCGTCTCCATGAGATGCAATGTGGCGATATCGTAGGCATCCGAGGGCCATACGGGCGTCCCTTTCCCTATGAGGCCATGAAGGGTCATGACATCCTCTTGGTGGCAGGCGGCCTGGGGATAGCCCCGCTGCGTTCGCTCATCAACAACATCCATGACGAACGGAGCGAATTCGGCAACGTGACCATCATCTACGGTTCGCGCAACCCTTCAGAGGTGATGTTCCGCGACCAGTTCGAGATGTGGCGCCATCGCAAGGATTTCAACCTCATCCTCACGGTGGATGTGCCTGACGATACCTGGGATGGCGAAGTCGGTCTGGTGACGGCGCCTTTCGCTCAGCTTGAAGTGGACGCCGACAACACCTTCGGAGCCGTCTGCGGACCTCCCGTGATGTATCGGTTCGTCGTCGAGGAGATGCGCAAGAAGGGAATCAGCTACGACCATATCTACATGAGCTTCGAGCGTCATATGAAATGCGGTATGGGGAAATGCGGACACTGCCAGATAGGGCATCAGTATTGCTGCATCGATGGTCCGGTATTCAATTATTGGGAAGCCAAGAACATTCAGGGATCTATGTGATATGGGGGAGCTTCCACAGCATCCAAGGTTCCATGAAGAGGGAGACGTCATGACGCTGCGGCTTTCTGATGCATTCCACCTTGCTCCTTGTTTTGGGCTCGGCGTTGGACGAAGCCAACTTGGCCCAAAGGCGGGGCAATATGGAACACCTCAGAAACCCTCGCTTTCCTCGTTTGTCCGCAACGCTTTGGAAATTCTTTTTTGAGGTGAAGGATGATGGGTGAGATCAATATGGTTCCGCGCGTGGTCTTCGCTGGTTTGGCCAGCTGCTTCGGCTGTCAGATCAACATCACGAACATCGAGCGGTACCTCATGGATGTGCTCGGGCAGATCGACCTTGAGTATTGGCAGTTGACCTCATCGGACCCCATGCCCGAGAACTTCGATGTGGCTGTCATCGAAGGGGCTGTGACCACCAAGGAGGCCCAGGAGACGGTGCGGCGGTTGCGCGAAGGCGCGCAGACGGTCATTACCATCGGTGCCTGTGCGGCAACGGCGGGTATACCGGGAATGGCAACCGATGATCACCCAGCTGATCTTGCGAAGGTGTATGGAAGTGACATCCCGGCCATCGTCGCTGAAGGCGCCATCGTCCCCTCGGCGGTGAAGGATGTCATCAAGGTCGATTTCGAGGTGCCGTGCTGTCCGGTTGATCCGTATGATTTCGTTGAGGTCCTGCAGCATGCACTCTATGGATCGAATGCCTATCGGCACACCTCGACGCTGTGCGGACAGTGCAAGAACAATGAGCGCGGCTGCTTCTACGGTCGCCAGATGATGTGCCTGGGATTGGTGACGCGTTCGGGGTGCGGCGCACGCTGTCCGAATCTGGGGCGCCCTTGCAATGGGTGTGCGGGACTGTCTCCCGACGCCAACGTGGATCAGGCGCGGAAGGTTGCCGAGCGGGCGGGTTTCAAGGCGGATGACTTCGATGCGGCCCTTCGCATCTTCAATCAGGTTGAGGTGATGGCATGACGCGCAAGAGCATCTCTGTTGAGCATCTGGCACGCATAGAAGGCCATGGGGATATCCATCTCGAAATGGTTGATGGGAAGGTCACTCGCTGCGAATTCTCGGTGACCGAGCCAGCGCGTCTGTTCGAGGCCATGGTTCAGGGACGTCCCTTCCAAGACGGTCCCTATATCGCCTCAAGGGTGTGCGGCATCTGCTCGGCAAGCCACACGTTGACTGACATTCTTGCCCTGGAGGACATCTTCGGCGTGCAGGTGACTGAGCGGACCCGCGCTGTGCGTGAGCTTCTGGTGTATGGCTCATTCCTCCAGAACCACTCAACCCACCTCTTCGTCTTCGCCGCACCTGATTTCCTAGGGCATAAGAGCGTCTTCCCTCTGAGCGATGCCGATCCCGCAACCTTTGAAGGGGCTCTGGGGCTCAAGCGCATGGGCAATGAGCTTTGCACCAAGGTGGGAGGGCGTTCCATCCATCCCATCACCGCGGTGGTGGGCGGGTTCACCTCCGAGATATCATCTGAAGAGTACCTGCGGCTGGCTGATGAGCTTGAGAGCATGATGGAGTTCGCTCTTGCCAGCGTTGACCTCTTCAATGGATTCGACGTGGTCGATCTGCAGACTGCAGGAGATATGCTGGCCATGGTCGAAGACGGAACGTATCCGGTCATCGGGTCTCAAGAGGCTCTGTTCGTACGCAGTGGGGATGCGTTTCGTGCCAAGGATTACCGCGATCACATCGCCGAATACGCCATCGATCATTCGGCGGCATTCCTTGCGCGGCAGACAGGCACCGGAAAGCCCTATATGGCAAGCGCCTTGGCGCGGGTGAACGCCTCGTGGGATCACCTGACGGAACCGGCGCGATTCGCCGCTGCGAAAGCGGGCTTGCGGCCACCCGAGTTCAATCCATTCGCCAACAACGTGGCGCAGGCGGTCGAGATCGTTGACGCGCTGGTGCGTTGCGCTGGCATCTGCCGCTCGCTTGCCGTGAACGGCTATGAGGGCACGACCGAACCGGTTGCCTTCGAAGTGAAGGCGGGACGTGGGGTGGGTTTCACGGAAGCACCCCGGGGCGCTCTGTTCCATGAGATAGAGCTTGATGATGACGGACGGATCGTGAAGGCGAACATCATCACGCCCACCTCGCAGAACATCGCGAATGTGGAAGCGGACATGGGAACTCTTGCCCAGAAGCTTGCCGATGAGGGAGCAACCACCACAGACATCCAGCTTGAGGTGGAGAAGCTCGTCCGCGCTTATGACCCGTGCCTTTCCTGCAGCGTCCACTAACCAGTTGTCACCGTACGATCTGTAGTGCGGGTTGTCCTTGTAGCGCAGGCTTGTGTCTTGCGATTGCCATCCACCCTGCAACTGGCGAAGGCTGAAGCCTTCGCTACGGTCAACCTGTCATATTGTGCACAGGGCAAGGCACACGTTTTGCGTGATGCCTTGCCCTGCAGCATGACGGCTTGCGTTACGATGTGAGCTTCATCTCGATGTGGGGAATGCCGGCATCGTCGAATTCCTCGGAGGACTGGACGAACCCGCATTTCTCGTAGAATCCTCGGGCCTGTACCTGTGCCTCAATGGTTATCGTCTGGGCATCGAATTCCTCTTGAGCGATGCGGATGGCTTCTTCCATGATGCGTCTGCCCGCACCCGTGCCACGCTTGACGGCTATGACGCGTCCGATGGAGGGGGTGGGATGGGTGATGCCGGCAGGCAGCACCCGTGCGTAGGCGGCAACATCTCCTGCCTCATCGCACAGCCAGACATGCAGGGACTCCTTGTCTGCATCATCCACTTCCTGGTAGGGGCTTTGCTGTTCGACCACGAAGACGGCGCAGCGCAGCTTCAGCAGTGCATGGTACTCATCCAGAGAAAGCTCATCGAAGCGTTTCACGATCATTTCCATAGTGCAGATCCTTACGGGCGTTTGTGGAATTCGACGAATTCATCCTTCAGGTGGATATGGCCCACTTCATATCCGTGCGCATTCAGCTCCTTCTTGCAGTTCAGGAACGAATGGTCCAAAGGGACTCCGGCAATGTCTCCGATCTGGTCGAAGGTCAGTGTGAAGGAATCCCGGCCATCGTGCTGGACGTATTCCCAGAGCTTGTCGTATTTGCTCATCAGCGTTGCTCCTTCAGGCGTCTTCCCGCCTTGCCGCGGATTTCATCGAGCTCGACGCACCATGCTCCAGTCACGTCGATCTCCCGCTCGATGGCGCCCCCGATCTCGTCTTTGAATTGGGGCAGGTACTTCATGCAGAGAGCCACGAGCACCTTGCGCACCTCGGAAGCGCGCTCAAGGTGATGGATGTGGCCTTGGGCGATGACGGAGGCGAACCGCGTCGTGAAGAAGCTTTCCTCGTAGCACGGTTCCACCTCGATGGCGACGCTGATGCAGACGCGGGGATCGTGTTCCCAGTCATCGATCTTGTGTCCCGCACGTTCTCCCGTGTGGATGTACAGCTTGTCATCCAGCATCACATAGGAAAGGGGGATGCCATAAGGGGTGCCATCGGGATCGACCGTGGAGAGCACGCAGTATTCGCCTTTCTCCAGGATCTCGCGTGCCTCTGCCAGGGAAAGCTCGCGTTCCGCCATCTGCATGGGATAGGACTGTGTCATGGAAACCTCCTTGGAAATGCAGTGTCTGCATTGTAGCGGTCCTCATGGAAAAGGGAGCCGACAGCAGGTCGACTCCCTCACAAGTCCGCAGGCGCAGTGAAAGCGGATTCAGGCTTACAGATAGGCATCCTTCGGCGAGATGAAACCGTCAATCGTCAAGGTGACCCCACGCATGAGCAGGAAGATGCCCAAGAAGATGACGAAGAATCCGGGATTCGTCATGAACATGATGCCGCACAGCAATCCAACGATGCCCGTGGCCAGCATGAGCACCCATGATGAGAACACGCGGCGCATGGCCACACCGGCGATGATGGCGTAGATGCTGTAGCAGATCACGAAGATGCCAGCCAGCCAAGGAAGCATTGCGGCGGCAGAGAGCGGGAAGGCGATGAAGAGGACGCCAAGCAGCAGATCGCAGATGGCGTTGGCCAGCACCCATCCAGCCCCCGGAACGAAGCCTCTGAGGTTCGTGTAGGAGACGATGCCGCCCACACCTGAGACGAGGAGGATCACCCCTGCCATGATGGCGATGCTCACCAAGGAAAGCCCCGGCCAGGTCATGACGACGATTCCCATCAGGAAGACCAGCACACCGCTTGCGATGAGCGACCAATCGAATTTCCGTCCAGCCTTGCGGTCATGGGCATGCGTTGCAGCAGTCATGATGCCACACCCCTTTCAACAGTGTTCCAATCCATGCATACCGGTATTCTCATGCAGGTGCTTCGGCAAAGGGCGGTGCTGTGCGAAGTTGGAGCAAACGGAAAACGGGTCGTTTCTCCTCCGTTGTTTTCGTGCACGTTCCTTTGTGAGGCGGCAGAGCGCGACGCGGATGATAAGATGATGCAGATGATCCATGCAGTGTCGATGAGATACGGGCTTTTGGGGAATGAGGAATACGCTGACTCGCAAGAAGAGCATCGCCCTGTTCGCGGCATCCATTGCCGTCATCGTCGCTGCCCTCTGCGTCTATCTGAGCATGCTCTCATCAACCGTGGCGGGAAACCTCATGCACACGGTGGACGAGATCTCGCGTCACGACGTGGAAACGGTGGAAGGGTCTTTGGACAACCTGTACGTGCAGCTTGAATCCGTTGCCAATCGCATGGATATCTACGATGTGCACACCATGGCCGAAGCGCAGGAGCAGATGAATCTGGAAGCCGCCTCCGCCGCTTTTTTCAACGCCCTGTATATATTGGACGAGCAGGGAACCCTCTACAGCAGTTCGTATGTTCGTCTTGAGGCCAGTCAGCATACCTACGATGAGCTCTTCGCCGACGGAAGACAGCACTTCGTCATGCTGTACAACGACGCGAACGGCCGCTTGGAAACCACCAAGGAATCGCTGATCTACGGGGTACGAACTCCCCAGCTTGACATTGACGGTCATCGGTTCGTGGCGCTGCTTGCGCGCAGTGACCTTTCCGCCATCAGTGACCAGCTTCAGATCGAGAGCTTCGACGGTCAGGGCATTTCGAACGTGATCAATGCCGAAGGCTACTACATCGTCAATGATTCTCCGGCTACCGACCTTGCTGATCGGGAGAACTTCTATGAGATGCTTGAAGAGGGCACCCTTGCAGATGGTGTCACGATAGAGGATGTACGGCAAAACATCTCGCAAGGGGAGAGCTTCGTCATCAATTACTTCACCAGCCAGGGTCAGCACCTGGTGATGAGCTTCGCTCCCATCGAGGGAACCACCTGGTCATTCTTCCTGACGGTTCCCGCATCGGTGTTCGATGAGCGCTTCAGGCCCTTCATCACCATGACGGCGGGAATGCTGATCGTCGTGGCGGTGGTGCTCGTCGTGATGATGCTGCTGCTGTACCGATTCCTGAGGAGATCGGCTTTGGCGAAGGCTGAATCCGTTGCGCGGGCTGAGTTCCTCTCGAACATGAGCCATGAGATCAGAACGCCCTTGAATGGCATCATCGGGCTGAACCATCTGATGGAGCGTCATGTTGATGATGTCGATGCCATGAAGGGATACATGCAGAAGCTGAACAAGGCGGCGCAGTATCTGCTTTCGTTGGTAAATGACATTCTGGACGTGTCGAAACTGCAGGCGGGGAAGGTGGAACTGGATGCAAAGTCCTTCGATCTGAAGGCGGCTCTTGACAATGTGTGCGACATGCAGCGTGAATCCATGGGGGAGAAGGACATCGGCCTTTCCGTTGACGGAGTGTGCCTACCGTATCCTCATCTGATTGGGGATGAGGTGCGGGTCAGCCAGATATTCATGAACATCCTTTCGAATGCGGTGAAGTTCACGCCGGAAGGCGGTTCAATCACCATCGAAGCCACACAGACGCTGGCAGATGCGGGAACACGCGTGGCAACCGAGGTGTCCATCGCGGATACGGGATGCGGCATGTCCGTGGAATTCCAACGGCAGATATTCGAGATGTTCACGCAGGAACGCACCTCCACCACGGACAGCCAGAAGGGAACGGGCCTGGGGATGTCCATCAGCTACCTGCTTGCCAAGCAGATGGGCGGTGACTTGAGCGTCACGAGTGCATTGGGCCAAGGGTCACGCTTCACCATAGCGCTCTCGCTTCCGTTGGATGTCTCCCATTCCGCCCAGATGGATGGGGCGTCAGGTGTCTGCGACAGTCAAGCAGGGCTTCAGGCGGCCAGCAACGTTTCGGCCAGCGAGAGCCTCGATCAAGCTGCGTCCGTACGTGAGACGGCGTTGCCCGAGGAGGGACGCATCAAGGTTCTGGCGGCGGAAGACAACGATCTCAATGCCGACATCATCTCCTCCATCTTGAGTGAAGAGGGCTATGAGGTCACCATTGCCACGAATGGACAGGAAGCGGTAGATATCTTCGCGGCTTCCAAGCATGGGGAATACCCTGTCATCCTCATGGATGCACAGATGCCCGTCATGGATGGCTATGAGGCTGCTTCTGCCATTCGGAAACTGAACCGCACTGATGCGGATACCGTGAAGATCTTCGCCTGCACCGCCTCCACCTTGGTTGAGGACAGGAACCTCGCCTTGGCAAGCGGCATGGATGATTTCCTTCCGAAGCCCTTGAACATCCGATTGATGCTGGAGAAGATTCGTGAGGTGCAAGCGGGGAGTGGGCGATGATGAAGGGCTTCCACGGGATGGGCACCCATGTTGCCCGCATGATCAAGCTTGTACTGGCAGGGTGTTTTCTTCTCTGTGTTGGCGGCATCGCGGCTTGCAGTTCGAATTCGGAAGAGATCGTTCAGATCAAGATCAAGGCGCCTCGGACGGGTCATGATGTGGTGTTCGACGAATCCATCACCCAGATAGATCAGGTTCTCGAGCGCATGGCCCGCTCGTTCGAGGAGAATTACGACGGTGCCAAGGTTGATGTGGCGGTTGAGATCTTCGAGCAGAACCAGTACGACACCGCGGTGACCCAGGCTGTCGGAACCGAGGAGAGCCCTGACATCCTCTACGGGGATTTCTTCAACACATCCACCTACATCCACGGGGGAAACGTGGTCCCGTTGGATGATGTGTTGGACGATCAGCTCGAACAGGACCTCTTCTCGTACCTGATGCAGATGAGCACGGTCAATGACCATCTGTACCTGATGCCATACCTTTCCCGGCAGAATGTCCTTGCATACAACAAGGACCTCTTCCGCCAGGCGGGATTGGATGCATTCATCCGGGATGATGCCATAGCGTCCTGGACGCTTGACGAGTGGACGTTCATCTTGGATCGTCTGGCAGAGAGCCTTCCTGAAGCCACGTATCCCTTGATGATGTACGCGGCCAGTTCGCAAGGGGACACGCATATCATGACATTGCTACGTGCTGCCGGTTCGCCCTTCTTCGATGAGGAGGGGCACTTTGATCTGGAAACGCCAGAAGGGGTGGAGGCCCTGCGGTGGATACAGTCCGGCGTTGATCGCAATTGGTTCCCTCCGCATAGCGAGAACCTTGAGATCGAGGACTGCTCAAGCCTGTTCCGCGAGGGACAGCTGGCCATCTACATGGTGAACAATGCATCCCTTGGCCGCTATGGGGATACGGTGGGGTTGGTGGATTTCCCCGATGGCGGTGATGGCTGTGCAACGTCATTCATTTCCGGCTTCGAGGTGTTCGACAACGGCGATCCGCAGAAGGTGCAGATCGCCAAGGATTTCCTGGCCTATGTCTATCACACCGAAGAGCTGATGGATCTCTCGGCAGGTACGCTCCCTGCCTCAAGTCGGGTGGCGGCGAAGTACGGTGATGACATATTGGCCTTCGATCTGTTCGCGGAGAACCGTTCGAAGGTCGTTGATTTCATGGGAGGCAATCCCGACATGCGTGCGGTGCGCGAGATCTTCCATACCTGCATCCATGAGCTGCTTACCGGTGCCACCACTCCTGAAGAGACCGCAGCCATCTTGGATGAGCGCTGCAATGCCGCCATTGATGAAGGCCGGGCGAACAGCCAGCTGCACCCGTAACGTTGCGATGCGCCTTGCCCCTGCCTAGATGCGAGGTGCATCCGGCTATACCGGGGACACGGTTCGCTTCTTCAGGAATCCGTAACGGCGTCCAAGGGCGAACATGAAGATGAGCGTCACCACCAATGATGCCAATTCCGCCACGCTGATGGAGAACCAGATGCCTGTGATGCCGAAGACGAGCGGCATCAGCAGCACGCATCCGCATTCGAAGACCAGCGAACGCAAAAGCGCGATGACGGCTGACACCACGCCATTGCCCAGGGAGGTGAACAGGGCTGAGCCATAGATGGAAAAGCCCATCAGCGTGTAGGCCACCGCGTAGATCCGGAAGCTTTCGATGGTAAGCGCCCGCAAGCCCTCATCGTAGCTCACGAAGATATCAGCGATCACTTCCGCAGAGGCTTCTGCCAGAAGGAACATGAGCAGACCGCCCACCAGCACGAAGATGATGCTCTTGCGGAAGAGGTTCTGCATCTCATGGTGCCGCTTCGCTCCATACTGGAAGCTCATGAGGGGACTCGATCCCATGGAATAGCCCAAGAAGATGGCGGCGAAGACCATCGCCACATACATGATGACCCCATAGGCCGCGACTCCGTCTTCGCCGATATAGCGCATGAGCTGCAGATTGTAGAGAACGCTCACGACGGACATGGCGATGTTGGTGACCATCTCCGACATGCCGTTGAAGCAGGCGCGACCGAGGATGCTGCCCTTGAAGGGGGCACGGACGAAGCGCAAGAAGCTGGAGTTTCTGCAGGCAAAGTAGATGAGGGGGATGCCACCACCCAAGATCTCGCTTGCGTTCGTGGCGAGGGCGGCTCCAGCCAAACCCATATCCAGCACGCCCACGAGCACCGCATCCAAGACGATGTTCATGCACCCGGCCAGAAGCACGACGAGAAAGCCTATCTGCGGCTTTCCTGCGGTGACGAAGAAGCTTTGGAACACGTATTGCAGCACGAAGAAGGGAAGCGTGACGAAGATCATCCGACCGTACAGGCCGCAGTCGGCAAGCATCTGTCCCTCTGCTCCCATGAGCGCGCAGATGGGTTCTGCGACGAAGATGCCCACAACGGCAAGGATGATGCCAAGGATGGCTCCGGAATAGACCAGCATGGTGAAAGCCTGCATCGCAGCCGCATCGTCTCCCTCGCCGCGCGTCTTCGCCACGATGGCTGAACCGCCGGTGCCTATCATGAAGCCGACGGCGGAAGGTATCATGATGATGGGCATGACGAAATTGACGGCAGCGAATGCGGTCTTCCCGGCGAAGTTCGAGACGAATAGCCCATCCACGATGCCGTAGATGGATGTGAAGATCATCATGGCGATAGAGGGAAGCGTGAAGCGCAAGAGCGCTCCCCATGTGAAATGGCGTCCCATATCCTGTGTCATCTCTCACCTGCCACCCAGTATGCTCATACGGTGCCCTTTGGGCATATGGCGCTCTAGCATAGGGAAGGGAAGGCCAAAGTCAAGGCTCTGGCAGGATTGTTGATAGAATGGTCAAAAATCCGTCAGGAGAGCCATTGCCGAGGGGAGGGTCGTGACACTGAGAAGCACGGAGCGCCACTGCAATGCCTTTGGGGTGTGCGGAGCATGCCAGCTGTTGGATATCCCCTATGACGAGCAGCTGACGGTGAAACAGGAGAAGATCCGTGAGCTGTTTCCCCAAGCGGCTGCAACCGGTCTCATTCGCCCCATCATGGGCATGGAGGACTCTTTCCATTATCGCAACAAGGTGATCTCGCCGTATGCGCCTGCGAAGCGGAGGCGCGGCAAGGCGTCCTCGAGCGATCGAAGGGTGCTTTCCGGCATGTATGCGCCAGGAACGCATCGGATCGTCTCCACTGATGACTGCCTTCTTGAGAACAGGACTGCCAAGCGGGCCCTGCTCGCCATTCGTCAGCTCATGGAGAAGTGGAACATCGCTCCTTATGACGAAGAGAGGGGAGAGGGCTTCATCCGCCATGGGATTGCCCGTGCAGGCCGCAGCGGAGAGTTGTTGGTCACCATCGTCACCAATGGCGAGGAGTTCCCCTCATCCCGGTCCTTCTGCAGGCAGCTGGTGAAGCGCGTGCCTGAGGTGACCACGGTGGTGCAGAACGTGAATATGCGCCAGACCAATGTCATCCTGGGTGAGCGCGAGCATGTTCTCTATGGCCCCGGGTTCATCCTGGATGATCTGTGCGGGTTGCGATTCCGTATATCCTCCGCTTCGTTCTATCAGGTGAATGCCATTCAGGCGGAGCGCCTGTACGAGGCGGCGGTGGGGCTGGCGGATGCCGGTCCTGCAGATACTTTGATCGATGCCTATTGCGGGACGGGCACCATTGGATTGGTTGCGGCGAAGCAGGGAGCGGGTCGCGTCATCGGCGTTGAGGCCGTGGCTGAGGCAGTGGCTGATGCGCGACAGAACGCCAAGCACAACGGCATCTCCTCCGCTGAGTTCGTCTGTGCCGATGCTACCACCTTCATGGATCAGGGGGGATGCCCGGTCTCAGGGCAGCAACTCGTCTGTCTGATGGATCCGCCGCGGGCTGGATCAACGCCCCAGTGCCTGCATGCCATGGCACGCCTTCACCCGAAGCGCATCGTCTACGTTTCCTGCAACCCTACGACCCAAGCCCGTGACGTCGCGCTCTTAGAAGAGGAGGGCTACCGTATCAGCGCCATGCAGCCCGTCGACATGTTCCCGCATACCCATCATATCGAGAACATCGTTGCGATGGAACCAGGGGAACGGATGTTCTAGTCGTTTCGTGAAGCCATAGGCAAACCGCAGCACGTCCAGTAGAATGCACCTCAAGAGAAAATGCCTTTTTCGGGAGTAACATGAGCAGACGATCCAAGTACGTGACCATAGGAAGAGAAAGCGCAGTGGCAGCCGATGAGGTCCTTGGCGAACCCGCGGTTTCCAAGGATGATGCTGGCGTGCAGACCTCGCTGCATATCGGTATTGATGTTGGTTCCACGACGGTCAAGCTTGCCGTCTTGAATTCGCACGATGAATGCCTCTGGTCGGTCTACCAGCGGCATCACGCCGATGTGAGGGCCACCATCATAGACGTGCTGCGCCAAGCGGCTGCGGAATTCCCAACGAACCCGATGACGATTGCCATCACCGGGTCAGGTGGTCTGCTGCTCTCCCAATGGCTGGATGTCAAATTCGTCCAAGAGGTCATCGCCTCAAAGACAGCGGTTGAGACCTTCATCCCCCGTACTGACGTTGCCATTGAGCTGGGGGGCGAAGACGCGAAGATCATCTATTTCGATGGTGGCATCGAACAGCGCATGAACGGCACCTGTGCAGGCGGCACGGGCGCCTTCATCGATCAGATGGCAGCGCTTCTGAACACCGATGCGGGTGGTCTGAATGAACTGGCGAAGAGTCACACCACCATCTATCCCATCGCAAGCCGTTGCGGTGTGTTCGCCAAGACCGATGTGCAGCCTTTGCTCAACGAAGGGGCCAAGCGGGAGGACATCGCTGCCTCCATCTTCCAGTCAGTGGTCACGCAGACCATCTCCGGTCTTGCGTGCGGCCGTCCCATCCGGGGAAACGTTGCCTTTCTGGGTGGCCCTCTCCAGTATCTGCCGGAGCTGCGGCGCCGCTTCTATGAAACGCTCGAGCTGACCGATGATGCCATCATCGTACCTGAGAACGCGCACCTGTTCGTGGCGTGCGGGGCTGCCATCGCCGGTGCACGGGATGGCGCGAAGGTCGAAACGCTCTCTGAGGTGCTTGCCCGTCTGGAGGGCTTGGGGGATATCCAAGGCTCTGAGGTTGACAGGCTGGCTCCTCTGTTCGCCAACGATGACGAACTCAGGGAATTCACTGAGCGCCATGACCAGGAGAAGGTTGCGCGAGGGTCATTGGCCGACTATCGCGGTGAGGCCTTTCTGGGGATCGATGCCGGTTCCACCACCTTCAAGGCGGCGTTGATCGGCCGTGATGGGGAATTGCTCTGGTCGACGTATGCCTCCAACAAGGGAGATGTGCTTGGGTGTGCCAAGACGGCCCTGACGGACCTTTACGCCAGCCTGCCGAAGGACATCGAAACGGGCGAGGATCTGGTTTGGATAGGCCACTCAACGGTCACAGGCTATGGCGAAGGCCTTCTCCTTGAGGCGTTGCAGGTGGATTCTGGCGAAATAGAGACGGTGGCTCACCTTCGCGGAGCCCAGGCGTTGCTGCCTGACGTCGAGTTCATTCTGGATATCGGTGGGCAGGACATGAAATGCCTGCGCGTGAAGGATGGCGTGATCGATTCCATCATGCTGAACGAGGCGTGCTCATCCGGCTGTGGCAGTTTCATCGAGAGCTTTGCTTCCGGTCTGGGCCTTGAGGTGCAGGATTTCGCGGCAACCGCCATCCAGGCCCAGGCACCGGTTGATCTGGGAAGCCGTTGCACCGTCTTCATGAACAGCCGTGTCAAGCAGGCCCAGAAGGAGGGTGCCACGGTAGGGGACATCGCTGCGGGCCTTGCCATCTCGGTCATCAAGAACGCCTTGTTCAAGGTCATCAAGATACGCGACCCTCATGACGTGGGCACCCGTGTCATCGTGCAGGGCGGCACGTTCCTGAACGATGCGGTGCTGCGAGCGTTCGAACAGCTCTCCGAGGTGAACGCCGTCAGGCCTGATATTGCGGGGAACATGGGGGCGTTCGGGGCGGCGCTGCTCGCGCGCGATAGGTACTATGCGCAGATTGGCGAAGGGGATTACGCTCAGAAGCTGCGCAGCCTTCGCTCCACCCCCTCCGCCAATCTGCAAGAAAACGAATCGCGCGGCGAGGGCGCACCCCTCACTGGATCTGAAGAGCAGAGGGATAGGTCGAGCTTGCTTTCGCTGGAGGATATCCAGGCGCTTGCACCGACGCATCGCACGGTGCGCTGCAAGGGCTGTGCGAATGCGTGCCTGCTCACCGTCAATGATTTCGGCGTTGACGAGGAAACGGGAAAGCATCGCCGCTTCATCACGGGCAACCGATGTGAGAAGGGGGAAAGCCTTGGCACGGGCAATCATGCCTCTGCGGTGCCGAATCTCTTCGAATGGAAATCGAAGCGCCTCTTCGACCACTACACGCCGCTTTCCGAGGACGAGGCGACGCGCGGGGTCGTAGGCATTCCCCGGGCACTCAACCTCTACGAGAACTATCCCTTCTGGTTCACCTTCTTCACGAATCTGGGCTATCGGGTCATCCTGTCTGACCCTTCGAACAAGAAGACCTATGAGGCCGGCATCGAATCGATGCCCTCGGAATCAGTATGCTATCCCGCGAAGCTCTCACACGGGCATATCATGAACCTCCTTCAGAAGCAGCCTGATTTCATCTGGATGCCCTGCAGCAAGTGGGAGCGTCAGGAGGATGAAACGGCGGGAAACCATTTCAACTGCCCCATCGTGGCAAGCTATCCCGAAGCGCTTCGCCTGAACATCGATGAATTGAAGGACAGTCCCACGGCCTTCGTTTCTCCGTGGCTTCCCTATGACAACAAGGAGAAGCTGAAAGAGCGTCTCTACAAGGAGCTCTCCCGTACGTACAAGGACGCCGTCATGAAGACGGGGCCGCATCTCACGCAGACTGAGATCGACGATGCGGTTGATGCCGCCTGGGCCGAAGACGAGGCCTTCAAGCGTGACATTCGACGCAAGGGGACGGAGACGCTGGCTTGGATGGAGGAGACGGGCACACATGGCATCGTCTTGGCGGGGCGTCCCTATCACCAGGACCCTGAGATCAACCATGCCATTCCGGAGCTTCTGACCTCCTTCGGCCTGGCGGTGCTCACGGAAGACTCGATCGCGCACTTGGGCCAGCTCGAACGGCCCATCCGCGTGGTTGACCAGTGGATGTACCATACGCGCCTGTATGCGGCGGCGAAGGTGGTCACCCAGCGCCGTGATCTTGACCTGATCCAGCTGAATTCGTTTGGCTGCGGTTTGGATGCCCTGACCACGGATCAGGTGCAGGAGGTCTTGGAAGCGGCAGGCAAGGTCTACACCGTGCTCAAGATAGATGAGGTGTCGAATCTGGGGGCTGCGCGCATCCGCGTGCGATCATTGCTGGCGGCCCTGAAGGATCAATCTGACACCGAAGCGGAGGCCGCGGCGGATGCTGCAGCTGAGAGGCATGGATGCCCGGCTGCAAGCATCTCGGTGGATGAGATAGACGCTCTGGTGCCCGAGAGCTTCACTCAGAAGGCCGATGGGGTCCGCGTGGAATCCGAGGTGGTGCAGCGTCAGGCCTCTTCGACGGAATTCGCCCGTCCGCAATTCACCCAAGAGATGAAGGAGGCAGGCTATACCATCCTCGCCCCCCAGATGGCCCCCATCCATTTCGAGCTTCTGCTTCCCATCTTCCATGCGAATGGCTACAACCTGGAACTGTTGCCCAGCGTTGACACGGGAGCGGTGGACGCTGGCCTCAAATACGTGAACAACGATATCTGCTATCCGTCCATCCTGGTGACCGGGCAGATCATGGAAGCGGTGACCAGCGGTAAGTACGATACGGACAAGCTTGCCGTGCTCATCACCCAGACCGGTGGCGGCTGTCGTGCCACCAACTACATCTCGCTCATCCGCAAGGCCTTGAAGGCAGCAGGATTGGGGCATATCCCCGTCATCGCACTGTCGTTCAAGGATTTGGGAGAGGTGAACCCGGGCTTCAAGGTCACACCCGCCATGCTCTATCAGGCCATCTTCGCCCTGCAATATGGCGATCTTCTGATGATGTGCCTCTACCGCACGCGTCCCTACGAGGTTGAGCCCGGAAGCGCGCAGCGGCTCTTCGATCATTGGATGGGCGTTGCGAAAGAGCAGATATCCCGCGGTGTCAAGATGGGTGAGTTCAAGCGCACGGTGAATCAGATCGTGGATGACTTCGACACGCTTCCCCTGCAGGGGGAAGGCACGAAGCCGCGCGTGGGCGTGGTGGGCGAGATACTGGTCAAGTTCCATCCCACCGCCAACAACCAGATCGTCGAGCAGATAGAGGCCGAAGGATGCGAAGCGGTGGTTCCAGGTCTCATCGAGTTCTTCCTCTTCGGCATCGCAGGCGGCATCTTCCAACGTCAGATCGGCAAATCGGCGAAAAGCGCCCTTGGCAGCCGCATCGGGCTTGCCGCGGTGAAGCAGTTGCGTCGTCCGGTGAACGAGGCATTGAAGCGCTCCCAGCGATTCAATCCACCGGCGGATATCTACGAATTGGCGGAATACGCCTCCGAGATCCTTTCCCTGTGCAACTCCATGGGAGAGGGATGGCTGCTCACCGCCGAGATGGTGGAGCTCATCCGGTCGGGCTGCCCCAATGTGGTGTGTACGCAGCCTTTCGCCTGTCTGCCGAACCATGTGGTCGGGAAGTCGGTCATCAAGGAACTGCGTCGCCGTTACCCTGAGAGCAACATCGTCGCGGTCGATTACGATCCCGGTGCCAGTGAGGTCAACCAGCTGAACCGCATCAAGCTGATGATTGCGGTGGCGAAGGCGAATCTGGCGGAGAAGCGTGCCCAGTAGGACAGAGTCCGGCTCTTCTGCTGGCAATGCGAAAGGAAGAGCATGGGAAATGAACAGGACAGCCTCTCGAAGATGAGTTCCGAGGCGCTTTCGCCTGCTGATACCGAAGCGAAGGCCGAATCCGTCGCTTGCACGAAAGCTGCCATGGCAGGTGGGAAGTGCTTTGTCTCCGCCATGCTTGCCGGTGCCTTCATTGCCTTTGGGGCCATGTATTTCTGCACCTTTCTGGGAGACCCCACCCTTCCTTTCGGGGTGCAGCGTGTGGTTGGTGGCCTTTGCTTCTGCCTTGGCTTGGTGCTGGTGCTGTGCTGTGGGGCTGAGCTGTTCACGGGAAACATCCTGATGATCTGTGCAAAGGCATCGAAGAGGATATCCTGGGCGCAGCTTTTCCGGAATTGGGGCATCGTCTGGCTGGGCAACCTTGCTGGTGCGCTTCTGGCCGCCCTCGTCATCTATCTGTCCGGTTTGCAAGCCATGAATGGTGGGGCTGTGGGAGAGGCCTTCGTCTCAGTGGCAGCGGGGAAGGGAAGCCTTGATCCGGTGACGCTGTTCTTCAAGGCCATCCTCTGCAATGTGCTGGTCTGCCTTGCGGTATGGATAGGGTTCGCTGGGAAGACCATCGTTGACAAGGTGATCGGCATCCTTCTGCCCATTTCCGCTTTCGTGGCCTGTGGATTCGAGCACTGCGTCGCGAACATGCTCTTCCTGCCGCTTGGTCTGGCGCTGAATGCCTTGGACGGCTTCGGCGCAGTGGATGCCGTCACGTTGACGGGTGTTGGGTACAATTTGGTGCTTGCCACGCTGGGCAATATCGCAGGCGGCCTTCTGGTTGGGCTTGCCTATTGGTACATCCACGCCCGTCGTTCCTGAGGGGCAACGGAAGCCGGGTCGATTGGGTCGATTGGGTCGATTGGGTCGATCTCCGCTTCGCTCGGATCGACCCCTCCTACAATAAACAATGTCAC
>CAYWWK010000018.1:0-42552 GCA_964462135.1 uncultured Eggerthellaceae bacterium | reverse complement strand
CTTAGAAGGCAAGGACTACTACGGGCGTGAGGATCAAGGATATGTGGTCCGGGGGTTGTACAGAGCCTCGAATGGGCGGTGGTATCTAGGGGACAACGAAGGTGTTCTTCAACCGCTGCCTGCTCAATTCATGGAAATGTATTATTGGGCCCAAGGATATTCCAGTGCGACTAACTGGTTGATTCTAGTTGATACTTATAATAATGAAATGGGTGTCTATTATGGTAGTTTTGGGAATTGGCATCCTGAGCAAGAATGGAGTTGCACAACAGGCTCCCCATCAACACCTACTATTAAGGGAGAGTTTACGATAGGATCAAGAGGGTATTCATTCGGTAGTGGCTATACATGCTATTACTGGACTCAGTTCTGCGGAGACTATCTATTTCACTCGATTCTTTATGATCAGGGAACATTTAATGTTCAGGATGGACGTCTTGGGGTTAACGCTTCTCATGGTTGCGTTCGTTTGGATTACTACAATGCGCAGTGGATCCATAATACGATTCCAGTGGGCACAAAAGTCGTAGTGTGGTGACGATGTCGGTGGTTGCTACTTACTGGTCATCGTTATTGAACACTGTAAATATCATTGTCACCAACACAATGGAAGCGATGCTTGGTTTGGGAGGAAGATGAAGGGTATAATCCTTGCAGGAGGCAGTGGGACGCGACTTTATCCCTTGACTACTGTCACATCAAAACAGTTACTGCCTGTCTATGACAAACCGATGATCTACTATCCCCTATCTGTGCTCATGCAGGCAGGCATTCGGGAGATCCTGATCATCTCCACCCCTCAAGACCTCCCGAATTTCGAGCGGCTCTTGGGAGATGGCTCTCAATACGGAATCTCCCTCCAATATGCTGAGCAGCCGTCTCCTGACGGTCTTGCGCAGGCATTCATTATTGGAGAGGATTTCATCGCGGGAGATTCCTGTGCGTTGGTGCTAGGTGACAATATTTTCTACGGAAATGGGCTCTCCCGACACCTTCGCCGGGCTGTGGAGGACGCAGAGACAAAAGGCGGCGCTACCGTGTTTGGATATTACGTGGATGATCCTGAGCGATTTGGGGTAGTTGAGTTCGACGAGAGCTTCAACGCGGTTTCCATTGAAGAGAAACCTGAGTGTCCAAAGAGTAACTATGCGGTCACCGGCCTCTACTTTTACGACAGCCGCGTATGCCAGCTGGCCAAGCAGGTGAAGCCATCCGCAAGAGGCGAATTGGAGATCACCACCCTCAATCAGATGTATCTTGATGACGGATCGCTCAATGTGGTCACCTTGGGGCGTGGTTATGCGTGGTTGGATACCGGCACTATGGAAAGCCTCTTCGAGGCATCAGAATTCGTGCGTGCCGTTGAGCGCAGTCAAGACCTGTCTGTCTCGGTCATCGAGGAAGTGGCCTACGACAACGGCTGGATATCACATGAGGCGCTTGCTTCTGCAGCAGAGAGATACGGCAAGAGCACGTACGGACAGCATTTGAAGAAAGTAGCTGAGGGCAGGATTGCTCCGAATAAGAAGTGGGCCGAATAATGAAGGTCTTGGTAACTGGGGCATCGGGACAGTTGGGAAACGAACTGCACAGGTTGTTCGAAACGGGGATGGCTGAGATAGGGCCTATCCCTTCTGAATTCTTGGAAGCCGAGGTAGTCTATACAGATACGCCGCAGTTGGACATAACGGACGCAGATGCTGTGAACGCTTTCATCGCAAACGGCGGATTCAACCTTGTCATCAACTGTGCTGCCATGACCAATGTGGATGGTTGCGAATCCAATGAACAGATGGCTGATAAGGTCAATGCTCAAGGAGCTGAAAATCTTGCCTTGGCAACTGCGCAGGTGGGAATCCCTATCATCCACACCTCCACCGATTATGTCTTTCCGGGTACTCAAGCTGGTGAGCGTATCGAAGATGATGTAGTAGCACCGCTGAGTGCCTATGGAAGGAGCAAGCTCAAGGGCGAGCAATTGGTAAGCGCTGCCAACCCTTGGCATCACATCGTGCGCACGGCTTGGCTTTATGGTTATGTGGGCAAGAACTTCGTCAAGACTATGCTTCGTTTGGCGCAGGATCATGATGAGGTTACGGTAGTGAACGATCAATTGGGTAATCCTACGAGTGCCAATGACTTGGCTTATGAGATCTTGAAGATCGCTCTCACTGACGACTACGGCATCTGGCATGTGACCAATGAGGGTACATGCTCTTGGGCTGATCTTGCTGAGGTAGCGCTTACTGATACAAATTGCATGGTTCAACGATGCACCAGTCAAGAGTACAAGGAGTCACATCCTGAAAGTGCCGACAGGCCAGCCTTCTCCTCTCTCCGGAACAAACACTTGGAAGATACTATTGGCAATGAGATGAGACCATGGCAGGATGCTTTGGCGGATTATTTGAAAAACCTTTCTCAGATGCAGGAATGAGGGTGATATGGCAAGACTGTTCCAGCCGAAATCCATCATCGTGACCGGTGGTGCCGGCTTCATCGGAAGCAATTTCGTCCATTGGGTGGTGGATAATCAACCCGATGTCCATGTGACGGTGCTTGATGCATTGACCTACGCTGGTAACAAGGAGAATTTGGCAGGCATCTCACAGGACCGCATGACTTTCATTCATGGAGATATCTGCGATGCGGATTTGCTTGAGCGCATTATTCCCGAAGTAGATGCCATCGTCCATTTCGCCGCAGAGTCCCATAACGACAATTCCATCTCTGATCCTGAGCCATTCATTAGGACGAACGTCGAAGGCACCTATCGTTTGCTGGAAGCTGCACGGAAACATGGGAAGCGTTTCCATCACATCTCCACTGACGAAGTCTATGGTGACTTGGCGTTGGATGATCCAGCCCGCTTCACCGAAGAGACGCCCTATCATCCTTCAAGCCCCTACAGTTCCTCCAAGGCCTCCTCTGATATGTTAGTGAGGGCTTGGCATCGAACCTATGGGGTTGATGTGACCATCTCCAATTGCTCCAACAACTACGGTCCTCGTCAGCACATCGAGAAGTTCATACCCAGGCAGATCACGAACATTCTCTGCGGTATTCGTCCGAAACTCTATGGCGACGGCAAGAACGTGCGGGATTGGATCCATACTGAAGATCACTCCAGCGCAGTATGGGCCATCCTCACGCAAGGAGAAGCGGGGGAGACGTATCTCATCGGTGCTGATGGGGAGCGCAACAACATTGATGTGTTGCGCGCCATCCTCAAGCACATGGGCAAGCAGTCAGATGATTTCGACTGGGTTCGGGACAGGCCGGGTCATGACAGACGCTATGCCATAGATTCATCAAAGCTTCGGCGAGAGCTTGGTTGGCAGCCTAAACATACTGATTTCTCGGAAGGGCTGGATGACACCATTGCATGGTATGCGGACAATGAAGACTGGTGGAAAGATGCCAAAGAGGCTGTAGAAGCGAAATACGCAACTCAGGGCCAGTAGGAGGGCATGATGGCAGTAGGCGATCAACTGGTTTCAGGAAATTTCACTTTCACGCAGACCTCCATTGAAGGCGTTATCATCGTTGACGTAAAAGCTTACGGGGACGACCGGGGCTGTTTCATGGAAACCTATAAGAAACCTGATTTCGTTGCGGGTGGCATTGATGTCGATTTCGTCCAAGATAATCAATCATCCAGCACAAAGGGTGTATTGCGCGGACTTCATTTCCAGATTCAGCATCCGCAGAGCAAGTTGGTACGCGTGACCAAAGGCAAGGTCTTTGATGTGGCAGTTGACCTGCGTGATGGAAGTTCTACTCATGGTAAATGGGAAGGGGTAGTGCTCTCTGCTGAGAATCGCAGACAGTTCTTCATTCCTCGAGGGTTTGCCCATGGCTTCTTGGTTCTCAGTGATACTGCTGAGTTCTGCTACAAATGCGATGACGTATATCATCCCAATGATGAAGGCGGTCTCATGTGGAACGATCCAGCTTTGGGCATAACTTGGCCTGCGTTGGATGGCGATGATACCTTCGATGCTTCGAAGGTTATCCTCAGTGAGAAGGATGAAATCCACCCACCATTTCAAATAAAGTAGGCAAACGTGGAGATAGGTACTGTTCTTAGGAGGGTTGCACGCAAAGTTTTTCCTCCGAAACCAGAGAAGGATCCATTTCCCATTGATGCATGGGAGCAATCTGAATATCAAGCGTGGTTTGATCGGCACAGAGTAACGGAAGTCGAGTTGGCAGCCCAGCGGAATGCATCGTTCGATAATGGCCTTCTCTTCAGTATCATCGTTCCTCTCTACAAGACGCCCCTAGAATACCTCCATGGTATGGTTGATTCTGTATTAGCGCAGACGTATGGGTGCTTTGAACTCATCTTAGTGAATGCGTCTCCCGAGATGGCTGATCTGAAAGAAGCCGTCCGGCAGTATTGCAACTCTGATTCTCGTGTTGTAGAGATTCAGCTTCAAGAGAATCACGGTATCGCAGAGAACACGAACGCTGGTATCGCGGCAGCAAGTGGAGATTTTGTATGCTTTTTAGATCATGATGATTTTCTGGAACCAGATTGCCTTTTTCGCTACACTCAGGCGATCGATGGAAATCAGACAATCGATCTTCTATATTGCGATGAGGATCTGGTTGAAGCGGTTGATGGACGAATGATGCACAAGCATCCGTTCTTCAAGGCTGATTATTCACCAGAATTGATGTTCTGTAAAAATGGCATCATCCACTTCATGGCCATTCGCAAGAGTCTTTTGAAAGACATGCCAATTCCTGATTCTAGGTTCGATGGAGCCCAGGATTACAACATGGTACTCTATGCATCCATGTCTGCTCGCGCAGTTCATCATGAGAGCCGGGTTCTCTACCATTGGCGCATGGATCAGCAATCTACCGCGAATAATCCTGATGCTAAACCGTACGCTAAACTTGCTTCTCGTCTGGCGATCGCCAACAATCTGGGAGAGGAATTATCTAATGCGCGCATCATTGGATCAGGTATCGTCAATACGCAAAACCTTTGGTTCCGTCCTTCCAAAGAAAAACCCTTGGTGTCAGTGATTGTAGACTGCGCCGATCCGCCTCAGTCTTTGACAACATTCCTTGATCTTCTTCGTCAGACCAATAGCTACAATTCTATTGAAGTGATAGCTGTCTGTCCTGATTCCGTAATCGAAGAGGGAGACGTTTCTCTTGGTGAAGAGAGCATGGTCAGATATGTATGCGCCGAGAGAGAGGCTTCTCGCTACGCTCGCTTCAATATGGGTTCTTCTGTTGCTGCGGGTGATTATCTTTTGTTCATGGATGCAGGAAGCATGTTCTTGACGGCTGAGCCTTTAGAGCAAATGCTTGGCTTTTGCAGACGAGATGGAATCGGTGTGGTTGCCCCTAAGACCCTATTCTTTGACGGACGTGTCCGCTGCTATGGTGTTGCAGTCACTTCTGAGCGCATCATGCCGCTTTACCGCGGTTATCCAGATGAATTTCCAGGTTATCAATGCAACTTGAGATCATTCCAGAATAGCAGCGCTGCCAGTTATCTTGGGATGATGACACCACGTCTGCTCTTTCAGGAACTGAGAGGATTCGATGATAACTTTGAAGGGGAGATAGGTGCTGCTGATTACTGTCATCGAGTGATCGAGTCGGGTAACCGCATCGTGCAGACATGTACGGTCAAACTTCAATCTCAGGATCACTGTCCTTATCCGCATTATGATAATCAGACCAATGCTCCTGAGTTCACGGATGCTGACCTGCACCGTTTCGATGCAAAATGGCCTGGTGTACGCGCAGCTGGTGATCCTTACTTCAATCGCAATCTTGATCAGTCTTCCAGTTATTTTCAAGTGGCGCAAAGCTAGGAGAGGTACATGACCAAGTTCAAGCTTGTCAACATCTTGCTTCAACTGCCTGAGCATCTCAGGTGCTATCCGCAGATGCTCTACCGTTCGTCAGGATCGGTGGATTATCAAGAGCGCGATAACTCCCTGGCATTCGAAGGTCGTCTTGATCTGCTGACTTATTTCAATGCGCTATCAGCTGAGAAGTGGCAGAGGTACGCAGCCATTGAGACAGTGCAATTGCATCTGGAACTTGTGGGAGATGCCAGTGAAGTAATATTGCTGGGAGTGGAGCAGGATGCTTTGAGTCCTCAGGATGCCCCAGGCATAGACCAAGTAGGTGCCTCTTCGCTCATCAAGGCATCTGTGCATCCTAAGCAGCTGACAGTCCCACACCATTTCAAAGGATCATCTGAATACACAGCCCTTGATCTTGATGTGCCGCTGGACGGTATGACTCTCATCGGCTTCGCACTCGTATCGAAAGGTGTGACGGCCGTTCGAAATGGTTATTGGTGTACAGAAGTGGCAGCTGACCGTGTGCGAGATGTTCGCATTGCCATTGCCACGACTACCTTCAAGAACGAAGCGTACATTCTCCCGAACATCGAGATGATCCGTCAGGATGTGCTCGGTTCCGATGACGCTGTAGCTGATACTCTTCATCTGTTCGTGGTGGACAATGGACGCACGTTGGATGCTGCAGCGATATCTGATGAGAATGTCACGGTGATTCCTAATGCCAATGAGGGCGGTTCAGCAGGCTTCGCGCGCGGGATGATGGCCGCCTTGGAATCGGATGCGGAATTCACCCACGTCCTTCTCATGGACGACGATGTCCGCATTTCTCCTGAGAGCATCATACGTACCTACAATCTGCTGTCATTGGCGACGGATGAATATGCAGATGCCTGTATCAACGGAGCGATGCTTGAGATGGAGCGGCCTCAGAAGCAGTTTGAGGATGTCTCTCATGTGCGCTCTGACGGGGTTTATCGCCGTATCAAGGGCGACCTCTTTATGGACACGCTCTCCGATATGGTCATGAACGAAGTGTTGGATGTGGAGGTACCGAATGCCTACGGTGCTTGGTGGTATTCCTGCATTCCGCTTTCCGTGGTTCGTCAGCACGGATTGCCGCTTCCGTTGTTCGTGCGTTGCGATGATGTCGAATATGGCATGCGTGCGCAGCCAACGTATATGACGATGAATGGAATCTGCGTGTGGCATGCGTCGTTCACGCAGAAGTTTCGCGCTCCGGTGGACTGCTATCAGTACATTCGCAACTATCTGATCATGAATGCCTTGCATGATATCTCGAACGAGGGTCTTTTCTTGGCTCGTGCTGATCGCACACTGCAACTCTATTTGCGATCCATGGCCTATGAGACGGCTGAATTGATCGTAGATGGGTTGGAAGACTATCTCAAAGGGCCTGAGTGGCTCATGGCGGCAAGTGGGGAAGAGGTCCTGAAAGCGAATAATGCAAAGGCTGAGAAGCTCATTCCTTTGGCGGAGGCGCTGGAGGAAGCTGCGGTTGAGCATCCAAATTGCGCTCAGGCGATCCTGGATTTCGTTCCCGATTCGAATATCGTGCGCGATGATCAAGCGGCGGGACCGCTCCTGCGTCTTTGGCGCAGCATCCCGTATGACCGGCATCTCTTGCCGGATACCTTCGTAAAGGATGAGGCAGCTACGGCCTATTACGGTGGCTATACCATCATATCCCCTGACCAAGTTGGCAAACGCATTCTCGTTGCATGCGATCGCGCCTGTGAGAATGCTCATGTTCGGGTGATGGACCGCGATCGGTGGGATGCTATCAGGAAGCGGTGGCGCAAGGTACGCACCGAGCAAAAGGCACGTGGAGCTGAGGTGGCTCAAGCATATCGAGATGCTCTTCCGCAGATGACCAGCGTGGAGTATTGGAAGCGGCATCTAGAGGAAATGCGCTAACGTGATCGATATGTTATGGTAAAAATGGACTGTATCGCGGATGCAACAATGAGTATCGAAATAACAAAGGCTGATCTTACTATGAACTTCCGTGCGGCAGCTTAGCACTTTTTGAGGGCCGTGGATTAGGAATGATCTTCAAGGGGTTCAGCAGTCTGTGCCTTTGCTGGTGAGGTGAACGCTTACTTGAAAATGGATATTTCGATTATCGTGCCTGTGTATGATGTTGAGCAGTATTTGCATAGATGTTTGGACAGTTTGCTGAATCAAGAGTGCACTGTATCTTACGAGATTATATGTGTGAATGATGCATCTCCAGATGGATCTGGAGATATTCTTGCGAGGTATGTGCAGGAATACCCCGATATAGTTCATGTTGTCACCAACGAAGTCAATGCTGGTTTAGGTGTCTCGCGGAATCGTGGCACCAAACATGCGCAGGGCGAGTACGTGATGTTCGTGGACAGTGATGATTTTGTCAAAAAGGATTATCTACAGAATTATTTTGATGTGATGATGGATGACCCGTGTGATGTGCTGATCGGGGGGTATGTACTTACTGATGGCAAAAGAGGAACGGATCATCTCCTGCCGCACACTGAATGGACACAGTTGAACTTCAGTTCGGCTTGGGCGAAACTCTTCAGGAAGAATTTCTTGGTCGACAACGATCTTTGGTTTTCACCCATCAGATACGCTGAGGACACTTACTTGGCATTGTGTATGTATGCTCGGGATGCGAAGGTGCGGTACATCGATTATGCGGGATACTATTATTACGTTAATCCCGCCTCGATAACGCGTTCGAAGCCGTACGAGAAGAACTACGAGGTAATGCTGAGTGATTTGTATCGGTCGTTCCTCGATCGCTGCGATATCTCAGAACTCTCCGAGAGGAAGCGAAGGGTGATCGAGTACTCCTATATCTCTGACATGCTCAATACGCTTGTGGTTTACAACAGGGGATGCGGTCGGCAGCTCATGGATCAGAAAGTTGAATTCTTTCTGGACGACTTACAGAGCCTGTTCCCTGACTATAAGAACAATCCTTATATCGGATTGTTCAAGCCTCAAGGACAGCGGACGAAGATCCGACTAGGGATGGGGGCGTTCATGTTGGCGAATAAGGTGGGAATGGCGAAGCGATTCCTTATGCTCTTCGCTTAAGTTGTGGGGGCGATTCCTTGAAGATTGGAATGGTGTTCGATGGATTGGGGTTTGGTGGCATAGAGCGTGTGGGTGTGAGCTATGCCAAGATGCTCGTCGAGATGGGACACGACGTTACATTGATCAACCTGCAACCAATGCAAGATGCGCTGGAGTCTGAGTTTCCTGATTCGTGCGAAATCAGACGGGAAACCTTCGGGATGCTTTTCCAGCCTGATGCTTTTCTGCCTGCTATCAAGAAATGGTGGTGGGGAAAGTATCTCTACCCTTTAGCGAACCTAATTGCTCGGTGTTGCTTGTGGGTGCGAAGCGGAATTGCGCGGTGCATTCGTCGTGAGCGATTTGATGTGGTCATCGCGTTCTCTGGTCACATACGGGATTTGACCTACGTTGCTTACGGTTTGGTAAAAGGCAATAAACGGGTAGCTTGGCTCCATGGCTCCCTTGCTGATTACCTTCTCATGTCATATGCATTCGGCTTCTTGTATAAGAAGATCGAGAATCTCTGTGTGGTTTCGACTAATGATCAGGTTTTCGCGTTGCAGTCCTCTGGTCTGCAAGACAAGGTTGATATTTGCCACATTTATAATCCTGTCGACCAAATGCCTTCAGGAGTTGATGAAGGGAAAGTGAGACAGCTTAAAGTGGACTATGGTGATCCTTTGGTCATGGTCGGGAGATTCGGACAAGATAAGGATCAACCGACCGTTATTAGGGCACTTCGCATTCTCAGGGATATCCATGGCATCTCCAAACATCTTATTTTTGTTGGTGATGGCCCAACGCGCGCTGCCTGCGAGAGCCTCGCAGATGAGTTGGGGATAGCAGAACTTGTTCACTTTGTGGGCGCGAAGCAGGATGTAGATAATTACTATCTTGCATCCCTTGTGGCTATACATTCAAGTCCCGCCGAGGGGCAAGGCATGGTGCTTCTTGAGGCTATGCGAGACGGTATTCCCGTGGTTGCTACGAACAGCCTTCCTGGTGTCCCTGAGATACTCGGTGCCAACGAATATGGTTTGATGTGTCAGGTTGGGTCTCCAGAAGACATGGCTGATAAGCTTGCTCGTATGATTACGAATGAAGATTTGAGGGCTTCGTATGTTATGAAAGGCAAAGAACGCGTTGCCGATTATGCACCTCAGGTTACGGAGCAAAAGGTGATGGAGATGCTTGATGGCATTGGGAATGCGTGCTGATGCGGAGAATGGTATGAATAAGGTTGTCATCCCGACTGGATATATGGGATCGGGTTCCTCTGCGGTGACAGATCTCGTGAGCGAATTCGAAGGATATCGAGTGCCTTTGAAGGACTTCGAATTCATCTTTCTTCATTGTCCCAATGGCGTATTTGACTTGGAGGACAAGCTTCTAATTGGCAACAATGCTATTCGAAGTGATGAGGCCCTGCGCACCTTTCGGAGTGCTATGAAGGAACTCTATGAGAATCCGCTCTGGTGGCCTGGGCGGTATAAATGGAAGCTAGGTCATGAGTTCATGGACATTGTGGATGCCTACGTGGATGAATTGACGCAGTTCGAATCGGACAGCTTCTGGTATCACCAAGAGAAGCGCCGCTGGCGAGATTTACCCGCCGTGGGCTTCACGGAGGTGTTTCACCGGGTGACGGGCATTCGATCATGGCCGAAGAAGCCGCTCATGTACCAAGGTATGAAACTCTCAGTCCCGACGGGGGATGAGTTCTATGCCGCTTCGAGGAGATTCATCGAAAACGTATTGGATATGATGGGATATAAGGAGAGCAGCCTTATCTTGGATCAGCTTCTGCTCCCATTCAACGCGTGGCGCATAGATGGCTACTTCAAGGAAGGTGTAGCTCATTGTTTCATCGTGGATAGGGATCCCAGAGATGTCTATCTTTCTAATAAGTATATCTGGGCGCAGGATGCGGTCCCGGTTCCTTATCCCTTTGAGGTCCATGAGTTTTGCGCGTACTATAAGCGCGTTCGTCAGTCTGAACACTCGGCAGAGAGCCCTCATGTCCAACGCATGCATTTCGAGGATCTGGTCTATGACTATGATACGGCAGTGGGTCATATCCTTGATGTGCTCGGTCTTGATCGCAGTAAACATGCATCACCGCTTTCTGCGTTCGATCCAGCACGATCTCTTAAGAACACTCAACTCTTTAGGACTGGAACTCATCATGATGAGATTGCTGTGATAGAGGAGGAGCTTGAAGATTATCTATACCAGTTTCCCTATGAGCTGAAGGGGAATACGGAGGGCGTGTTCTGATGCAAAATGCACCTGCACTGCCCTTTAGGGAGATGATCTGACGTGAGCACGCTCAAAGACAGGACCATCAGTTCCCTTTTTTGGAAGTTCCTAGAGCGCGGCGGGAATTCCGTTGCCATGCTCGTTATGCAGATTGTTTTGGCGCGCTTGTTAACGCCTGATGATTTTGGTGTTCTAGCTATCATGCTTGTCTTCATCAATATCAGTCTCGTGCTTGTTCAATCGGGTTTAGGTACAGCACTCATTCAGGCCAAGAAGATCGACGATATGGATTGTTCGACGGTTTTCTGGTTGAGTATGGGCGTTTCACTTGTTTTGTATGTTCTTATATTTGCTTGTGCACCTGCTATCGCTTCCTTCTATCATGCTGAAGGGATTGAGGCGCCTTTGCGAATCTTCGCATTGATCCTATTCCTTTATGCATTGAGTTCGGTTCAGATAGCCAAGGTCACTCGCGATTTGGAATTGCGGAAGACCTTTGTCGCTACATTGGCTTCCATTTTGGCATCAGGAATCATAGGCGTTGCTGTTGCTCTTGGGGGAGGCGGAGTCTGGGCATTAGTGCTACAGCAAGTGGTCTTTCAGTTCGTTACGTGTCTCGTGTTGGCGTTCCAAGTAAGTTGGCACCCGCGCATGGTGTTCAGCTTGGAACGAGCAAAGGTGCTTTTTGGGTTTAGTTGGAAATTGCTCGTATCTGGTTTACTTGATACCGGGTATATTAGCCTGACCAGCTTGATCATAGGTAAGTTCTCGAAAACAGAATTGGGATACGTGTCACAAGGTGAAAAGTATCCTCAAGGTTTGGGGGTATTGCTTGATGGAACGATTCAACCAGTTATGCTTTCCGCCATATCAAGGGTGCAGCATGACCTGGTCTCTGTGAAAGAGATAACGCGTAGGGCTATCAAGACGTCTTCATTTCTTGTGGTCCCTACAATGGGCGCCTTGGCATTGATGGCTTCTCCATTGATTAGCTTATTGCTAGGAGATCAATGGTTGCCTTCAACGATATTCATGCAAATGTTCTGTCTCGTTTATGCATTGCGCCCTATCCATACAGCCAATCTGCAGGCCATTAATGGAATGGGTCGAAGTGATATATTCCTGAAGTTAGAGATCATCAAAGATGTCATTGGCGTAGGTATTATCTGCTTTGCAGCATTTATTATTCAAGATGTTTTCGCTATTGTTGCGGGGATGGTTGTCTCGAACATCATTACAGCCTTTGTGAACGCGCTTCCCAATAAGAAATTGATTGGATATTCCTATCGAGCCCAACTCAGAGATATTTGTCCGTCATTTGCGTTGACAATAGTAGCAATGCTTGTCTGTTGGCCATTGGGCTTATTGGAGTTTTCCAGCTTTGCGTTGATCGCATTGCAGTGTGTGCTATTCATGGTCGTGTACATTGGCCTTGCGAAGCTTTTGAAGATAGAAGCGCTTGAATATCTTATTACGACGATGCGTGGTCGCTTTAGCTTGCATTGATTGGCTTGGAGGCTCGATCAAAGGCTGTGAGAGTGTCATGGGCAGTTTGGTCCCAAGTAAAGACCATGCTTGCATGCTCGGAGATGTTCGTCCCTATCGCAACGCAGCCTTTTTGGTCATCATGAAGTCGACGTATGGCATTCGCGATGGTTTGGGGTTTCTTATCAGGGATGATGATCCCATAGCTTTCGTTAGGGATGAGTTCGGGTACTCCGCCCACGTTTGTGATGATGGGTGCGCATCTGCAAACTGCAGCCTCAAGGAGTGAGGTAGAGAAACCCTCAGATCGGGTAGGAAGGCAGAATACGTTCGCCTGCAACAGAAGAGCTGCAATGTCTTCGCGCGGTATGTTGCCCAATGCATGCACATTGGTAGGCGCACCTTCCACGAGGCTCATAAGCGGACCATCTCCTGCGAGGACGAAGTGAATGTTTTGTTCGTCTTGCAGCAGCTCGGCGGCGGCAATCAACTCTGTGATGCCTTTTTCGGAAACGAGTCGTCCAGTGAAGGCAACGATGAAGGCACCTTCGGGAAGCCTAAGTTCTACTTTATAATTTCTGTTGGAGGCGTTCTGGATGAACGCATTCGCATCCATGGCGTTGTTGATAGTTCCTTTGGCTTCTATCCCAAAGGTGGTGAGCCAATTAATGCTTGCTTGGGAGATGCCGTAGAAATCAGCCGGATGCTTCCTGATTTGATGAGTCATCCAGTGCTCGTAGGCCTTGAGTACCGAGTCGGCGGCGGGGTTACCCAGAGTCAAGTAGGCTGACCCATGATCGAGGAGAATGGGTCTGACCCCGATTCGCTCTGCGAACTCCGCACCGATGCGCGAATGAGGATAGAAGCGCGTGTTGATGAGGATGCGATCGATGGGCATAGCTTCCAGTTCTATAAGGAGCGTTTCGAATTGATCATTGCGCTTCGGCAGTGGGAGACGGCCATTCATAAAGAGTCTGCATGGCAACCGCAAGATCTCTACGCCAGCTTCTGTTGCTCTTTCAGGAAGGTTATGGGTGTTGGAGGTGACCACGATTACCTTATGACCCAATTCAGTCAATTTCTTAGCTAGGTTCTCAGTGAATACCTCCACACCACCCATGCTAGGCCTATACAGTGCAGAGAAGATGCAAATATAGGATTGGTCAAACACGGTGGCTGCTCTATCCTCCAATGGACGCGAAAAGGAACCATGTGCGCTCTTTACAGGAGCTCCTTTCTGCAATGGTTTAGAATTGTAATATATCTATTTGAGATAGTGGCAACAAGGAGAAGCGGTCTGCCTTCATGAGCAAGCGGATTTTGGCCATAATTCCCGCTTACAACGAGGAAGATAACATCGTGAGCACGGTGGAGGACTTGGAGAAGAATGCTCCTGAAGTCGATTACATCGTCATCAATGACGGTTCCAAAGATGAGACTCCTCAAATCTGTCGTGAGCGTGGCTATCGTATGGCATCGCTTCCTGTGAATCTTGGATTGGCCGGTGGCTTTCAAACGGGTATGAAGTACGCGAAGCGTCACGGCTATGATTATGCTGTTCAGTTCGACGCAGATGGTCAGCATTCAGCTGCGTATATATCGCAGTTGGTGGCGGTGGCGAAGGAGTCAGATGCGGATATCGTCATCGGTTCGCGTTTCGTAGATAAGAAGAAGCCCTTTTCTGCTCGCATGATGGGTTCTGCGCTCATCACGCTTATGATCCGTTTGACCACAGGTAAAAAAATCACCGATCCAACGTCAGGTATGCGGCTTTTCAATACGAAGATGATCCCGTGGTTTGCTGATGAGTTGGATTACGGCCCAGAGCCGGATACGCTGGCTCTCGTGATGCGACGTGGTGCCAAGGTAGAAGAAGTGCAGGTGGAGATGAGGGAGCGCTCTGCAGGCGAGAGCTATCTGAATTTCTCGAAGTCCATCTCGTATATGCTGCGTATGAGCGTGTCCATCCTGTTTGTGCAATGGTTCAGGAGGAAGAAGTGAGCCTACCGTTTCGCATTCTCTTGGTAGTGGGTGCAGTTCTTGTTTTACTTGTCATGTTGCGCAAAATCAGAAAATCTGAGGTCAAGATATCCGACTCTCTGTTTTGGCTCTTCTTCGTGTTTAGTTTGGTTCTCTTGGCTATCTTTCCGGATATCGCGCTCTTCTTTGCGGAGCTGTTCAAAATTGAATCCCCGGCGAACCTGGTCTTCCTCTATGTCATTGCACTCTTGCTCATACGCGAATTCATTTCTACGGCTGAGATATCTCGACTGAGAAGCAAGGTCACTGCGTTGGCGCAGGAAGAAGCGCTTAAGAGCGTAGACGATCCACAAGATTGACCCTAAGGCGTGATTTACGCCGTTGGGGGCAGCTCCTCAGCCGTTCATCTTTGAATAGTCCTGCTAGCATTTTGAACAACTATAGTGTGTTCAAATCATTAACCATGACGAAGGTATTTGAACATGCTTGATGAAAAACAGTTTTCCGTATTGGCAGTCTTGGCTGAGCAGGGTCCATTGCCTCAGCGCAAGTTAGCCAGCGAGGCTCAGCTTTCTTTAGGAAGCGTGTGCGCAGCTGTGAATAGCCTCAAGGAACAGGGACTCATTGAGCCAAAAGGTGAAGGAAAGGTCACCCCAGCTGGCCTTGAGGCCCTTGAGCCCTACCGGGTGCAGAATGCCGTCATCTTGGCGGCAGGACTGTCATCCCGGTTCGCGCCCATCTCCTACGAGAAGCCCAAGGGCATCCTTACGGTTCGTGGGGAGGTGCTGATCGAGCGCCAGATTCGGCAACTGCAGGAAGCGGGCATCAATGACATCACCGTGGCCGTCGGCTACAAGAAGGAATACTTTTTCTATCTGGAGGACGCATTCGGCGTGAAGCTGGTGGTGAACGATGAATACGCCTCCAGAAACAACAATTCCTCCTTGATGGCTGTTCGCAATATTCTCGGGCGCTCCTACATCTGCTCCTCAGACGATTACTTTCCTGAGAATCCCTTCCGCCCCTATGAGTACAAGGCGTTCTATGCTGCGCAATATTCCGAAGGCCCCACTGAAGAGTGGTGCATGAAACTGGGGGCGAAGGATAGAATCAAGGCCGTGACCGTGGGGGGTGCGGATGCGTGGTACATGATCGGCCACGCCTTCTTCGACGAGGCCTTCTCCACACGTTTCGTCCAAGTGCTTGAAGATGAATATGATCTGCCCCAAACGCCAGCGAAGCTCTGGGAAGAACTGTACGTCGACCACATCAAGGATTTCGACATGGCTGTCCGACGCTATGACGCGGGCTCCATCTGGGAGTTCGATTCCATTGACGAGCTGCGCGCCTTCGACCCCCTGTTCTTGGAGAACGTCGATTCGGAGGCCTTCGACAATATCCAGAAGGTCCTGGGCTGCACGAAGAGCGAGATTCGCGACATCTATCCTCTGAAGCAGGGACTGACGAACCTTTCCTGTCACTTCACGACGGATTCCGGCGAATACGTCTACCGGCACCCCGGTATCGGCACGGAACACTTGATCGACCGGGCTGCTGAGGTGGCAGCGCAACAGGTTGCCAAGAATCTTGGGATAGACGACACCTTCATCTTCGAGGATCCGGACAAGGGATGGAAGATATCCCGTTTCATACCCGATTGCAAGCAGCTTGACCCCCATGATGATGCGCAGCTTGCGCGTGCCATGCAGATGGCTCGCAGGCTCCACGACGAGAGCGTGGTGACGGACCGCACGTTCGATTTCTATCAAGAGAGCAAGAAGTACGAGGCGGCGCTTCTGGCGAAAGGCCCGATCGATGTTCCTGGCTATGCAGAGATGGCCGCTCAGGCAGAAAGGCTCTTCGGCCACGTGTCTGCAGAATCAAGCGAAACCTGCCTCACCCACAATGACTTCTTCTATTTGAATCTGCTGTTGGATGAAGCGGATGAGCTGTATCTCATTGACTGGGAATATGCGGGCATGGCCGACTATGCGAACGATTTCGGGACCTTCACGGTCACCTGTCAGCTTTCCGAAGAGGAGGCCGACCGTGCTCTTGAGCATTATTTCGGACGAACGCCCACCTTTGAGGAGCGCCGTCACAATTTCGCTTTCGTCGCTTTCGCGGGCTGGTGCTGGTATGTGTGGTCGCTCGTGAAGGAAGCCGAAGGCGACAACGTGGGAGAGTGGCTGTTCATTTATTACACCTATGCGAAGGAGTATCTGAGCAAGGTTTTGAGTTGGTATGAAGATGATGATGGACAAGGGGAACACGCATGAAATACGGACTGACGAGTGGTCTTCTGTGGGGCTTGGACACGGTCATCTTGGGGATTGGCCTTGCGATGTCTCCCTACATCGGCACGGCGGAGGCGCTTGCCTTGGCAGCCATCGTGGGAGCAGCGCTCCATGATGTGTTCTGTGCCATCTGGCTGTTCATATACATGGCCGTGAAGCGTCGCCTGGGGGATACGCTGGCCGCGCTCAAGACGCGCAGCGGCAAGGTGGTCATCCTGGGTGCCCTTCTGGGCGGGCCTATTGGCATGACCGGCTATGTGACGGCCATCAACAACATCGGCGCGGGCTATACCGCCATCATCTCATCGTTCTACCCGGCCTTCGGCACGGTCATGGCCGTGCTTCTGCTGAAGGAGAAGATGACGTGGAAGCAGGTTATTGCCTTGGCGGTGGCGCTGGCGGGCATCATCGCCATGGGATACCTCTCGGCCGATACCACGGTCACCGGCAATGCCGTCATCGGTCTTCTGGGGGCCGCTGCCTGTGTCATCGGGTGGGGGTCCGAAGCGGTGCTCTGTGCCTGGGGCATGCGCGATGACAGCGTTGACAACGAGACCGCGTTGCAGATCCGTGAAACAACCTCAGCGCTGGTGTACCTGATCTTCGTGCTGCCACTCTTCGGGGCATGGGCCTTCACGCTGAGCGCCTTTCCCAGCGCGGCTACAGGCATCGTGGCGCTGGCGGGATTGGCAGGGGCCACGTCGTATCTGTTCTACTACAAGGGTATTTCGGTCATCGGAGCGGCGAAGGGTATGGCACTCAACATCTCCTATTCCGCCTGGGCGGTGCTCTTCGGCGTGATCCTTTTGGGTGCCATCCCCGGTCCCATTGAGATCGTCTGCTGCATCGCCATCCTGTGTGGCACCATCCTTGCCGCCAGTGACTGGAAGGAGCTCTTCAGCAGGACGAAGAAGCCAGCTTAGGAATCGGTAGCTTGCAGGTACTTTTTGAAGCCGGGCAGGCTGAATCGGAAGGTGCCCCTGAGAGTCTCGTCTATGACACCCGCTTGGATCAACCGCCGTTTGTACGTTGTGATATGCCCCGAAGGCTTGCCCAGGCGCACCATAAGGTCTGTGCGGCTTGTTTCCGATTCGTCCTGCAGCATCGATCTGAGGAAGGCGCGATCTGCAGGAGAGAGTTCAGCATAGGTTGTGTCGAATATGCGAGTTGCAAGCTGCTTTTGGGCAAGATCCGCTCCCTTTTGCACTACGTCCCGAGAGAGTGAGGCATCTTCACCCGCAAGACGCCATGCTCTATGACCCAAGAGCTGGAACATGAACGGAAAGCCATCTATCGCCTTCACGGCAACTGCTAACGCTTCATCATCGATGATCTTCCCGCCGTTCTCCACGGTGAGCTTGAATGCTTCCTCTACCTCATAATCGCTCAGCGGACCCAGGTCATAGCGTTCGGCCCTGCGCATGAAGGAAGTGTTCTTGCCCTTGATCAGGGTATCCACGTTATAAGGGAGGCCAGCCATGAGCAGGGAGACCTTTCGGTCCTCCCGCACGAAATGCTGATAGACGCTGACGAGTTCTGTCATCTCTGGAAGGGTGACATCCACTTCATCGACGGTTATCACCAGGCCTGTTCCTGCTTCATTGAGCGCATCGAGGAAACGGGTCATCTTCGTGCGCCATGTAGGTTCATCTGGCTGCGTTGATTCCCACTGGATCGATCCTATGCCTGCAATGCTTACACCCTTCACGCTCTTGCTGATCGCCTCATCGACAATGTGCTGAGCCGTTTCCTCTCCTTGCTGCAAGATGTCATCTAGCATTCCTGGAAGGGCCGAGACATTAGCGGATATCCATCCGAATCGCTCGGCGATCCTTCCCACATAAGTGAGGAGGGCGGTCTTGCCGCTCCCTCGTGGACCAACGAAGAGAGCGCATGTTCCTGTTGAATCAGGCTGTTCGAATGCTTCAGTGAGTTCTCCGAGCACATCTTCCCGGCCAGCGAAATAGGCGGGCACTTTGCCGAAGTCAGGTGTGAAGGGGTTACGGTTCTCCGCGTTAGGCGCAATGGTTCTATCGGTCATGGAGCGCTCCTTGTTGTCCTCGTAGCGTTGGGCCCGATCGTGCATCCCGAGATGGGTTTTAGCATCTTTTAGCAATCTTTAGCAAATTTTAGCAGCTTTTGACATGTTTTGATTCATACATGAACGAAGGTGTGAATCAATAGGAAAGTAAGGGTAAAGTACAAAACATGTGGAGAATACCCTTGATTTTGAAGTTTGTTGGCTGAAAAGCCTACCGTCTGAAGAACCTCATTGCATCCTGCAAGGCGGCTTGGATGCCGTTGATGCGGATGCGGTGCAGGCCTTTCTTCAAGGTGCAGAACGCATAGGCGGCATTGTTCGGTTTGATGCATTCAATGCCACGCATCTGAGCGAAGAGGACGCGCAAGTCCGGCGGAATGGACGGTTCTGACAAGGCCAGCTTTTCATCCATGCGTGCGAACATCTGGTGCAATGCTTCGTCCAAACCCGGCCAGTCCAAGCCTACTTGACTCAAGACGCCGCCTGCGTACATGAAGCCGCGGCGGATATGCGCGCGCCAGATGCCCTCGTCATCCACCTCTGCCTGTTCAAGCACATCAGTCATCTCTTCCCAGCGCTCGAAGGGAAGCAGGGGTGCCTTGCGCGCGAAGGCATCTTCACCCTCGGGGGAAGTTGCCCGGTAGTGATAGAACGGCTCATCCAGATAGACGATGCGGTTCGTGGCGGTCAGCGTTTCCATGAGGAAGCGATTGTCGGCCCAGCCGCTGCCGGGGTATTCGGGAAAGCGAATGTGATGCTCCTCAAGGAACTCTCGTCGGTAGAGCGCTGACCAGATGGAAGGGTGATGGGCGATGAGCTCCGGTGCCTGCTCAAGCCCAAACGGTTGCGTCGCGGGATGCACGAGGCCCCGATAGGTGCAGTTGAGCCTCTGCTGACCGAATTCGTCCCCCTCCTTCACCCACCAATAGGGGCATTTGATGACGTCCGGTGTCTCATCGAAGCAGGCGGCGAAGGCGAGCATTCGGCGAAGCGCGTCTGCGTCCAGCCAGTCATCAGGCTCCAGGATGCTGATCCAGGTTCCGGCAGCCGCGCGCAATCCGTCATTCATGGCAGCGCCATAGCCGGCATTCTGCTTGCTGATGATGCGGAAGCGCTCGTCTTTATGGGCGAATATCTCCAGGATGGCAGCGGAATCGTCGGTCGAGCCGTCATCCACGCAGATGACTTCGATGTTGCCGTGGGTCTGCTCTTGGACGGACACCAGCGCATCTACCAGCTGGATGCCAGCGTTGTAGATGGGAATGATGATGGAGACGAGCTCACCTTCTGCGGCGTTCGCCATCTTGGCTGCTCCTTTGACGATTGCGGATATCCTGGTAGTTCACCCGTCTGGCCGAGGTGACCGAACTGAGCGGGCGCGAATCGCTTCCGTCCCTGCGCGGTTTTTTGCGCGGAACGTAATGATGGCGCAATACCGGCTCCAGCAGGTGCAGCTTGCCGATGGCGAAGGCGGTGATGGCGGCTGCGGCAACGATGGCGATCACCCTCCAGATGCCGTCAGATTCCGCAAGCACGATGGCGCATACGGAAAGCGCCGCGGTCCATGCGCACATGATGAGCACGGTGCCCTGCTGGGAGTACCCTCGGTTCAAAAGCCGATGATGGATATGCCCGGCATCAGCCTGATCCACGCGCTGGTGCGCCCGGGTGCGACGGATGATGGCCATGGCGGTGTCGGTGATGGGCACACCCGCTGCCAGGATGGGAACGAGCAGGGAGATGAACAGGGTTGAGCGGGCCACCGCCAGAAGCGAGACGACGCCCAGTGTGATGCCTAAGAGCAATGCGCCGGAATCACCCATGAAGATGGAGGCGGGATGATGGTTGTAGCGCAGAAACCCCACGCAGACTCCCACGATGACCACGGCAAGCACGGCAGCATCGAAGCGCGAGGAGAAGATGGAGAAGATGAAGATGGTGGCGGCGGAGATGCCGCTGATGCCCGATGCAAGTCCATCCAAGCCATCGACCAGGTTGATGACGTTCGCGAAGGCCACCAGATAGAAGATGGTGATGGGGTAGGCCAGCCATCCGAAGTCGATGAATGCACCTTCGACAAACGGGTTCTGGATGGTGGAGAGCAGAAGCCCGGAGGCGGCGCAGATGGTTGCTGCAATCACCTGGCCTGCGAACTTGACGGGGGGACGGAGATTCTTGATGTCATCCACCATGCCCACCACGAACATGACGGCAACTCCCAAGAAGAGAATGGGGAAGTTCACCGTGAAGCCGAAGTACGATCGGAAGGGGTCCACCCAGCCGAAGAGCGCCACTCCCACCTCGATGACCAGACAGCTTGCAACCATTCCACCGAAGATGGCAACGCCTCCCATGCGGGGGGTGGGATGGGTGTTCACACGACGGTTGTCAGGGTAGTCAATGGCGTCGGTGATGAAGGCGATGCGCTTGGCCAAAGGGGTGAGCGTGACGGTGACGGCGATGGCCACAGCCAGGACGATTCCGCACTCTAACCAGATCATATGTCGGACGCGTCCCCTTCGGCTTCGTATATACAACCGCCCTATTATAGCGTCCGTCATCGGAGGGGTCGAATCGAGGGGGATTCATTTGCTATGATGCCCGCATGAAGAAAACAGCCATCGTCATCGTCACCTATAAACGCCAAGAGCTCCTGAGCAAGCTCCTTGAATCGCTTCTGCTTCTCGACAGAGCCCCGTGGCGCATCTTCGTCGTTGACAACGAAGCGTCGTGTGAGACGGAGCAGCTGGTGGAGGTGTATCGCCGCCTGGTTGACGAGGGCCTGACGGCAGTCCCTTGGCAAGAGGGTTCCGAGGTGTTCGTCTATGCACCCCAAGCAAAGAACACAGGCGGTGCCGGGGGCTTTGCCGAAGGGGTACATCTGGCCTATGACGCCGGTGCCGAATGGTTCTGGCTCATGGATGATGATGTGGTGGCGCTTCCGAATGCGCTGAGTGTGCTTGATCGTTGGAGCAGCCGCTTCGATGCCATCCAAGGGTCGCGTCAGGATTTCGACGGCGGCCCGTTCTGGTGGCAGTATCGGTTCATTCCCGCCTTGGGCATCTACAACCCTCTGGCTCCCTCTGGCTTTGGGCCTCAAGGGTGGAAGCCGGCCAACGCGCTCTGCTTCGAAGGTGCCTGCTTCAATCGACGGGTGGTGCAGGCTATCGGCCTTCCCGATGCCCGTTTCTTCCTGTATTGGGATGACTGCATCTATGGATACCTGGCCAGCAGGCGTTTCCGGGTGGCTGTGATAGAAGACGTCATCCTGCGTCGCACGAAGGAGATAACCCATTGGGAGGTCTCAGGCGTGCGGCAGCTCAATGCCAGCTCAGATCGCACCCGTTTTCGGGTGATGGCCAACCGGGGTCATATGGTGCATTATCTCAAGCGGGAACACACCTTCAATCCTGTTGGATTCGCGCTGGGTACTGCCGCTTCCTTCGCTAAGGAAGCCATCCGTCTTGTCGCCGTGGATCGTGCGAGCATTCCATCCGGCGTGCGCAGCCTCATTGATGGCTGGCGTGCTTCGCGAAGCATCATGGCGGATGAGGATTGGAAACCCTATGGAGAGGTTCGTGATGTCTAAAGGCTCTGCATACAGGGAGATGCTTGAATGTCGGGGAGTCAAGGGGAAGTGGGCGGCTCCTGCCGCTTTGGCTGTTTTGATTGCGCTGCTCTGTGGTGGATGCATCGGAGCGGTCAACCTTGCCGATGACGCTCAGGCGCGAAAGGCCTCTGCGGCCAGTGCTTCGAGTGCAGAGACGTCAACCTTGGAGGTTGTCGAAGAGGTTGCGCCAACACCCGCTGTGGCAGAGGACGTGGTCATGACGCTCAATGGGGATGCTGAGACCTATGTGCTGGCAGGTGAGGAGTACCTTGAGGCTGGATGCCATGCCACCCAAACCGATGTGGGCGACATCACGAAAGGCGTTGCCATCGAAGGCGAGGTGGACGCATCCGTACCCGGAGACTATCAGGTGACCTATACCGCCACGACTGCCGACGGACGCACGGCCACCGCCGAGCGACAGGTGCATGTGGTAGAGTCCATGGATACGGCGCAGACGTTGCCCGTGTTGATGTATCACTGGGTCTATACCGCCGATGCCCCGCCTGATGATCTTGATGGCAACTACATCCTGGACACGAAACTTGCCGAAGAGCTCAGCTATCTGAGTGAATCCGGCTACTACTATCCCTCCTACAATGAGGTCCGCGCCTTCGTGGATGGCACCCATTCTCTGCCGACCAAGAGCGTGGTGGTCACCTTCGACGACTGCGAGCAGGGGTTCTTGGACTTTGGCATTCCACTGCTCAATGAATATGAGGTGCCTGCCACGTCATTCGTGATCTGTTCTGATGGGGATGCCAGCTACAAGGTGAATGCCTACGCATCGCCCTATGTCAGGTTCCAGTCCCACAGCTATGGCCTGCACGAAGCCGGGTCAAACGTGGGTCAAGGCGGCATCATCCATGCGTTGACCTCTGAGGAGCTCTTCGAGGACGCCCAGCTGGCTGAAGCGGTGTTGGGTGATGTGGAGGCCATGGCCTATCCGTTCGGCGACAACAACGAGGCAGCGTGGACGGCTTTGGAGGATGCTGGAGTGCTCTGCGCCTTCACCGTGAAGAATGCCCAGATCTCTCCTGGCGACAACCCGTATGCTCTGAATCGTGTGCGGGTATCCGGCGATTATTCCGTGGACAGTTTCAAGGGATTGCTGTGACGTTGCCGCTGTGAGGGCAAGCCGCACGCATTCGCGTGACGGCTTACGCTACAAAGACGGCTTGCGATGCGGGGGAGGGGCAAGGCGCCGCTTTGCGGACGCCTTACGCTACAAAGATAATGTGGGTCGCATGCCATGGAGGTCTGATGGTCTTGAAGATAACAGGTGCATAACGGTTTCCCGTCCCGTATAATGCTTCCTTCAAAGCGAAATCGGACGAAAGAGCATGCATGCCTACGAAACGAAACTCGATGAAGAACAGCAAACATGCCTATCCCAGTCGAGTCCAGCCAGTGAATCCAGCGCACATGAACAGCGGATTCAAACCGACAGGCAACTACGCACGAGACGCCCAAGCCTACCATGCGGTGGCAGCAAAACAGGGCATGAGCAGGGGCAAGAAGGCGGCCATCATCGTGATCGCCTCCCTCATGGCGGTCATCATCGGGGCGGGAAGCGCATTCGCTCTCTACATCAACCATATAGATTCCCAACTCAAGGGCAACAAGACCGATGCCGAGCGCATGGCCATCCAAGATGCTCTGGGCTATGAGACGTCCCTGGACAAACCCTTCTACATGCTGCTTTTGGGCTCTGACAAGCGTGAAGGCGAAGAAGGCCCGTGGCGCAGCGACACGAACATCGTCACCCGGGTCGATCCCATCGAGGGGGTCGTCTCCATGGTATCCATCCCGCGTGACACGAAGATCGATATCGAAGGTCATGGGGTGCAGAAGTTCAACGCCGCCTATGCCTTCGATGGCGCGGCTGGTGCCATTCGCGAGGCGGAGAATCTGCTGGGTGTCGACATTACCCACTACGCCGAAGTCAGCTTCATGAATCTGGCGGGACTGGTGGATGCGGTCGGTGGCGTCACGGTTGAGAACGAATCGAAGATTGACAATCCGAAATGCGATGATGGTGATGGGAATCACTATGTCATCGAAGAGGGCACGCAGCACCTTAGTGGTGGCGAAGCGCTCACCTTCGCCCGTAATCGTGACTATCCTGATGGCGACTACACGCGCACGAAGCACCAGCGCGCTGTCATCGAAGGTGTGGCTGATGCCGTTCTCGAACTGCCCATCACAGGGATTCCGGCCGTGGTGGACGCCGCGGTGAAGTGCGTTGAGACCGACATTGGTGTCATGGATCTGGTCGGCTTGGCTCAGAAGATGTCCGACCGTCCCGAAGAACTCACCATCTATTCCGTGGTGATGCCTTCCTATACGCAGAACATCAATGGGATCTCCTTCGTCATCAACGACGAGGAGAAGACTGCTGAGATGATGGAGGCCTTCAAGGCGGGCAAGGACATCACTGAATTCGAGTCGAACAAGTCTGCCGCCGACATCGTTGACAAGAAGGTTGACACCTCCAACGTACTCATCTTCAAGGGTGATGAAGAGGCCCTGCGCAATCCCGGTCTGATCAATACGAATACCGATAAGGTAAACGGCGGCGGTTCGTCTCAAGGCGGCTCTTCCAGTGGTGGCTCGACTGGTGGAAACACCGGCGGCAGCACCGGAGGTGAGACCGGAGGCACGGAACCGACTGATCCGGATCAGGGTGGCAGCACTGGCGATGGTGGCGGCTCCTCAGGCGGCAACACGCCTGGCGGCGATGGTGGCGGCTCGTCGTCTGGTGGTGGCACCGGTGGTGAGACTGGCGGCGGTGGTGGTTCAGAAGCCGCTGCAGCCTGAGCTTTTGCAGACTGAGTCTGATATACCTGTTATGTATAAAACGAAGGGTGGAGCGAAGGCTGCGTAGCTTCTGAGCGGAACCCCCTTCTTTTATACATTCATTGTATATTTCGAGATCACGCATTGAAAAACGCACCCGATATGGGTGCGTTTTCTTGAAAGAGCAGGTTTGAGGCTTTCGAAGAGGGAGGGGTGGCTACAGTTCGCCATCCTGCCACTTCTCAAGACCTTCGACCACCTTTTCATGGGCAGCCTTCAGATCAGGCATCATGGTTTCGGCGGCTTGGGATTCGCCTTGGCGAAGGGCCTCGCACACCGATGAGGCGATGTGGTAGAGCTTGGTGAACGAGAGATTGCCCGCCACACCCTTCAGGGTATGGGCGGCGTTGTAGGCGGTATCGTAGTCCTTCACTTCCATGGCTGCAGTCAAGTCAACGAAGTTCGTGTTGTTCAGGTATTTGAGTGCCAACTTCTTGTACAGATCAGCGTCATCATCCATGCGGTCCATGGCGTCGGTGGTATCTATTCCGTAGGCAGCCAATGCGGTTGCAAGCTTCTCATCCATTTTGGATCCTTTCCCCTTAAGGTTGTGATACCTGAATTCTACTGGCTGGTTTTTCTTTGCCTTGAGTTGTCAGTTTTTCGTTACTAATTCGGTGTCAGTCTTCCAAACCACGAAACTGCTGCATACTCAGAAGCCCCATGGTTTAGAATAACGCCTCACAGCTTCTTCGCATCGGCGGGGAAGAGCCTATTCGAAAGGAGCGCCTCGCAATCATGCAGGTAGAGCTTCTCTATCATACTCCGGATCCAGAGCGGGCCATTGCAACGGCTGCTCGGCTTTGCTATGCGGCTGAAGGTGCGGCTGACCTGATGGAAACGATGCCCGAAGAACGGGTGAGGTCGGTTCTGTCCACCATCATGCGCAGTGGCCATTTCTCAACCCTTGAGCATGCAAGCTACACCTTTGCCATTGATGGCGTGTCGCGGGTGCTCACCCATCAGCTGGTTCGACATCGTCTGGCCAGCTTCAACCAGCAGTCACAGCGCTACGTCAAGTTCAAGGAGGGCTTTCCCTATATCACCCCGGACACCATCAAGGATGATCCTCGCGCTGAGGAGGAGTTCCAATCCCTGATGGACCATGCCTCCCAGGTGTACCTGAGGCTGCTTGATGCGGGCATTCCCGCTGAAGATGCCAGGTTCGTCCTTCCGAATGCCACAGAGACGAAGATCGTCACCACCATGAACGTGCGTGAGCTCATGCATTTCTTCGATCTGCGTTGCTGCCACCGCGCGCAATGGGAGATACAGGAACTTGCTCAAAGGATGCTTGCCTTGGTCAAGCCCACCGCTCCGTTCATCTTCATGGATGCCGGGGCGCCCTGTGTGCGAACCACGTGCCCGGAAGGGAAGATGACCTGTGGCAATCCTTTCCCGAAGGTGGTTCGAGAATAACTTGCAAGAGGTGCTGATGAACAAGAGGGGCAGCTTCATGAGCGAAACCCAGCATGCGGAAGCCACCCTGGAGGGGGGTCAGGCTTCCCAGGGCACTGATCTTTCCCGTGCTTTCAAGGAAGACGGTCAACGCAAGACCCATGTAGGGGGACAGGCTCTCATCGAGGGCATCATGATGCGCGGCAAATACAACTGGGCCGTTGCCGTGAGGGAACCTGATGGGAACATCTATGTGGAAGAGCATGATCTGACAAGCGGCAAGGACAAGCACCGCTGGATGAAATGGCCTTTCATTCGAGGCTGCACCGCCCTGATCGAATCGCTTGGCCTGGGATTCAAGGCCTTGGAGATAGCTGCCGAGCATGCCTTCGGAGACGAAGAGGGCGAAGAGTGTCAGGTGAGGGAAGCTGACCAGATAGCCGAGCGCTTCGAGGATGAATTCGACCCGGCATATGAGGATGCCTCATCCAAAGCACCCGATCTGCATAAGGATCCAGAGGAGAAGGATGGCCTTGGCAAGGGGGTCATGACCTTTTCCATGGTGATGGGTGTCATCTTGGGAGTGGTGCTGTTCATCGTGGTTCCCGCGGCCGTCACGAATCTGATCGTGGGTGAATACGATCAGCACACCATCCTCTGGAACGTGGTGGATGGCATCCTGCGCGTGGCGATCTTCATCTTCTACATCTGGCTCATCGGGCGCATGGAGGACATCAGACGCATGTTCCAATACCATGGCGCCGAGCACAAGGCCATCCACTGCTATGAGCATTGCCTGGAGATGACACCGGAGAATGCGCGCCGTTTCCCTCGGTTGCATGTGCGCTGCGGCACGGCGTTCCTCATCATGGTCTTGATCCTTGCCATCATCATCTACACCATCCTGCCCATCAATGGCATTATCGACGCGGTGGGTATTCCCGATGGAGCACCAAAGCTGATATTGGTCATCGCGGTGCGCATTCTGTTCCTGCCGCTGATAGCAGGCATCTCCTATGAGATCACGGTCAAATGGGCGGGCAGCCATCCCGACAACCCCTTGGTGAAGGTGATCCTTTGGCCCGGCATGCAGATGCAGTACCTTACGACGAACGAACCAGAGGATGAGCATATAGAATGTGCCATCGTCGCCATGAATAGGGTGTTGGAGCGAGAAGAGCAAGAGGAGCGCAGAGCCCGTGAAGCTGGTAGTAACTGAGAAGAACGATGCAGCCAAGCAAATAGCCACGTTGCTGTCCACCAAAAAGCCCGTATCTGACAACGTTTACAAGACCCCGGTCTATCGGTTCGAGAAGGATGGCGAGGAATGGGTGGCCATCGGTCTGCGTGGTCACATCCTTGAGCCCGACTTCACGCCGACCTTGCGCTACAAGCGCTCAAGCGGCTGGACGGGCGTGACGCCTGACGGTGAGGTTCTGCCTGCCAAGATTCCCTCGTCCCTGCCGAAGCCGCCCTTCAAGAAGAAGAAGCCCTTCCTGGAGGATGGGGTTGACCTCAAAGGCTGGAAGATGGAAGCGTTGCCGTATCTTGCCTATTCGCCCATAGACAAGATACCCAAGGAGAAGGAGATCATCCGATCCCTCAAGAACCTGGCGAAGAAGGCCGATGAGATCGTGATCGCCACCGACTTCGATCGGGAAGGAGAGCTGATCGGCTCAGATGCCCTTGCCTGCTGCCGTGAGGTGAACGAATCAGCCCCCGTGCATCGGGCACGTTACTCGTCTTTCACCAAGCCCGAGATCAAGCATGCTTTCGAGAATCTCGTCTCCATGGACTACGATTTGGCGCAAGCGGGCGAGGCTCGTCAGGATATCGACCTTATCTGGGGTGCATCGTTGACGCGCTATCTGACGCTGGCGCGCTATGCCGGCTGGGGAAACGTTCGCTCCTCGGGCCGGGTGCAGACTCCCACCTTGGCTCTGATCGTGCAGAAGGAGCGCGAGCGCGATGCCTTCGTGCCGGAGGACTTTTGGGTGATCAAGGGCGCGTTCGACGCATCTGCCGAGGAGGGACCTACCCAAGGCGACGGCGAGGACGCTTTCGAAGCCACCTATCGGGTTGCTCGCATCAAGACCGAGCGCGAGGCCACCTGCGTGATGGAGGCCATTTCCTCCGCCCAGAGCGCTACAGTCCTGTCCATTGACACCACCCAGCGAAAGCAGAAGGCTCCCACTCCCTTCAATACCACCTCTCTCATGGCTGCGGCGTCTTCTGAAGGCATCACTCCCTCTCGGTGCATGCGCATGGCGGAGAGCCTCTACATGGATGGCTATATCTCCTATCCCCGTGTGGACAACACCGTCTATCCCTCCACGCTCGATCTGGGCGAGGTCGTGCGCGAATTGGAGAAGAACCCCGCCTACAAGCCCTATTGCCAAAAGCTTCTTGGCGCCGGTCCCCTCAAGGCGACGCGGGGCAGCAAGGAAACCACCGACCATCCTCCCATCTACCCCACCAAAGGGGCCACACCGGATGATCTTCCAGCGTCCGAGTTCAAGCTGTACAACCTGATTGCCCGCAGGTTCTTGGCAACGCTTTCCGAAGATGCGGTGGTGGAAGGCACCAAGGTGGTGCTGGAGGTTGCTAAGGAGGAGTTCCATGCCAAGGGGGATGTGCTGGTAAGGCAGGGATATCGCGAGATCTATCCCTTCGGGCTGAAGAAGGATGAGCAACTGCCCGGCATGAAGAAGGGGCAGCGGATTGCCTTCAATGGCGCTGAATGCAAGAAGGATCAGACCAAGCCACCCGCTCGGTACAGTCAAGGCCGCTTGGTCCAAGAGATGGAGAAGCTGGGGTTGGGCACGAAATCAACCCGTGCCTCCATCATAGATCGTCTCTATGCGGTGAAGTACATCGTGAACGACCCCATTGAGCCGTCGAAGCTGGGCATCGCCGTCATCGATGCCTTGGATGAGTTCGCTCCCCATATCACCCATCCTGAGATGACCGCTGAACTGGAGGCGGGGATGGACCAGATCGCCGAGGGCCAGACCAGCAAGGAGGATGTGGTCATGGGTTCGCGGGCGCTGCTTTCCAAGGAATTGGAGAATCTGATTCCGAACACGGAGAAGGTGGGAGAGGCCCTCTCCGATGCGGTGGCGGCCGACGCGTATGTGGGAACGTGTCCGAAATGCGGCAAGGATCTGCAGCTCAAGGCATCTCAGAAGACGAAATCGATGTTCATCGGCTGTTCGGGATGGCCTGACTGTGACGTGACCTATCCCCTTCCCAAAGGCAAGGTGGAGGCCTTGGAGGAGCCATGCCCTGCATGCGGGATGCCCCAGGTCAAGGTGACGCCGTTCCGATCGAAGCCCATCACCATCTGCATCGACCCGGATTGCCCTTCCAATCATGAGGATGAGGTCATGGTGGGATACTGTCCGGTCTGCAAGGAGCGTGGCATCGAATCGAAGATGTTCGCGCGGCGCAACCCCAAGACATTGAAGCGCTCGGTCACCTGCGAGAACTTCGAGGAATGCGCAACCCGCTATCCGCTGCCCCAATTCGGAGATCTGACCGCAACCGAGGAGACATGCGATGCCTGCGGTGCGCCTCTGGTGATCGTCACCACGCGGAGGGGTCCTTGGAAGCTCTGCCCCAACTTCGACTGCCCATCCAAGGCGGAAGAGGAAGAGAAGGCAGGCCTGCGCAAGGCTGATGGATCAGGTTCGAAGGCGGCTGCCTCACGCAAGAAGGCCTCACGCAAGAAGTGACGCTGCCTTCTTGCACCCGTGGCATCTGGGTGTAGCGTAGGTCGTCCGATGTAGCGTAAGACGTCACGCGTCAGCGTGCGTCTTGCCCTACTTGGGATAATCCCTCGGCACAGGGCAAGCCACCGCTGCGCGGATGGCTTCCGCTACAGTCGAACGTGACACAGTCCATCCGAGGCAGGCATACTATCGTGTGACAGCTTCCGCTACAGTCGCACGTGGCACGGTCCATTCGAGGCAAGCATCAACTGGAAGCGGCTTCGCGCTCGATCATCCGGTAGAGATCGTTTCCCTTTGCGTCTATCTCCACATAGGCAGGGAAGTCTTCGACCTCGATTCGGTAGAGCGCTTCGGTGCCCAGATCCTCCCACCCGATGCACTCAGCTGAGGTGACGCAGGCTGCCAGAAGGGCTGCAATGCCGCCCACGGATGCCAGATAGACGCATCCATGCTCTTGGCAGGCTTGACGCACGGCCTCTGATCTCTTGCCCTTCCCGATGGTGGCCTTGATGCCTGCCTGATACAGATCGGGTGTGGCGAAATCCATGCGAGAGGCGGTTGTGGGACCGATGGCTCCGAAGGGACGGCCACCGCGAGAGGGCGTGGGGCCGGCATAGAAGAGCGTCTGCCCCTCAAGCCAGAACGGAAGCTTTCCTTCACGGTGCAGATACGCCAGGCAGCGCTCGTGTCCCGCATCCCGCATCGTGTAGAGCGTGCCGCTTATCGCCACTTCATCTCCCGCCTCAAGCTGGCAGAGCAGGTTCGCATCCTGAGGGAGGTGCACCTTCGTCACGCTGCTCATCTGCCGTCCTCCTCATCACTTGCGTATGTCCACGGATGCGTAATCGTGTTGCCCTGTTCGTCTATCAAGGGAAGCGTGACACTGCGCATGGCGCAGCACCCCATGTTCACGGCCACGGGAAGGGCGGCGATGTGGCATGGCGCCGTCTTCACGTGCACGCCCAAGGCGGTGATGCTTCCTCCCAATGCTGCAGGCCCTATGCCCAAAGCGTTGACTTCCTGCATGAGCTCCTCTTCGAAGGCGGCTGCCTCGGCGCTTTCAGCGGGTTCATCCAGCCTGCGCAGAAGCGCGTGCTTCGACAGGCCGGCTACCTTGTCGAACGTGCCGCCAACCCCCACCCCCACGATGAGGGGTGGGCATGCGTTCGCAGCCTTCTCGCGGACCGCCTCCAGAACCACCTGCTTCACACCTTCGCGTCCGGCACCTGGTGCCAGCATTGCGATGCGCGAGGCATTGTCGGAGCCACCGCCCTTGAGCATGATATGCAGCCTGCATCCGGGCTTTTCCGTGAGGCGCAGTTCCGTGAAGGCGGGGGCATTCGTCTGGGTGTTGGTCCTGTCGAAAAGGGCATCGGCGAGGATGCTCATGCGAAGACCACCATCCCGATAGGCACAGGCGACTGCATCATCCACCTGCGACAGCACGTTTCCGCGCATCATGACGTCAGGCCCCACCTCAAGGCAGACCCACACGCTGCCGGTATCTTGGCAAAGAGGCATGCCTTCCTGCTGGGCTATCTGGGCGTTATGCAGGATGCTGTGGAGCACCGATGCTTCCCGCGAGTCAGGCTTTTCCGCCTGGCAGGCATTGGCACACGCGTTGATGGCATCAAGGACATCTGTGCGAAGGGTGGTCGCGCAGGTGCGAATCCCCGTGTATGCCGCTTCGGCCACCTGCTCAGAGGAGAGCTCTGCCAGAGAGTTCGGGGGGGAGGTGTGGGCATCAGCTTGATGGCGTGCAGTCATGGGTCGTCCTCATCTCTTGAGCCTGCTTATGTCCAGATATATTAGTGCAAGGTATAGAATGTGAACCTGCAAGATGGTATCTCCCAAGGTAAGGAAACCGATGTCCATAGCACAGGAGGCGCTTCGTGCGCATGAGAAGTGGGACGGCAAGCTGGAAGTCGTTCCCAAGATGGAACTGGATAGCCGATACGACCTGGCGATAGCCTACACGCCGGGAGTAGCTGAGCCTTGTCTCGAGATCGCCAGGAATCCTGAGCGCGCCTATGATGTCACCATTAAGTCGAACACCGTGGCGGTGGTGACCGACGGCAGCGCGGTTCTGGGGTTGGGAAACATCGGGCCTTTGGCTGCGCTGCCGGTCATGGAGGGGAAGTGCGCGCTGTTCAAACGCTTCGCCGACGTGAATGCGTTTCCCATCTGCCTTGACACGCAGGATACCGACGAGATCGTGGATGCATGCGTGAAGCTGGCGCCGGTGTTCGGGGGGATCAACCTGGAGGACATCTCGGCCCCTCGCTGCTTCCAGATCGAGGAGCGTCTGAATGACCTTCTGGATATCCCCGTTTTCCATGATGACCAGCACGGCACGGCCATCGTCGTGCTCTCAGCGCTCATCAACGCGCTGAAGCTGGTGGGCAAGGAGGCTGCGCGCGTGCGCGTGGTCATGAGCGGTGCCGGGGCGGCTGGCATCGCCATTGCGAAGCTGCTTCTGTCCTACGGGTTCACTGACATCACCCTGTGTGGTTCTCGCGGCATCATCTCCTCTTCCCTTGAAGGGATCAACGAGGCGCAACGTGCCATGCTTGCCGTCACGAACAGGGAAGACCGTTCGGGAACCTTGGCGGATGCCATGGTGGGGGCGGATGTCTTCATTGGCGTGTCTGCTCCCGGCGTGGTGACCGAAGCCATGGTGCATACCATGAATGAGGATGCCATCGTGTTCGCCATGGCCAATCCCGTACCTGAGATATATCCTGACGAAGCGAAGCGCGCAGGTGCGGCCGTCGTCGGCACGGGACGTTCCGATTTTCCGAACCAGGTGAACAATGTGATCGCGTTTCCGGGCATCTTCAAGGGGGCCTTGGCCTCGCGAGCCCCGCGCATCACTGAATCCATGAAGCTTGCGGCTGCGCGGGCGTTGGCATCACTGGTGAGCGATGAGGAGCTGTCCGCCGATTTCGTCATGCCCGATCCCTTCGACCCACGGGTTGCCGATGCTGTGGCGAAGGCCGTGGCGGCCTGTGCGACAAGCCAAAGCTAGATGGTCAGGGTGAATCAGGATGCCTCGTGGGCGCCATGTCCCAAGCGGAATGCGCCAGGAGTCTTCATAACCTTCGAAGGGGGAGATGGGGCAGGGAAGTCAACCCATATCAGGTTTTTGGCCCAGATATTGGAAGCGGCCGGGCTTGAAGTGGTGCGCGTGCGGGAACCGGGGGGAACGTCCATCGGTGAGCAATTGCGTGCCATCGTGCTTGATCCGGCGAACGCTGAGATGACTCCGGAGGCAGAGCTTCTGATCTATGAGGCTGCGCGTGCCCAGATCGTGGATCAGGTCATCAAGCCGGCGCTCAGGCGGGGTGCTGTGGTGCTCTGCGATCGTTTCACTGATTCGACGAGGGCCTATCAAGGGGCGGGGCGAGGGCTTTCCGTGGACTTCATCGACCAGGCGAACGCATTTGCCACGAAGGGACTCGTTCCTGACAAGACCATCGTCCTGTGCTGCTCTGATCCGTGCGAGAAGCGAGGCCGTGTCTCGGCACGACAGGAGACTGACCGCTTGGAGCGCGCTGGAGACGGTTTCCATGCGCGCGTGAACCAGGCGTTCGACCGCCTTGCCCATACTGCCGATGAGCGTATCGGCCAGGTTGAGACCACCGGCGTCCATTCGGATACCGCCCAAGCCATCTTCGCCCAGCTGTCCGACCTCTTCCCTTGGCTTGTTGATGGCAGCTATCCCTTGGAAGATGCCCTGTCCTGCCTTGATGCGTCCCATCGGAAGCATCACAGCGAAGAGCCTGCCTGCGGTGGGGGGTGTTCCTGATGATCTCGGATGCCTTCGACAACATCCTGGGTCAACCCCAAGTCCGCGACTATCTGCGCTCAAGCTTGGTGGCTGACAGGATAACCCATGCCTATCTGTTCACTGGTCCTGCCGGTTCCAACAAGGTGCAGGCCGCCTATGCCCTGGCTCAGGCTTTGGTGTGCCCCAAAGGTCCGAAAGGGCCTCGAGGAAGCGTCTGCGGCGAATGCGATGGATGCAGGCGGGTGACCAAGCGCACGCATCCCGACGTCCACTACTATGCCCCCGAGGGAGCTTCGACGTACCTCATCGAGCAGATCCGTGAAATCGTCTCAGACGTCTTTCTGGCTCCCATCCAATCCACGCGGAAGATCTACATCCTGGATCGGGCTGACCTGATGAGCATCGGGGCCGCGAATGCCTTCCTGAAGACGTTGGAAGAGCCTCCTGACAACGTGGTCTTCATCCTTTTGGGGCGCACGCGCGAAAGCGTTCTTCCCACCATCTCTTCGCGATGCCAGATCGTGCCCTTCCGTCATATTCCTCCCACCGAGGCTGCGGCCATCATCGCGCAGAACACCGGCGCCTCTGCCGAACTCGCGCGCCAGGTGATGGAGGCCTGCTCTGGTTCCATCACGCGAGCCATTGGATTCATTCGTGAGAAGGGCAATGCGCGCATCCAGTTCCGTCAGGAGCTGCTGCGGCAGCTGTCAGCCGTTGGGCGTGCTGATGACTGGCAGGTTCTGAAGATGGCCCGTGGCATCACGGAGCGGTCGAAGGCCTTGGTGGATGAGGATCGAGTGAAGCTTGAGGCTGAGCTGGAAAGCAATAAGGACCTCTTCGAGAAATCGGCCCTCCGGCGCATTGAGGCGCGAAACAAACGCCAGCTCTCATTGAAGACGGCAGAGTACCTTCATCAGAGCATCGCCATCATGAAGTCATGGCTGCGGGATGTCATGGCGGTGGTGGCCGGTACCCCTGAATTGGTGATCAACACTGATTTCCTTGCTGAGGTGCGGGCGGTGGCACTTGATGTGGACGTTGCGACGGTGGCCTACGCCCTTCGAAGGATCGAGGAGACCGAACAGGCACTCGACTATAATGTATCTCCAGAGACATGCCTTGATGCGATGCTCTTCCAGGTGAGAGAGGTGTTCAATGGTTCAGGTGCTGCCTGTCAACCTTCCTTATAACGTGAAGACCCTGTGGTTCGACCCGGATGGTCTTGATGTCCATGCTGCTGACCATGTGGTGGTCAAGACGGCTCGTGGCCTTGAGTTGGGCCAGGCATCCGGGGACATCTTCGACGTTTCCCATGAGGAGATCAAGCGCTTGAAGAGCCCCTTGCACAAGGTTTTGCGCATCGCGTCCGATGAGGATATCGAACAGGCCCATCGCATGGAGCAGCTATCCGCCGAGGCTCTGCCCATCTTCAAGGAGATGGCCAAGGAGACCAGCGAGGACATGCATCCGGTCAGCGTCGAGTATCTCCTTGATGGGGACAAGGCCATCTTCTATTTCGAGGCCGAGGAGCGCATAGACTTCCGCGACCTGGTCCGCCGTCTGGCTTCCCGCTTCAAGGTGCGGGTGGATATGCGGCAGATCGGCGTGCGGGATGAGGCGCGCATCGTGGGTGGTCTGGGCCATTGCGGGCAGATCGTATGCTGCAAGCGTCTGGGGGGAGAATTCAAGCCGGTGTCCATTCGCATGGCGAAGGACCAGGACCTTTCGCTCAATCCGCAGAAGATCTCAGGGCTCTGTGGCCGTTTGATGTGCTGTCTGCGCTATGAGAACGATACCTACAAGGATTTCAAGTCCCACGCCCCGAAGGTGGGCAACACCGTTGAGACGCCCGATGGTCCCGCCAAGGTCGAGGCGTTGGATGTGCCCCGCGAGGAGGTCAAGGTCTGCCTTGAAGGCGAAAAACCCGTGAGGGTTCCTCTGAGCGCCTTCGAAGAGCCCGCAGAAGGCCAGCGGCCCAAAGTGGTGAGCCAGGAAGGCTGGGATGAGGCCACCGCTCCCAGCACGGCCGTGTTCGAGGGCAGCTTGGACATCTTCTCCACATCCAAATTCACCGGTACCGACAAATTGGGGAGCGCCTCGGTCACCCATCATGAGGGCTCGGCGGCCGACCCCTTGGCGAAGGCTGATCACAAGAAGCGCCGTCGTCGTTCGAAGAAGGTGTCGGGAGCGCCAGTCAAGGACGAAGCGGCTTCTGACGGCAGTTCCGAGAAGCCGAAGAATCGCAAGCCGCGGCGACGCTCCACGAAGATCGGTGGCGGCAAGGCGGTCTCTTCGACGGACGGCAGCAAGAAGGGGAAGGACCAGGCGGACAAGCCGGCAGCCCATCCGTCGGGCCCTCGGCCCGGACACAAGTCCTCCGGTCTTGCCCATGCCGATGAGGGGGCTTCCCAAACGGGATCTGATTCCGAAGTCACGCACAACGCCCAGAAGAAACGGCGTCGCAGGCGCAAGCGCAAACCAAGCAATCCTTCCGAAGGGGCGGCCCAATGACATCGCTTGATTGGTCCCTGTACACCGACCTGTATCAGCTGACGATGGCGCAAGGCTACCTTGATACGGGCAAAGCTGATGAGCAGGCCACGTTCCATATGTATTTCCGCGATTACCCCTTCAAGGGTGGCTATGCCGTTGCTTGCGGAATGGCCCAGCTTGCCGAGATCCTGGCGGACTACCGGTTCAGCGCTGAAGACGTTGCCTATCTGGCTGACATCCCGGCTCCTGGGGGTGGGCTGCTGTTCAATGAGGGCTTTCTCGATTATCTGCGCGATTTCAAGCTGGAGGTGTCGGTGCATGCCGTCCCCGAGGGGACGGTGGTCTTTCCCCATGAACCCATTCTGCGGGTCCAGGGTTCCATCATGCAGTGCCAGATGCTTGAGACCATGCTGCTCAACTGCATCAGCTTCCAAACGCTGATCGCCACGAAGGCGGCGCGGGTCTGTCAGGCCGCAGCGGGCAAACCGGTCACTGAGTTCGGTCTGCGTCGGGCCCAGGGAACGGGAGCGCTTTGGGCTTCTCGCGCTGCGGTGGTGGGGGGATGCGTCTCCACGTCGAACGTGCTGGCAGGCAAGATGTTCTCCATTCCCGTTTCGGGAACGCATTCGCATTCCTGGGTGATGTCCTTTCCCGATGAGCTTGAGGCGTTTCGGGAATATGCTCGGGTCGCCCCTTGCAATTGCAGTCTGCTCGTTGACACCTATGATGTGGAGCAGGGCATCAGAAACGCCATAACGGTTGGTCTTGAGATGCGCGAACGGGGTGAGAACCTTCGTGCGATTCGCATCGACTCGGGTGATCTGGCATGGTTGGCGAAGATGGCGCGACGGATGCTGGACGAGGCGGGTCTTGATGATGTGGGCATCATGCTGACCAATGACTTGGACGAGATGCTCATCCGATCCATTCTCGATGAGGGTGCGCCGGTGGATATCTGGGGAGTGGGCACCAAGCTGGCAACGGCCTTCGATCAGCCCACGCTGGGTGGCGTCTACAAGCTCTCTGCCATCCGAATGCCGGAAGATGATCACTGGACGGATCGCCTGAAGATATCGGAATCGGCCGCCAAGCTCACCACTCCGGGCGTCTTGGATATCCGCCGCTACTACAACGATGATGGAAAGATAGCGGGTGACATGATCTTCGACATCTTCTCGGACATGGACTCGGTTCCCGACCAGACCATCGTCGACCCTATGGATCCTCTACGTCGAAAGCAGTTGGATGGAAAGCGCTTCAAGACCTTGCTGGAACCCCTTTTCGAGCATGGCAAGGTCGCTTCGGCTTTTGACCAGGTGGATGTGATGGAAGCCCAGAAGCGCGCCCGGGAGGATCTGGCCACGCTGGATGAGAGTCAGCTTCGCATGATGAATCCCCATACGTATCCGGTTGGGCTTGAGAGAGGCCTGCACGACCGTCGGCAGCGGTTGATCGCCCAACTCAGGAAGATCGATGATGAGATCTGACGCTGATCGGGAACAGAAAGAGGAGATGGGATGATCCGGATAATCACTGATTCAACGACGGGTATCCTTCAGACCGCTGCTCACGAGCGTCAGATCTCCGTGGCGCCCCTCTATGTTCGCTATGATGGAAAAGAGCAGCTTGAAACTGCCATGGACATCGACGGGTTCTACCAGACCCTTGATGGGCGCATCAAGGACATCCCCACATCAAGCCAACCCTCCCAGCACTTCTTCGAGGATTTCTTCGAACAGGCGGCAGCTGCAGGCGACGATGTGTTGGGGGTGTTCATCTCAAGCGGGCTGTCCGGCACCTTTGAAGGAGCGGTCCGGGCGGCTCGAACGGTGAAATCCCATAACATCGACTTCCGCTGCGTGCTCATTGACTCGACGAGCACCTGCGCTGATGAGGCGTTCCCGCTGCTGGATGGGGTGGATGCCCGCGATGAGGGCAAGAGCCTGGAGGAGTGCGCGGCAGCGGTGATCAATGGTGTTCTCTGCTCCCGCATCCTCTTCGTTCCCGAATCACTTGCCTTCCTCAAGGCCGGGGGGCGCATCGGTCGCATGGCGGCCCTCATGGGATCAGCCATCAAGATCATTCCTCTCATCAGCGTCTTCAATGGGATGCCGCAGGCCATTGCAAAGGTGCGCACGATGAAGCGTGCGGTGAACGAGATGATCAAGGATTTCCAGGTGGATGTTGAGCAATTCGGCCTCAAGCGGGTGGTGGTCCACTATATTGGGGCGAAGACGCCAGCCCTTGAGGCGCTCCGTGGCGAGATAGAGCGCATCGCCGGACGTGCGGTAGAGGTCAGACCGGCAAGCCCGGTGATCGGTGTGCATGTGGGTCCCGCGGTGGGCGTGGCCTATGAATGCATGCGCTACATCAAAGACAAGCTTGACATTCCCGCCGATGAGCTCATCTTCACCGCTTAGAGCGAAAGGAAGCGATCATGCCGCACTGTCAACTGATCATAGATTCCTGCTGTGATCTCCCTGTGGACCTTCTCTTGCGAGACGATGTCCGCATTCTCAAGTTCCCCTATATCGTGGAAGGAGGAACCTTTGAGGATGATCTGTTCCAGACAACCTCCGCCCACGATTTCTATGAATTGATGCGCAAGGGCACCGAGCCCTCTACGGCACAGCTTTCGATTCCTCAGCTGACCGAGGTCTTCAATGCAGCGGTGGAAAGTGGCGTACCTACCGTCTACCTGTCGTTCACCAGCGGGCTTTCCGGCAGCTACGACGTTGCCATGGTAGTTCGCGATCAGATCATGCAGGATCACCCTGACTTCGAACTCTATGTCGTCGACACCAAGCTGCCTTCCATCGCGGAAGGGGTGCTCGTCCATGAGGCCATACGTCAGATGGACAAGGGACTCTCTGCCCAACAGCTGGCCAGCTGGGCGGAAGAGGCGCGGTATTTCGTTGACTGCGAATTCATGGTGGAGGACCTCGAAGCGCTCAGGCGCGGTGGCCGCATTCCCTCCGGGGTTGCGATGGCTGGTGCCAAGCTGGATGTGAAACCGCTGCTCACCGTTGACAACGTGACAGGCAAGCTTCAGCTGGTGGGCGTCGCACGCGGTCGGAAGAAGGGCATCAAGGCGCTGGCAGAGTATTTCGAGAAGAACGTCGCCGAGGATGACCTGAGCCGATTCTGCATTCTTGGCAGCGCTGACGCTCCCAAGGACATGCAGCGATTGCGCGATGCCATCGCCAAAGCGGATCCGAACGTTCTCTTTATCGAGTCCTCCATCGGTCCTGTCATTGGCTCCCATGTTGGGCCTGGCATGGTGGCGGTGGCCTTTTGGGGAGAAGATCAACGGGAGAAGCTCTCGGTGGCTGATCGCATCGCCCGTCGGGTGAAAGGTGGTAAATAGATGCCTGCCTATGCTTTCCGCGGCAATGCACACTTCATCGACTGCTTGGGGCCGCGGCTTGCCCAAGCCGGGTTCTCGCGAGAGGGAGAGGTTGAGGCGGCCCAGACCGTCATCACCTATGCCACCAGCATGACTCAGCTTGAAGATCTCTACTTCGGTGATGATGGGCTGCTCCAGCACATGAATGAGGGCACGCTGGTCGTTGAGATGAGTCCCGTCACGCCGAACTTCGCCAACGAGGTGAATGCCGTCGTCACTTTGAGTGGCTATGCGATGGTGACGGCTCCGCTGGTGGTTGATGACAAGGTTGCCACCGATGCCCTTGCAAAGGGAAATGTGCGGACATTCTGCTATGGCGAAGACGGGGCGCTTCCTCAGGCGCAGCCGCTTTTGGATGCCGTGTACGCTCATTGCGAGGAAAGGGGTTCCGCGGCGGCATGCCAGCTTTCCCGCATGGCCTTGACCATACAAGATGCTGCGCAGCTGCTTGGCGCCATCGAAACGGAAGCACTGTTCAAAGCCGCGCATTCAGTGACCTTTGGGTCTGAGATGGGAAGCCGCAAGGTGCAGGGAAGCACGCCTGTGGCCCAGCGCGTTCTGGATGCGGTTGCCCAGAAGCGTTTCAGTGGAACCTACACCATCGAGATGATGATGGCGGAGCTGTCCAGCGTCATGATGGCTGCTGACGATCACGAGCTCATCCTGCCTCAGGTTGAAAGCGCGTTTCATCTGCTCGAGCTGCTTGCCATCATCGGGGGTGCCTCGAAGAATCCGGCGGCCCTCTCACTGGTCTACGGTTCTGACCATGACGGTGAGAACTACGGTCTTGACTGGTCGCGAGCTGACAGCCTCTATGCAGCAGAGGAATCATACCCTGACGAGGAGGACGAGGACTTCGACGACGGGGATGACTATCTCAATGAGATGTTCGGCATCTCGACAGGCTATTCCTCGAACTGACTCTCATCCACCCATGGCATCATGCAGTCTCTGCCCGCGTTTGTGCGGGGCTGATCGCTCAAGAGGGGAGCGCGGAACATGCGGTGCCGATGGAAGGTTGCTCGTATCCCATGTGATGCTGCACCATTGGGAGGAGCCGCCTATCAGCGGCAAGGCAGGCAGTGGCACCATCTTCTTCCCGGGATGCTCCCTGAGGTGCGCCTACTGTCAGAATCATGCCATATCCCGCAGCTTCAGGGGCAGGGAACTGAGCGTGGATGAACTGGCTTTTGAGATGATCTCATTGCAGGAAGCCGGAGCAATGAACGTGAATCTGGTCACTCCCACCCATTTTGCGTCTTCCATTCGCGCTTCCATCCATCAGGCTCGCGAACGGGGGCTTCATCTGCCTATCGTTTGGAACACCAGCGGCTATGAGACGGTGGAGGCTCTGCGGGATAACGCAGGCTTCGTGGATGTGTATCTCACTGACTTCAAGTACGCTGATAGCCATCTTGCTCAAGAGCTCTCCAAGGTTGCCGATTATCCCACTTGGGCGCTCAAGGCCTTGGAGGAGATGATCGCTCAAGTGGGTGATCCGGTCTATGACGATCACCGGGGAAGCCGGCGCCTCGCAAGGGGAGTGGTGGTGCGTCACCTCATCCTGCCTGGTCAGGTAGAGGCATCCCTTGAGGTGCTGCGTCTTCTGAGACATCGCTTCGGAAGCAGCCTTCAGCTTTCCCTCATGAGCCAGTACACGCCGGTTATGCCCGAAGGGTCTGCGGTGCTGCAGCGCTTTCCTGCGCTTGGACGAACGTTGACGCATGACGAATATGAGCGTGTTCTTGATCATGCGGATGATCTGGGCTTCGAAGACTATTTCTGGCAGGAAGGCGAGGCTGCCAAGGAAAGCTTCATCCCCGATTTCCTTTGGGGGCAACCCACTGGATGATTGCCCGCTTTTGGGAGCGGGTGGCCGTGAGGATGGCATTGGGCCTGCTGGGGGTAAGGCATGCCTGCCTGTGAAGATGGATTGAGGCAAGGCGAACACCCGAAAAAGGGGTGTTCGCCTGATTCTCCTTTGGTGGAGGCGCGGAGAATCGAACTCCGGTCCATACCAGATCATTGATGAGACGCTACAAGCTTAGTTTGCGCTCAAGGTTTGGGAGGAGTGCGGCTCGCAAACCAGCGTTGCTCCTCCGAGCCCGTTCAATCTTGGCTGCATCCATACAGGCTACGTGATGCAGAGCATTCCCCTTGAGATGACGCCGTCCTTGAATCGGGGAACCTTCAAGGTTGGCGGATGGTTGCCTATTAAGCAGCCATGGCGAGCGCCGGAGCGCTCTGAGTCTTAGCTTTGCCAATTAATTTTGACA
>CAYWWK010000017.1:0-42663 GCA_964462135.1 uncultured Eggerthellaceae bacterium | reverse complement strand
TCATGTCAGGCCACAGCATGTCCTGGCGCTTCTTGGAGATGTAGATGCCGAACCAACCGGTCATGCAGGCGATGTTGAGCAGGCCCGCGATGCCGTTGAACACGTTGTGCCAGCCACCGTTGAGCACCACACCTTCCGTGGACACCCAGCTGGTGCCCCAGGCACGGATGGCGCTCTCGAAGTCAGAGACGACGGCGATGAGGATGTTGATGGCCACGATGACGAAGGGGAACGCCTTGAACCAGTGCGAGCGTCCAACCTTGCCCCAGCTGTACTTGAGCATCATGAAGCCGATACATCCAGCTGTGGCGGCATACACCTTTGCATAATGGAACCAGCTGTTCATGGTGGTATGCGTGGGATTGTTGACCGCCCAATCAGCTCCCGCAGCCGCCCCTATGCCAATGGCGATGCAGTAGATGGTCATCGCACCACACACGCCGAAGAACATGAAGCATCCTCCGAACTTCGTGCGCCGCGCGAACTCATTCAGCAGAATGAGCGCCAAAAGCACCATGATGAGCCCCGTCCATTGGAACAGCGCATTCGGTCCATAGACATCGAATAGCATCCTTGCCTCCTTCTGACTTCCTTCTCGTTTCTAGCCTTCTACGACCTGTCCATATGGAGCGTCTGCGCGATCACATCGGCGATGATGGCATCGTCAGCGTCGGGGTGGTTGCGCAGATACCCAATCACACCCACTATGAGCACATAAAACGTCTCATAGAGATGCTGGATCCGAATCTCATGCAAAGCAGCGTAGTCCTGCACCGTGGTTTCGATGATGTAATTGGCTGTGTGATGCGCCACGCGATTGACGAATTCCAGATACAAGGCGGCATTCTCCCGAGAGGCCAAGGCCACATGGAAGGGGTCCTGTTCGAAAAGCGCAAGCCTCAGCAGCTTGACCACTGAAGCCAGCGCCTGGTCAACCTCGCCCTCGTTGCGCTCCTCGTTCCAGTAGGTGAGCGCCTCAACGTAATCAGCGATGTAGTCATCCAAGACCGCCATGGTGACTGCATCCTTGTCAGGAAAATAGTGATAGAACAGCGTGCGCGTCACACCAACGCGATTGGTGATGTCTTGAACAGTGGTCTTGGAAAGGCCCTTCTCTTCATACAGTTCACGCGTTGCCGCGATGATCTCCAAACGACGAACGTCTCCCGATGGCACATCGTGCTCAGAAGGTATGGTTGCATCCCGCTTGATCATCGCTTCCTGCTTTCAAAGGTTAGCAGGAAGGTTATCGTTTAGATTGACGCACCGTCAATGAACAGAATTGACAAACCGTCAATCGCGTGACTGCCTGACAGATGAGTCAATCCCCATTGCCCCGATCACTCTTTCGAGGCCCAAGAGAACCTCAACGAGAACACGGTTTGCCCCTCTTCGCTTGACGCCGTCAGTTCTGCCTTCATCTGTTGGGCCAATTCCTGAGCAATGGCAAGGCCCAGCCCGTGCCCATCAGATGAACCCCGTGCCTCGGGAGAGCGATAGAATCGATCGAAGAGATGCGTCATGGTCTCAGGATCAAGCGCTGGCCCCGTGTTCGTCACCCTCAAGGCTGCCTCATGGTTCGCGCAGGCAACAAGCTGCACCGTTACCAATCCGTTCGGCTTCACGTATTTGCAAGCGTTGTCCAGCAGGATGTCAACGATGCGCTTGAGCGCATCAGCATCCAGACGGGCTTCCATGGGCTCTTGGACATCGGTTTTGAGCGTGAATCCCTCTTCGAGGGCACACGATTCGAACGAAAGGGCACACCCTTCCACCACGCGCGCCACATCCACCAGCTGACTTTCCCCCGATACCGCATTCGCGGCATTCTTCGTCTCTCCCCGCTCATCAAGACCCGCCAAGGTCAGGAGGTCTCCCACCAAGTCCGTCATGCCATCCGCTGCGTTCTTGGTGCTTCGCAGCCAACGCACCCGGTCGGCTTCCGTCGCATCGGGTTCCTCAAGCAGTATCTCCGTATTGGCCTTGATGATGGAAAGCGGGGTCTTGAGCTCGTGCGAGGCGTTCGCCACGAAGACGCGCTGCTGATCCCATGCCATTTGCACGGGTCGCAAGGCCCAGCGCGAGAAGAGGACGCTCGCCACCAGGAAGAGCACGAACGCGCCAATTCCTACTCCTGCGAAGACCATGATCAAGTTCTGCTGGTTGGCTGCAACCTCATCGGCGGCAAAGGCCACATAGACCTCATCGGCAACGGAACGCTTCAAGTACACGAGACCCAGCGAAGGAATGGACCCCGTTCCCAAAGGAGCGTCAGCGCATACCGATGCAGCCACCGTCAGTCCCGCTTCATCCAGCAGAGCACTGGAACGAGGGGCGATATCCAGCACGCCATCCTTCAACCGATAGACCGCCACCGGTTTTCCACTCGGTTCAGAGGGATGGCGCCCCAGCTCAGGTGGAGCGAACCAACCCTCTCCATCGGCAGCTTTGCCCTCACTGCCCGACCGAGGCTGTGCTCCCCTTTCCCCGGATGGAGGCACGGCTGCTTCCGCCGTGCGATCGATCGCACCTTCCATGGCTTCGTGAAGCCGCCCTTCCACATCTTGGTTGGTCAGAATCAACGCACAGGCGAACACCGCCGCCAAGATGACAGCGACCACGACCATGACCATGACCATGAACTTGATCTGGAGCTTGCGCAGCATGCCCGTCGTGCGACTCACCGTGCACGCCTCCCCTCCGATGTCATTCCTCCTCCAAGGCCACCAAACGATAGCCGATCCCGCGTTGGGTCTCTATTCCCGCTTTCGCACTCAGAAAGCCAAGCTTCTTGCGAAGGAGGGAGATATACGCATCAATGGTGTGATCCTCCACCTGCAACCCCTTCCACGCACCTTCAGCAATCTGCGCACGCGTGAGCAAACGCTGGGGGTTCTCGAAGAGCAGCCGGGCCAGCAGATACTCCTGATCAGAAAGCTTGACCATCTCATCCCCGCATGAGAGCGCATAGGCGCCGCCATCCAGCGTCACATCTCCTGCCACCAGCGTATCGGCAACGGGAGCAGCCGTGCGTCGGGTGAGCGCTCGCAAACGCGCAAGGAGCTCTCGTGGAGAGAAGGGCTTGGAAACATACTGATCTGCCCCGCCATCAAGACCCTCGACCCTGTCCGGCACAGACCCCAAAGCCGTCAGCATGAGGACGGGTGTTTCCACTCCCGCCGCCCGCAATGCGCGCACAACCTGGAATCCATCGAGATTCGGAAGCATCACATCCAGAATGATGGCATCATACGTGCCGCTCTTTGCATACTCCAAACCCATTCGACCGTCGAAGACGGCATCGGTTTCGTACCCCTCGCGCTTGAGGACATGCACCAAGATGTCTGAAAGCTCCGCATCATCTTCCACGACGAGAATCTGCAAGGCCAGGTGCCTCCTTCCCTGACGGTGGAGCGCCTGCGTTCCCAGATCCGCCTACCTTCTCAGGGGCATTCCCGTCCGGCGCTTCTGGTGCCTCAGGCATATCCGCTGGCGAGCCATCGGGAAGCGCCATGTCCCGGCCGCCTCCACCAACTTCAGGGCCGCCGAATGCGCCTTCCGCGATGCTACCCATGGTGAGTTCCATTCTCTCACTTCCACATTGGATGAAAAAGGCATCGCCCTCGGATATCTGGGGGCTGGAGGCCAACACGGTGGAGAAATCACACGAAGCAACCTGGGATGCCAGGACTTCCCCTTCGGCATCCATGAGGGAGACTTCCTCTCCTTGGCTTCCCTGCGCCTGCCCATAGGTCACTGATTGCTCGGATTCATCCAGACCGCGCGTGCTCCCCACCGCACCCGTCATCAAGACGCAACCGCCATTGATCTGGGCGCTGAGGTCATAGTCCAGCGATCCATCCATACCCGCATCGGGTCCACTGACCAGCACGGTGCCTCCTTCGATCAGCACGTTCCCGTTGCTGTCGATGCCATCATTGCCTCCTGACAGATTCAGCGAACCCCCATTGATCTGAATCAGGCAATCACTGCTTGAAGGAGCCATGTCGGCAGGACCTCCCGCATCCGTTGACGTTGCCGTGCCTCCTTCCTCAGACAGGGCTGCATTCAATGCATCATCCGAGGCGATGATGGCATGGCTGCCTCCATCAATGATGATCTGCTCGCCTTCGTAGCCTTCGTAGCACGACTCCACGGAAACCGTGCCGTTCTGCACGTAGAGATACCCATCGCTGTGAAAAGCGCCGTCGCCCGCATTCACCGTTACCGCACCCTCGGCCATCTTGATGCAGTCCTTGCCTTGGAATGCATCCTCTTTCGCACTGATGCGCAAGGTGCCTCCCGCAATGACCAAGTCGTCCTTGGAGCAGATGGCGTGCTGATAGCTTCCCGTCACCGTCAGGGAGCCTGCCCCGTTGATGGTCAGGTCATCTCTGCTGAACACAGCCGCATCCCGGTTGTCATCCTCACTGGCAAGCTCATAGGACTGCCCATCCGACAGGCTGTTGTCGGTCCCCTCAGCCAAGGTGATGAAGCATTTGTCAGCGTTGTTCACGTACAGAGCAGGGCCGGACGCATTGTGGATCTGCGCGTTCGCCAGCACAACCTGGATCTTGTCCTCATCACCCGCATCGACGACAAGCTGCCCCTGATTGGCAGTGCCACTCACCACATATGTGCCTTCCTGCGAAAGGGTGACCGCCTGGCCCTCCGCTGCGGCACCCGTGCCGTCTATCTGGACTCCGCTGTCTGAGAAGGTGACCTTGGTGGCCGCAGCTTCGTCATAGTCGGCATCACGGTCACGCTTGCTGAAATCCAAGTCCAGCGCTGAGATGTCGAAGAAGGCGCTGTCTTGGACCGACATGCCGGGAGGCTCGTGGGTGTCATCGCGCACAGAAGACGCTTCCGTTCCTGCGCATCCCATCAAAGTCAAGGTCAGCGTACCAGCCAAGAGACAGACACCTGCATTTCGCAACAATGACATGATTCATTCACTCCTTTGGTCGTATTGGGTTTGGTATTGAGTCCGCAAGAGCTCGATTGGTCAGAGCGTGCCCTGCATGCTGGGGGCAGTGGTCAGGGCTATCTTGAGATTGCCGTTGAGGCAGCGTAATTCATCTATCAGCTGCTTCTCCTCTCCCCGCCGCTTCATGCGCACGCGGTATTGCAGTTGATAGAGACTCCCCATGTTCGTCGTGCGTATCTCCACCAATTCCGAGAACGAGGTGAACCGCTGAAGCGCCTCATCGAACAGACCATCGAAGGCCAAATCCTCTGGGATGGTCACGCTCAACGTCTTCGTCGGCTCCGCCTGATGTCCGAAGGGCGAGAACGCATAGGCGATGTTCGCCACCGATACGATGACGGTGAAGAGAACGGCCAATGTGAGGAAGCCCATGCCCGTGGCAAGACCAATGGCCATGGCGAAGAAGACGCTGCCGATATCCTTGGCGCTGCCCGGAATGGACCGGAAGCGCACCAGGTTGAAGACACCCATGACCGCAATGCCGGCTCCCAGGTTGCCATTCACCAGCGTGATGACCACCTGCACAATCAGGGGCAGCAACGCCAGCGTGACCACGAAGCTCTTCGAATAGTCATGACGGATCATATAGACACCAGCCGCAATGGCTCCCAAGACGAGAGAGACAACGCAGCAGAGAAGGAATTCGGCACTGGTCACCCCAGTCACCAGGGAATCCACCGTGCCGAAGACGGATGTGAACGTACTCTCAAGCATGGACCACCTCCCGCCTCGCCATCTGTGGCTGTCGGGAAACCCGCTGATAGAACGCACCGTACTTCGAGAAGCTGCTGGGGTAGATTCCCATCTTTGAGAGCGCCTGAACCAGCCAGAAGGGATAGGCGCCCGCACTCTTGACCTCCATGATGCCATGTGCCGGCTCCAAGAGGTGGACGACACGGTCTTCTGCGAACAGATCACGTACATGCAGATCGGTATCAAAGGTGACGCGCAGTGCCCCTTCGTCATCAGATCCGAATGAGGTCCGCTGGCACATCACCAAGGCAGAAGGGACCAATGGCCCCATCCGCTTGTGCGCCGCTTCCAATTCGCACGCAATCTGGGAATCGCCCAGTGCCTGCGGCTTCCGATCGACAAAGGCCTGAGCGATTGCAGCATCCACCAAGAGCCTGCGCTTGTAGACGATGCCCTTGTACTTCTTCTTCAATTCCACGAACACATCCTGGGCCTGTCCCAGAGATTGCGCTCCATACCAGCGAAGGCGCAGCTTCTCCTTGTAGAGCGGCTTTTCCATCGAATGCGCGATGATGCTGCGGTCCGGCGTATCCAGATACAGGCTGCTTACCCAAGAGGTGCCGAACACACTGGAAGGTAGATGCGTGGCAACGATGCGCCACAATGTTGAGAGCGCCGATGCATCAAGCTGGTACTTGATCTCCTTGCGCCGAAATGTGCTTCGCTGGGATTCCATGGGCCTCCTTCATGCTTGGTTGCTGTGACCCATGGTAAGAAGCGCTCCTCAATGGAAGCTGAAAGGCCGATCGTAGCGGAAGGCAACACGAAACCCCTGCACCCGATTGGATGCAGGGGTTTCTCTTCAGACAAACGGAAATGCCAACTACAGGTTGCTGACCGGGTTGAAGGTATTCCAGAACGGCCACACGATGGGCTCGGAGTCCAGCGCCTTCAAGGTTTCAGGCTTCAACAGCTTCTTGGGGATGGCAACCTCGTAGACGAAGTTGTCGAACCACTTGTCAGTGCACACGAAGTAGCCATTGTTGCCCGTCTTCTGGCCACGGTTCTCAGTGCCCCAGGAGTTCTCGATCTTCCACTTGTCAGGCTTACCATCCTTGATGTCCACGCCAGCGATGGTCATGGCATGGGTGGGCAGGCTCTCGTGCATGGCGAAGCGCTGAGCCTTGTCCATGGTGAACTTCACACCGAACATGTTCTCCAGGTCATACAGATCCTCGGACATGACGCCAGCCATGCGGTCACACCACTGCAGCACGTCAGAGCCGAACCACACCGGGTCACCGGCCTTCAGCGATTCGATGACGTAGCCCTTGAGCTCGTCCATGGGCACGTTGACGTACAGATTGCGGCGCTCAGGAATCTGGTCGGAATCCTGGATGGCATACACGTGGCCATACGGGTTGCTGTCGCCAGGCACGTTGATGACACCCACATAGTCATCAAGGTCGATCTTCACGTACTTCTTCGCGAACTCAAGCGGCGTGATGTCGCGATCCTCATGGTACTTGCCCTTGTTGTCCGTGTAGGTGAAGTCGAACTTCTTGGGCGGCTCACCGAAGCATACGCACAGAACGCGATAGACCTCGTTCAGCATCTCAAGCTGCGTGGCCGTGGTGTCCTTCTTCTCGTTGGCCATCTGACGCAGCTTGATGGCGTCCTGACGCAGCAGGTGCGACAGCACGGTGTTCAGCTCGGCGGTGTCGTTGGTGCAGTGGGTTTCGGACATGCCCTGATGCGGCATAACGCCGTACTTCTTCACCAATGCGGCAATCATGTCCCAATCGCCGCCGTCGGCCATAGGCGTGCTGATCAGCCAGTCAACCTCACGGTCATCAAGCGGCTTGTCAGCGGTCGCCACGATGTGCTCAAGGAACCACGCGGCGCGCTCAAGCTTGTTGTAGAACGCCAGATGGGCCTGAGACAACTCGAAGGTTCCCTTCGGCAGATCTAGGTCCTTCTCGATGTGGAAGCGCAGGACATTCAGGCAGGCGAACATCCAGCAACGGCCGGACATCTTCTGGTTGGCCACAGCCTGACTGTCAACATCGATGGTGAACGCGAAGTTCGGCGGACTCATCCGCTTGAGCACATCGACGCTTTCAGCCGATTCCAAGATGCCATTCTTCGTGACGGAGCGCTCGGCGACGTGCTGGCAGCACATCTTCTGGTAGTCCTCCGACATCTTTTCGATCTGTTCCTTTGACAGTTTCATGACAGGCTCCATTCTCGTATCGTTTCCCATTCCGTTCTATATCAACAAGGCATCCAACGCCTTGACATCTCCTGTAACCTTCGCAGATCTGAAGATCTGCACTACGAAGGTCACATCCCAGCCATCCGTAACGCAGGCTCGCAACGAAGGCTCGTAGCGAAGGCTCGTAGCGAAGGCTCGTAGCGCAGGCTCGTAGCGCAGGCTTTAGCCTGCGTTTCCTGCGTTTCCTGCGGCGTTCCCTTCCTTCGTTCCCTTCATCCGCGACCGCATGCCTAGTCGAACAGCGTCCAAGGCTGGGTCGGACGGTCTTGCAGGTATCCATCCATCCACTTCCACAGCGGATGCTGGTCCATGAAGTCCTTCGCATTGAACTCGACGCCATCCGCGCGACCATAGCGACCCCACATCTTCAGACGCTTCACGTCGTCAGGGCCTGCCGCCTTCGCATCACAGGAGCCTGCCGGATAGAATGGGATGTTCCAAACCGCTGCCGGATCATCAGCAAAGGGTTGAGGATCCACATCGTAATGAGCGCAGATGTTGCGGCTGGACGGGTTGTTGTAACCCAGATACACGTCATAGGTATCAGCCAGCATCTTTTTCACGACTTCAAGGTCGATCCTGCCGTAATACTGGTCGATCAATTCCATCCAACGTTGACGACGAGCACCTGTCTGCTGGCGTGGATCATTGAACCCATTGTCCTTGCACTCCAAGTTGCGGATGCGTGGGTCGAAAACCGCATTGCAGCCGAAATAGGCTCCGTCGAAGGTGCGCTCAAGACTGGTGAACTCAAGGCCCTGCTCATAACGCGCTATCTCGCCCGTGTTATGGTCGGCAATGAGCCATGCATTCGCATACCCTCCATTGTTGCCGTCGTTCAGTCGCTCCACGAACTCATCAATGGTGTCAGCGAATTGAATGGCATCACGAATGCGGATCCATTCAGGAATGCCTTCATCTGAATAGCGATCGAACCCGGCAAGCGTGGTCTCGGTCACGTTCAGGCCCGCATCGGTCACATAGAAGTCAGTCATGGATGAGAGCATGCAGGGGGCCGACGCCTGCATGATGAACGCGTGGCCCTCATCCGGCTCAACACGCTTGCAGATGTTGAAGTACTGGCCGCTCCAGAACTCGTCGAAGCTCTCATGACCAAGATAGGGCTTGCCATCCACTGTCGCCGAACCCGTGGCCACGATGGCTGAGCAATGCTCCTTGCGGTGGGTGATCATCAGGGGGCGACTCATGACCTTGCCAGCATTCTGCGGCCACCAGTATCCCGTGATCTCCATCCAGTCGTTCCAGGCGATCAGGTCGTCCAGGGTTTGAGGGCATCCCGCCGCTGTCAAGCCATCGGCCATCCCTTGGAGCTCCTCTGCCCAACGTCCCGTCACCTTGTCCTTATGCAGTTTGAGTGACTGCTCGGCAAACCATTCGTAGGTCATGCCGAAGGTCTCAAGGGTCATATAGGTATACACGCGCAGCGCATCCTTGAATTCGTCAACCAGAAGGTACCCCTCTTGGAATCCGCATTCATACGGAGTTCCCTTGAGCTTGATGTGCTGCCACCCGTTGATCTGCTGAATCTGCGCATGATCAACGATCTGTTGTTGTTCGTTCGTCAGCATGTCTGTTTGCCTCTTTCCCGTTCTATGCCTCATGGCGCTTCTCGTAGAATTCCACCAGTTCAGGAATCATCTTCTCCAAGGTGGGCTGATCCTCGTAGGCCATATGCCCGTTCTCGTGTACCTTGTATTCGATGCGGTCGGTGATGGACTTCGGCAGGAACATCTTCGAAATGGAATGCTTCACGTTCCAGAAGGGCGTGGCCGCATCATGGATGCCGCCGAAGAAGAGGACGCGGCAGAACGGATTGCGGCGCAAAGCCGTGCCCATGTCGTAAGCGGTGTTCGGGCATACCGGGCTGCCCATAGTGCCGGGTGCCTGATGCGTCCAATTCCAGTCCTCGTTCACCTTCATGGACAGCAGCATGTTGATGGATGAACCCTTGAAGCCAGTCTCCTGAACCAGTTTCATCCAAGCTGACTGGTCGGGCGTCATGATGGCATCGCCCGAAGGATCTTCGCCAGCGAAGAATTCGTTGTCGCCCTGGACATCCATATAGGCCGGTTCGGTGAAGCGCGTGTCATAGCGACCCGTGAACAGGCCCTCATCGGCCATGATGGTCTTGCGGAAGGTGTCAAGCTCAATGCGGAGGTGCTTCTTCTGGATGAAGTCCGCAGGCAGGCCGATCAACTCGGACATCTCCTTGGCAAGTGCCTTCTCCTGCGCTTCAGGAAGGGAATCGCTGGCGATGAGCGCTCCTCCCAGTTTCTCATCCACGAACTTCCACGCCTTGTCGAACCACTCGAACTGGTCAACGCCCTTGCCAGCCTTGCCGAAGTAATTGGCCGTGGCGGCATACACGGGAACCATGCCCATGTAATACAGATCGTTGCCAGCCAAGGTGGGTGCGTAATCAAGGATGGTTGATTGTTCGATGACGCCCGTGAGGGCGATGCCGCGCTCACCCAATACGCGCATCAGCACCGAATTGCGCATGGTCCCGTAGGATTCACCGTAGAGGTACAGTGGGGTGTTCCAGCGCTCGTGGGTAGTCAGCCACTGGGCGATGCCGCGCATGAACGCATCAGCGTCACCATCAACCCCCCACACCTTCTTGGGGTCATAGCCTTCGGCCACCTTCGAATACCCCGTGCCCATGGCATCAAGGTAAACCAAGTCGGTGCAAGGCAGCAGTGAATAGGGGTTGTCCTCAGGCGCGGTGGGACACGGAAGCTGCTTGATGGAGGTGATGGGCACACGACGCGGACCCAAGCCACCGATGTTCACCATGGCCGAAGAGCCACCCGGACCACCGTTCCAGCAGAACGTGACCGGTCTGTCCGTCTTGTCCTTCTGATCGGAAACATATGACAGGGCGAACATGTGCCCGATGAGCTTCCCGTCGTCGGTATGCAGCGGAAGCAATTCTGCTGTTGCGGTGTAGTTGATGCTCTTCTTGCCATTCGTCCACTTCATGGCCTTGCTTGCAGGCTCAGGAACCTTCTCTTGCGGAGCAGCCGCCGCGGCGCCATCTCCAATGGTCACGGTAAAGGTAGGAGTCTGTGTTGTCTTTTCATCTGCCATGATTGCGTTCCTTTCTCATTGATGCATTACGTCTGATATCAACTCACTGCACAGGCAACGCGAGTGCAGACCATTGATCTGCCCAGCTATCCCAGATTGATCTGGCGCTTCAGCACCTTGGTCAGCACCAGGTAGTACGCGATTCCAATGACTATGAACACGCAGCCCACGATCAGCGCCACCTCGCCCACGGAAAGCAGGATGGCGAAGCACACCGCCGCGCCGAAAAGCGGGAACAGCAGGTGCATGAAGAACGCCTTCGCACCTTTGCGTTCCTTGAGCTGGAACCAGCAGAACACGATGACCGAGACGTTCAGCATCACATACGTGGAAAGCGCACCGAAGTTGGAGATCTTCACGACGGTATTCATGTTGATGCCGCTGAATTGGAAGATCAGCGTGAGCACCACTGACAGGCAGATGATGAAGATGACTGCATTCAGCGGTGAATTCGTGCGCTTGTTCATCTTCGCCATGAACTTCGGCAGACACCCACCGTTGGCCATGGTGAACATGACGAACGCGATGGAGTTCTGCTGGGCGATGGCCGTGAAGACGCCTTGCGCCAAGGCTACACCCACGGCACAGACGATCATCAGCCAAGGACCGGCAGCCAGCTTGGCCACAGCATAGAAGGCATTGTCGGTATTGCCTGCGAATGCCGCCCCTGAAGGATCAATGGCCGTGGCGATGAAGCATTGCAGCACATAGAGCACGCATAGCACGATGGCCATCACCATCATGGCGCGCGACGGGCCGTGCTTGGGGTCCTTGGCCTCCTGGGTCAGCGTGGCGATAGCGCCGAAGCCCACATAGGACATGACCGCCAACGACACGGCCGACATCGTGCCACCCAGTTCGAACTTGCCAGGATTGAACACGTTGGTCAGGGAGAAGTTGGCGCTTTCGGGATGCTGCACCACATACATGATGCCGCAGATGACGAACAGCGCCAGGATGACCAGCTGCGCCACCAGGGCGACCTTGTTCACCACCATGGCCGTCTTCATGCCGATGAGCGACACGATGGCCACGATGGCAAGGAACCCGAAGCACAGCACCAGAATGGGCACGTCAGGCAGCATGCTGTGAATAGCGATGGCTGCGATCAGGTAGACCATGGCCGGGCTGACCAGATACTGCAACAGCATCAGCCATCCGGCTATGAAGCCGGGGGCCTTGCCGAACACGTGGCTGACATAGGTGAAGATGGACCCCGAAGAGGGGAAGTGCTGGATCATGATGCCGAACGAGAACACCGAGAACAGCACTGCCACGAAGCCGATGAGGAACGCCAAGGTGGGCATGCCACCTGAATCAGCGAATACACCACCATACACCGCCATGGGTGATATGGGCACCATGGTGATGAGGCCCCATACCACCATGTCCTTGACAGTGAGCGTGGCCTTGAAGTCATCGCCGCTTTTCTGTGCCGTGGCAACGGTGGGCTTGGTCACTTTGCTGCCGTTGTTCTCGGGCATGGACATGCGTACCGCATCCGCACCCTTCGCCGTTGCAGGCGCTGCAGCTGGCGAAGCTTCCTTTGTCTTGATGTTGTCTGTCATATCGAACACCTCTTATCCCCGTATGGGCCGCGCTCGGTCAAGCACGGCCCATCTGCGAAACCCTAGTGCGCTTCCTTCTTGGTGTCGGCAGCGTTCTTGGTGTCAGCAGTGCCTCCCTGCGAACCATCTTCCGATGCTTGGGAATCAGTGACGACACCGCCTGCGTTCTTGGCCTGTTCGGCCGCAGCAGTGGCCTCCTTGACCTGGCGCTCAGCTGCAAGCAGTTGGCTGTCAGCTTCGACTTGGGCTTCATAGGCCTTAGCCTCGGTGGCGTACTTCTTCACGTCAGCTTCTGCCTGCTTCTCCTTGGCAAGAGCCTCCTGCTCCGCCTTGGTGGCCGCCGCTGCATCAGCTGAAACATCAGTGGGGATCCTCACTGCTTCAACAGCCGCAGCCGGAGCAGGGGGCACGTTTGCAGAAAGCTGCACTTCCACGGCATCCTCAGCAGCCCGGGCCGCTTCCTTGTCCTTCACGCCCGCACTGGCAGCGGTGCCGATTCCCGCCTTCTTCGAGATAATGGCTGGCTGGCTCATTGGAACAGCTATGGCTGCATTGGTGACACCATTGGTCTTGACAGGATGGTTCAGGGCAGCCGGATCGTCACCAGCGGAGATAGCTGGCGATACGGGATGATGCTTTCCGGGAATGTATTCTTCAGGAAGCACGATCTGTTCGTTCGGATCCCACAGCTTCTTGATGGGCATACCCATCGGGTTCTGGCCTTCGCTCATCATCTCAGATGGCACATTGGAAAGAACATGGGCAGGCTTCTTCAAACCCTCTATCTGCCACGTGAATGGGGCAAACACGTTGTTCTCATCCACCCAGTTATGCCTCTTGGACGCTTGGTAGACACCGAAGCATATTCCGAAGGTGACGATGATTATCGCCAGGATAACCACCACGTAGGTGACAGGGCTGCCGACCTCTTCAGCAACCTGGGCAGGAGGAATGATAGCCAACACGATGCCGAATGCACAGGCCAAGAGACCTATTCCGGCGACACCCCACGCGCCTGCCTTTCCGCCAGGCACCCTGAACAGACGCGGACGGTTGGGCTGGTCATGACGCAGCTTCAAGAACGAGATGAACATCAGCACGTAGTACATCATGTACAGAATGGTGATGGCCTGTGTGATCAGAACCACGAAGCCCTCGATGTTCGGAATCAGGAAGCACAGGAACGCGATGAGTGTCATGAAGGCCATCTGCAGGTACATGAGGCGGCTGGGCATGCCATGCTTGTTGGAATTCTGCAGGATCTTGGGCAGGAAGCCCGAGCGCCCCGCTTGACCCAACATGAACGAAGGACCGGCCATGTTGGTAACCAGCGACGCCATGGACGCGCCCAAGCCCACCCAGACGAACGCCACGTAGATCCAGGGACAGTTGAACGTAGCACCCAGAATCTTATAGGTTTGATACAGGCCATAGACCAGATTCATATCCTGCTTCGGCGTGACAATGGCGATGCAGACGGTGCCAGCTATGAAAATGATCAGCGTCAGGATCATGGCGATGAAAATGGAAAGCGGGAACTCCTTCTGCGGCTGCTTCAGCTGCTTGATGTGCGCGGCATTCATGTCGATGCCAGCGAAGCTGAAGAAGACACCGGCGGCCAACGCCAGATTGGTTAGGCTGAACCCGCTACTGAAGGGATTGAACGCCTCAGGCGTGGGAGTGACGTTTGACACGTTGCCTTGCGCCAGCCATACGACGGTGAAGATGACGATGAAGGCCAGGGGAATGAACGTGCCGATGATGACGCCATACTTGGTCAGACGGGCGAACGCCTTAACCCCATGGGTGGATATCCATGTAAGACCCCAGTAATAAGCCAGCCATGCCAGTATGATGAAGAACTGGTTGGACGGGTTGTTCATGAACTGGACAGCCCAATCCCAATCGGGCGTGTAGAACCCGATGGTGGCCGACGCGGACGCAACACCCATACCGAAGTTGATCGAGGTTTGGAACCACAGAATCAGCAAGCACGTGAAGGCCAGCCCTGGCCCCAAAGCCTCGCCGACCCAACGGAAGATGCCTCCGCGTTGACCCCACCCAGAGGCAAGTTCTGCCGCCACCAAACCAGTGGGCAGGAAGAAGACCAGAGCGCCTATGATGAAGAGTGTAACGGAAGACAGGCCGTAGTATGCCTGTTGGACATCATTGGCAACACTGCCAATGATGGTCACATTCATCATCACCAACGCCATCAATGAGATGTAGGTACCCGGATTCTTGGCGAGCGACGTCGCTTTTGCTGACGTTGACCCTTTTTGAGCAGTCATGGTCATCCCCTCGCTTCCAGTCGATCCATCAACCTTGCGGAGAAGGAGGCGTGCCCTTCGTCTTCCCCCGCATCGTTTCGTCACGTGAAACCCCTGAAAGCTCCCCATTCGACCTGCAGCACATGAGATGCCTCAAGAAACCGCGCATCACGTCTGCTTAAAAATATCCCTCGCATTCCTCGTCAACGGGAATGCTCGGTCTCTGTTGATTCTGTGTAAAGCTTTGGTTTTCGCGATGTCGCAATCAGTGTTGATGCCCTCTGAACACCATCAACAGATTCGTTCCCATTTGCAAACAAGCAGCCCATCCCCTGCTGTGGTTTCCCCGACCAGGTGTATATCAAGCACCAATACCAGCAGGAGCAACCTGCTCACCAGAAAAGGAGAATCCTCATGGCATGCACAACACTGCTCGTTGGCCGCAAGGCCACCAATGATGGCTCCACCATCGTCGCGCGTAACGAAGATGGAGAAGACTTCTCATTCGATCCCAAGAAGCTCATCGTGGTCAATCCAGAGGACCAGCCGCGCACCTATACCGGGGTTGCCAATCATCTGACCATCGACCTTCCCGACAATCCCCTTCGCTATACCTGCACGCCGAATGCCGATCCAACCAACGGCGTATGGGCGGAAACGGGCATCAATGCCGCAAACGTCTCAATGAGCGCCACTGAGACCATCTCTGCGAACGCTCGTGTATTGGGAGCCGACCCGCTGGTTGCGTACCAAGCTGCCGTGGGAAAGCCGGGAGATGCTGACTACCAGCCTGAGGTGCCTGGCGGCATCGGCGAAGAGAACCTGCCCACCATCACGCTGCCCTATATCAAAAGCGCCCGGGAGGGCGTCGAACGCTTGGGCATGCTGGTCGAGAAGTACGGCACCTACGAAACCAACGGCGTCGCCTTCGGCGACAGCGACGAAGTCTGGTATTGGGAGAACATCGGCGGCCATCATTGGATTGCCCGGCGCGTGCCCGATGACTGCTACGTCGTGCAGCCGAACCGACAAGGCATCGACCACTTCGACCTTGCGGATGCCCTTGGAGACCAGCATGATTATATGTGCAGCGCCGATCTGGCTGAGTGGATCAAGGATCATGACCTTCTGATGGACATGCCGTCCCACGAAGATGACAGTGGCGAGACCGTCAAAGGGCTGCCGCGCTACTTCAATGCGCGCATCGCCTTCTCCACCTATACATGGCTTGACCAGCTCTACAACGCGCCACGCAAGTGGTACCTCTGCAAGCGGCTGACGCCATCAGATGCGCGTTTCCAAGGAGCCCAGCCCGAATTCGGGCCTGAGAGCCTGGATATCCCGTGGGCCCTGAAGCCTGACCACAAGCTGTCCGCCTCCGACGTGAAGGATCTCCTGGCCACCACCTATGATGGCACCGAATACGATCCGTACGGCACGAAGGGAACACCCGAAAGCCGTCACCAGTATCGATATGTCGGCATTGACCGCACATCAGAATGCTCCATCCTGTGCATCCGTCCGAATGCCCCCAAGGCCCTGCGTGGCGTGCATTGGTTCGCACCCGCCTCAGGGCCGTTCAACACGGCCTGCGCCCTGTATGCGAACGTGAAGGCCATGCCTGCCTATGTCAATACGCCAGAGAAGGTGACCACAGACAGCCTGTACTGGAACAACCGCTTGGTGGCCGGACTGGCGGACCCGCAGTTCTTCGAGAGCTATGAATCCATCCAGGCGTACCGACTGAACACCATGGCTCAGGGGTATCAATCGTTGCACGAGACGGACGCGAAACTTGCGAAGATGGCCGCCGATGGCAAGGCGAACCTCGACGACATGGACGACGCCGTGGTGCTTGCAGAGCTCGCGGCTGCAAATCAGGCCTTGATGGATACCATCGAAACACAGACCCAGGCCCTGTTGGGTCAGGTGCTTGACCAGCGCACCGTCACCATGAAGAACGCATTCAACATGAATGACCATTGATGAGGCTCACGTAACACAGGCTGATATCCTACGAATGCTGGTACCATACAGGGCATCTTGATCGTCTGAAAGGATGCCCTGTATGGGAAAGCGCTTCCTCTTCGCCCTGTTGACTATCGCATTCGGTGCCTTTGCCGGCGCCTTCACATGGGCGTTCTTCTTCCTCATGAATCAAGGCATCCATCTGCTCTGGGACGTGGTGCCCACCTGTCTCGACCAAGCCGGATTGCCGGCCTTCTTCTACCCCATCGCCTTCTGCACTCTGGGAGGGTTGGCCATTGGCCTCTTCACCAAGCATATTGGCGCGTATCCCGATGACATGAACACGGTCGTGGCGAAGGTGAAGGAAACAGGCCGCTATGACTACCAGACCATCGGACCCTCCTTCTTCGGCGCATTGCTTCCCCTTCTGTTCGGCGGCTCCATTGGCCCTGAGGCTGGTCTCACCGGTGTCATCGCAGGTTTGTGCACGTGGGTGGGCGACCGGTTGCGCTTCGTGGGTGCCGAGATGCGCGAACTGGCTGAAGCGGGAACGGCAGCAGTGATATCCGCCATTTTCGCCACACCCCTCTTCGGGCTTGCCGTTCCCTTGGTGGGGTCAGCTGATGACTCTGACGGCAGACATCCCATCAGCGACGTAAAACTGAGTGTGGGAAAGGGCACCAAAGCCGCGATATACGTTCTGGCCGTTGCGGGGGCCTTGGGGACCATGACCGGGCTTGGCCTGTTGTTCGGCAACGATGGAGGGCTGCCCCACTTCTCCAGCATCATGATCGGACAGAATGAGCTCATTTGGATGATCCCCCTTGTTGCCCTGGGAGCGATTGCTGGCTGGCTGTTCTTTCCTTTCGGAGCGTTGGCACGCACGGTCTCATCGTCATTGGGCAACCACATCATCGTGAAGCCTGTGATTGCCGGAGTCATACTGGGTTGCTTGGGAACCGCGCTTCCCTTCACCCTGTTCGCTGGCGAAGCACAGACAGAGCAGCTTGCTGAGCAATGGATGGGCCTCAGTGCAGGGTTGCTTGTCGCCACCGGATTCCTCAAGGTGTTCGCCACCCAACTGTGCCTCAATCTTGGTTGGCGCGGCGGTCACTTCTTCCCCGTCATCTTCGCTGGCATCTCCTTGGGCTATGGCGCTGCAGCCCTCACTGGCATCGATCCCACCTTCGCTTTGTGCGCGGTCACGGGAGCACTGGTCGGGTCCATCATGCGACAGCCTCTCATGACCATGGTGCTTCTGTTCCTCGTGTTTCCCTTGAAGGCGGCTCCCGTGCTGCTGCTTGCCGCCGCTTTGGGCGCTCTGATTCCCGTGCCCCAGCGTTGGGTTGCGAAATAGCTGTGAGCAACTTGCCTTGAACCTCACTTCAAGCAGTATCATTGCCCTTGATAGCAATGACAATGGAAGGAGCCTCATGGCAAAGCCCAAGGTCTATTTCTCCAAGAACATCACTCCTGAAAACGTCGTCGCGCTCTATGAGAAGCTTGGGGTGAAGCTTCCCGGCAAAGTGGCCGTGAAGGTGCACTCCGGCGAAGAGGGCAATCAGAACTACCTGCGTCCCGAATTCATGATTCCCATGGTGAAAGAGGTTGATGGCACCGTGGTGGAATGCAACACCGCCTACGACGGGGCCCGCGATACCACTGAAAAGCACGAGAAGCTGATGGCTGCCCATGGATGGTCTGAGGTGTTCGACGTGGACATCATGGATGCCGAAGGGCCTTCGACAGACATCATCTTCCCCATTGAGAATGGACGCGTCCTGAAAGAGAATCGCGTTGGCGGCCATCTTGCGAACTATGCTTCCATGCTGGTCCTGTCACATTTCAAAGGACACCCCATGGGAGGCTTTGGCGGAGCCTTGAAGCAGCTTTCCATTGGCTGTGCCTCCAATCAGGGCAAGGTGAACATCCATACCGGAGCCCAGTCTTTGAACCAAGGGGATTTCTGGGACAAGCATGCCGAACAGGATGACTTCATCGAGGCCATGGCTGAGGCAGCCGAAACCGTAGTGAATCACTTCGGAAGCAACCTTGCCTTCGTGAACATCGCCTGCAACCTGTCCATTGACTGCGACTGCTGCGCAGTTGCCGAGGACCCCTGCATGGCTGATATCGGCATCTTCGCTTCGCTTGACCCGGTTGCCATCGACCAGGCCTGCATCGATGCCGTCAAGAACTCCGACGATCCCGGGCGCGACCATTTCATGGAGCGCGTTGATTCCAAGCACGGAACGAAGATCATCGATGATGCGGCGCGTTTGGGATACGGATCGAAGGAATACGAACTGATCGTAATTCCGTAGCAGACGACCTACGATACAAAAAAAGAGGGCGGCCATATGGCCGCCCTCTTCGCATTGGTGGAATTTCTGAGAAACTCTCTTACTTCTCGTTGCTCGAATCCTCTTCAGCAACGGCCGCCATGCGATTGATGCGATACCGGCGGAGAAGCGCACCGCCCGCGAAGATGGCCACTGCCGCCACACCGATGACGATGTAGTAATCACCCCACGTGAAGGCCTGCAGACCGCCTTCTTCACCATCACCTTGGACACCCGCCAACGGGTTCTCACTGTCGTCGATGGCCTCCGCGATAGGCTCTGGCTCGCCGAGCACCGGCGTATCCATGAAGTCTGCCACAGCATCAGTCACGGCGGTGAACAGAGCGGGCACGTCAGCCAGCGTCACCACAGGAGCCGCAGCCTCAGCCGCCTCTTGAGTGGTCTCAACCGCAGGCGGGGTATCAGGAACAACCGGAATGACGGGTATCACGGGATCAACAGGATTCGGATTGTCCGGGATGTCCGGATTCTCTGGGTCAACGGGATCAACCGGATCAGGAACGATCTCTTCCCACTGGGCCCTGAAGACATAGTTCATTCCATCAAAGCCCTGATTGATCCACTCGATGAACTTGTAGCCCTCCCGAGGGTCAAGCGCCGGATGGTCAGCATCGTTGATCCTGGAAATCTCATCCCATGTCATTATCTGGGTCTTGACGATCTGATCGTTGCCATCATTCCAAACCACGGTGTACTGGCTCTGAACCTGAACCCACTGGGCAATGCGATACAGGGTATTCCCTTTGACAACATCACGCCACCCAGACCAGTTATACATAGATGAAAGCTCATTCATGGCTTCGAACCATGTTGGATCCTGCGATGCATTGATGGTGTCACCAAGATAGTAATCGGTGTTGTTCTCTTGAAGCAACTTGCCAAGGCTGATATTGCCTTGTGGATACCCATTCTCATCTTCTATCGGCAGCGTGCTGCTGAAGTCGTTGGGATTGCCGTCGTACCATTTCACCTCAAGCCTTGGCATAGCCTGATAGTTGAATGCGATGGGGGAACGTTCCTTGGGAAACAGAACCAGGAGCTTGCAACAGCATGGAGTACGCCGGAGCAACCAACTCATATCCACGGATATTCAGCGAAGACTCGGGGAAGACCAGCGTGATCTCCGTACGATAATGATCCCGATAGTCGAATTCGCTGGTATTGGTAGGCGCTCCATCAAAGAAAGAGCAGATGGTGGGATTGATGGTTCCTATGTAACGGTGCGAATTCCCATCGCGAGAAAGCGTAACCGTACCATTGCTCACCGTTTCAGCTGGCAGATTGATGCGATTCTCCCACGTCTCCTCAACAGCGCGAACAATCTGGGCATCCCACTTGACACCAATGATAGTGTACGGAAGACCATCCGGATAAGCCTCGCTCTCAAGACCGTTCAGATCCAGCGAGATCGTGTAGCTTCCATAACCGTTATCAGGGGTCTTGAGCTCCCACACAGCTTTAAGAGTCGCCTCGTGCTTACTTGTAAGAAGGATTGAACCAAGGGGTTTGTAGGTTCTGTCATTTTCAGCATCACGCCATTCCACGAACGTATATCCGGGCTTCGTCGGCGTCAGATCTGGAAGTTGAAAGTACCCATTGTTCGGATCAGGGTCGTACATAGATTCAGGCGCACCGGTCCCACCGTTGGCATCAAAATACAGCCTGAAACCGTATTCATCATCGGCCACCACGGCGGCTTCATCACCTGTCAGGGCATTCATCATCTCAGTGAGCTTGGCAAGTGCCTCAGGGACGCCTTCAAACTCTTCAAGGTTGGCGTTCTGCACGGCTTCGTAGGCATCCATGGCCTTCTCGCCCAACGCGGCAAAGGCATCAGCATTGGATTCATCCACCGCACCGAAGTCCTCAAGGGCCTTGACGGCATCAAGGAAGTCCTGCACCACAGCGGGCACGGCTTCGTCAGCAGCGTCTACGGTACCCTCATCGGCATCATCCGTGTCTTCGGTGATAGCCGGTGCTTCCTCTTCCGGTTGAGGATCAACCACCGGATCTTCGGTTTCCTCCACCTCTACAGCCGGCACGTCATCTGCCGGCTCATCAGCAGGTGCAGCTTCAGGCTCTTCAACAGCCTCGGTGACTTCCACAGCTGCTTGCGTATCGGCGACTTCCTCATCGTCGGCGAACGCTCTGATGCTTGCCAGTGGCAGCAGCAGAAGGATTGCCAGCACGATGGCAACGATCTTCCCTTCGATCGTTCCCCGAACGTCACTCAAGCGTTCCAGCATTCCCATGATCTTCTCCTTGCTCTTTCTCCCCTTGAGCATCGGTGTTCGCAAGGGCGCACCGATGCCTTTTGATAGGCTGAATTATAAGGCCGATTGACGGTTTCGTTACAGCTTGGATACGCCTTTTCTCTCATTTTCGCCTGCGTCAACAACAGTTCAGGAATCAGGTGAACGGCTATCCGCGCTGACAAGAACGTGACAGGGTTCGAAAAGATGCCCGTTTGAGGCGTTCTTTTACCCTGTCACATCATGTTTTGCCTGTACAACGCCTCGATGGGCCCTTCGGAAGATGTTGTTTTTCGACTTTTTTGAAATGCCACTCAAATGACAGCCAAAAGAACCCCAAAATGCCATGGTTTACCCATCCACCATGAAAGGCGGACCCCAGAATCCGCCCCTATGAGGGTAACGCATCGTCTCTCCTGTAGAGGTCGATCCGGACCCCTTCGTGTAGGGGGGGGGTCGATCCGAGCGAAGCATGCGGCTTGCAGTTCCTGCAGAGGAAGCCGTCTGCTGTAGCGGAAGGCATCACGCGAAGCGTGTGCCTTGCCCTACGTCGAGGGGTTGTTCCGGGTAGGGCAGGTCGTCGCTTCGCGGACGACCTACGCTAGAGTCTTCGCTACGGTCTCATCCGGTACGTTCTTTCCGTAGCGCAAGCTTTAGCTTGCGAAGAGGGGCGCAGGCTGAAGCCTGCGCTACGTCGGAACATGTCCCAAGGGCTGCTGCATGATTGCCTGGAATGCCGGATAATTCCGCAGGTACACCCTCATCAAACCGTGCCGGTGGGCTGAACGCGACCAAGCCAATACCGCAGTTGTTCCAATCCTTGGGGAGAAAGCCTCACTTGACGGTTCTGGCGCAGATCATCCAGAACCTCCTCGAACCTTTGCAAGTTGCCTTCTTGATAGAACATCCTCAGCATGGTTTGATAGGATCTCTCACTTCGCATGCGGTCAGCATGGCTTGCCCAGAGGCGTTCGGCTTGACGGCACTCACCCAACTCCACCAACGCGTCCAGATATTCCTCGTATTCGTGCTGGGAGATCATGGTCTCGTCGGCCACGATCCGTTCCTCGATCAAGGCACACAGGCGCTTCCGGTAGGCCCCTTCCTCCCGCTCTGAAAGCACACCGCTCTCCAACATCTCCTCAAGCACGTCGCATGCCCGATGGAAACACTCCGGGTCGTCGGGGTTCTCCTCCAGATCTCTGCGACACTCCAGCCATCGCGCCTGTTGCAGGCGGTATATCTCCATCTTCGCGGCCGCCACGTAATGAGCCGACTCTGAATCCTCGTCCTGTCCTGCCACCAGCAGCACCTTGTAGTTCTCCTGCAGATCCCTCTTCAGCTGGTCAAGCAACAGAGCCCGCTTCTCAGCGTTCCCGCTCACGGCCATCGCATCCTCCACAGGTACGACGTTCAGCGCCTCTTCCATATCAGGATGCTCAGGCTGACGCTCGATCTCGAAGGCATGGGTCAGAACAGCCTCACGATCGACACCAGCCCCCTTCTGGAACCTCCGCAAGAGCACGGGCACGAAGTAGATGAGAAGCCCAAGGCCCGGCAGCGCTACCAAGAACAATCCCAGAGCAATACCGCCCTGCTTGACTCCCTTCGCAATGGCACATACCACCGCCACGACGAAGTTCGCCACCAGAAAGCATCCCAACGCAATCGCTGCCATGATCACCGCCTCGCTCTCATCCCTGGAATTCAGTCAACCATCGCCGCTTCTTGGATCAAGCGAGCCTCCACCCCAGATGCCGAGAGACGCTTCTGCAGCTGTTCCAGATTCTCAGGACCAGTGTTGCTCAAAAGCGCATACAGCTTCCCTTCCTTGTCGGTTCCCAAGCAGTCCGTCACTCGCAGCATCTCACCCGCAACCTGGGCTGCCTTCTTCTGGGAGCCTGAATGGACAAGCTCAACCACACAGTATTCCGCCAAACCCTTCTCCGCTTTCTCATCCGCAATGAGCAGCCTGTCCAGAAACGCCTTCGGCTTCAGGATGTCCGTATCCTTCACGTAGCGATCCTTCCGAGCCAGATCGTCGTACTGCAGTGCCTTCTCCATGGAATCGCGCAGTAGCAGCGAAAGGGTCTTCAGCAGGTTGATGTGGTACAGGGATTCCGATTCGAAAGGAAGCCGCTTGATGAGGATCACGGCCACGGAGGCATCTTGGCCAACCACGGGCAGCACGACGGCTGGCTCTCCGCTGCCGAACTTGCCTTGGTACAGTTCTCCCTTCTCCACCGCATCGTAGATATGCGGCCAGTCGGAAAGGTTCCACGTCTTGCCCTCCATGGCGGAATCCTCGCTCAGCGCACCCACCAAGCGCAGATACGGATTGCCCAGCTCACCCTGATAGACAGCCACGGTGCTGGTGCCAATCAATTCTGAGACCACCTGCATCGTCTCCATCAGGATGCGATCAGGCTCCTGGACCATCAGCCGACTTGTCATCTCGTAGAGCTTCGGGAAGCCCGTCTTGGACGTCAGGAGGCGCTGCTCGTATTCGTTCTTGATGAGCACGTTCTCATCGTTGACCGCCTTCAAGTCATCGTACTCGTCCTGAAGCAGGTCCAAATCCAGTTCACTGCTGCGAAGATGCTCGCGTAGCATGTTGGTGGTGTAGCTGACCACCAGTCCCAAGAACACGAACTCCACGATGACCAGAACGCTGCCGGCGTAGGAGTAGAACGTATTGGGCTCTACCACGTTCAGGTTCTGCGTGACCAGATAAGCGATGCTGGCCAGCCCCGCAGCAAGGGCGCTTTGATAGACATTGTAAGAAACGGCAATCAGGATGACGTAGATCATCAGCCAGTTGATCTGGGAGAAAAGCTCATGAGGTCCGCACAGAAGCTCTAGGGCGAAGAATGCCGCGAAGATCAGGAGGTTCTCGATCACCTGGCGAACGACCTTCGGGATACCCTGCTTCTTCTTCGCATTCCCCTCCTTGGGGGCGTAGGCGAAGGAGACCTCGCCTTTCTGCAGCTGATCCTCCAGATTACGGAAGTCATTCCACCCCAAGTCGCGTCGAATGCGACCGCTGTCGGCCAGCGTGATGACAGTCGGTTCTTCCCACTGAATATCATCCTCGTAGAGATCAAGCTGCTGACAGGCAAGATCGTACAGGCGCTGCGCCGACAGTTCGACACTGCCGCAGACGTTGTATACGCCCGGCTTCCCATCATCGACCACGCGCTTCACAGCATCCGCCAGATCGGAAACATGAAGCGGCTGGAACACATCGGCCACCATGCGTTGATCCCCACGGATGACGGCGGTGAAGGCCTGGCTCGCCAGATCACTTCCGCCTTCCTGCGGACGATCCGTGTAGACCTGCGAAACGCGAATGACCGCCGTGTCCATGTCGTAGCGCTCCCGGTACAGATCAAGCAGCCGTTCCTCGCGGATGAAGCGCATCCCCGTTTCGTCGAAGGCGGCAAGGAGGGCTCCTTCATCCACAGCGCCCTGAGTGTTTCCATACACCGCCGTTGAGGACAGCAGGATGAACCGCACCTGCGGAAGACCAGCCACGGCGCGTAACGACTTGGCCAACAGGGTAACCTCCGCGTCCGATTGCCCCCTCGTGCGGCCGTCAAGGTAATGGCTTCCGGCGAATACCACACAGTCAGGCGCCAAGGACTCCAGAAGCTGCTCGAAGTTCTGCCCCTTGCGAGGCTTGCGATAGAAGCGATACAGGGCGTCCTTCTTCATCTTACGGGGAAGGGGCTCCTCCGACAGGAAATAGACGTCGTTGCCCTCTTGGGCCAAGCGCTCGACCACTGTTCCCGCCAAGGCATCATTGGCTCCGATGTATACGACTTTCATAAACGCTCTCTTCTCCGCTTCGGCTTTCGTTTCTCGGTTGACTTCCTGCTGGGTGCGTCTGCGAATCAGTGACGCGGACTCTTCGTCCGATTGGCCCTGTCCAGCACCTCTTCCTCGAAGTGATTGAGATCGCTGGTGTCATACCGACGCCGCCCGATGGCTGCCGCTCCATACAACGCCGTGATGATCAACCCGGAATTGATGCCCCAATGCACGAATTCATTGGAATCGATCTCAGGGATGCCCCCTTGAGCGCCGGTGGATTCACGAGGCTCTTCGATGAACGCGCTCTGCTGATTGCTTATGGCGGATGCCTGTATATCCTCAATGGAAAGCTCCGTCAACTGAGGCACGGTCTCTTGAATTTGCATGACCTGCGCAGGAGGTGTGACCGGTGCAAATGGCGCTTCGCCCTGTACAGGAGGCTGGACATCTGGATTCGCCGGATTGACTGCATTCAACTCTGCAGAGGTAAGTCTTTTCCAAGCCCCGACCCATTCGGGATGGTCATTCCAGCCTTCAGTCAATTCTTCGAAGGTCATTCTCGGACTGCTCGGATCGTCCACCTTGACCCACTTATCAGAATACGACTGACCAGAATTCCCTTCGGGCGCCCTCAGGCCATCGCCCTCCATACCTGGAGCAACCTTCCATCCAGGCCCGAAATCAATCTGGATGAGGGGGCAATAGAGGAACATCTCAGAAGTGAGGACGCGTTCGTTCATTTCCCAATTCGCCAGCGGAGTAATATCTTCAAGCTTCTTGCAGTCTACGAACATCCTCGCCATGCTCTTCACCTTGCTCACATCCCAATCTTGCAGACCATCAACAGACTCAAGGCTTGAGCAATACGCAAACATCTGAGGCAGGTTTTCAACACTACTCGTATCCCACTCAGTCAGTGCATCAAGCGAAGATAGCTTCCAGCAACCATGGAACATGATTGTCATGTTCGTGACATTGGAGGTGTTCCAATTCTCAAGACCATCCAGAGAGGTGAGGGAAAGGCAATCAGCAAACGTTTGCTCCATGGATGTGACCGAGAGGGTTTGCCAACCCCGAAGAGCGCCCAACGACAGAAGTCTGTGGCAGCCAGAAAATGCGCGATCCATATTCGCGACCCGGGAAGTGTTCCAATTCTCAAGACCATCCAAAGAGGTGAGGGAAAGGCATTCGTAGAATGCAAAGCTCATATCCGTTACCTCTGATGTATCCCACGCCGCGACGCCCGACACATCTGTCAGCTTCTTGCAGCCATCGAAAATCCCTTTCAGCGTCGCGACTTTGATCGTCCCCTCTGAACTGATTGACGTGATGCTTTCCGCATCACCTGCCCAAGGCCAAGACCCAGAACTGCCACATTCCAACTCACCCGCATCGCTACCGTTTTGCGGACGAATGCGCAGCACCCCTCCATCGATCTGCCATTCGCAGGTGCCGCATGCCTGCCAGGTATCTGCCTGAGCATCCATCTGATCGTTAGCATCAACCATCATGCGGTTTTGCACCAACGCGTCTCCACCGGAGCCCTCCATCTCCTCGTCTGATTCGAGGGTTCCTTCGCTGCCCGATGTGCCTTCCAGCCCATCGCATCCGCTTTCCCTGCCATCCTGCGTCCCTTGGCCGCCCGTTTCGCTGGCATCTTCAACGCCAGAGGGCTCTCGATTCGCCTCATCCGATTGATTGCCTGACACGGCAGGCGTTTGGGCGGCTTCGATCCCCTTCCCGATGACCTCTGGAACAGCATCGGAAAGCGAGCTGGTCGAAGACAGGAAATTCAAGCCCAGTGCCGCCGACATGAATGTCCTCAGGATTGTTTTGATTGGAGCGATCATGATTCACCTTTCGCTGTATCCATCCGTCATCACCACATTCGCGCCCATCAGCACATCAGAAAACTGTCCAGGTTCTCCATGCGCCGACGCAGCAGAAGGAACGAAACCACCCAGCCCGCCAAGCCGCCCACCAAGAGCGGCACGGGATAGAACGCATTGGTCAGAGCCGCAATCAACGCACCAATGACAGTCACTGCGAAGAAGACCACAGCGCTGATGCAGGCTCCGGCATAGTCGGAGAAGTAGTAGAAGACGACGATGGTGAAGTACATGCAGAATGCCGCGTAGACCCCCAGGCTCAGCATCACGAAGAACTGCAGCATCTGCACGCTGACACCCAAGTAAGGGAAGAACACGGCGATCAAGCAGATGGAAATCACCGTGATGATGAGTTGGATCTCATAGACGAAGAACAGCTGATGACGCAGCACCCGTGCCATGACGCCGCGTTCCTTGTCAATCAATTCGCTGGTGCCATTGTTCAGCGCTGAAACGTACAGGGTGTACTTCTCATAGAACGACGTCTCCACCTTCACCACGAAGATGACCAACGACGGCATGGTGACCACCACCGCCATGAACAGGGCGATGTCATAGGCTGGCGTGGTGTGGAAAATGCTGACCTGTTCGGCCATGCCCGACAGGAACCAGTAGATGATGGTGGTGGAGTACAGGCCGAAGGTGTAGGCAATGCCAGCAATGGTCAGCTTCGGATATTTCGGGAGGTACGAAAGGAACGCGAAGGCATTGCCGTGTGGCGTGCCGAAAGCCTTGACGCATTCGAACACCAAGGAGATCACGACCACGAAGTAGCAGCACACCAAGGCCACGCAACCCGAGGTCACCTTGTCCACGCCCAACCCGTATACGCACAGGAAGAACGAGGCCAAGGCCAGCATGAAACCCAAGAAGAAGCTGAGGGTGAGGGTCTTGTAGTGCTTCAGGGCCGACGCATAGGTCATCATGCTGAAGGCGTCCGTCACCAGAACCCCCAGGAAGTAGTAGCACACCAGAAAACCTAGGGACACATCGGGCGTAGTCAGATGAACCCCAAAGCAGAGCGCCAGCATCATGAGGCCCGACAGAGCGCTGGTGATGGCCAGCAGGCCAAAGGCCGACGGGCAGATGTCCTCTTCCTTCTCCAAGAAGATGCAGTCAGAGATGTAGCGCGACACCGGAGCTGAGAACACGACGGCTACCAACATGGCCAGCAAGAAGGCATAGGTGGCAGCTGAACTGAAGAACCGGCTTTCCAACACGGTGAGCCCGGCCTGATCAAGCAGCACCTTCAGCAACAGAAGCAGCACCGCAGAAAGCACCGCCGGGCCGATGGTGGTCATGGTGGCATAAATGGTCCCCCAGACGTTGGACGCCAGGGTCTTCCGCCCGTAGATCTTCTTGAGCTCAAACCCGATGCCAGCCATGGGACCCTTCTCTCAGATAGTCATAGATGCCACGGAACGCGGACAGCATCTCCTCACGGCTGTAGAACGCCTCCACGCGGGATCGTCCTGCATGACCCATGGCCGCCAGTTGACTGGGGTTTCGAAGGAGACGCAGAATGGCCTGCGCCATGGCCTCGCTGTCCATAATGGGCACGACCACGCCCGCAGGACCGAAATCGTCGTTCTCGCGTTCGCCCTCCAGCAACGCCTTGCAGTCACCCACGTTCGTGGTCACGAAGGGAATGCCAGCTGCCATGCCTTCCAAGATGGCCAGCGGCTGCCCCTCGCTGATGCTGGAAAGCAGGAGCAGATCCACCTCAGGCAGGTGTTCCCTGATATCAACCTGTCCAAGGAACTGAACGCCTTCCGTGCCCAATTCGGCCAGCAGATCAAGGCATTCCTGGTAATACACGGGGTCTTCTTCCACGTTCCCCATGACCTTGAGCTGGACATCGGGCATTTCCTTCCGCACGATGTCGAAGGCCAGCAGCATGGTCTTCACATCCTTGATGGGCACTACCCGCAACACGGTGCCCAAGGTGAAGGGCGGCGCGCTTTCCAGCGTGCGGCACTGGTCGAAATCATGCGCGTTCACGCCGTTCGGAATGATGACTATCTTCTCGGGTGGGCATTTCAACTCAACCTGCAGAGAGCGGTTGGTCTCGAACAGCGTGGTAACGATGCTGGCCTGCTGGTAGGCGATGTAGGAAAGCTTCTTGAAGAAGTCGATCCACAGCCCCTTGAACTCGCCTTCCACCCAATTCGAACGAATGATGTCCTCCTCGCGTTCGCGGGTGTAGATCCCGTGTTCTGACAACAGGAAGGGAGCACGCATGGTGTAAGAGGCGCAACTGCCCAAGATGCCAGCGTAGCCTGCGGAAACGGCATGGTAGATGTCTGCCTTCGGAATGGGCTGGGACAGGAGGTACATTAGGGGAAAGTAGATGCCTCGCATGTTCCACAGGAACTGAAGGAACACCTTCTTGGAATCCTGGCGACGGTATTCCTCTTTGCACACGTCGAAGAAGGATGTACTCATCAGAAGGTCGCTCATGTGATCATGGTGATGCTTCGTCAACTCCAAGACGCCTTCCCAGTTGATGACGTCGGAAGAGCCGTCCATCAATTCCCTCAGTGCATCCTTCTCCTTGCGTGTCAGATGCACCTTCTGGCCCTTCTTCTCGAACACCGCATCGCCCAGATACACCGTACGCATCTCCACGACGTTTTCCGGGATGGCATAGACGGGATGCGGCATCTCCTCACGCGTGGTGGCGATGGCCCAGATCACGAACTCGATGTCGCTGAACTGGGTGCACAGCATCTGCACCCAACTTGACACACCGCCGGGAACGTAGGGGTAGCTTCCTTCACAGATGATGCAGACGCGCATGTCACCGCCCCTCTTCCAAGGTGATGGCAGCTTGGTTTTCCTGAATGCGCAACAGGTAATAGCCGTTGCCCACATCTTGGAAATCCAGCCCTTGGGCACTGGTGATGCGACTGTCGCTGTGATAGAGGAACGGCTGGCCCTTCACGGCCCCGCTGCATTCCAACTCCAGGCGATCACCCTTCTTCGTCCAGCCATAGTCCAAGCTCGTATAGCTTTTCACGGCGTCGCCCGTCTGGGTCAGGGTCTTCCCTTCCAGCCATGTGGCCTTGGAAAGGATCTCCGATTCGAAGAGCCCGACCTGTTCGTTGTTGACGTCCCAAGCTGAGATGTCGTCACCCCAGATACCCGGCATGGACAGGTCGAATACGTGAGACACCATGCCATAGGCACCCAAGACGGAACTGAGTTCGAAAAGACTGCCCGTTTCCATGCCGATGCCCGCGGTGGCGGCTGGGAACACGAACCTGTCATCCCCCCAAGAGAAGGAGAGGTCAGAGTCAGGCGATTCAAGCATTCCCCGGACTGCCTGAATGTCCGCACCAGGTACGTCCAGCATGGCAGAGAAGAGGCGGTCTGTCTCCAAGACAAGGCCCCGAACGGGATAATCAGGGAAAGCCTCGGTAAACTGGGTCAGTAGAGCCTCATCGAAGACGACGCGCTGCCGGGTGCAATCAGAGCCATAGACCAGTTCCCCGTCGAATCGCAGCACGGACTTCCCGATGCTTGCCAACAGTTCTCCATCTGTCTGCTTGAAGTCACCTTCAGAGGATGCCTCCACCAATACGCTGGAGGTGTAGGGGCTCTCCGTACGCAGAGAAAGACCTTGGAACAGCGGCCAGACCTCGTCCTGGATGAACCCTTTCGCAGAATAGCCGTAGACCTGCCGGCTTGGCTCGTCGTCAGCCGCCGTAGCTGTAGGGAAGTTGTCGAGGAACACCGCCTTCACGCCAAGGACCGGATAGATGAAATCCGGCAATATCGCTCCCATGGCCCCCGTCAGCAACCCCATGCAGACAGTGTCCACAAGGAAGGTGCCATTGATCAGGCAGCTGACGCCCTGCTCCCACGCGTACGTGTGGAGAAGGGGCAATCCGCTGTCGGCATCCCGGAGATAGACAGACGTATCGACGCTGACCTTGATCAAGGAGGAGTTGCTGGCCCCGGCGTAGTAAGCCTCATCTGGCTGAAGGGGCAGCAGGGGCTTTTCGAAGACAAGGTTGTGACTGTCCTGATGAGATGCCTGTTGCTGAAGGCCAAACAGCAGCCCCAAGGTAGGATCCACCTCACCCTCTGGCAGACCCGCCGCCAGAATCACCTTTCCCCCTTCGGCAATGAATCGTTCCAAATCCGAAAGGGAAAGATACGAATCGATGGCCACATCGCAGAAGATGACCAAGTCTTGATTCCGGGCTGCTTCCTCATCCCAATGCTCCTCACCCGCTACGGCAAGATGCAGCCCCTGACAGAAACCGAGCACATTGCGATAGATGGCACCATAGCGTTCGTCATTTGAATTCCCCAAGACAAGAACGCGCGGCTTTTCGCCATCTTCCACCGCATGTACCGCAAGGAACTCTTCCTGAGATGCTGAAGAGGCACCAGCATTCGCACTGATCGAGCGACCTTCGTTGATGCTGTATGCCACAATGATGCAGCCCAAGGCGGCAACGATCAAGATTATGTAGGCAAGCCGCTTTACCGACAACATGCCTCTACTCCGCAGTTCCTATCCTGCAGAGGCGAAGCCGGCTGCCCTCATCATATGCGCTCCCGCTGACCGTTATCACAAGCCGATTCTCTCTACGAAGCCTTCATGCCGAAGGACTGGTCTTTTCGGATTGGCGGACTGGTTCGTGCAGGAAGTTCCTGCCTTTGCTCATCCCAGAAACGTTTTGCTCGTAGTCGGTGATCTTTCGGCTGTATTGCAATCGGCGCCTGATGACATCACCGCCATAGAGGATGGTGAGGATGATCCCGAAGATGATGTAGTAGTGGACCCAGCAGGAAAGAGGATCGAATGCACTCAGGGGAACCTCATCGTCAGCAATCGGTTCCTCCGAAGGATTCGCAGTCGACGTTGAGGCTCCTTCATCCGTGATCATCGTCAAGGATGCAGATTGGTCCTCCACTCCCTCATCAGCAACGGCAAAGGCATCCACGGTGATCAATGGCAACACCATGAGGGAGCACATTGCAACGACAAGCGCCTTTCCCTTCAGTGTTCCCCAAACAGCATGCAGACGATTGAGCATCCCCATGATCCTCTTCTCCTTTGAGCCGCATTGGCCATCCCCTTGCAGGCAAGAATGCGAAGAACCCCACCTCGCTCTTGCGTTGGCGCGGATTATAGACACCAATCTCGGATGGGATGACTCGAGAAGCAGGCATGCGACGGAGCTGAATGGCTATTTCCTTGCTTTTGGATGCCTTGGAATGGCCTTTCGGCCTGAGAGTATGATTCGATGACAGGGAAAGAAGGAATCGCCTGTTATTGGGCATTCTTTACCCTGTCACCTTTTTAGAGTTGGGAGCCTCAACGAAAGAAAAATCTGCCTTCGTTCAAGCGGAGACCACGTTTTCGAAAATGATATTCAAATGATAGCCGAACGCACTTGGAAATCATCACCGAGGAATCGCGAGTAAACCACGTCATACATTGCTATATAAATATAGCATTTTCGAGCGTTTTTGCCTGCCCAACTGGGAAAATGACTGAGAATTCTCTATCAATGAGCCCGGAAAGATGGTTTTCGCCAAAATATGGCTTCATTGGGCTTCGTTTGATACGCAATTTTGCTGGCACGAAAGTCACTCTGAGTTGCATCATTGGGCAGATTCGGAATGCGTCCCCGTGATAAAAAGACGAAAGATTTTGACCCAGATTGTTTATAGCAACGTGTAGCGGAAGTCGTCATGCGAAGCATGCGGCTTGCCTTGCGTCGGAGGGGGGGGATTCCGGGTGGGGCAGGTCGCCGCTGCGCGGACGACCTACGCTACGATGCACGCCGTAAATCCTGCTCCGGGCGGAGCAGGTCGCCGCTGCGCGGACGACCTACGCTACGATGCACGGAACGTCTCATCCGATTGCAGGAAACCCAACTTTGTCTGGAGCGCTCGGAAGTGCTCTGTTTCCTCTTCGGTCCAAGGACCGAAGAGCGCTTGCTCAAGGACTTCGCTTGCCCGGCGATTATTGTCTTTCCGCGGAAACAGGCATTCTTCACTGCGAGTGAACAGTTGTATGCTGTCGAACTTCCCGGAATCCTCCAGCGCGGCCAAGTTCGCCACTATCTGGTCGACTATCTTCATATGATGCTTCGGATCAGTCGCTCGAGGCGTAGTGCCTGCCAAACGCATCTGCTGGTAGCGGATCTGGCAGCTGATGAGCGAGATTTCCGGCTTCACCGCCATCAAGGCCAGTGATACTGCATAACCACGCTGGCGCAACTGATCGGCAGTGGAAAGCGGTACCTCTGCCGTGCGCAACGTACCCTCGATGATCAGGTTGTACCCAATCCTCGAAAGAGTGCCGATCAGCGCCTCGGTCATCTGCCCCGACCAGGCTGCCGTATAGTCGACCGACTGATCACCATACGTCTCCTGCAGTTGGCGAAACCGGGGATGAAGGGAACGGTATTCATCACCATTGATCACGATTACGTTTTCAGCAAACCGCTCTCTGAATATGTCGTGAAGCGTTGTTTTACCTGCGCCGCTTTGCCCGCCGAGCAAAATCGCATTCGGCTCTTTTTCTGGCATCATCCAAGAAGGCAGGATTATGCGTTTTGTCAAACGCCGCAGAACGGATTCGAACTCCCTGTCTGTATAGTCGGCAAGGTTATCCCCCATAACCTATGCCACCTTCCTCAAGCAATTCGTGATAATCCCGGTATAGGCATCAAGTTCTCCCTTGATTTCCGACAACCTTTGCGGATTCGCATTCTGACTGGTGGCAATAGTCGGCTTCAGCAATGCAATCTGATCAGCCATGTCAGCAAAGATCATCTCCTGAGCCGTGTCGCCCTTCTCCCGCGCCAACGCCTCAAGGCGAAAAAGCTCTGCCATGATCTCTGCTGCTCTCTCGTTCAGTATCTCCTGGGACAATGTGATCTCGTACATCTGCGTCATATCCATATCGTCTTCCCCTTCCCCGAAATAGACTTCGGCATAAACGATCTTCGACACCTTGTCACGTTCTTTCGGTGCCAAGGCATCACTATCTCGCTTCAAGCAGTCAAGCATGAAGCGCGGGATCTTTGCAGCGCGAATGAGATTGGCGTTTGCCTTGCTGGGTGTCTGACCAGCTTCGTAGCGAGCCACGCTTGCCTCTCCCAGCCCCAGGATTCGCGCGAATGATTTCTGCGACAGGCCATACTTTGCCCTGATGTCTTTGATTTCCTGGGACGTCAGATCTTGCATCATTCGAACTCCTCATAATGGTATCTTTTGATAGTATTTTAGTAGATGATATTATCTTTTGATAGTATCACGTAGAAAGTGCTGATGCAAGAGGGTGTAGAGGGCGGATTGAGAATCCGCTCCTGCGAAAATCTCCTGAAAAACAAACAGGGTCGGGAATCCTCATTCCCGACCCTGCCTCGTGAGGCTGATCTCAACCAGACCCCACCTGATATGAAAAACCCGCTTCCTAGATGACCGGCTTCACTGGTTCGGGTGTGGGATCAGTCGCAAGACCTCTCTTCTTTTCCTTGCCTGTCACGTCGTCCTCGTATTTCTTGATCTTGTGGTTGTATCCCAACCGCCGGACGATCACGCCACCACCATAGATAGCTGTGATGATGATGCCCAGGATGATGTAGTAGTGCACCCAGCAGAAGGGATGATCGAACGTGCTCAACGGAGTGCCGTCATCCTGGATTTCCTCCTGAACGGGAGCGCCTTCACCCAACGGTGTGGGCTCATCACCAATAGCAGCCGTGACGCCAGGCCCACCAAGGACGGGAGTCTCCAAGAAAGTGATGATGGCATCAATGGGACCAGGTGCCGGAGGAACAGGACCAGTTGGAACAGTGGGCGGCACAGCCATGGGCGTGATGGTGAAGTCACCCATCTCAACCTTCACTGCATAGTTTGGATTCTCATCGAATGCCGCCTCAAGAACTCCAGCATAGGTTCCGACTCCCTCATCATTGCCATTGCGGAAGAAGTGCAGACCAGTGATGGGATGGCCGTTGATCTCCCCTTCGACCGTGCCCGTGAACTCAGGATCATCGGTTCCGGCAACCTTGGTTGCGCTGTCTACCTGGATGGTCACTTCTGCAGGATCAATAGTGACAGTACCGCTGTTGATTGCAGGTGGATTGGCATAGTTGGATGCGTCGCCCTTGGGAACCGCGCGAACCTCAACGTCATAGGCCCGTGTACCGTCTTCGCTCACCTTCACATCCGTGTAGGCAGGATTCTCCTCGGTCCAAGTTTGTCCGCCATCAACTGAATACTCGAGCTTCCAGTTATTGGCATCCTCGCCAGCAAGCGTTGCCTCGATGGATGAAGCCTGTCCGTCATAGATCTTCGTCACATTGTTGACATTGATGGTTGGAGCCTCAAGCTGAGTGATGTTGAATTCGCCTGGTGTAAACGTCCAAGTATAGTTCGTGTTAAGGTTGCTCACACTGGCCTTGAGCACTTCACCATATTCACCAACAGGATCGCTGATGTCATCCCCTTGCAAACCCGTACGATCGCGATAGTACGTAATGTCACCGAGTACATCACCGGTGATGACGCCATCCACGGTGCCATCGAACTTGACCGCGCTGTCAGGAGTTCCGTATTTCTTCCATGCATTCTTGACTGTGATCACAACAGCCTTGGGTGTGATCTCGTAAGGAACCTTGACTGTACCGGTGTAATTGCCCTCGCCCGTGATGGTTACAGTCACATCACCTGCATCGATTGCCGAGGTTGAAGTCTGTGTGTAGTCCGGATGATCAACACCGTCAGCGGCCTTCTTCAGCACATCTATGCCATTCATGACCACAGGATTCTGCTCAGGCTCGTAGGACTCCTTCTTGTATGGCTTGGGATCCAGATCGCCCACGGTCATCTGGTGGTAGCCAGAGTCAGGATCGGTGGGATCAACGCCATCCTGGTTCTCGGTCGGAGCGATGTTGCGCGGCGTAACCGTCAGAGTACCGGGCTGTTCATCGACGATCTTGTAGTTCTTGGCCAAGAACTCAAGGGTGGTGTCGCTTGTCAACGTGGTCTTCACGATGACGTTATTGCCAACTTTGCCATTGTCCTCGTCGTAGACATTGGTGATGGAACCCGTTGCTTCTGCCTTGTATTCCTGCTTGAACAGCTCGTCAGCCGCAATGATGCCCTCCGGAACATTCTGCTCGGCGGAAGCAACTGTCACGTCAGGCTTCATAAGCGGCTGCCCGTTGTAAACCTTGGTTCCGCTTTCAGAGGACAGCGTGATCTCCCGTGGAGTGATGGTAAGCGTACCGGCTTTTGCAACGTTGACGCTGAACTGACTGGTGACATCCGTGCTGCCTTGGGTGATCACATATTGTCCGTCAGGGCTGATATTGTTGTTGTAGGTGCCAGCATTCGTTCCCTCGATGCCAGACCGATAGCTGGAAATCTTGTAGGTGACGCCGTTCATGACGAACTCATCGTTGGTGGTTGGCTCGCCATTGATCTGAGCGATACCGCTGAGCTTGACCTCGGTTCCGGTATAGGGCACTGTGAGTGACCGCGGGGTAAGCGTGATTGCCAGAAGATTAAGGTCATCGGCAGAACGGCTGTTCACGATCAGCGTACCGTAGACCTTGGTGATCGCATAATTCTCAAGCTTCGTGTTTAATGATCCGGCTTTGACCTCAAACACGTTGTCAACGCTTTCGCCAGGATTGGTGACGGTACCCGTGATGTTGTAGGCGAAGCTCTCATTGGGGGCAAAGCCGTCATCACCTTCAGCGCCAATGGTCAGGTCTGTATCCGGATCGTTCTTGGTGAGCGGCTGACCATCGTAGAGCTTTTCGTCACCAGCACTGGTGATGGTGATCGTCCGCGGCTTGATAACGAAGGGGCTGCTTTCTGCTGTTACCTCGGGCTGGCTGTCCGTTGCTGCCCATTTGACAGACACCACATAGGTGCCCGCATCGGTGGGACCTTCATCTTTGGATGGGTCGAAGGAGACTGGTTCGCCATAGATGATCGTGCCATCCTCGTTCGTGATCACTGTCCGATAGGCGTATTCAGGAGTCCCATCAAGGGCCTTGCCTTCGGTGTTAACACTGATCGCAGCAGGTGCGCTGTCATATTTCTTCCCTGTACCCGTAATGGTGGCTGAGTAGGTAAGACGCTCCCACTTGCCCTGGAGGGCGATGTCCTGTTCCAGCTTTCCGGTTTCACCAGAGACAACGGTCGTGGGGTCATCCTTCTTGGTCCAACCAGAGAACTGATACACACCAGTCACGGTCTTTGTGCCATCAGCATTAGTACTATAGGTATACGCCCTCAAACCCTGTTCAAGATTGCTGATGGTATAGTCGGTGCCTTCAGCCGCCCCGATGACATTGCTTGGCTTCTGGGCTGCAACATCCTCTCCCAGAACTGCACCGTCAGGAAGATTCCACTCATACGTGATGTCATAGATCTTGTGGAAATAGAGCTTGAGTACATTGTTGCTATCGCCGGTAACCTCAGCCTTGAAGTGTTCTGCTGCATAGCCCTGTTTCTGAATATCTAAATCTATAGGTATCATTTCCTGCTCAGCGTTTTTGGGAACAAGCACTCCCCCTTGTCCAACATAACCAGGCTTAGCAGAGACCTTGGTAGAGGATTGGATCTGATCAAGGAAGGAGAACCACGTTGGTTTCTCAGTGGTACCCTTCAACACGACCGGCTGATCTGAAACCGGAGCGATACCTTCGATTGCATTGCCATCCTTGTCGAGATACTTGACGGACAGGCGGTTCTCGGCAGTTGCATCCTTCAGCTTCACCGCAACGACGCAAGCGTGAACGTCATCTCCCCATCTGCCTTCTTTCCACGGAATCGTGAACGGATTCTGAACCTCGTTTCCGTTTACTTTGTCAAACTTAGCGGGGGGAGTGTATTTTAGAATGGGGGCGTTTTTGAAATTCTTATCATTAGCGTCATTAGAATGCCCAGAATGCTTAGGGCAGCTTCCTGTTTTGTAATGATTAACACATGTGTCGCGGCTGTCCTTGAGCGGCATGAGCTTTATTTTGTCGATCTCAAAGCCCAATTTCGGCGAAACGGTCACGTTATCCTTTGACTTGCTGTTGCTGTAGAAGAACGTAAGCAGCTTCTTAGCGGGAATCCTGTTTCCGTTTTGGTCGTAGTACTGATAAATTACGCAAGCAGCACTCCCGACACCAACGTTTCCATCCTTGTACTGATCGACCGAACTAGCCCAGTCCTTGCTGTAGACTGCCTCGTTCTCGTCGCCTGCAATGGACTGCTTGGCGCGATAGTAGCTAACAAGCTGCATCGTTGACCCGTTGATAGAAGACCAGCTGCCGCCTTTCAACACCTCCCACTTTCCGTTCTCCGTGTTGAAGCGAAGTGCGCTGATAGCATCCGCGGTGTTGTACATATTGCAATAATCATTGGTCGTCTGGTTGGTTGGGGTAGCGTGATTGTTGGGATCCTTGCCGAAATCAGTCTTCTTGGTGGGGAATACCTGCGCATGGCTATATGCATAGTTGCCACCATCACTGGCCGTGGTTGTAGCTTTTGCAAACGCCGCCGGACTCAATCCGCCACTTTCAAGCAGCCCGGGATACACGGCGTTGACGACGTCCGTGGTAAGCGTCACATCACCGAGTAGTCGCTTGCTCGTGCACCAGGCTTCGAATGTGATGGAAGGCACCTCTATAACAGCTTTCGCGGATTCAGGAGCAGTCTTCGCAGCCTTTTCCTCATTGAAGGTGGCTGCCTCATCCACGGGGCTTTGATCAGGCGTTTCAGTGTTTTCTTCGATGGCAGGGACTTCAATGGCAACGGTATGAACCTGCAGGACTAGATTCTGAGCAACTTGCTCAGGGGTGATGGTATAGACACCGTCTGCATCAGCAGTCAGTTCGGTCTCGGTGCCATCGAAGGCTACCAGCATCACTGGTGTTTCTTCAGCAAGTGCGAAGCCCTCTTCTGCCTCTGCGGTGAACTTCACATCCTCAGTAGCAGAAACACCCATCTCCTCGCTGTAGACGGTATAGGTCTTGTTGCCGTGCTTGACCAAGGCACCCTCATCAAGATTAAGAGCAACGACTGCGTCGGAAACTTCATCTTCACCAACAGGCTCATCTGTTGAAGCGGGCTCTTCTTCGTTGGGGGTCGTGGCCTCGTCTTCGCCAATGATTTCATCCACCGGTGTAGCCCCGGTATCGGGAATGACCGTATCTTCGGCAGTTGCGGTAACCTCAACGGTGTCATCAGGTGCCGTTGCGGGATCATCTTCATGACCACCAGCGAAAGCGCTGATGCTTGCCATCGGCAATACCAACAGGACCGCAAGCACAATGGCTACGATCTTTCCTTCTACCGTCCCCTTGACGTCACTGAGGCGTTCTAACATTCCCATGCCCTTCTCCTTACCTCAAACCCCACACAGACAAGCCGCCGCATTGGGCAGTCGATCCCACAGACGAAGCGCCCGCAACCACCTGAGAGGGATGTGCGGGCATGACGAAAGAAGGGCAGCCGAAAAGAAGGCCGGCTGCCCTTGATGCGCTATTCAGTTGTCCATCGATTGAATGTGCGAGATGCGAATCAGAACTGGGTTGGTGACCAGTGGATTGCGGGGCTAGTTTTGAAGATCCCCCCCCCGTGAGCAAATTCTGCAGGCGCGTGCCCTGCATCTTGACAGCGTTACCAAATGCAACAGCCATCTTCATTTGCTCCTCCTTCCCCATTCGATTCCCTCTTGCAAAGCAGTGCGCGTTTCCCTTGGATTTCCCCTTGAAACCACGTGCAAAACCCACTTGCACATACACGCACTTCGACATACTGATGCCGATGTTGGAATAATACATCGAACCGTTACCCTATTGCCACCAATTCACAAATTGATAGCTAAAAGCTATACTAATGACATGGTAAAGATAGGAGATTACCATGTCAGAGCAGACCATGGAAATACACCGTACGCAGTGGAAACATGAAGATCTTGCTCTTGTTTGCGGGATTGCCAATGCAGGCGGTGGAAGCCTTATCGTCGGAGGCGCCGAAAGCAGTCGCGCGCGCAATGTCCGACGCATGTACAAGACCTTCGAAAGCATTCCGCAGCTCACTCAAAAGGCGTTTGGATTCTCTTGCCCCACCGAACCCATCATGGAGGGCACCGATCTTTGCCTTGAGATAAGCATTCCTGCCGCCAATGAGCCGCTGGAGTACGAAGGTGTGTACTACCTTTACACCGACCGCGGAAACGAAGCGTTGCAGCGTGCAGAGATTGAGAAGCGACTCTTCCCTGAACCCGAGGAGGACGCTGCCCCCGCGCCCAAGACAAAGGGGAAGGGCAAGAAGGGCGCTGGCAAAGCGAAGACGCTCCCGGAATTCAAAGAGCGCTCCATCGCAGCGGCGAAGGAGATCTACCTCACCAATACCGATGAGTATGTCCTGAAGATATTGGCCACCAACGGTCGTGCCACGGCACCGAAGATCGCATCGCTGCTGGGCATCAGCGAAAGCACCGTTCGTCGTTCCTTCAAGCGCTTGAAGGAATATGGAATGATCGAGCGGATAGGGTCTGACAAGGCCGGATATTGGAAGGTGCACCGATAGGTCTTTGGGTGGTAGGTTGATCGGGTCGATTGGGTCGATCTCCGCTTCGCTCGGATCGACCCCTACAGTTCGGATCGACTTTTCCCTACGATACTTGCGCTTGTTCGAGATATTCTGTCAGATTGATTTTCTGAGGCCCTCGTTCCTTCATGAGAAACATCATCGCATACCAAGGAAGATAGAGGATCCTTCCCTGTTCGTACACATTGCCACGACAGAACACGATGGCTTCTTCGATGCCCCATTCCTTCACCCTCATGACATTGTCAAGCGCTTTATGCCGCGCGTAATCAGTTCCGGACTTCGCCTCTATAGGAAGCACCCCGGACCCCTTCTCGATGACGAAATCAATTTCCCCATACTTTGATTTGTCAAAGTACCGCAAGTTGAACCCGTGAGCCAAAAGTTCCTGAGCGACAGCATTCTCAAGCATGCTGCCCCAGTTCACAGAGAGATTGCCCTGAAGAAGGTCGAACCGTATATCTGCAGAAGCCTGTGCTGATAAAAGACCCACATCGCAGAGGAACAGCTTGAAGAGGTTGTGCTGGACATTCAACGACAAGGGCAATTCCGGTGCCTTCACGTTATAGCAAGGAAGACCAACCCCGGCATCAGCAAGCCACATGAAATCACTTGCGTATCGCTCCATGCGTGCACTCTTTGCCAGATCAGTCAGCTTGAATCGCTTGTTCTTCTTGTCGAGTTCCCCAGGAATGGAATCGAAGATCATTTTGATGTGGGGCTTGTTGGCTCCGTATTTGGTGATGTCTTGTCGATAGAGCTCAATGATGGCCTGCTGTATTTCCATCACCTGCGACAGGTCAGATGTGGCTTCGAGCAGCGCTACAGGGGCAGGCATGCCACCCACCACCATATAAAGCGAAAAAGCCCGCAACAGCCGCTCGTGTATGGCTTTGGGGATTTCCTTCCGCGTACGCACGCATTCCCCGACCAAGTTGAGCGTTTCCTCATTCTGCCCAACCGCCAAGAAGAACTCTTTGAGCGTGAGCGGGTACATATGAAGATGCTGCTCGTATCCCACCGGGTACGAAGGCACCTCCTTGTATGCAACACCCAGAAGTGATCCTGACTCTACGTAGTCAAACCGCCCATCTTCTACAAGAAACTTCATGGCAGTGCGAGCACGAGGACACTCCTGTATCTCATCCAAGAAGACAAGCGTTTCTCTTGGACTGAGCGCCTTGCCGGTAAAGGCCGTCAGGTTTGCAATGAGTGTATGAACATCGAGATCACCTTCGAAGATGTCCTTGGCTTTTGGGGTCTCGATGAAGTTGATTTCCAGAAAGTTCTTGTATGCATTCTGGCCGAATTCACGAATGAGATAGGTTTTTCCCACTTGACGTGCGCCTGTCACCAAAAGAGCACGCTTATCAGGGTTCTCTTTCCACTGGAGCAGGCTTTCGTACGCGCTTCGCTTCAGAGACATCGTTTGCTCCCGCCTTCATGCGACATAATTTATATGATTATATTACTTGTTTGCGACGCATTTTCAACTTCTGACATCGTTATATGCGACATGTTTCGAGAATGAAAATCCGGATTTCACTGCCTACTTAGACATTAGCAGCACCTTGGGTCGATCTCTGCTTCGCTCGGATCGACCCAGACGGGATGGACCTCTACGAGTGCCAGCAAGCTGGCACCTACGGCGTTTCAGGAGTCATTGCGTGGGTTGCTTACCGTACGGATTTTTCGGAGTTGCCTCCTTGGCGGCACAAAACCCAACACCCATAGGTTCCCCTTGTGAAGGATACGGGCGTTGAGGCGTATGCCGAATAAGCTCGCAATGAATGCATGAGGTTCCGCAAGGAACCGAAACCACATCCGTAGACCAGCTATCATAAGTCAAGCCCCAATTCAGGGTCTTTCCCCTAAGCC